>JANLTW010000071.1:0-14668 GCA_031363155.1 Gammaproteobacteria bacterium | reverse complement strand
TTCGGCCAGGCCCGTCACGACGCCGTTAGCATTGACGACCGCGCGGCCCGGGTGCGATGACGACCAGGAGACCTGCGTCGCGTCGACATAGCTCGGATACGGCGCACCACCGACGCGCTGCACGAAGAACAGGTTGATGCTCTGGCCAGTACCGATTGTCGTGGCCGCGCCGGGCTCGAGTGCGGCTGTCGTCGCAGGGTTGACCGTCAGCATCAGACCGAAGGAAGTCGCACCGCCGGCGTTCTGCGCCGTGATGGTGTAGGTCGCAGATGGCGTCGCGGCGCCCGGCGTGCCGGAGATCTGGCCGGTCGTTGCGTTCAGCGTCAGGCCGGCCGGCAGCGCGGGGTGGGCGCAGTTATCGTGCCACCCGATCCGCCAGAGCTGCCACCGCCGCAGGCCGCGAGTCCCAGTAGTAACAGTCCGACCAGTGGGAATTTCATGCTGGTGCTCACTGCCAGCTCGAAGACTGATTGAACACAATGCCGGTGGGTCGGTTGACAGCATTGATGTTGGCAATGGAGCGGGTGATGGGAATCGAACCCACGTTAGTAGCTTGGGAAGCTACAGTTCTACCATTGAACTACACCCGCGCGTCCAGCTAACAATCAGGTACCGCAGTTGTTAGCACTGGCTTGTCGTTGTTTGCGGACAGCTATTGTGTCCAATTGGCCGGGGCTTGTAAACGCAACCCGCGCTGGCGCCCGCAAGCCTGAACAGGCTCCCGCCCTGGTCACAGGTTTGAGAATTACGCCATTGATTAATGTCGTAATCGGATCGATTATCAGCACCATGCGCCTACCCAGCTTTGCACGCTATGCAATACCGGCCCTTTTTTCGGTCGCCCTGGCTGCCTGCGGCGGTGGCGGCGGTTCCGCACCCGCACCGGTGCCCGCACCGACCGTCACCCTGTCCGCCAATCCGGCCAGCGTCACCTCGGGCACGACAA
This sequence comes from Gammaproteobacteria bacterium, assembly GCA_031363155.1. GTDB lineage: Bacteria > Pseudomonadota > Gammaproteobacteria > Steroidobacterales > Steroidobacteraceae > UBA964. Next base: position 13,722 of record JANLTW010000071.1, on the reverse strand, counting down.
CGGCGCTCGCCTGGTCGAGCACCAACGCCACATCGTGCACGGCCTCGGGCGGCTGGACCGGCGCCAGGGCGACGAGCGGCACAGAAACCACTGCGGCCCTGGCCGCTAACGCAACTTTTACTTTGACATGCTCCGGCACCGGTGGTTCGGGTGCCGCTAACGCGTCGGTGACGGTGACCGCGCCACCCACGCCCACCGTAGCCCTCACTGCCAATCCCGCTTCAGTAGTCACCGGATCATCGACCATCCTGACATGGTCATCGACGAACGCCACGAGCTGTACCGCTAGCGGCGGCTGGACCGGAAACAAGCCGACCAGCGGCAGCGAAGGTTCGGCTGCACTGAACGCCAACGCCAGTTTCACGTTGACATGTACCGGTGCGGGTGGCTCGGGGTCAGCGACCGCCGCCGTGGTCGTCACGCCACCCTTGCCCCAGATTACATTGAGTGCATTTCCGCCAACGGTGCCGGCTGGAGGCAGTTCCACGCTGACCTGGACAACTTCCAACGCGACGAGCTGCACGGCCAGTGGCGGTTGGAGCGGTCCGCGGGGCCCCAGCGGTTCGGCATCAACAGGGCCGGTCAACGCGACCACGACTTTCAATTTGGCGTGTACCGGTGCTGGAGGATCATCATCGACTTCCACCAGCGTCAGCGTCGTAGCTAACAGCCCGCCGACCGCCAATGCCGGCAGCGATCGGATCGTCAACATGGGCTCGGTGGTTACGCTGATTGGTTCGGCCAGCAGTGACAGCGACGGTACTATCGCGGGTTATGCCTGGTCACAGACCGCAGGCCCTGCGGTCACGTTAACGCCAACGACGCCAAGCGGCGCCGATGTTAGCTTCACCGCGCCCAGCGTACTCGCGGACACAGTGCTGACATTCCGGCTGGTGGTGACCGACAATCTTGGCGCTACCAGCGCGCCCGATTCCGCAAACGTCACGGTGCGGCCATTGGCTGCGGGCCAATCCCCTGTCAACGGTCGGATCACATTCGCGCGAATCCCGACGTTCAGGACCGCGAACGGTTTGAATTTTGCAGGGACGACGCAGCAACCGGCGCGCGGCATAACGGTCGAAATCGTCAGTGCCGGCACTAACAGTATTATTTCGTCGGGTACCACGGACAGCGACGGTTTTTATTCCCTGATCGCGACACCTAACACGACTGCATTCGTACGAGCGCGCGCCGAGCTGATTAAAACTGCTGCGCTGCCAAACTGGAATATCCGGGTCCAGGGAGACGCAACCGTCAGCAGCACGCAGCAGACTGCACGCGGCGCGGATTTTAACTCTGGGGCGGGATCGACGCAGAACGTAGCTATTCAGTCAGGCTGGGATACGGTTGCGGGGGCATACAACAACCCGAGAGATGCGGCGCCATTCGCGATTCTCGATACTGTTTATCGCGCCATCACCAAACTCGTCGTGTTGAATCCGAGCATCAACTTGCCAAACCTGATCGTGGACTGGGCGCCTGAGAATGTCGGGAACCAGACTTTCTTCACGGTTACCAGCGCCGGGCCAAAAATTGTGCTGGCTGGCGAGGCTAACGTCGACACCGATGAATACGACGCACAGGTTATTGCGCACGAGTTCGGACACTTTATAGAGTGGCGATTCGGCCGATCCGACAGTATCGGCGGTCCGCATACATTGGGCGATCGGCTGGATCCGCGTCTGGCATGGGGAGAGGGTTTCGGCTACTGGTTCGCCGGAGTAGTCAATGACGACACGCTCATGATTGATACTTTCGGTCCGCAGCAGTCGCAGTCTGGGGGATTCGACATTGAGACGGTGTTCAGAAATCCTGGCTGGTACAGCGAAAGCAGCGTCTGGACGATTCTCTGGGATTTGTATGATCCGGCTAACGACGACGTGGCGTCAGTCGGCTTGGCGCCGTTGTGGGCGATCCTGACTGGCCCGCTGCGCGATTCGAGTGCGATGACAACTGTTTTTACGTTCATCACCGCATTGAAACAGGCGAATCCGGGCCTGGTGAGCCAGATTGACAGTGTTGTCGGGTCGCAGTCCATTGTGGCTGGCACCATTGATGACTTCGGCAGCACCGAAACTAACAACGCGGGGGTCCCGAGTACTCTGCCGGTCTATGCCAGCATCGTACAGGGCGGCGGTCCGCTCATCGTGCCCAGTACAACTGAATTCGGTACCGAAAATAAACTGGGTAATCGGCACTTCTTGAAAATGACTGTTGCAGGTCCGCGGACGGTGCGAATCATTGCTAACGCCGCTGTGGCTGGCCAGGATCCGGACGTCCTGGTATTCAAAAGCGGCTTGCAGGTTGTTTCGCTGAGCTGCACGCCGACACCGACGCCACCGCAGGTGTGTGGTGAATCAGGTGGCAACGAGGATTTCAACGCGACGCTGAGCGGGGGCACGTATGTCCTGGAAGTCTATGAGTGCAATAATGCGGGTTGCGCTGGCGCCACGCCCACCCCAGCTAACACGACCATCACCGTGACCGTGCAATGATCAGGAGCCGCGCCATGCCGAATCTGTTTTTGCCAGTCGTTTTGGCGCTGAGCCTGACGGTAGCTCCGGCTATTGCCGCAACGCAGAAGACCGGTAAACCAGCCGCGGTGTCCGGGATGACACTGGCGCTTAGTAGCGGTGAGAAGATTGGCGCGCCGGTAGATGTCTACTACCAGCATCTTGCACCCGGTGCTGCCTCGGCCGACCCCAGCCTGAAACTATCAATCGTGCCGCGCCTTGCTGGCAAACTCAGCGTGCAACTGGTCCCGGACCGCAGCGTCAGCATTCTGTACGGCGGGGCTCCGATGACATTCCAGAAGGCCAGTGCAGCCGGTGTCTATAACCGGCTGCTCAGCGTGCGACGCAACGGCACAACGCCCGCACGTATTCGTGCCCTTGTGCACCTTGACCTGGGCGACTCCAGTTTTTTCAGCGTGTTTGTAATTCCAGCCGACGCAGCTTCTGCGCCCACCAAATCACAAAAGTCCAGTGTCAAGACGTCTGCCGGCACGCCCGCGCGCCAGCTCTGATCACGCAAACCTTGACCGAGGACCCACCCCGCCGCGGCATCCGCAGCTTTGTTGTGCGCGCCGGGCGCATGACAGCTGGCCAGGAACGCGCGCTGGCCGAGCTCTGGCCGCGTTTCGGCATTGAATGGCCGCCCGCCACGCTGCCGCTCGATTTATCCCACATATTTGGGTGCATTGCGCCGCTCACGATCGAAATTGGCTTTGGCAATGGCGCCACGCTGGCGCGCCTGGCTGCTGCGAACCCGGCTCGCAATTACCTGGGCATTGAAGTGCACCGGCCCGGCATCGGTCATTTGATGTTAGCTACGGAAGCCGCGGACCTTTCGAACCTGCGCATTATCGGCCATGACGCCGTTGCAGTACTGACGCAGGCCATACCCGCGGACTCGGTCGATGAAATGCTGATCCAGTTCCCGGATCCGTGGCCGAAGAAACGCCATCACAAGCGCCGTCTGATCCAGCCGGGGTTTGCGTTGTTAGCCGCCGGTCGTCTGCGGCCCGGCGGCGCGCTGCGGCTCGCGACCGACTGGGAGGAATACGCCCTGCACATGCAGGAGGTGCTGAACGCCTGCCCATTGCTGAAAAATTCCGCTGCCGGCGCCGGCGCAATCGCCAGACCCGGCTGGCGCGAGCGGACCAAGTTCGAACAGCGCGGCCAGCGGCTGGGCCACGGTGTCTGGGATTTTGAATTTATCCGGACAGACTGAACGCGGCGCGCACGCCGTCCAGCACGAACTGCACCGCCAGCGCGCCTAACACCACACCTAACAGGCGATTGGTGACGTTGGCGCCGGTAACGCCCATGACCCGCATGATGGGACCGGCGAGCCGCATCAGCAGCAGCGAAAACACCAGTACCGCGAATGCCGCGGCGATCAATCCGGAAAACAACACCGGTTGCTCGGTCACCAGCACCGGGCCAAACCACAGCAGGATGGTGGTCAGCGCACCGGGACCCGCCAGCAGCGGAAAAGCCAGCGGGAACACCGCTATGTCGGCACGGCGCTTGCTCTCGGCCTGTTCATCGGACGAGGTTCGTGTGCCGGACTCGCGCGCAAACACCATTTCGAGCGCCATCAGGAACAGCAGCAGACCGCCGAAAATCCGGAACGCGTCGATGCTGATGCCCATGATGCGCAGGAAGGCGGCGCCGGTCAGCGCGAACAGCAGTAGGATGCCGGCGGCGACCAGCGCGGCCTTCAGCGACATCTTGCGCTTGTAGGCGTCACTGGCGCCTTCGGTGAGGCCGGCGAATATCGGTGCCAGTGAAAACGGCTCGACGACGACGAAAAAAACCACGAAAAACTTAATCACTTGCTCAAACATCATGCTGCCTTGCAATAAGGATGAACACCGATTGCCAGCCATCGCCGACAGGCGCAGTATGGCATTTATGACCACTCCCTACCCGAAGGTTGGCGACTGGTACCGCATCCGCGGTGGCGCAATCTTTGAAGTGGTCGCGCTCGATGAAGAAACCCGCTGCGTGGAAATGCAGTACTTTGACGGCACCGTCGAAGAGATGGAGCTCGACGACTGGATCGATCAGGCCAGCGCTCGCGAAGTGGAATCGGCCGAGCCGCCGGAAGACTGGAGCGGCTCGGTGGACATGGATCCGCTCGATGACGACACCGGCGATCAGGATCGCTCGATCGACGCCGCCAATGCCGAGATGTTAGCTTCCTGGGACAGAAGCACGTAACCATCTGTTAGCTCGATCGGCACCGCGAGCAGGTGCTTGCCGGCGCAGGGCCCCCACAGGCACTTGCCTTTATCCCGCTCGAAGACTGCGCCATGCGAATGGCACATCAGCAGCGCACCATCTTTGGTCAGGAATTTGTGCGGCTGCAGATTGAGCGGGTGGCCCTGGTGCGGACACCAGTTCAGATAGGCGCGCAACTCGCCATTTTGCAGCCGCAGCACCAGGCCCTTGAGCGGCCAGTCGCCCTCGCCCACCGTGAAACCGCGGCAACCCTGCTGACCAAGCTCCGCCAGCGAGCACAGAATTCTTGTGGTGTCGATCTCAGCCACGGCAGCGGGCGCTAAGGCCTGGGCGCGGGGACCACGCCGCGGCGCACCAGGAACAACAGCATGATCAGCGCCGGAATACTCAGGCTCGCGGTGTAGACGAAAAACAGCTGGTAGCCGATCCCATCAACCACGAAACCGGAGAATCCTTCAAGAATCTTGCCGAACAGCGCATAAAAAGACGAGAACAGCGCGTACTGGGTCGCGGTGTAGCGGGCGCTGGTCAGGCTGGAGAGAAAGGCGATCAGGGCCGTGCCATGCAGCGCCAGCGCCAGGTTGTCGAAACCGTTGACCATCCCGAGTTGCAGCAGGCTCGGTTTGTCGATTCCGGCCAGCACCGAGAACAAGCCGTTCGACACCATGACCATGAGACTGCCGACCACCAGCGATCGCAGCAGGCCGATTTTCGCAATCACGACTCCGGCGATCACCACGCCAACCAGCGATGCTAACAAACCATAGAACTTGACCACCGCGGCGATTTCCTTCAGCGAAAATCCCTTATCGATGTAAAACGAGTTGGTCATGCTGCCCATCGCAAAATCGGTGAGACGATAACCACTCATGAAGAACAGGATCAGCAGCGCCAGCGGCAGGCCGTAGCGCGCAAAAAATTCCGTAAATGGACAGACCACCGCGCCAACAAACCAGCTGCCGGCGGTACGCAGCCAGTGCGGCCAGTGCGGCCGATGCTGCAGCCAGTCGACCACGCGCTGCTCATGATCAAAGGACAGCGCCTGGCGGGAAATCACGGGCTCGGCGGACATGACGGTTGTCAGCACGCCAACGCCGACCAGCGCGGCCATCGTCAGGTAGCTGAACTGCCAGCCGTAGTCGTCAGCGAGTGCCAGCGCGCCGGCTCCGCCGACGATCAAGGCCGCGCGATAACCGAGCTGATAGGCCGCGGCCATCGCGCCCTGGTCATCCACCGGCGCGGACTCGATGCGCCAGGCGTCGATTGCGATGTCCTGGGTCGCGGCGCAGAACGCGATGAACAATGCGCACAGCGCCATTGGCAGCACGGCGCGCGCCGGATCGTTGGTTGACATGTACGCCAGGCCCGCGACGAGCCCGAATTGTGCGACCAGCATCCAGCTGCGCCGGCGGCCAAAGAGGCGTGTCAGGATCGGTATTGGCAACCGGTCCACTACCGGCGCCCACAGGAATTTCAGGCTGTACGCCAGGCCGACCCAGGCCAGCATGCCGATGGTCGATCGCTGGATACCGGCGGTCCGCAGCCATGCGGACAGTGTCTGGTAGATCAGGTAAAAGGGCAGGCCCGCCGAAAATCCTAACAACAGCATCGACACCATGCGTGGCTGCCCATAGACACGCAGCGCCAGCCACCAGCTGAGTTTCACAGGCGGTAGTCCATGATCAAGGGTGCGTGGTCCGAGAAGCGCTCATCCTTGTAAATATGCACGGTTTTGGCCTGGCCGCGCAGGCCGCCGCTCACAATCTGGTAATCAATGCGCCAACCGACGTTCTTCGCCCAGGCCTGGCCGCGATTTGACCACCAGGTGTACTGATCGGGTTCGGTGCAGACCTCGCGGAACGCATCCACCCAGCCCTCCTTGCCTAACAACTGGTCCATCCAGGCGCGTTCCTCCGGCAGGAAGCCGGAATTTTTCTGGTTTGATTTCCAGTTGCGCAGATCGATGGCCCGGTGCGCGATATTCCAGTCGCCGCACAGGATGTAATGACGCTTGCGCCGGCTCAGCTTGCGCAAGTGCGGCACAAACACGTCGAGAAACCGGAATTTGGAGGCCTGGCGCTCCGGACCCGACGAACCCGATGGCAGGTACAGCGACACGATCGACAGAGCGCCAAATTGCGCCTCGAGATAACGGCCCTCGCTGTCGAACTCGGGCACGCCAAAGCCGCGAATCACCTTGTCCGGCTTACGCCTGGCAAACACGGCGGTGCCCGAATAGCCTTTGCGCTCAGCGTCGTAGAGGTAGCGGTGATAGCCCGGGATTTCAGCACCATGGCCGTCAAGCTGATCGACGTGCGCCTTGGTTTCCTGCAGACACACCACGTCCGCGTTCTGCTTGGCCAACCAGCGGAACGCGCCTTTGCTCGCGGCTGATCGAATGCCATTGGCGTTCAGAGTAATGACTCGCATCAGCGTTATGATAACGGCGATGCAAGACTATCAACGCAGCTTTCTGGATCTTGCGGTTGCGCGCCAGGCGCTGCGCTTTGGCAATTTCAAGCTGAAGTCGGACCGCGACAGTCCGTATTTTTTCAACGCTGGCCTGTTCAACGACGGCGACGCGATTGCAATGCTGGGCCGATGTTATGCGGCCACGCTGCAGCGATCCGGCATCGCCGTCGACATGCTGTTTGGTCCCGCCTACAAGGGCATTCCGCTGGTCGCGGCGACCGCGGGCGCATTGGCCGAGCATCATCGGCTGAGTCTGCCGTGGGCCTTCAATCGCAAGGAAGCCAAGGATCACGGCGAGGGCGGCTTGCTGGTTGGCGCGCCGCTGCAGGGCCGTGTCGCCATCGTCGATGACGTGATCACGGCAGGTACGGCAATTCGGGAATCGGTCGAACTGATACGGCGCGCCGGGGCCAAACCGGTCGCGGTGCTGCTGGCCCTGGACCGCCAGGAACGCGGTCGGGGAACTCAATCCGCGGCGCAGGAAGTCGAGGCCGAATTCGGCGTAAAGTGTGTGAGTATTGTCACACTCGCCGACCTGATCGAATTCGGTGGTGGACCTGCGGGTGACGCGCTTCGCATTTCTTCAACCGAGATTGCACGACTTAAGGAATATCGGGAACGATACGGTATCGAGTAGGGCCCGCCGACCATGAATCACGCAAAACACAGCTTGCCGGAGGCCAGTTTGGCGCGTCGCGCGACCGTTCTGACTTCCATGCTGGCTGTGCTGTTAGCCAATGCAGCTATCGCGCAGCAACGCACTGGTGACCAGAAAAAAGTTTACCGCTGGACCGATGACAAGGGCGTGGTCCACTATGGTGATCGCATCCCACCCGAATACAGTCGTGGTGAAACGGCGGTACTGAACAATCAGGGCGTCACGGTCGGCATCCGTCCGGCGCAGAAGTCGCCCGAGCAACAGGAGCGCGAAGCCGCGCAGCGCGGGATCAGGGAAAAAGAGCAGCAGCGCGACTCTTTTCTGATGACTACTTACACCTCGGTCCGCGACATCGAGCAACTGCGCGACCAGCGCCTGCAACAAATGGCGGACGCACGCAGGGCCATCGAAGCCTATGTCGAATCGCTGCAGAGCCGCTTGTTAGCACTGCACGAACGCGTGCAGGTATTTCGCCCGTATAACGAAGCGCCGACTGCGCGACGCATGCCGGATGAGCTGGCGCAAGACCTGGTGCGCACCCTTAAGGAAGTCGGCGTGCAACGCGCCCAGATGGCCGAGCGCATGGCAGAGGACCGGGCGCTGCGCGAGCAATTCCAGGTCGATATCGATCGTTACAAGACGCTCAGATCGAAGGTGGCCAGCACGCGTTAGCTGCGCAGCCGCTCAACCGCTGCCGGAACTGCCGAATCCGCCGCTGCCGCGCCCGGTCGCGGCAAATTCCGTGACAACATCCAGCGCGACCTGGACCACGGGAATCAGCACGAGCTGCGCGATGCGTTCGCCGGGCTGCACCGTATAGGCAGCCTGGCCACGGTTCCAGCACGACACCATCAACGGGCCCTGATAGTCCGAATCGATCAGTCCGGTCAGGTTGCCTAACACGATGCCGTGCTTATGGCCGAGACCACTGCGCGGCAGGATCACGGCGGCAAGGCCCGGATCCGCCACGTAGATGGCGATACCGGTTGGGACCAGTTCAGCGCTGCCCGGCTGCAGCGGCAGTGGCGCATCGATGCAGGCACGCAGGTCCATACCGGCCGAGCCGCCGGTCGCATAGGCCGGCAGGGGCCAGTCGCGGCCGATGCGCGCATCCAGAATGCGCAGCTGCAAAGTGCGCGTGACGGCGGGCGAATCAGCCATTCGGCAACCCATCCGCTCGCTTGCGAAAATGCTGCGCGATCAGTGCCAGCAGCTCTTCGGCCACCTTTTCCTTGGAGCCGGGACCGATGTCCTGCCGACCATTGCGCCACAAGACTAACAAGGCATTCTCGTCACGCTCAAAAACCTTGTCGTCGCTGACGTCGTTGGCGGCAATCATGTCGAGGTTTTTCTTCAGCATCTTGGTCCGGGCGTAATGTTCGAGCTGTTCGGTTTCGGCGGCAAATCCGACTACCAACGGTTTGTCCTTGCGGGCCGCAACATGAGCCAGGATATCGACCGTGCGCTCTACGGCGATCTCCAGTTCCGGAGAATTCTTCTTGATTTTCTGGCCCGCGGGCCTGGCCGGGCGATAGTCGGCGACCGCGGCGGTGCCGATGAAAATCTGCGCTTCCTGAACCTCGCATTCGACTGCGGCTAACATGTCGGCCGCGCTCTCGACATCGATGCGCCGCACGCCGGCGGGCGTCGTCAGCGTCACCGGGCCCGCGACCAGCACTACATCGGCACCGGCGGCGCGCGCGGCCGCCGCCACCGCGAAACCCATCTTGCCGGAACTGCGGTTGCTGAGGAAACGCACCGGGTCGACCCGCTCACGCGTCGGACCGGCCGTGATCAGCACGCGCACGCCCGACAGCGGGCCGCGGCCCCCTAACAAGGTGACGGCGTGTTCGGCGATTTCCAGCGGCTCCAGCATCCGGCCGTCGCCGGTTTCACCGCAGGCCTGGTCGCCGCTGCCCGGACCTAACACCGCGATGCCGCGCGCGGCCAGCAACCGCATGTTGTCCTGGGTCGCCGCGTTAGCCCACATCAGGCGATTCATCGCCGGCGCCACTGCAATGACCTTGTCCGTGGCGAGACACAGTGTTGCGAGCAGGTCATCGGCGTGGCCGCCCGCGAGGCGTGCCAGAAAATCCGCCGTCGCCGGCGCAACGATGATGAGGTCGGCCCAGCGCGCGAGTTCGATGTGGCCCATGGCCGCTTCCGCGGCGCTGTCGAAAAGTTCGTCGCGAACCGTCCTGCCGGACACGGCCTGGAACGTCAGCGGTGTGACAAATTCGCGCGCTCCCGCCGTCATCACAACCTGGACTTCGGCGCCGCGCTCGCGCAGCCGCCGCACCAGGTCGGGACTCTTGTAGGCCGCGATGCCCGCGGTCACGCCCAGCAGTATTTTCTTGCCAGCCAGTTCCATGTCGTGCCGATTATAGAGTGTTAGCCATTTCGATTCTGCGCAAGCGCACCCGATTCACGGTCTGGCCGCCGCGGGTCCTTCGGGCAATCATGCGGCGATGGCTATAGCACCACCCGACGCAGCCCTCGGCCTCAAGCATTGGCCGCGCGGCGACCAACCGCGCGAGAAGCTGCTGATGAGCGGGGCCGGCGCGCTGTCCGATGCCGAGCTGCTGGCGGTGCTCTTCGGTACCGGCATTCCGGGGCGCAATGTCGTGGAACTCGCCCAGGATCTGCTGGCGCGGCATGGTTCGTTGCGGGGGCTGTTGGGGGCTCCGGCTGCGGTCGGGCGGAATAGGACCGGACTGGGCCCGGCGCGCTATGCCAGCCTGCAAGCCTCCCTGGAATTGGCGCGGCGCCACTTTCGCCAGGGCCTGGAGGCAGGTTCCGTCCTGAGCTCACCGGGTGATACAAGAGCCTTCCTGATCGCCCAGCTCCGAGACCGGCCCTACGAGGTGTTCTGTTGCCTCTATCTCGACAACCGCCATCGCCTGATCCGTTTCGAGGAGCTGTTCCGCGGCACCATCGACGGTGCCACCGTGCACCCGCGCGAAGTGTTGCGCCAGGCGCTCGCGCACAACGCTGCTGCCGTCATCCTGGCGCACAACCACCCTTCCGGCGTCGCCGAGCCCAGCCAGGCGGACGAAATGATCACGCGGCGTCTCAAGGAGGCGCTGGCGCTGGTGGACATCCGCTTGCTCGATCATCTGGTCATTGCCGGGGCCGATGCAGTCTCGCTCGCTGAAAAAGGGCTGATGTAGTACCGCTTCTAGTCCAGGTCGGGATAAGGTCCGACGCCGCCTTGCGCTATGAACCGATCGATGCGCGCCTCGAGCACCGGCAATGGCACCGACCCCAGTTCCAGCACGGTATCGTGAAAAGCGCGGATGTTGAAATTCGCAGCTAACGCGGACTCGGCCTTGGCGCGCGCCTTTACGATGGCCATTTCGCCGAGATAGTAGGACAGCGCCTGCCCGGGCCAGGCGATATAGCGATCGACTTCGGTGTCGATCTCATGCTCGGGCAGCGCGGTGTATTCCTTCAGATACTGGATCGCGCGATCGCGCGTCCAGCCCAGCGAATGCACGCCGGTGTCGACGACCAGCCTCGCGGCGCGCCACATCTGATAGCTCAGCATGCCGAAGCGTTCGTAGGGCGTTTCGTAAATCCCCATTTCCAGCCCGAGCTTTTCGCAGTACAGCGCCCAGCCTTCGCCGAATGCCGAGATGTACGTTTTCTGGCGGAATTCCGGCTGGTTCTTGTGCTCCATCGCAATCGGCATCTGGAATGCATGACCCGGCGCGGACTCATGCATCGTCAGCGCAGGAAGACTGTAGAGCGGGCGCGACGGCAGTTTGTAGGTGTTGACGAGATAGACGCCCGGGCCGCCGCGACCGGCGGTGTAGAACGGCGCGAGATCGTCCGGCACCGGTTTGATCGCAAAGCGCATGCGCGGCAGGTAGCCGAAATACTGCGAACTCCTCGCATCGAACTTCTTGGCGATCCACGCGGCGCGCATCAGCAGTTCTTCGGGCGTCTTCGCATAAAACTGCGGATCGGTGCGCAGGAATTTCAGGAACGCCGGAAAGTCGCCGGAGAAGCCTGTCTCCTTCATAACGCCTGACATCTCGGCATGCAGGCGCGCGACCTCGGACTCGCCGATCGCGTGGATCGCCGCGGGCTCGAGATCGAGCGTCGTGAACTCGCGGATCTTGGCGCGATAGAACGCCTTGCCATCCGGCATGTCTTCCGCGGCGAGGGTCCGGCGGGCACCCGGCACATATTCATTGCGCCAGAAATCCAGCAACACCCGGAACGCGGGTTGCACGACATCGCGGATGACGACGCTGGCCTCGGCCCGCAGGCGCGCCTGCGCATCGGGCGCAATGCCATTCATCTCGCGGAATGGCGTATAGAAACTGTTAGCTTCGGGGGTCGTATCGATGATCGCGGTGAGCGACGCATCGCGACCCAGCAGCGTCAGCTGCGGCGGCGTGAAGCCACGCCTGAGGCCGGCGCGCATCTGGAGCAGCTGTTCGTTGAAGTAGCGCGGAATGTCGCGCATCTGCCTGAGCCAGTTCTGGTAATCCGCGAGGGTGCGGAACGGCTTGCGCGCCGTGTAGCCCAGATCGGTCCAGAAGGTCGTATCCGCGTTGGCCGGCATCTCGAAGTCGCGAAACCGTTGCGACGTGATCAGCGCAGCGATTTGCGGGCGATAAACGTCGTAGTTGATCTGCTCTTCCGCCGAGAGTTGTTTGCGGTCGATGCGATCCAGTTTCCTGGCGACCACTTCCCAGTAGCGCAGGCGCAGGTCCTGTGTCGCTGCATCCACTTTCGGCAGGTGATCCTGCACGCCCCGCTGGCTGTCCTCGTTGTCGGCGAACTGCTCCTGACGCCAGTCCCATTCGCTGCGGTAGATGTTCTGCAGGGCGGCGTCGGCCCCCTTGGGCGCGGCAGCGTGCACGGGCGCGATCGCAGTCGCGAACAAGATCACGGCAACAGCGCTTGGCAGAAAACCAGACATGGACGACCCCGTAATTTGCAACTGGGAAACTCGCGCCCTAGCCTAGTGGAAAAAGCACCATAACGGACCCGGTCGGCGCCGCCGGCGGCGGCGGTTGCTGTCGAGGCCAAGTTCCGGTATAAAGGCGGGCCCTTTGGCGGCCTCAGGGCTTCCATAGCGCCACTAACTTATTGATTTAAAAAGAGAACTTTCATGTCCCGCGTGTGCGAAGTTACGGGCAAGAAGCCCACCGTTGGCAATACAGTCTCCCACGCCAACAACAAGCGTCGGCGCCGCTTTCTGCCGAACCTGCATACGCAGCGTTTCTGGCTGGAAGGCGAAAAGCGCTGGGTGTCCCTGCGGCTGGCGACTTCGGCGCTGCGCACGGTCGAGAAGAATGGCATCGAAGCAGTCGTTGCCAAACTTCGCTCCCAGGGCATGAAGATCTGATCTGAGGCAGCCGTCATGCGCGAAAAAGTAAAATTGCTGTCGACCGCCGGTACCGGTCACTTCTACGTGGCGATGAAAAACAAGCGCCTGCATCCTGAAAAGATGGAAACCAGGAAGTACGACCCGGTGGTGCGCAAGCACGTTTCCTACAAAGAAACCAAGATCAAATAGTTTTCGCGCGCCACCGCGCGCTAACAAAGATGGCGCGCGCGATTTAGACTCAGGCCATGCCTGAGCTCCCGGAAGTTGAGACCACGCGCCGCGGCCTGGAACCGCATGTCGTCGGGCAGCGTATTCTCGCCTGCGCCATCCACGAGCCGCGGCTGCGCTGGCGGGTCGCGCCGGATTTCGCGGCGCTGCTGACCGGGCGCACCATCGTCTCCGCCGGCCGCCGCGCCAAATATCTTTTGTTAGGTCTGGATGATGACAGCACCGTGATCTGGCACTTCGGGATGTCGGGCAGCCTGCGCATACTGCCCGGG
>JANLTW010000048.1:0-1723 GCA_031363155.1 Gammaproteobacteria bacterium | reverse complement strand
TTGTCGCCGGCAAAACCAATTTTGGCGGCCTCGAAAGAAATGGTACTGCGCACGCTTTCGATGGCTGCGATCGACAGCGTCAGGTACCGGATCGCCTCGTCGCGCTTGCCATCCTGCAGCGCAATCAGGCCGCGCTGATAAAGAGTGGCCCAATAAAGACTGCCCATCGCGCGAATTTCCGGCAATGCGAGCAGCGAATCGAGCATCGTGCGCGATTCGTCAGTTTTGTTAGTGCGCGCAAGACTCTGTGCATAGACCAGCGCATTGGAGGTGTCTTCAATGGCCACCGCGAACAGGCGCGCGTCGGCGGCGGTAAAGGCCTTGGTGACCTGCTTATCCAGTGCGTAGAAGATCCCCTGCGGCAGGAACACGATCCAGGTCAGCGCCGTGCGCAATTGCTGGCGGTGTTTTTTGCGGGCGGTTTCCGCCGCGGCGTCGTCATAGATCCTGACGACTTGCGCATATTCACCTAACGCGTACAAGGGACCGAGAGAGAGCAGCAGTGCCTGAGTCTTGAACGGCGCAGCCGTCGGAAAGATTCCAATAAAGGAATCCTTGAGCCTAATGCTTTCCCATTTCTGCAGGTTGGCCAGCGCGATTTTCGCCAGGTCCTTGTTGCCGGCCCGCGCATATAACAGAGCGCGCCGTGTCGCGAGGCCCATCGCAATGGTCTCGCCACGCAAGTCGAGCCCGGCCGGATTGTCTTTGCCAAAGAACGTCGCCTCGTCATCGCGCATGCTGTAGCCGCCGATGGCCAAGGCGATGCCTGAGAATTCGTCCTGCACCTGGCCGCCGAGCCAGGACTGTTTGGTTTGTCGATAGTCCTCCGGCAAAGCGTCCCAGGCGGCTTCCGCCCATTTCAGCGCCTGTTCCGGCTCGCCCAGTTCCGTGTAAGCCGCGGCGCGCAGCCAACCTGTTAGCACCGGCGCGGCCCGGCGCAGCATGCCCACATTGCCGTGTTTCACTTTGATGCCATCTTTGGCGATCTTGGCTTCGAAAAGCGTCAGGCAGCGGAACAGCTGATCGTAATTGCGATAACGAAACTTGATGGCGCAGACGCGAAAATGATCGATCCAATCGCTGCGGTCCGCGCCCGACTGAATCTGAGTCCATTTCGCATCCCATGCCGCAAGTTCACCCTCTTTATTTGCCGCGCTCGCTTCGGCGCCTAACAGCAATGCCACAAGGACAGTATCGACAAATGCTAGTGCGCACCGCCGCATCGGCCGATTGTCCAAGGCGACCCGGGCTAACGGTGATGAAAAACAATGGTTACTTCGCGCGCGTCCACCTGCCCCGATGCCTGTTCCTGTTGCGATACCGGGTCCAGCGCGTAGCTGGTACTGCCATCGACGGCAACTTTCTGGATGTCACGGGTGCGCACTTTCTTCTTGAGCCCGCGCGTGGTCGGCGCACCGCAGCTCGACAGCTCCACGCCATTGCCCATCTGCGCCGTGCCGGCGCCGGCTGCTGACGGCGCAGCATCGACGCGCACGATATCCCGTGTCGCAGCTAACAACTGCGGGTTGGAACAGGGCGACAACACCAGGCGCAGCGATTCGTCGCCGGTCAGGTTGGTGAATTGATAGGGGCCGAGCTCAGTCAACTGGCCCGCGGCCATGTTGCTGGCGTCGATCAAGGTCTGCTGGCCGGCCGGATTGATGTTGTACACCTCCATGCGGCCGGGCAGTGAAGGCCGGTAAAACACTTTGAATTTGTCGCC
>JANLTW010000047.1:0-31655 GCA_031363155.1 Gammaproteobacteria bacterium | reverse complement strand
GCGGCCGACGCCACCTTGCGGGCTAACGGTACGGATATCGATCAGTGGTACACACGCAGTTTCGGTGGCACGTCTGGTGCGTCGCCCATTGTCGTGGGTGCAGCCGCACTCATTCAGGGCACGCGCATGGCGCGGGGCCTCACGCCATTGTCATCGGTCGCGATGCGTTCGTTGTTAGCTATGACAGGAACCCCGCAAGCAGCGGGGACGACGCCGAATATCGGACCCTTGCCGAATTTGCGCGCCGCGATCGCGACCTACATTCCCGATGCCGCGACGTTTGTCGACCAGACACCCGCGCCAGGTGGTGCTATTGCCCCTGGCTCGACTTTCACTGTCATGGAGCGCTTTCAGAACAGCGGCGGCCTGTCGTGGGTTGGTGGGCACAGACTTTCGGTGGCGCCGTCGCAAGCCGGAGCGCCCGTATTCGGTACGCAGAGCTTTACCTTAGGTAGCGGAGTGGCACCCGTCGATCCAGGTCAGATCGTCGCGCCGACCTTCAATATTCAGGCTCCCGCGCAACCGGGAAGTTACGGCCTCGCAGTTGTCCTGAAAAACCCGCTCGGACAGGTGCTCGCGGCATCCCCCACGCAGCAGATAACCGTCGCGAGTTCGCCGACCAGTCCTTTTGACGCCACGACGTTGACGATCATTGCTGCGCCGGGACCCTTCAAGGTGGGTTTGCCTGGCATCGTGATCGTCAGGGCACTTAACACTGGCACGACGACCTGGACGCCGCCAGGATATGGAGTGCGTGTGACAAAGTCGCCGAGACTCGCGCTGGCACAGGTGTTTTTGCCGGTCACGGGGGCCATTCCGCCGGGCCAATCGAGCACCATGACTATTACGCTCACCTGCCAAGTCCCGGGATTTGGTTCATTCTCGGCGCAAATGAACGGTCCGTTTGCCTCGTTCGGAGCGAGTGTGGGGCAAAACGTTTCCTGCCAACCCTAAAAGGTGGAATCTAACAATGGTTCCGTAGAATATGGCGACCATGAAAATGCTTTCGCGACAACCATTTAGAAGGTGCGCGCTGGCGGCGCTGATCGGCCTATGCCTGACGGCGCTTGCGTCAGGCGCCCCCAAGCCGCCGCGCGACGCACCTGTGGAAACTCCCGACTACTCCGCGCTGGAACGGATGATGAACGAGCGCATGGGCAAGGCGCCGATCGCCGTCCAGGCGGTCAGCACGGATGGCGTGCAGGTGGTGTTTCAGACCGGCCATGCATTTGGTGTCACTGCGTTGGCCATGAGTCGCGACGGGCGCCTGATTCTTTCCGGTAGCCAGGACGAAACCGCAAAACTCTGGGACGTGGCGAGCGGCCGCGAGGTGCGGACGCTAACAGGCTTTGGCATGATGGGGCCGCGCAGTGTGCAATTCAGCGCCGATGGCGCGCTACTGATTGTCAGCGATTTGCTGGATACGACCGTTTTCGATGCCGCCACCGGACAGAAGCTGCGTTCGCTTACCGGAATGTCGATGTCCAGCCTTGTTAGCACCGATGGCCGTGTCGGTATCGGCAGCAATCGTGCGGCCACGAATCGCGCCCCCAGTCTGATCGATTTGTCCACGGGTCAGATAATCTGGACCGTGCCTCTGGAAGGCGATCTGGACAGTCAGTCGCCGGTCGCGCTGAGCGGCGATGGCAAGACACTGATAACACGCAAGGTCGGATATACGCAGCCTTCAATGTTTTCGCGAAAAATGCCGGAGGCAACGTTGGAACTGCAGGTTTGGGATGTCGCGACACGCAAACTGCGCGGCAAGCTGCCGTTCGCGGGCGATGGCGGTGATGATTTCAATTCCACCAGCCTAAGTCCTGATGGCCGCCTGCTACTGTTCGAAAATCGCGATCGCTCCTTGTCGCTATACGATTTGGCATCCGCCAAAGAGTTGCTGAAAATTCCAACCGGCGCGAATGCCAAATCGGGCATGACAACATCGCTGTTGTTCAGTCCTGACGGCAGGAAAATCGCCCACGCCACCTCGTTCGGTCCCGCCAAGATATGGGAAACCTCCAGCGGCCGTTTGCTAACAAGCTTGGACGCCACTGCTGTGAATTTCTCGGCCGACGGCAACAGTATCGTGTTTGGACGCCTGCAAGGCGGCGCGCCGACGATCCGCAACCTCTCGACCGGCAGCGAGACCGCGCTCAGCGGCGGTGCAGCGGGCATTCTCGACCTGACCACGGCCTTTGATGGTCGGGCTGTGGTTACCGCCACGACCAGTGGCGTCAATGTCTGGGACTTGGGCACTGCGCAACTGCGTCGCAGTTTCGACTGCCCTAACGGCGTTGCTGCTTCATCGGTCAGCGCCGGCGGTTCAAGTTCTTTGTTAGCTGTGGGGTGCATGGATGGTTCCGCTGCACTCTGGGATCTCAAGAGCGGCGAAAAACTACGCGAATTGCTGCCACCGCTCGGTGGCGGCTTCGTATACTCGCTGGCGAAATTCAGCAGCGATGGCAAGGTGCTGGCGGTGGCGGTCAAGAATGTTGTTTCGGTTTTCGATCCGTCCACCGGGCAGCGTACCCGCCAGATAATTCTGCCGCCGAGCGCCAAGCCTTCATTCATGGGTAATCAGTCGCAAACGATTGATCCGGAGTTCCTCAAACAACTGCCGGCCGGCGCGCGCAAGGCGATGGAAAAGCAACAGGCAGCACAAGCGCAATCGGCACCGCAGGATGCAGAGGCACGCGCGATCGTGGAAGAGAGTGCCGAAGACCTTGCCGCCATTGCGATTCATCCCGGCGGACGTCTGATTGCCACGGGGCGAGTCTACGAGACGGCGTTGTGGGATATTGAAACAGGGCAATTGGTGCGGAAACTCGGTAGCGCGGCGACCGCTGCTGAAAATCCGACTGCTGGGGTAACTGGCATGCCCAATGGGGCATCCATGGCGGAGCTGCTCAAGGACATGCAGGGCGGCGGCGGTCTGCTCGGCGGTTTGTTAGGCGGTCGCGGCAAAGGCGCGACGCCGCAGGTCATCATGACCGATCCCGCGGAAATGCTGGGCGGGCTAATGGAGCAGTTCAGTGGCGCGCGCAGCCTGGCTTTCAGTGACGATGGGCGCATGTTGCTGAGCGCCGGCAGTCAGGGTAAGCGCCTTTGGGATGTGAGCACGGGCCAGCAGGTGGGCAGCGGCCGGGCCGCACCGAAGTTTGATATGACCAATCCGCAGTCGATGATGGATTCATTGATACCGGAGGAAATGGGCCAGGGCGGCGGGACCGCGGTCAGCAGCGACGGCCGGCTGTTAGCACATGGCAATGGCCGGGTCATCAAGATTACCGACGCCGCAACCGGTAAAGATATTGTGCAACTGCTGGGGCACACCAGCAACGTGTCGGCGCTGATGTTCATGGGCCAGGACCGTCTCCTTGTCAGCGGTGGCATGGACGGCGCACTGCGCGTGTGGAATGTCGGCGACCGCAAGGAGGCTGCGGCGTTGATCGCACTGGGCCGCACCGACTATGTCGCCGTCACACCGGATCAATATTACCGCGCGTCGAAGAGTCACATCAAAGGGGTGGCGTTTCGCGTCAAGGGCCAACTCTATCCGTTCGAACAATTTGACCTCCGTTTCAACCGGCCGGACGTGGTTCTGCAACGTCTCGGTCTGGCTCCCGCAGACGAAATTCAGAGCTACCGTCGTTCCTACGAGCGGCGCCTGCGCAAAATGGGAATCGCCGAGAATATGTTAGGCACGGATTTCCATTTGCCGACACTCTCGATTGTTAGCACGGACCTGCCAATGACCACGGCGGCTCCGAGTCTGAAAATGCAGGTGCGCGCGGCGGACGACAAGTACCCGCTCGATCGACTGAATCTGTTCGTCAATGACGTGCCGATCAACGGCACGGCGGGCTTGCCACTGACGAATAAGGGTGCTTTGCAGGTGGAGCAGGAAATCGCGGCGCCGCTCGTGGCCGGCAGAAACAAAATCCAGGTCTCGGTGCTGAACGCGCAGGGCACGGAGTCGCTCCGGCAGACTGTCTACGTGACCTCGACGACGGATCCCGGTCCTGCCGATGTTTACGTGGTCGCTATCGGTGTTAGCACCTACAAAAACAGCGCCTACAACCTGCGCTACGCCGCCAAGGATGCCGGCGACATTCTCGACGCGTATCGCAGCTTGGAGGGCCGTCCCGCGCCGCGTGGCCAGGTGCATGTGCTCGATCTGACTAACAGTAAGGCCACCCGCGATGGCATCCGGCAAGCCAAAGACTTCCTGAAACAGGCGCGGATCAACGATCTCGCCGTGGTGTTCGCGGCGGGCCATGGGATGACCGACGCGAAACAGAATTATTACTTCGGCACCTGGGACATCGACCCGGCGCAGCCCCAGATCAACGGTCTACCCTATGAAGATTTCGAGGGCCTGCTGGATGGCATACCCGCGATGCAGAAAATGCTGCTGATCGACACGTGCTTTTCGGGAGAGATCGACAAGGACGAACCGACGACTGTGACCGCCGCCGCTGCGGGGGGAGCCGGCACGGTTAGTATGCGGGCGTTCAAGACGCAGCGCGGCGTTAGCGTGGTGGCCGACGCGGATAGCAGCGCTGCTACGTCGCAAGGTTCCAGCAGCCTGGTGAGATTTCAGCAGGACTGGTTCGCCGATCTACGTCGCGGCACAGGCGCCGTTGTCATCTCCAGCGCCAGCGGCAACGAATTCGCGCTCGAGGGCGAACAATGGCGTAATGGCGTGTTCACCTACGCGCTGCTGAATGGTTTGAAAAACGGTGCCGCCGATGCTAACAAAAACAGCATAGTCACCGTGGGCGAGTTGCAGGCCTACGTGATCGATCAGGTACGCACCCTGACCGAAGGGGGGCAGAACCCCACCGTACGGCGCGAGAATCTGGAATACGATTTCGCGGTTTTTTGAAAGATGTCAGGTAGTACGCCGACGCGAACCGGCAGGGCGCTTTAACCAAAATACCGCATCGGACTCAAACCACCGGAAAATCAATTTCGAATACTCGCGCTCCAAAGTTGAACGGCCGGCACCTATCTCGCACAACAGTCCGCCGTTTTTTCGCAATAGTGCCGGCGCGCGATTCAATATTGCGCGTACGAAGTCAAGTCCGTCCGCACCGCCGGCAAGCGCCATGCGCGGCTCGTGGCGATATTCCTGTGGAAGCGCATCCATATCGGCCGCGCTCACGTAGGGCGGATTGCTCAAGATCAGATCGTATGTCTCGGTCAAAACCGGATCTAACAGATCACCGTGCAGTAGCCGGATACGGTGGGCAAGGCCGGCATCGTCCACATTGCGTTTCGCAACGGCCAATGCGTCAACTGACAGATCCACCGCGTCGACGATAGCTGCTGGAAAACAGCGGGCCGCCAGAATGGCCAGGCAACCGGAGCCCGTGCACAGGTCCAGGACACGACTGAGTTTCTGCGGCTGCCTGACAAGCGCGCCTCTGGCGCTGCCAATCAGTTTCGATTGCAACATATGGCCTATGAAAGATCGAGGCACGATGACGCGCTGGTCGACGTAGAACGGCACGCCTCGAATGTAGGCTTTTGCGACCAGGTAGGATGCCGGGCGCCGGGAGGTGATGCGTAGATTTATCAAGTCGAGGATGGCGACGCGCTCCGCAGCCAACAAACGTGCATCCAGCAGCGTCGCAAAAGAATCCGGCGTCAGGTGCAGAGACTCCGAAATAATGAACGCTGCTTCGTCGACGGCATTGGTGGTACCGTGCCCATACACGAGATTGTGAGCGCCGAACCGACTGACCGCATATCGATACAGATCGCGAACCGTGAGCAGCTCAGCAATATCGGCGTCGACATGGACGGACTCGGTGTTAGGCGTCCGCCTTACCGAGGCATTCATAACCGCGGCTACTTGGGCGATTTTTGAACTGGAGGAGTTGCGGCTGGCGGACACGGCGGGAGCAGCACCTTTTGCTGGCCACCGGCGCCTTGCGGAGCTTGTTTTTGCCCGGCGGCACCCGGCGCAGCGACGCAGCTAACATTCTGCTTCTGCGGCACCTGCGCCTGCGGTACCGGCGTTTGCATTGCTGGAACCTGCTTCTGTGCCTGGCCGCCAACTGCGGTCGGCGCCGGCGCTCTGGGCGCTTCCGCAGCGCCCGCTGGCATGAAGCCTAACAACGCTGCATACGCGCCAGCTCCGATGGCGGTGCTGGTACGCAACTTGCCGCGCGCATGCCTGACAATTGATTTTTCCATGAGAGTCGACCTTTTTGTGGATTACGGCAGCCGCTCGACCTGAAAGTAAAGCGTATATTTGCCAGCCAGCGGTATCTGAATCGTCGACGGGCCATCTTCAAGAGTCACTGGTATGACACCAGGTTGCAAGCCCGGCAAAGGTTTTGCAAGCGCAGCTTCGATTGTTTCGCGGGTCAACGCCATAATCGGTTGTTGAAGTACAATATTGTTACCATTGACTGTCAGACCGACCGGACGATCTTTGCCGATAGTAATTAATTGAGCAATCAGCGGCGGTGCGTATTCAAGAGAAAAGAACGGCCCGAGAGGCGACTTCGGCTTGCCTTGTATCACGACTGAATTGCCACCGTTGCCTGCCAGCATCGCCTGGAATGATGGTTGCGACCAGATGGCAGCGATGGAAGAGTTTGACTGTTCGTTGACGTAGACACCATATGTCGCGGGCGTCTGACCATCTTCTTCCCACACAGACGGCTTTAGAATCAGCACGTCGCCCCCGGTACGTAACTCGCCGTCCCACACCAGTACGGGCAACTGCTGCAATGAAGACTTGATTGCCGGCGGCAGAAAGGATTTGGTTGCCGGCAAAAATTCGACCCTCGGCGCCAAATATCCAATCCGCGTGCCGGGGATGGCGGCCACCTTGGGAACATAATCGTCGGTTGCGATACCGCCGGCATTCGAAGCGCTGCCTGCCTGCAAGCGGCTGTGCAAGTAGACGTCGCCGTAGACCGGTGTGTGAATTTCGTAAAAGTCGCCCTGCTGTCCATTGGCACGGTTGATCTGGTGCACGATTACCGACGCGTAGACTTCGTCGCCCCGCCCGTCCAGTCCAATTCCGTCTGCTGTTTGCGAGTTGCAGAGGAATCCATTCAAGGTGATGCGATAGTGCGCAAATAGCGACGATAGCCTGGTCGTCGCGGGATGGGCATAGTCGGCAAAATTGCCAGGATAAATGGCGACAATGCGAAAATCATAGGCGTTAGGTCCAAGGCCCTGGACGACGGTGCGCAGTCTGCGCGTGCGATCTGGCGAAGGTAGTGTCACCGGATCAGCAGTCCAACCTACGCTGGGCGTGTAGGTCTGCCCTGCAACCGCAAAACCTGTGTTTGGAAAATTACCGCCGTCCAGGCGATAGGACACCGCGCCTTGGGTCAGCGGCCACGACAATACGACGTCCCCGTTAGCCATACGCGCCGCGCTCAAGTCGGTCGGATTCGGCGTCGCGAACGGTGCGCGAACCAGCACCGACGTATTGCCAACGCGTCCGTCGGTTTGAACCGCACTTACGGTGTATTGATAGTCATAACGTGGGTCCGGCACCGCGTCGAGGAAATCCGCTCGCAAATAGCCAGGCGATGAGATCCGGTTTGACCCACTGTTAGGTTCGGAGCGTCTAACAATGTATTCACGGGTGCCCGGCACCGCCACCCAGCTCAACTGAACGTAGGTTGCGATTGCACGCGCCGATACCTGCGGGGCCGGACCTGGCGTCACAACCTGCTTGTCCAGCAGGATTCGACCGGCGCCAACCGGCGGCAAGGCCGCCGGCTGAGCTGGGGGGTTCGACATCGAACCGGTTTCAGGAATGGCTATCAAAGTCGGAAACCTGAGATTTATTGCGAACGCCTGAACCGTGCCGGGGCTGGCGTAGGAATGATCCTTGGATGCCGCCTGCCAGCCGGCGAGCTTGCCGGTTTTCGGATCAGATTGTGGCGCGCTCATGGTTAGCAGCTGCCCCGACCCGTTCGGATCGCTCGGAAGTGCCAGAGCACCGCCGCCCGTGATTGCAAAGTCAGCGATCCCATTCGCCATAGCGACTGGGTGGGCGGCAACCGGCGAGACGGCTGTTGTAATCTTGATAACCGGCATGTCCAACGCCGGATTTTTCGGTCGAATGCCGATGACATAGGCTGTCAGCGTGGCCGGACTGGAAACGGCGTGATCTTTGGCCCGGCACTCCCAGGTTGTCAGCGACGAAGGAAACGAAGCTGTTAGCAAGTTGCCAGCTGCCGCTGGCGACGTTTTCCAATTGACGGCGCAGCCGCCCCCTGTCATCACGTAGCCCTTGGGAACTTCGACACTTGCGACCGGGTGCGCTTCGACAGCGGACGTCGAATCGCGCACGATGACTTCCCAATCGTCTTCGGCATCGGTGAGTCCAATGCCGAAGACGCTCAGTGTTGCCGGATCCGCAACCAAGTGGTCCTTAGCTGCCGCCATCCAGGTATTCTGCCCTGAAGCGGCCGGTCGACTGGCCGTTAGCAGGTTGCCATTGCCTGTCCAGTTCGTTTGGGCGCCGCCGCCAACAAGTTTCATGGGCGCAGGAACGACCACCGAACCCTGAGGGTGATTCACCGCAGTGGTTGTAGCCGCTATTGCCGTCGTGAGGTAAGGCGGTTTCGCCGCCGACACGTTCGCCAGCGTCAAGCCCAAAACGGCGAACGCCAGATCCGCGGTGCCAATTGTCAGCCAATGTGAATGAATGATCACTTACGGTACTCCTGGTCTTGATGCCGGAATTGCTCGAGTCGCCGTAGCAGGTAGCCGAATTCCTGATTGACGTAGCGGTCATTTGAATTGCGGCCGAGCTTCGATCCGCCGATCGCGCTCTCAAGATATGCCGCTAGCGCTCCTAACAC
This sequence comes from Gammaproteobacteria bacterium, assembly GCA_031363155.1. Classification (GTDB taxonomy): domain Bacteria; phylum Pseudomonadota; class Gammaproteobacteria; order Steroidobacterales; family Steroidobacteraceae; genus UBA964. Next base: position 22,809 of record JANLTW010000047.1, on the reverse strand, counting down.
AGGCGAAGTAGCTAAGGCCAACCAATCGGGGACGCGTTTCATGTGACTTTACTATCGCGGCGGCGGTTTGGGCCCGGACGGGGGTGTTTGACCGCCATTGGTCGGAGGCTTGGGGCCGCCAAGCCTTGTACCCATTGTTCCGCTGCTGGTGCCTTGCAGGCTGCCACCGCTGGTATTTGTACCGCTGGTAGTTTGTGTGCCGCCGGACCCGGCCGGCGTGACATCGCACGGACCATCCATGCAGTCGGGCTCTGCTTGCGCGGGCCGGATGATGGTCTTTGGTTCGCTAACGAGGCTGCCGCCGTTGTTGCAAGGACAGGGTTCCCCCGCCGCACAGCGCGCCACAGCGCAACGCGCATCGGTAGGGCCACGGCGCACGAGATCACCGCCCTGAATCAGGCATGACATCGTTGGGCCGCCGGTTGCCTCGTCGGGATTCATGCGCGTTAGGCGTGGATCCAATCCGCTCATTACCGCTCCGGATCGCATCGCGTTTTGCATCTCGTTTCCGGCGATGCATTGAAAAAGAGCCTCGGCACGCTTCGCGGCATTTGATCCACGGCCGCCGCAGGCGCCGCCGGTGGCACTATTGCCGTCCACCAGGCGTTGATTCGCCTGCGGCTCAGTAGTTACTCGATTGTTTCGTTGAGACTCGTACTTGTCGTAACCGTCGTCGGTCATTAGTGATTGCCGTGCCGTGAATTCCTGATCCGACTGCAAGACGCCGCGTACGCCATCAGCCCCTGCGACAGACGCTCCCTGCGTCAGCGTGTCAATCACGGGCGGTGTCTTGTCGAATATTGCCAGCACCACACTGACCACAACGTCCTTAACGGATCCCGCGGCATCCTTCACTTTGTCCCAGGTGCTTTTTTCCGCAGGCTTGTCGTCGGCGGCCGCATCGTCCGCCTGGTCGTCATCGGTCTGGGCGGGCTCGCCGCGGGCGCATATCTTGTCGTGTATGCCGGCCTGATTTTCACCGTACTTCATGAAGTCCGCGGGTGTTAGCAGCATCGGTGACCCAATCGGACCTAGCGCGCGGCGCACGCACATGAGCTGGCCCCGCACGCCGCTGCTGCTCACCGTACCTAACATGCATGCGCCATCGTTCGGCGGCAACGTGCCGGCGGGTGCCATCGGCACGCCGCCGCGATCGTTAGGCGGCGGGCCGCCTGTACCTGAACCGATGCCCAGGTCCTGGTCACGGCACACGAATCCTTTTGTGCTCATGTCGAGCAGCGTGCAGTTGCCACGCCCGAAATTGTTCAGCGAGCGCGCCGACCACAGCAGCCGATCCATGTTGTCCACGACCGCGCTCTTGACCATCAAGCCATTGCGAAAATCGTACATCCATAGGCCCAGTTCCTGGCGCGGGTAGTTCGCCATGTAGGGCTGGATGCGACCCGCATCGAAGTTGAGCGTCATGAGCCACCAACTCGCACGCGTGTACTGCACCTGATCGAAAATCTGCCAGCCCAGGTTGAGCGCGCCGTGCACGGCGATTTGGGCCTGTTGCGGCGGCAACTGCGTGAGTGCCCGATGTAGATACATGCTGAGTGCAAACTCGACGCCACGCGCACCTTCGCGCGTCAGGCACAGTGAGCGATCCTGAAACTGACTCATGAACGACGCCGCGTCGCCGTACTTGCGCCAGGCGATGGCTTGCATGGTGTTGCGCGCCAGCAGATCAAGGGCCAGGTTTCCCTGGCAAACGGGATCCTTGAGTGTGTTAGGTGCGGCTTGAATCCGATAGTAAAAGGCGGCCCGTTGCCAAGCTGCCGCCCAATACGCATCCCAGGTTGGCATGGCCTGCGGAAAATTATCCTGCGGCAGTCGCGGACGTTGCTGCAGCGTTGCCGCGCTTCTGTTTGCGCCCGGCTGCGGTGGCGCCGCGAATGCACTACCGCCAACGATCAGCGTCAGAAATGCTACCAATATCATGGATGCTAACCTGGACATCGCAGTCACCTCGGGCATGCCACGAGTGTGTCGCGAGGCGGCTGTGCGAGGTTCGAAACCTGTTACCCATGCACCAGCGCCTCGTCAACCGTAACTCCGGAGAATCCGGTCAATGGTTACAGGCTAGTGTTCGGCAATTTCGCTAGCGGCACTGGACACTGCCATTTGAAATAGCGCAGAGATCGGCCGGGCCAAACTGACGCCAGTAGTCGACAAATCCCCAGCGCTGCATTAATTCGCCGAAACGGGGATCGCGACGTATAACAGCCGTCTGTGGCGACCATATGTTGGCCAACTGATAGTGGTAGTGGTAATCGTCGACGAGTTTGTAGTCTTCGGCGATACGCAGCGCGCTGTCGGCATCGCCGAGCAGGGCGTAGTGAGTAATCAGGAAGGCGGGATTTGCTTCGGCCTCAATTGACTGCATCCAGGCGCGCGCGGCGGCACGCTGCGCTGGCTCGAGTACGCCCGCGATCAGTGCTCGCGTATCGCGTTTGGGTTCCGGAATTTTGGTTTCGGACCAGTGTTGCGGATACCACTGCGGCAGAAATTCTGTCTGCCCGAGCCCAAGTCGGGAAATCGCGGCAGCCAGCGGGCGCGCTGCGCCCAGGTCATCGGTCTTTTGCCACAGTCGCCGCGCCTCATCCTTGTCGCCGATCGTGGTTGTTAGCATGGCGAGCCACATCATCGGCTGCGGGCTGGTGCTGTCGAGCGCGACGCTGCGTCGCTCCATGTTGAGCGCAGCGCCTAACCTGCCGACGCTGTACAGGTGGATCGCATAAAAGTGCAGTGTCGCCGGATCATTCGGGTCGATGGCCATCGCCTTGCGAAACTGCAGCTCGGCGCCGACCAAATCGCCATGTATCGACGCCGCGTCGCCTAACACCGCGTACGGCTCACCGATCGTCGGATTGAGTGCGGCAGCGCGTTGTGCGAAGTCCCTGGCTAACAGCCAGTGGTCGCCTTGCGGCGGCGCAGGGCCGATCCACAGCGCGTAGCAATACGCGAGCGCGGAATGCGCGCGGGACAATTTCGGGTCGAGCGCAATCGTCTCGCGAAGGAGTCTGGCGGCCTCGGCGAGCGTTTCGGGCCGGCGCCAGCGAATCAGATAACGTGCGCGCAGGTATTTATCGTATGCCGCGGCGCTCTGGGTCAGCGCGTCGCGGCCAAACTGCTCGCGCACGTCATTACCCACTTCGATCTGCAGACGGGTCACCAGTGTCGTCGCGATCTGCTCGCGTACCTCCCGCAAATCGCCCGCAGGCGCTGCAAACTCCGACTCCCAAAGTTTCTTACCCGACCGTGCATCCCATAAACGTGCGCGTACTTTGAGTCCCGTAGCCTCGCGAGTGAAATCACCGTCTAACGCCACATTGACGCCGAATTGTTTCGCAAGTTGCCCGGAACGAAAATCTCCCGATGCCTCCAGACCGATGCGAAACGGGATGACGGCGAGCGACCGGATTTGTCGCAGCTCGTATAGCAAATCGTCCGTGACGCTGGATGTCAGGTAATCATCCTGCGTGTTACCGCCGAGATTACGAAACGCCAGCACCGCCAGCGTCTGCGGTACGGCTGTCAGCTGCCGCGCGGCCAAGGCATCAGACTTGAACTCCAGGCGTCGCCATAAAAAACCTGCGCCTATAAGTCCGGCGATCACTAACACAACCGTGGCGGCGCGGGCCACATGGCGGCGAATCTGGCGCGCGCGCATCTGCTGCCATGCCGATACCTCGCCGCCCTTGAGCCATCGTTCCAGATCACTGGCGAGCGCCGCAGCACTCGCATAGCGCTCGGCGGGCCGTTTTGCCAGACACTTGAGCGCTATCGCGTCGAGATCGATGGGCAATTCCGGCGAGGTTTTTGTGCCGGACAAAGGCACATACGTTGGAACCAGATGCAGAGTTTTGAGCGGATCGTCGCCGACAATTGGCGGCTGGCCGGTCAGCAGCTCGTACAGCACAGCTCCCAGACTGTAGATGTCGCTTGCGGGTCCGATTTCACCGAACTGTGCCGAGATCTGCTCAGGTGCCATGTAGTGTGGGCTACCGAGTGCCGACGCCGGCAGTGTCAGCGCGCGATCGTGCGCACGAAATTTTGCGATACCAAAGTCCGCAACCAGGGGTTCACCCGCAGCATCGAAAAGAATATTCGCGGGCTTGAGGTCGCGATGCAGAACGCCGCGGCCGTGTGCGTGCTCAACGGCGCGCGCCACTTTGGCCATGATCGCTGCAATCTCGCGCCAGGCGAATTTCAGTTTGTCGATGCGCCCATCGAGGCCACCGCCGTCCGCGAATTTCATGCTGAAAAAAGGCAGTCCCGCGTATTCGCCCACTTCATAGATTGGCAGAATGCCCACGTGATCGAGCTGCGCGACCGCTTCGACTTCCTGCCGGAATCGTTGCAGCATGTTAGGCAGGTGCAGCAGATACGGCAGCATCACTTTCAGTGCCACGATGCGCCCCGCTGTCAGCTGACGGGCGCGATACACGATACCCATGCCACCGCGCGCGATTTCATCGACAAGCTCATAGTTTCCGATACGCCGGCCGGTGACCGATGGCCAGCCCTCGAAAGGCTGATCGATCGACGTTCGGTCTTCGGGCGATCCGCTGTCTAACATCGCCAGACGCATGAGGCAGGCGCCACAAAGCCCATCGATACTGGTCGACAGCGGCGCGCCACAGGACGAGCAGCGATCGCCACGGCGCTCGGGTGTCTCGGGCTTCATTGCTGAGGTATCCGGAAGCGCGTGTGCATGGTTACAATAACTCACCCGCCAGCACTTGAATAAGGTGACGCAATTCGTCGTCAATCTCGTGTGGCGCACTGACAGTCATTGCGACTTCGCGGCGCAGCAACTCGCGAAACTGTTTACGCATGCGATGGACAGTCGTTTTGACGACAGACAGCGAGACGCTGAGTGCGGCGGCGACGTCGCTGTAACGTGCTTCGTCGGTGAGCGTCAGGAATCCTTTGAGGGCCCGATAGACCTCCGGCCGCGCAGCATAGAGCGATTCCAGTTCACCGAGTGCGCGCTCCATGATCAGTCGCGCCCAGCGCCGATCGAAAGCGCGTTCGACGTCCGCGGCAGGGTCGGCGCTCGTGTCCTCTAACAGGCGCGATTCACCGGCCTGCACGTCGATCGATACAATCTTGGCGCGGCCGCCACGCTTGTAGGCCGCGGCGTATTCTTGTTGGTTCGCGAGAAAATACTTCAAACAGCCGATCAGAAAGCCGCGAAACGCACCCTGCATGCGATCGGCCCGACCTAACGTCTGATTTTCGATCAGGTGCACGAAGAACGCCTGCAACAAATCCTCGGCATCATGTTGCGAGTGGTTGTGACCCCGCAGGTAGCCAAACAAGGGATACCAGTAAGCACGAAACAGGCTCGCCAGTGCGTTATGTCCTTCCGGTTCGCCGTCCTGCGCCGCGACCAGCACCAGGCTCCAGTGCGTGTCGGGAAAGAACCTTCCTTGCGGAGCTAGTGGCACAGCCTACGTCCGGATATTGTTAGCGATTGCGTAACCTTGAGTCGGAATCTCCGGACTACAGGTTGTGCAATGCAAGTCCACACTTTTAGTATGCGCGATTGCGGCGCTCGGCGCGCTACTCGCTGGTTGCAGTTCCACCGCTCGCATGGGCGATCCGCTGCAGTCGAAGCAGGGGAAGTCGACTGCGGCGAATACAGCTGCGCAATACCGCAGCGGCGGCGCGCAGCAGGAGGCCGACCAGTGGGACCGCAAGTGGCAGGAAATACAGGGACCACAGGATGCCGTGCTGTGGTCCGATCACTTCCAAGTCTGCGGTCTCAAGTACCGCTTCCGCATTTACGATCAGCTCTTCCGTTGCCTGGATTTGCTCAAAACCAAGATAGCGGCTGGCGCAGCGCAAGTGTCGGAGCCTCATGTTCTGCGAGCGCCGCTGCCGATTCACTATCTGCAAGCGGCGGTTCCGATCCTCGACGGCTGGCTGCGCGCTGCGGCCTACGCCGAGCTCGGTGAACCCGATTTAGCGCTGCGCGAGGCCGATGCCGCCTGGTCGGCGCTGCCCGAGCGCTTTCGCACGGCTGATTCCAGCCTGACAGAAATCACCTACCTGCTCGGGCGACCAGCCCACCAGGAGCTTGTGCCTCTCTACTCTGTGGCGATGGCCCTCGGTAGCGGGGGCGTTGGCAACGCTGATCCTGCCGTCGAGAAGATGCAGCACGAGGGTCGCAACAATCCCGCGGCTCTCGATCTGCGCGCCGAAAGCGTCGTGATGGGGCTCGCCGTGCAACGAACGCTGCTCAACCAGCGCCTCGACCGCCCCGAGGAGGCGAAGGCGGCCTTCGCGGATCTCAGACGCTGGGAGACCACGCGCTACAAAGGATCTGGCGGTCTGCTTCCCTCGAAAACTCGGCCATTCATGGGCCGTTCTCAGATGCTGTCCATCGGCCCGCGCTTCGGGATGGGCGAATACGCTCAAGTCGTTCTAATCTATGAGCAGCTCGCCAGCAAAGTGGGCCGTAAACGCAACCTGGAAAGCGTCAAGCACGCCGTCAGTTGGTTGCTGTTGCTGCCGCTAGCCGACGTGGTTAGCTCTGCCTTCTCGCAAAGTGATGCGCGGTTGTTCGCCACGGCTTTGGAGGATGTGTCAAATGCGCTTATCTATGCGCAGAGTCTGATGCGGCTCGGCCAGTACGACAAGGCGCGCGACATGTTCGATACGCTGCTCGCATTGCCCGAGATTCGCGCCATGGGCAACCTCTATTGGGTAACGCTCTACGAGCGCGGCCGGATCGCGCTTCGGGAGCGGCGCCGCGACGAGGGCATCCGCGTGCTCTCGCAGTCGGTCGAGGCCATCGAGTTGGTGCGCAGCACCATATCGTTCGAGGCTGCCAAGATCGGCTTCGCTGGCGACAAGCAAGACGTTTATGCCGCACTCATTGGCGCGCTCGCCGACGCGGGCGACTGGCAGCAATCATTTGTCTACGCCGAGCGCGCCAAGGCGCGGGCGCTGGTCGACCTGCTTGCCCAACGCCGCGACCTCGCACCGCCGCCGTCGGTCGACAACCGTGTACGTCAGCTCTTTGCCGAGGCGACGACGGTCGACAGTGCCGTGGGAGTTGCGACCAATGCGGAGACGTTGCGCGGGATCAAGCTGATCGCAGATGCGCGAGATACGCTCGCGACCGCCGCGCCGGAGGCGGCCTCACTCGTCTCGGTGCAAAAGGTGGACGTCGCCGGGATCGCCTCGCGCCTCGCGACAGATGAGTCCCTGATCGACTACTACCTGGCGGGCGAGGTGCTCTATGCATTCGTCATGAGTGGATCCTCCGTGCGGGGCTTCATACTCCCGGCTCAGGGGCTCGAGGAAGAAGTCCGCACCTTTCGCGAAGCGATCGCCCGTCGCGACGGGCGCACCCATGAACTTGGTAAGAAACTTTACAATCGATTGCTGCGGCCCGCAATGGGAGCTGTCAAGGGCGCGCGGCTAACAATCTCGCCCCATGGCCCGCTGCACTACCTGCCGTTCGCCGCGCTCGCGGACGGCGAGAACTACCTCATCGACCGTTACGCCCTGCGGCTCCTGCCAAGCGCGAGCACCCTCGTCTACCTCAAGTCCGGGCAGTCGCAGAAGATCGGCACGCTGCTCGCGCTCGGCAATCCGGACCTCGGAAAGCGCGAGCTCGACCTGCCAAATGCCCAGATCGAAGCGACGGCGATCGCAGCCATGTTCCCGAATTCCCGCGCGTTGGTGCGTAGTCAGGCGACCAAGCGCGCGGTCGAGGAACTCGCGAACGGCTTCTCGATGCTGCACTTCGCGACGCATGGCCGGTTCGACGCCAGGACACCGCTCAGCTCCGGACTGTACCTCGCGAAAGGCGCGGAGGCCGATGGCGTGCTCACCGTGAGCGACCTGTACTCGCTGCGCTGGGATGTCGATCTGGTAACTCTCTCGGCCTGCGAAACCGGGCTCGGCGAGATCGCGAACGGCGACGATGTCATTGGGTTAACGCGCGGTTTCCTCTACGCCGGCGCGCGCTCGATCGTCGCGAGCCTCTGGGAGGTGGACGATGCGGCGACCGCGCACCTCATGGAGAGTTTCTACCGCGCGCTCGCCACCACCGACAAACGCGAGGCCTTGCGCCGCGCGCAAATCGCGACGCGCCAGCAGTATCCGCAGCCCTGGTACTGGGCCGCGTTCAATGTTCTCGGGCGGGCGGACTGATGTTCGTCGCCCACCCACGCAGCGTTTCCCGTACGCATACCGCGTCAACCACTCTGGAGTAATACATCATGTCCCACAAATCTCGTCCGATAACGATCGTCCTGTCTCGTGTCCCTGGTTTGTTAGCTTTGCTCGCCGCCGTGCAGCTGGCCGGCTGCGTCGCTGTCACCGGCACCGGTGCCACGGTCGACCCTGAAGCTGTCGACGCCGCTGCCGCGGACGCGAAAGCTGATGCCCAGGCGAAGTGCGCGCCGGGAACTAAATCAACCTCCACCAAGCCCTGCGCCGAGGACAAGGCGCAGAAGTAGCCAGACGATCACGCAACGCGACCGGCGAGCGGGTTCCTGCCAATCGGCAGTGGACCGCTGGCAGAGTGTGCTCGCCAATTGCGTATTAAAGAACAGGGATCGAACCGGCCGCCAAGCTACGACGACATAACAGCGAACTGAGATACGCAATGGAGCTGAGCATGAAACCTGGGTCGGTAATTTTCGCAGCGCTGCTGCTGTTGCTCGCGATCGCCACGCCGGCTAACGCGGAAACGGTGACGGGTACCTTCACCTATCTGGATGGCGACGGTACGCCAACGCCGATCCGACGCGCGACCGTCGAGGTCTGGCGTCGTCGCGCACGCGACCTTGGCCTCTGGGGCTGGGGCATGGATATGACCGCCTTCACGGACGATCAAGGCAAGCTGAGTGTCAACCTGCCTTTTGTCCAGAACGGCGTGGACTATTCCTTGCGGGTCTATGCCACCAACCCCGCTGTGCAGGTATTCCAAAAGGATTTCTATGTCCAGCCCTTTTATGCGAAGCCGGGTACTACGGAAATCATCCGCACCACGAACAGTTCCGCGAACGTCCACGATTTTTCCTTTAACTTCGCCGACTCGTTTTCGCGCGACCATTTCAATGCGGCCGATGCGGCGTTGCATGGCTTCGATTACGCGAATGCGCGACGCGATCCGCGCGAGACCGACGATATCGCGCGGGTCTCGATTCTGATGACGAGCGCCATCACGTACTACGATCCGATCGTGCATGCCGTTAGGCTCAATTCCGGATTCGCGATGGATGATTTCACCGTGCTGCATGAGTACGCGCACTACCTCGAAGAACGCATCTCGAGTTTCAAGGGCATCCCGAGCACCCACAACGGTTGCGACGCGCTGGTCGGGGCGGTGCATGTCGAGGAACCTGGGCACGCGTGGATGGAAGGTTTTGCCGATTACTTTGCGCAGGCGGTGGGATTCGCCGTCGGCGCCAATGTTGATGGTCCTGCTGCAGGCACGTTGGCCGGATCTAACATCGAAGGGATCGCATGCGCGAACAAGGGTGGCAATCACCTCGCGCTGGAGCAGCCGGTGGCTGCGACGCTGTTCGATCTGATCGACGGGCCGAGTGAAAAGTTCGACACCAGCTGCATGTCGGGAACCGTGGCCGGAATGGCGATCGATCGGATGATCTTTCAGATCTTTGATCGTGAACTCGACATCGGCTGGACCAATCCGAGCCTGCAGAATTTCGCAGACGCCTGGATTGCACGTGGTCTGGATCTGCCGCCGCTGCTCGCCATCGCCACGGCTAACGGCATCACGCTGGCTCCGCGCATGCCGGTCGTGCATTATGACCGCACGCCGGCTGCGAATTTCGCGGTTTGGCGCCCGAATAGCAACGCCGCTACTTGGCATATTATTGGCGGTCAGTCGGCAACGACGCCGATCTGGGGTATGCCGGGTGATATTCCGGTACCCGGCGACTACGACGGCGATGGCCTAACAGACATTGCGATCTGGCGGCCGAGCGATGGCAACTGGTGGGTCGTCCTCTCGGCCACCGGCGCAACGCAGGTCACGCAATGGGGTACGGCGGGGGATATACCACTGCCAGCCGATTACGATGGCGACAAAGAAACGGATTTCGCGGTCTACCGACCAGCGGACAGCACATTCTATTTCTACAGCGACAACTGTGGCGCGCACCGGGCGGTCAAGTTAGGCACTGGCAAAGATACGCCTGTTACCGGTGATTTTGACAATGATGGTTCGGCCGATTTCGGGTTGTGGAACAGCCAGGTCGGCTTTCTGATTCGTTATGCCAAGGGCACAGGCACGTCGTCTCCTCTGGTTGCTGATGCCGCACCCGCGCTGACGGGCCCGATCGACGTTGGCAGACTGCGCGAAGCGGCCGGCGGGTTCAAGCGCATGGCCCAGCAACCGACCGTGCCGGTGATCGGTGATTATGACGGTGACAAGCGCGCGGATTACGCGATCTGGACGCCGTCATCCGGGATGTGGAAAGTGCAGGCCAGCACCCGCGGCGCATTCTCACAGCAATGGGGCCAGAATGGCGACGTACCGGTGCCCGCGGACTATGACGGTGACGGCAAGACCGACTTTGCGATCTGGCGACCGGCCACGGGGGAGTGGTGGGTTCTCGCTGCTAACGGCCAACAAAGCACTAAACAGTGGGGCACGAGCGGCGATGTACCGGTGCCCGCGCGATGAGAGTGAAGTCGCAATTATCCTGCCTAACAAGCTACGGAGATATAGCGATGCGAGATTTATGCAATAGCGTCAGAGTCCGCACGGCGTGCACGGCGCTGCTGCTGCTACTGGGTGTACCGGCGCTCGCCGCGCCGCCGATCGAACTTGGGCAGGCGCAGTCGCTGCGACGCCAGGCGTTGCCGCGACCCGTGCGCACCTTGGCGCCTAACTTGAAAGTGTGCGTCGAACTGCCTAAACCCGCAGGGCAGCTGCCGGCCAAGCCCAGTCGGAACTTCCTCAGCATCGCGCCGGATGGCAGCGTGGTGGGCGTCAGTCGCGCGCCACTCGCATCGATACCCGACAAAGTCTGGGACGCCGGGCAGACGCTGCGCGTTCGTTTCAGTGGCGGCTCCGCCGCGCTGCGTCAGCGCGTGCGCAATGTTGCCGAGCTCTGGAAGCCACATGCGAACGTTAGCTTCAGCTGGGTTGATGATGCGGCGGCGGCGGAGATTCGCGTTGCCTTTGATACCGGTGGCAGCTGGTCGTACATCGGTCGCGATGCGTTATTGGTCGCTGCGCCGGCGCCGACGATGAACCTCGGCTGGTTCACGGACGAAACCACGGATGAGGAAATTCGTCGCACAGCCGTGCACGAATTCGGTCATGCGCTCGGACTTGTTCATGAACACCAGTCGCCAATTGCGGCCATACCCTGGGACGTGCCCAAAGTCTATGAGTGGTATAGCAAGAACCAGAAATGGGACAAGTCGATGGTGGATGCTAACGTGCTGGCGAAATTCGATCCCATGACCACCAACTTCTCCGCCTACGATCCGACCTCGATCATGCAGTACCCCGTGGCTGCGGAACTGCGAGTCGACAGAGTCGAAATCGGCTGGAATACGCAGCTGTCGTCGATGGACAAAACTGCGATTCGACTCTGGTATCCGTTCCCCTTCGTGTCCAAGGGACAGCTGCACACCGGTGACGATTGCGATGCGATCGATTTCACGATAACGCAGGGCGTCATCCCCGGACCGCAGGGGCTGCCTAAAGGCCTGTTGCTTGTTAGGGTCGGCACTGGGGGGCCGGTCAACTGGTGGAAAAGCGTTAAAATTCCAGTTGTTGGCAACGGCAATATCGAGATTCAAACCGGCGGGATTGGCGCCGAGACCCGCCAGACGTTACCCGGCGCGATACTCGATACGACTCGGCCGATCCGTTTCGCCAAGGCCAAGTTCTTGGGCGTGCACACCGAGCTCGGTTTCACTTGGAACATCATGCCGGCCTTGCCGGAAGGCAGCGAGTTGCAACTGGTGTGGGTCAAGGATTCGTGTCGTCAGTAGGAAAGAGTGTGCGAAATAGTCGTGCATGGGTCGCGATCGTCGCCGCGGCGTTGGCTTTTTCGGTCGATCCGATTGCTGTGGCCGCGACGCCGAGCGTCAAGCAGATCTTGAAGGATGCTGCAGAACAGCAACGCGCCATGATGGAGCGGCGTGGCAGCACCGTTCAGGCCCAGACCAACGAGACCGACGATGGCGTGCAGGTCGTGCTGCAGACCGGCCACGCGGGCGGCATCGCGCTCACCGCCATGTCACCGGACGGCCGGCAAGTCCTAACGGGGTCGCATGATGGCGCGGTCAAGCTTTGGGACGTCGCCAGTGGTCGGGAGCTACTCACTTTCTCCGGATTGAATGGTCAGCCGAGTGTCGCGCTGTTCAGCGCCGACAATCGGCTGGCGCTTGTCGATGACGGATTGATGTTGCATGTCTTCGACCTTGCCTCCGGTCACAAGCTGCGAACCTACTCTGGAGGCATGTCCTACGGTGGGTTGATGGCGGGCGGCAGCGTCATCAGTTCCGGTGGCCGCTTCATTGCTAACACGACGGGTGATCGCACAAAAGCATCGATCGAAATTGTCGAACTCACCACTGGCAAAGTTGTGTGGAGCACACCACCCGGTGATTTCAAGCCCTTGTCACTCAGTGACGACGGGCGCGTGCTGATAGTGCAACGAACCAAACAGCGCGGCGCGCCTAACGTAAAGCTTGAGACAGAGACTCTAGTGTGGGACGCAGGTGCCGCCAGGCCCCGCGGCCCGCTACCGTTTCTGGCCGACGCCGGCGACGCTCGTGCACAGCGACTAATGTTGAGCCCTGACGGCAGGTTCGTGGTTTTGCAGGATCAGGCAAAGTTGCAGCTGTTCGCCATCGACGGTAAAACGCCGCTCGCGACGCTGGAACACGGTGGTTCCGCCCGAGGTGGATTTTTGTCGCCAATGGCGAGTTTCAGCGCCGACGGTCATCTATTCTTGCATGCGCTTTTAGGCGCGGATTCGCCTGGGGACCCAGTGGTCAATATATGGGAGCTTCCGAGCGGCAGATTGCTGCATCAGGTAAAGGCACAGGCGGCCGCATTCAGCGCCGACGGTAAAAATCTGGTGTTAGGTATTGAGCGCCGCAGCGCACCGACCATCCACGAGCTCGCGAGCGGCAAGAACACGGACCTCTCCGGCAGTAGTGGACTCGTATTTGGCATTGAGGTGCTTTCGCAAGGCCGTCTGGCCATTGCAACAATGCTGGATAGCAGCAGATTGTCCTCGCAGCTCTGGGACCTGGCAACGGGACAGTTGCTGCGCAACGTCGACTGCCCGGGCAATGCATTTCTTGCTTCCGTCGTTACCCGCCCCACGGACTCGTTAGCTGCGCTGGTCTGCGCTGATGGTTCCGTTTGGCTGTCAGATCTGGCCGGCTCGGAGCCGCCACGTGCGCTTGTGCAGCCCGGTGCGGCTGGGTCGCTGCGAGCAGGATTCGGCCCAGGCAATCGCGCGGCATTCACACCGGACGGTCGCAAGGTTGTGGTCGCTTATGGCCCGACACTCAGCGTTCGAGACGTCCAGGATGGCCGTGAGTTGCACCGCCTTTCGCTGCCAGTCGGGCATAGTCGAATGATAGGCGTCGATCCCCTGGCGCAGATTGATACCGAGACATTGAAGCGCATGCCCAAGGAAGTGATAGAAAACCTGAAAGCCGGCCAGGCCCAGATGGCCGATCCTAAGAATATCGCGTTGGCACAGGACGCGGCCAATGCCGTTGTTGCTCTGGCGGTGGATAGAGAGGGCAGACTGGTCGCAGTCGGGCGGCAGGAGGACATCAGCGTTTGGAACCTTGAGTCCGGCGCCCTGGTTCGCAACTTAAGCGGCGCCAACATGACACCGGTGCTGCCGGATACCAATGCAGCGGCGCCCGATCGCCTAACAGAGTTGTGGGTCAAGTCGCGTTCCGGCGCGCGCATGCCGGTTCGCGAATACAAAGAACTGCAGGAACTTCTGAGTGCTCGTGGCCAGGAGTGGGCTGCGAATTTCGAAAATGACGAACGTGAGAGGAAAGAAGATGCAGAGGAGGATGCCAGCCGCGGTGCTCGTCATCTAACCTTTGCGCCGGATGGCAGGCTCTTGAGCCTAGACAGTTCCGTACCGTTCATCTGGGATGTATCGACGGGGCGCAAGGTCCGCGTTCAAGCACATCGCAGTGGATCGCCATCCGATCCCCTAATGAGTCGTGAAAGTGAAGATATTGAGACCGCCGCGTTCAGCCCGGACGGTCGTGTGTTAGCTCTGGCGGTCGGTGCGGATATCCGACTGCAGGACCTCGCCAGTGGCAATGATTTAGGCTTGCTGCAGGGGCGCGGCGAAGTCCGCGCGCTTGGCTTCACTGCGGACGGGCATCGGCTGTTGAGCGGCGGAAGCGATGGCAAGCTCAACGTTTGGTCGTTAGCGCAAAACCAAAAACTCGTTGAACTTATCGCTCTGGGCAGCTCCGATTACGTGGCGGTGACGCCGGATCAGTTCTACCGGTCCTCAAAGAGCAATGTCAGAGGTGTGGCTTTTCGGGTCAAGGGCCAGCTGTATCCGTTCGAGCAATTTGATCTGCGCTTCCATCGCCCGGACATCGTGCTGCAGCGGCTGGGTTTGGCGGCGCCGGAGGTCGTGCAGAGCTATGAACAGGCCTATACGCGGCGGCTGCGCAAGATGGGCTTCACCGCAAGCATGTTAGGCAAGGAATTTCACTTGCCGGAGTTGTCTATCCAGAGCAAAGACCTGCCGCTGAGCACGGCCGAGGCAAGTCTGAAGTTGCATGTCACCGCCAACGACGACAGCTACGCGCTGGATCGCCTCAACGTGTTCGTCAACGACGTCCCGATATACGGAACAGCGGGTCTGGCGGTAACAACGAAAGGTGCGCAGCACGCCGAGCAGGATATCGTCGCCCCGCTGGTGGTCGGTCGAAACAAAGTGCAGGTGTCGGTGCTCAACGCTCAGGGCACAGAGTCGCTCAAGCAGACGATTTACGTGACCTCGACAGCGGATCCTGGACCGGCCGACATTTACGTCGTCGCCATCGGCGTTAGCACCTACAAGAACAGCGCCTACAACCTGCGCTACGCGGCCAAGGATGCCGGTGACTTTGTCGAGGCCTACCGCTCGGTGGAAGGCCGTCCCGCGCCTCGCGGTCGGGTGCACGTGCTCGACCTCACTAACAACAAGGCGACCCGCGATGGCATAAGGCAAGCCAAAGATTTTCTAAAGCAGGCGCGGGTCAACGATCTCGCAGTGGTATTTGCGGCCGGTCACGGCATGACCGACGCGAAACAGAATTACTACTTCGGTACCTGGGATATCGATCCCGCGCAGCCCGAGGACAAGGGTCTGCCGTATGAAGACTTTGAAGGCTTGCTAGATGGCATCACGGCGATGCAGAAGATGTTGCTGCTCGATACCTGCTTTTCGGGTGAGATCAACAAGGATGAACCGACCACCGTAGCAGCTACGATTGGTGGCGCCGGTACCGTGAACATGCGCGCGTTCAAGACGCAGCGCGGGGTTAGTGTGGTTGCCGACGTCGATGGTAACGCAGGCACATCGCAAGGCTCCAACAGCCTGGTGAGATTTCAACAGGACTGGTTCGCCGATCTGCGCCGCGGTACCGGCGCGGTGGTCATCTCCAGCGCGAGCGGCAACGAGTACGCTTTGGAAGGCGCGCAATGGCACAACGGCGTGTTTACCTACGCACTGTTGAATGGTTTGAAAAATCGCGCCGCCGACTCTAACAAAGACAGCATCGTCACTGTCGGTGAGTTACAGGCCTATGTAATCGATCAGGTGCGAACCCTGACGCAGGGTGGTCAGAATCCCACCGTGCGGCGCGAGAATCTGGAATACGACTTTGTAGTGTTTTGATTGTGACGGGCACAGCGGCCTGAAAATTGCCAGCAACCTATCGACAATCCATTAACCGGAGAATTGCCATGGTCCACTTCAAATACCGACTCTTGTGCAAAGCAGTTGCAATCGATCGCCCCCGTAGCGACACAGACATCCTGCGTTAGATTTTTACCGGCCAATTACGTCGCTCCGCAGCCGATTTCGCCTACACATTAAAAACACCGGCCAGCACTTCGCCAGGGAGGCTACCGGCGTTATTCGCCGCACCCATCGTGGCAAAAGTTCCTATCGAGGCGCAGTCGCTTTCGAGTGTAAGGATTCGAGCGCAAGAGTTCGGCTGATCTCTCAAACGCTTTTCCTAACGCAGCTCTAGTTTGTGACGGTGCCGCGCGCGCCGATGCGTTCGAGAGGCTTTGCTAACGCCGCGGCGTCATACAGGCGCCGAAGCCGTCGGCGACCTGACTTGCAGGGCACATGCCTGTAGCACCAGCTGGCGGATTGACGCAGGTCCCGGTCGTTGCACTAAACATGAGTCCCGGCGGGCAAGTGCAAACCGCGGCACGCGAAATTGACATTGTGCAACCACCGACGCCATTGGCGACTTGGCCGGCGGGGCAATTCCCGGGGCTACCGACGGGCGGAAACGCGATCGTTGTCGACATGCAACCACCAACTCCGTCCGCGACTTGTCCTTGCGGGCAGACTCCTGTGGCGCCTGTTGGCGCGTAGATGCATGCGCCCCGGTTGGCATCTAACGTTTGCCCGGCAGGGCATGCTTGCGCCAGTACATTGCCGTTGGCAAAAATCCCTGCCAGGGCCAGAGCGGTAGCTAACAAAAATGGCTTCTTGGTCACAAAATTCTCCTGAACAATTAAATGTGCAACAATGACCATACAGCGCCGATCAATCGGCGACCTCAACCGTCACCGACGCCGCAGCCCAGTCCGCAGGCGCCGCATCGGCGGTCACCTTGATGCCGCGCGTTGCGCTGCCGGCGAGGTCCGAGCGCAGACTTTCGACCGTGTCTCCGATGCCACGCGTGGCCGCGCCGCTGCCGTTCTGGATCGCGCCATTTTGTAAGGTACGAATGCGCTCGCGAATTCTGTTAGCAGTCGCCAGATCCGTGCTGGCGAAAACCCGCACCGTGTCGGTGCCGCTCGGCGGGCTGTAATCCCAGTGAAACCCGGCGCGATTGCCGGTCTGCAGTGAGTCCGGGATCAAAATTGCCTGACCTGCGCGGACCGATCCGCCCGGATAGAAATCCGGCTTCTGATAGTCGTTGGGGAACAGCACATTCATGTTGCCTTCCGAGTCGACATCAACAATGGTTAGGTAGGCATCGGCACTGACCGAAACCGTCAGTTGCAGGCTGTTCTGCGCGCTGCGCGCTGCACCGTCGCGGCGCACACGCATTTGGGTGGCCGCAGCGACTCCGACTTTGACGATATCGCGACTCGCGGGTGAGTCCGCGCCGGCCACCCGCAAGCCGATTTGCAATTGCGACATCGGATTGTCGAGACTCAACAATTCCGTGGCGCCGATCGAGCGTGTGGCGATCCGCGCCACATTGGCCGCGGCGCGCTCATCGTTAGCCGCGAACGCGCCCAGCACGCGCAGACCATCGGCCGTTAGCAAGCGCACCGCCGCGCCCTGCATGTCGACCAGGAATCGTGCCGGTTCCGCGGGGCCGACCAGGGCCAGGTTTTTGATGTTGCGTCGCAGCACATCCGCTACCCGGGTGCGCTGCTCGGCAGGCAGGTCCAGAATTCGAATGGCGATCCGTGTGGATGCAGGCGCCGGCATCAGACTTACGGCGCGCGATTGCGCCTGAATCGGCGCCGTCTGGCTGGTCACAGCGGCGCGCGCGTCCTTGCCTGTCAAGTCAGTGACGCGTGCGACCGCGCTGGCGGCTCCCGGTGTAAATCGCGTTTCGCCAGGAGGATAGATCGCCCAGGTGGAGCCCGGCGCCGCGCCGAGCAGCGCGGCGCTGATCAGCAGCACCTGATCCGCAGCGGTCGGCGCGGCCGTGACCCAGGCGAGTCGCGGCGGCGGCGCTGGCGCACCAACGCCATCGGCCAAAGTAACGGCGGAGTCAGGCGCCGCGAACAAGGGCAAATCCAGTGCTTCCGGCGGCGCCTCGAGCTGCGGTTCCGGCATCGACGTGCGGCCGTAGCTCGCCTGAATGCGGCCGAGTTCTCGCGCCACACCCGCGAGTACCTGTCGGGGCGACGACGAACTGCCGCTACCTGTGAGTGCGCGTGACAGAGAATAGCTGAAAAAGCCATGGTAGCGGCCGTCTACCTCGCCATCCAGCGCCTCCTCGTTAGCTGCGGCGCCACCCATGACCACAAATCGCGATTTGCGGAACGGTACGATGGCGCGCGTGCTAACAGTAGCGCCGCCCTCGCGATAAAGATCCAGCCGGTCATCGCGCGGAACCGATCGCGTACGAATGGCCAGCGCACGCGTGGCTGTGCCGGAATGGCAGGAGTCAAGAACGATGACGGCGCTGCGCGCTCGTAGTCTCGAAAATATCGCATCGAGTTCATCGTCGACGATGTCGCGCACGCCGGCGCTGCGGCCGTCCTGTGGGACAAGAGTTTCATCCAGGCCTTCGGGCTCATCGCCGCTCAAATCCTGGACCTGAGAACCGTGGCCCGAATAGTGAAAATAAACGGAGTCGGCAGGGCCCGCGATTTGCACCAGGGCGTTCAGCGCCGCAACGATTCCGGCACGCGTCGCGTTCTCGTCCGTTAGTAAGGTAATGTTGCGAGCCTGAAACCCCCAGCGCGTCATGAGAATTTCGCGCATCGATTCGACGTCGTTGATCGCGCCCTGCAGTTCGGGTACGGATTTATAACGATTAATACCAATCAACAGTGCGCGTTTGACCGCGGCGGGCTGCGCGGCGGGCGCCTGGGCAAATGCTGCAGGCAGCAACGCGAGCACCGACAGGGCACACCATGTTGCACACAGCCGCGTCGCTACGTTTACGCCCGACATGATGCAGGTAAGTCGTGTGGTGCCGCCAACAGGTTCATGGTGCCGCCAGTTCCAGCGTCTGCAGAATCTCGGGGTGCGCGCGTGCGGCCTTGATCCTCTCAGCCGTTGTGGCCGGATCGGCCGCCGCGAGTTCGATCAGGTATTCGGCCGTTGCGCCGGGTCCGTCAACGATGCGCGCACCCAACACGCCAAGCAACTCGCGTATTTGCAGGTCGGTAGCCTGCGGGTTAAAGCGCACATTGAGGCGCGTCGGCGCGGTCGGCAAACCACGCGTTGTGATCTCCGGCAGGGTGGCAAGCGGTTCTGGCGTCTGGCGCAGCAGAAGCCCTATGGGAATTACTGCCAGCAACAAAGCAGCAGCGGGCGCCCAGCGCGGCACCGCAGGCACCCGCAACCAATCGACCAGCGGCGCAAAAAAGCCCGCGACGGGCTTGTTAGCATGCGCGGCATTGATGCGCGCCATGACAGTCGCCCTGGCCCGTGGCGAGGGCCTAGGTTCCGACTTCAGCGCCTGCCGAAATTCGCTGTGTACCTGCGTTACCGACTGCAGTTCAGCGCGACACTCGGCGCAAGTTTCCAGATGCGCGGCAACCCGGCGCTGTTCGCTATCGCTTAGCTTGCCAGCCGCATACCAGGCCAGCGACAGGCCCTCGCTATGAGGTAATGACGGCTGTTGCTCGGACGAAGTCATTCCGCGGTCTCCAACTCGCGGCCTTCGAGCAGGCGGCGCAATTGCTGCTTGGCGTAAAACACGCGCGTTTTGACGGTATTGTCGGGAATGGATAGCAAACTCGCAATTTCCTCGTAGGGCAGTTCTTCAAAAAAGGCCAGTCGCAGGATTTCCTGATGATCGATCGACAATTCGGCAACGGCGCGGCGCACCAATTTGGACCGGAACACCTGGTCAACGGCGTCCGCCGGTCCGGTCGCCTCATCCGGCAACTCGGACGCATCGTCGAGGGTCACTTCAGCGCCGGATCGGCCCACCTTGCGCACGGCATCCAGCGCTTTGTGGCGCGCAATGCCCAGGATCCAGGTCGACACCCGCGATGATCGATTGAAACCCTTGGCCCCGTTCCAGACCGCCATCATGGTGTCGATTACTACCTCCTCCGAGACCGACGGCTGGCGCACGAAGGTTCGGACATAGTTGTATACCCGGCGTTCATAGCGGCTATACAGGGTTTCGAACGCAGCCTTGCCGCCCGATGCAGTCGTCGCAATCAGATTCAGGTCCAACACATCTTGTGGGTCAGGTGTATGCACGGCGAGGTTCAAGGCTGTTTGCAGGTCGTGTTTGACGGGCCGGGCACCGGGCCCTAGAGTGGTTTGAACGATTTTTGCGATCGGTCCGACATACCGGACGACAGCATACTGCGGCATCCGACCCGTCACGAGGAAATCACCATGTCATACCCCAAGGCAATCTTTAACAAGCTAACGACTCGCGCCTGCACGCTGGCGGCCGCGACGATTCTGGCGTCGGCCGCCTATGCCCAGGTGAACCAGCCCGGCTATCCGGCGCCCAATCAGGGGTATCCGCAAGGTTCCGCTGCCGCGCAATACGCACCGCAAGCTGCACCAAAGGCGCATCCGATTCGCGACCTGTTCGCCGGCACGCTGGCTGCCGTGCTGCAGACCGCGACCGGCGGGATTCTAGGTGCCGTCAATGGCAGGATCACCGATTGGTTCGCTCGCAAAGGCGGTGGCATGAATCAGGGGTTCGTGCCCCCGAACCAGGGATTCACCGGCGGCGCGCCGGCGGCGGCTTACCCGCAACAGCAGGCGGGCTATCAGCAACCGCAGGCGGACTATCAGCAACCAACCGCCACGTATCCGGCGCCCGCGGCAGGAGGGTATCCGGCAGGCGCGGACCCGGCGGCGGCTAACGCGTATCCGCCGGCGCAGGCACCTGCATATCCTGCAACGACTGGCTATCCGCCTGCTGGCGCGTATCCGCCGGCCGCAGGCGATCCTAACGCCGCCAATCCGTATGGTGCCGCCCCGAACCCTTATGGCGCCGCGCCGACCCAGGTGTATGACGCGCGCACCGGGCAGGCCGTCACTGGCAATGCTAACAACCCTTACGCGGCTGCG
Organism: Gammaproteobacteria bacterium; assembly: GCA_031363155.1. Classification (GTDB taxonomy): domain Bacteria; phylum Pseudomonadota; class Gammaproteobacteria; order Steroidobacterales; family Steroidobacteraceae; genus UBA964. The sequence continues at coordinate 1,825 of JANLTW010000047.1, read as the reverse complement.
CCCGCGGCCGGCGATAATAGCCTGTACGCCGGTATTGCCTATGAAGTACATGCGATCGGCGCCGATGGCAGTGCGACGCCGGTCAACGCGGCAACCCATGAATTTCGTAGCGGCGACAAATTCAAGGTCTATTACCGGCCTTCGTTGCCGGGCCGCATGGAGGTATACAACATCAATCCCGCCGGCCAACAGGGTCTGATCGACGCCAGCAACATGGCGGCAGGTCAGTTGACCGAGCTCGGTCCCTACCAATTCACCAACCTGAAAGGCGACGAATCGCTGCGCCTGGTGCTGTCGCCCTGTTCGAACCCGGCTTTGTTAGCTACGACACGCGATATTGTGCTCGTCAATGCGCCGCCGCCCGCAGGCGCCGCGGCGCAGATGGGCAACGGCGTGCAGCTGTCGGGCTGCGGTTCGCCAACCACGCGTGGACTGAAACGCGTGCGTACCCGCGACATCCAGAAAGTCGCCGTCGATGGCAGCACCAGCTATGCGCTTGATCCGGTGTCGCAACAGGAGCAGACGTCGGGACAGGTGGGCGCACGCGAAGTGACCATCGTATTTCATCACCGTTAGCCCGAGTCGCCTTGGACAATCGGCCGAAGCGGCGACTCGCACTGGCGATTGTCAACCCTGTCCTTGTGACGCTGCTGTCAGGCGCCGCCCTCGCTGCGCCGAGCAAAGACGCCGGATTAGCGGAGTGGGATGCCAAATGGGTTCAGATCCAGGAGGGCGCGGACCGCGTCGACTGGATAGATCATTTTCGCGTTTGCGCGATCAAGTTCCGTTATCGCAATTACGACCAGCTGTTCCGCTGCCTGACGCTGTTCGAAGCCAAGATCACCACGGACGGCATCAAACTGAAGCGCGGCAACGTCGGCAAGCTGCGCAAGGCCGCGCCGGTGCTAACAGGTTGGCTGCGCGCCGCGGCCTACACGGAATTAGGCGATCCGGAGCAGGCCTTGCGTTGGGCGGAGTCCGCATGGGATGCCCTGCCTGAAACCTATCGCCAGACCAAACAGTCCTGGTTGGGCGGCCAGGTGCAGGACGATTTCTCCGGCGTCGCACTGGCCATTGGCGGCTACAGCATGCGCGATGAAGAGGCGACGTTCTTCGGACGCGACAATCCGGCGGGGCTCGATCTGCGCGGCGAAACCATTGCGATGGGCCTGGCAGCGCAACGCGCTCTGTTATATGCACGGGCCGGTGACACTGAAAAAGCGCGAAGCGCACTCGCAGCCTTGCAGAACTGGGAAAGCCTGCGCCGCAAGGATACTTTCATCGGGATCTTTCCAACGTCCGCACCCTTCAAGATTCAGGCGCAGCTGTTGTCGCTGGGCCCGCTGTTTGCGTTAGGGGAATACACCCAGGTCGTCAGGATTTATGATGACGCCGCGGCGGAAACCGCCCGCAAAAAGCACCGCCAGCAAATGCGCACGGCGCTGACCTGGATCGTGTTCCTGCCGCAGGGGATCTTCTACGCACTGGAAAAGCAGGTCACCAAGGTCTTTACCGCCGCCGACGCGCGCCTGTTTGCGGTCGCCATTGAAGACACAGCCAATGCGCTGGTCTATGCACAGAGTCTTGCGCGCATTCAAAAAACTGACGAATCGCGCACCATGCTCGATTCGCTGCTCGCATTGCCGGAAATTCGCGCGATGGGCAGTCTTTATTGGGCCACTCATTATCAGCGCGGCCTGATTGCGCTGCAGGATGGCAAGCGCGACGAGGCGATCCGGTACCTGACGCTGTCGATCGCAGCCATCGAAAGCGTGCGCAGTACCATTTCTTTCGAGGCCGCCAAAATTGGTTTTGCCGGCGACAA
>JANLTW010000031.1:0-2299 GCA_031363155.1 Gammaproteobacteria bacterium | reverse complement strand
TGCCTTGATATGAGAATGGGGCAAGCGCGGACGGCGCTGCTAGAATCCCGCCGATGACGCACAGCACCGTCACTGACGCCATGTACGAATCGAGATTGACAGCCCTCCCCCGGCTCAGTCAAGGCAAAGTCCGTGACATCTACGCGGTGGATGACCAGCACCTGCTGATCGTCACGACAGACCGGCTTTCGGCCTTCGACGTCGTGCTGCCCGATCCGATTCCGGGCAAGGGCGAGGTCCTGACGCAGTTGTCGAACTTCTGGTTCGCGAGGACAGCGGGCATCGTGCGCAATCACCTGGCCAGCCTGCCGCTCGCCGCAATTGTCGCCGATCCGGCCGAACGCGCTGCCATCGCCACACGCGCCACCGTGGTACGCCGGCTGAAGCCGCTGCCGATCGAGGCCGTGGTGCGGGGCTATCTGATTGGGTCCGGCTACAAGGATTACCAGGCAACAGGCGCGGTCTGCGGCATTGCCCTGCCCACCGGCCTGCCGCTTGCTGCGCTGCTGCCCGAGCCCCTTTTTACCCCGGCGACGAAGGCGGCAATCGGGGACCACGACGAAAACATCAGCTTTGCAGAGTGCGAGAAACTGCTGGGCACCGAACTCGCGCGACAGGTCCGCACGCTGGCGATCCGTGTCTATGCCGAAGGTGCGGCCTACGCCCGCAGCCGCGGCATCATCATCGGCGATACGAAATTCGAGTTCGGCCTGGACGACGCCGGCGCCCTCTATCTGATCGACGAAGTGATGACCCCTGACTCCTCGCGCTTCTGGCCCGCCGCGGAATACCGGACGGGCATCAGCCCACCGAGCTACGACAAGCAGTTCGTGCGGGACTACCTGGAGACGCTCGACTGGAACAAGAAGGCGCCGGGACCGCGCTTGCCGCCGGACGTGATTCGGCGAACGGCGGAGAAATACCGGCAGGCACTGGAGCTACTGACAGGCTAGCTAAGCTCGTTGACGAGGAGGCGCCGATGGCCGACCACAGTTTGCACATCCCGAGCCGCCGCGAGAGTGTCCCGGCAGACGAGTGGCAGGTCCGCGTCGATCTCGCGGCCGCCTACCGGCTGGTGGCGTTGTTTGGCTGGGACGACCTGGTCTTCACGCACATCAGCGCCCGCATACCGGGTCGCCTCGGCGAATTCCTGATCAATCCCTACGGCCTGCTGTTCGAGGAGATCACGGCCTCAAGCCTCGTGCGCGTGGACATGCACGGCAAGAATCTCGATGACACGCCCTTCCCCGTGAATCCAGCCGGCTTCACCATTCACAGCGCGGTGCATGGTGCCCGCCACGATGCGCAGTGCGTGTTGCACGTGCATTCGCTGAACGGCATCGCGGTCTCCGCGCAAAAGGGCGGAGTTCTACCGCTTTCGCAACAATCCATCTTTGTGCTCTCCAGCCTCGGCTACCACGACTACGAGGGCGTCGCGCTGCGCGACGATGAAAAACCGCGCCTCGTGGCCGACCTCGGCGCACGCAATTTCCTGATGCTGCGCAATCACGGGTTGCTGACGGTTGGTAGTTCGGTGGCCGATGCCTTCGTCGCGATGTACCTGTTTGAGAGCGTCTGCACGATCCAGGTCCGTGCCCAGTCGGGCGGTGGCGAGCTGATCTCCGTACACCCGCAGATCATCGCCGGCGCACGCGAGCAGGCTGCAGCGGTTACTCAGGGTCTTGGTGCCAACCTGAGCTGGCCCGGGCTGTTGCGTCGGCTGGATCGCAGGCTGCCGGGCTATGACACTTGAGGGCGCGCCAACGGTCGCAGTAGGCGCCGCTGTTGGCGAATCAATGAATTGCGTTGTCGCAGCATGCACAGATTGTAAGCATTTATTAGTTATGCTATCGTTTTGCCATCATATTTAAGGATTGATAGCAATGGCGGCTATTACAGTGAGAAACCTACCGGAAGAAACAGCCCGTGCGCTCAAGGTGCGTGCTGCGCAGGCGGGACGCAGTACCGAAGCGGAAGTGCGTGAAATTTTGAACGCCGCAGTTCGGCCGCCTGTGGGCCTCGGCACCGCGCTTGCGGCTCTGGGCAAGCGCGTCGGCGGCGTAGACCTGTCACGTAGTCGGAAGCGCAGTCCGGCGAAAGCGGCGAATTTTGAATCGTGATTATTCTGGATACCAATGTGGTGTCTGAACCACTGAAACCTGGCCCCGATGCAGCAGTACTGCGCTGGCTGGATCGGCAAGCGCCTGCGACGCTCTATCTCACCACCATTAGCCAGGCCGAACTGTTAGCCGGTGTGCTGGCGTTGCCTGCCGGAAAACGCCGCACAGAACTGCAGAGA
>JANLTW010000020.1:0-30902 GCA_031363155.1 Gammaproteobacteria bacterium | reverse complement strand
GTGTCGCTGCTGACAATGCTGTTCAACGCCGCAGCGTTCTGGACACCGGCGCACCTGATGCGTGTGCACAAGTTCACACCAGCCGAAGTCGCCGCAACCTATGGTCCGCTGATGATGATTTTCGGCGCCACCGGCGTACTGTCGGGCGGCGCGCTCGCCGATCGCTGGCGACGGCAGGGTCGGACCGACGCCGAATTGCGGGTCGGTATTGTCAGCGCGTTGCTGCTGTGGCCCATCGCCATCTGGACGTTTCGCAGCGCCGATAGCGACACGATGCTCTGGCTGTTAGGCCCGATGCTGTTCCTCAGCAGCTTCCCGTTCGCGGCTACCTCGGCAGCCATCCAGCTTGCAACACCGAACGAGTATCGGGCACGCACATCGGCAATGTACCTGCTGGTGCTGAACCTGACTGGCATCGGCTTCGGTTCGACCGCTGCCGCACTGGTATCGGACTACTGGCTGCATGACGAGCAACGCATCGGCGACGGCGTCGCCGTGGTTGCGGCCCTCGCCGCGCCGCTCGCCGCGCTGTCATTTTACTGGGCGCGCGCCGGCTTCAACCAACTGCAGGCCCGCGGCGCTTCCGCCCCCGGCTAGCCGGGGGGCCTGACGGACCGGTAGAACTGGTTGCCCTCGCGCTGGATCAGCAGCGCCAGCGAGCCTTTGGCCGCACGACTCAATTCGCGCCATTCCTTGACGGTACCAATACGGCGATTGTTGACACCTAACAAAATATCGCCCTGCTGCAGATTGGCCGCGGCTGCCGGGCCGTCGGCGTCCTCGATCAGCAGCGAGCCCGTGGTCTCGGCCTGCCGTCGCTCCTCGGACGTCAGTTCGCGCAGCGCCAAGCCAAACCGGTCCGGCTCCTCGGCGGCATCGCCCGGCACCGAACGGCCGGCGGTCTGCGCGCCACGCTCCGGCACTTCGCCCACGGTCAGCGAGAATGATTGGCTGGCGCGTTCGCGCCAGACAGCAATGTTCGCCTTGGTTCCCGGCATGATCCCGGAAACCAGCACCGGCAGCTCGTTGGACCGTTCGATCGCGCGGCCATTCACCGACAAAATGATGTCGCCTTCCTTGATACCAGCCTTGGCGGCCGGGCCGTCGGCTTCGACCGAGCCCACCAGCGCGCCGCGCGGACGATCGAGGCCGAAACTCTCGGCAAACTGCGCCGTCACATCGGTGATGCCGATGCCGATGCGCCCGCGGCGCACGCGGCCGTTCTTGACCAGCTGGTCGCGCACGCTGTTAGCAATGTCGATCGGAATGGCAAACGACAGGCCCATGTAGCCGCCGCTTTGCGAGTAGATCTGCGAATTGATGCCGACCACCTCGCCACTCAGATTGAACAGCGGACCACCCGAATTACCCGGATTGACGGCGACGTCGGTCTGGATGAAGGGCACGTAGTTACTATCGCCGCTTGGCAGGGAGCGCGACACACCACTGACAATGCCGGCCGTGACGCTGTTTTCAAAACCGAACGGCGATCCAATCGCGACCACCCACTCGCCTGGACGCAGCTGCGCCGGGTTGCCAATCCTGACGGTCGGCAGGTTCTGCGCATTGATCTTGAGCACCGCGACATCGGAACGCGTATCGATACCCACGACCTTGGCGGAATACTCGCGCCGGTTGGTCATTCGTACCGTGACTTCCGACGCATCGTCGACCACGTGGGCATTGGTCAGCACATAGCCGTCCGAGCTGACGATGAAGCCGGATCCCTGGCCACGCGGGGTCGGAGTCGAACGTGGGCTGCGCGGCTGCTGCCCGCCAAAACGGCGAAAAAATTCGTAGAAGGGATCGTCCGGTGCCAGGCCAGGAACACCGCTGACGCGCTGCTGCTTGCCGACCACATCGACGTTCACGACCGCGGCGCCGGCCTGCTCGACCAGTGCGCTGAAATCCGGCAACCCGCGCACCAGCGGGGCCGCCGGCGCGGTGCCTGTCTGCGCGGCGGGCGCGGCGGCGACCAGCGGCGCAGCCTGGGTGTTAGCAGGAGCCGCCGCCGTAGATTCCCCGGGGGTGCAGGCTGTAAATGCAGCGACCAGCAGCACCGTGCCAAAAGCACGACTGATTAGCGGATCTCGCAACATGGTTAATGACTCCATCCAAAGGCAATTTTGACCGTGCATCGCTAGACTCCCTGACCCTGCAAAAGTTCACGCCGTAGCCACCAGCCGCAAGCCAGCAGCATTGCAGCGCAAAAACCCAGGATCCCAAAATTCCCGCTGCGCGCGAATGGCGTCAAGCCCTTGAGCGGTGTCAGTTTCGACCTCAAGACCGCGGGTTGAAACTCGGGGGCCCGCGCGACCACTGTTCCAAAGGGATCGATAACCGCCGACACGCCATCGTTGGCAGCCCGCACCAGATAGCGCCGGGCCTCCATGGCACGCAGTCGCGAAATCTGCAAGTGCTGATAACGGGCGCTGGAAGCGCCAAACCACGCGTCGTTGGTCACATTGACGAGCGCGGTTGCCGTTGTCAGGGCCGGCAGCTGGGTCGCGGCATAGGCATCTTCATAACAAACGCTGGCCGAAAGCAACAGGCCGGCAGCCGGCAGCGGCGACTGCTCAGCAGCGCCGTGGGTAAAATCGGAATAAGGCAAACTCATCAATCGCAGCCAGTTGCGGACAAACTTCGGCACCGGAAAGTATTCGGCGAACGGCACCAGATGGTGCTTGTCATACCAGCGCACGCCGTTGTCCAGCGCCAGCACCGAGTTGTAATAGTTTTTTTCCTGGTCGTCGGCACGCAACGCGCCCATCACGATAGCGGAGCCCTGCGCCTGAGCCTCGTCATAGAGCGCGCCAAAATAGCCGCCGAGATTATTCACGAGGTCGGGCGCCGCAGCTTCGGGCCAGACGATGAGCGGCGTGCCAAAGGCGCTGCGCGTGAGATCGCGATAGCGTTTCAAGGTCGCATCATGATTTTCCGTCAGCCATTTCTCATCCTGCGGGATTGCGCCCTGAATAATGGCCACGCCAAGCTCGCGGCCCGCAACCGTGGACCAGGGAATCGCGGACAGGGATTTCCCGGTCAGGACGATTGCTACCAACAACACCAGGGCGGCGACTCGTTGCCGCAGCACCGGGCGTCCGACCACGACAACCACCGCGCCGGCGATCACCAGACACGCGAGCGTGATGCCATACATGCCGACAACGGGCGCCAGTCCCGCCAGCGGCGAATCGGTCTGCGAATAGCCGAGCGATAACCACGAAAAGCCTGACAGCAACCAGCCACGCAGCCACTCGACTGCGGTCCAGAGCGCCGGCACCCACAGCAAGGCGAACATCGGCAGCGAGCGCACGCGCCAGCGGACCGCCACCCACCCTAACAAAGCATGGTAGACGCTCATGATGGCGACCAGCGCGAACATCAGCGTGAGGGCGAGCCAGACCGGCGCCTGGCCGAAACCGTGGATGCTGATATAGAGCCAGTAGGTGCCAACGCCGAATTGGCCTGCGGCAAACCAGAAGCCGCGCCATGCCGCAGCGCGCGGCGCGCAACCCACCCATAAAGCCATCTGGACCGCCGGCACTAACCAGGCCAGCCACCAGTAGTTGAAGGGCGCAAAGGCGAGCGGCATGGCCGCGCCTGCGATCAGCGCCAGCAAACCAGCGCGCCAGCCTGTGATGCGCGCCATCCCGCTCAGCCAGCAGACTCGCCGTCGGCGGGCAGCGGAATATCGCGCGGTGCGAACAGGCGCAGCGTATCAACGCGCCGGCGGTCAGCGCGCGCGACCTTGAATTCGAAGCCTTCGATGGTCACCGCTTCGCCGCGGCGCGGCAGCCGGCCAAGCTGCTTGATGACGAGGCCCGCGATGGTGTCGAACTCGTCGTCCGCCAGCCTGGTGGCAAAATACCGGTTGAATTCCTCGATCGGTGTCGCGCCCCGCACCGAAAAATTGCGGGCATCTTCGCGCCGGATATTGGTCTCGTCTTCCTCATCGAATTCGTCGTCAATTTCACCGACGATCTGCTCCAGCGCATCCTCAATCGTCACCAGGCCCGAGACGCCGCCGTACTCGTCCACCACGATCGCCATGTGGTTGCGATTGCGACGGAATTCCTTCAGCAACACATTGACGCGTTTGGACTCCGGCACGAACACCGCCGGTCGCATGCACTCGCGGATGTCAAAGCGGCTTTCCGACTCTTCCTCGCCGGCGAACACGCGCAGCAGGTCCTTGGCTAACAAAATGCCGACGACGTCGTCGCGATCCGCATCCATGACCGGGAACCGCGAATGCCCGGATTCCAGCACGGTCGGCACCAGTTTCTCGGATGGATCATCACGGCGCACGAAGATCATCTGCGCGCGCGGCACCATGATGTCGCGCACCTGGATATCCGCAACTTCCAGCACGCCGAGCAGCATCTCCAGCGCTTCGGAATCGACCAGGCCACGCTCATGCGCGTCGCGCAAATGCTCGACCAGTTCGGCGCGATCCTGCGGCTCGCCGGACAGCGCCTGCGACACCCGTCGCAGCCAGGTGCCGGTTCGCGAATTATCGGTCGACATGGGGTTCGCCATAGGGGTTCTTGTAGCCGAGCGCGCGCATCAGCCGCACCTCGCGCCGCTGCATGCGCTCCGCATCGCGCCCGCGCTGATGATCAAATCCTAACAAATGCAGCGTACCGTGAATGACCATGTGCGCCCAGTGCGCACGCAGGCTCTTGCCCTGCTGCCGCGCCTCGCGCGCGACCACTGGCGCGCAGATCACAAGATCCCCAAGCTGGCGATCCCGCAGGCGCGCGGCGCGCGGCGCTGCGAACGACAGCACGTTGGTTGGATAATCGCAGCCGCGATAGCGGCGGTTCAGGGCGCGACCCTCACCGCTCCCGACAACTCGCAATGACAGATCCATGGCCTTGCGTACGCGGCCCGCGGCGCTGAGCTGCACCCATTGGCTGATGGCACGCGGACCCGGCACGCTGCTGCGCACGCCGCTCGAGACAGCAACACGCACCGGCGCCCTGCGTGGCGCGGCCGCGGCGTTAGCTGCCATTGCTCTGCACCTCATAGGCCTCGACAATGCGCTGCACCAGCGGGTGACGGACCACATCCCGGGTCTCGAACCACGTGAAGACACAGCCATTGACGCCGCGCAACACATCGACCACATGGCGTAAACCCGAGGGCCGCCCACTAGGCAAATCGGTCTGTGTCACATCGCCGGTCACCACCGCCTTGGAACCGAATCCGATGCGCGTCAGGAACATTTTCATCTGCTCGACCGTCGTGTTCTGCGCCTCATCGAGAATGATGAATGAATCGTTCAGCGACCGGCCACGCATGAATGCCAGCGGCGCCACTTCGATGACACCGCGCTCGATGAGTTTACCGACACGCTCGAAACCTAACATCTCGAACAACGCGTCGTACATCGGGCGCAGATAAGGATCGATCTTCTGCGACAGGTCTCCCGGCAGGAATCCCAGGCGTTCGCCCGCCTCGACCGCCGGCCGCACCAGTACCAGACGGCGTACTTTTTCCGCCTGCAACGCTTCGACGGCGCAGGCGACCGCCAGAAACGTCTTGCCGGTGCCCGCGGGGCCGATGCCAAAACACAGATCGTGTTTGCGGATGTTTTCCAGGTACTGCTGCTGGTTGGCGCCGCGCGCCCGGATCGAGCCGCGCGCCGTACGCACTGTCGGGAAGTCCGCACTGTCGCCGTCCGGCCGGACGCTGTCAATCTCGCCCAGCGCCAGATGCACATGCTGCGGCGTCAACTGCTCGCGCGATGTCAGCGCAAACAGGCGTCGCAGCAAGGATTCCGCGCCGGCGGTGTTAGCTCCTGAAATCTGAAACAAGCCGCCGCGGCGCTTGAGTTCGACCGCCAGGCGCGCTTCGATCAGGCGCAGATGCTCTTCCAGCGGACCACACAGGTTGGCGAGGCGCTGATTATCGGCGGGTTCGAGCGCGAACTCCCTGGCGGCACTCATCCGTTAGCCACCATCGGTTCCTGCGCCAGCCTGCCGCGCAGCGTATGCGCCATGGCAGTTGTGATATCCACATCGACAAATTGATGCAGTAGAGCCGCAGGCCCCGGAAAATTGACCCAGCGGCCGTTTTCGGTTTTGCCAGCGAGCTCGCGCACATTCTTGCGGGCATGGCGCTCGACCAGCACGCGCTGGCGGGTTCCAACCATGCGTTCGCTCAGCATCCGCGCCTGGTCCTCGAGTTGCTGCTGCAAGCGCGCGAGGCGCTCTTTTTTGACAGGCAGTGGCACATCGTCCGGCAGATTCGCGGCCGGTGTTCCCGGGCGGCGGCTGTAAAGGAAACTGAAAGACTGATCGAAATCCGCGTCCCGTACCAGCTGCAGCGTGGCCGCGAAATCGCGCTCAGTTTCTCCTGGAAAACCGACGATGAGGTCGGTCGACACGGAAATGTCAGGTCGCACGGCGCGCAGCCTGCGCAACTTGTCCTTGTATTCCAGCGTCGTGTAGCCGCGCTTCATTAAAGCTAACACGCGATCCGAGCCCGACTGCACTGGCAGGTGCAGCTGGTTCGCCAGCTTGGGCACCGACGCAAAGGCCTCGATCAGGCTGTCGGTAAACTCAACCGGGTGCGAAGTCGTAAAGCGGATCCGTTGCACACCCTGGATCGCCGCAACATGGTGAATCAAGGTGGCCAGGTCGGAGGCCGTGCCGTCCGCCATGCGGCCGGCATAGGCGTTGACGTTCTGACCTAACAAGGTAATTTCCTGCACCCCGCGCTCGGCCAGCTGGCGGATTTCACTCAGCGTGCTGTCGAACGGGCGGCTGATTTCATCACCGCGTGTATATGGCACCACGCAGAAACTGCAATACTTACTGCAGCCCTCCATGATCGACACCAACGCGGATGCGCCTTGTGCACGCGGTGCCGGCAGCGCATCGAATTTTTCAATCTCCGGAAAACTGATGTCGACGACTGTGCGGCCGGACCGGCGCTGCTCATCGATCATGGCAGGCAGGCGATGCAGGGTCTGCGGCCCGAAGACCAGGTCAACATAGGGGGCACGCTCGGCAATGGCATCGCCTTCCTGGCTGGCCACGCAGCCACCGACGCCGATCAGCACCTGCGGCCGCAGTTCCTTCAGCTGCCGCCATTCGCCCAGCAGCGAAAACACCTTGTCCTGCGCCTTTTCGCGCACCGAGCAGGTATTCATCAGCAGCAGGTCGGCTTCCCGAGGGTCCGAGGTGGGTTCGTAACCGCCAGCCGCACGCAGTACGTCCACTATCTTGGTGGAGTCGTACTCATTCATTTGGCAGCCGAAAGTTTTGACGAATACGCGGCGGGACATAGGGGTGCGCGACTGAGGGCGCGAACAAAGTGCGAGCTTACCGTTTTCGGCGCTCGCCGGGTACCGCCGGCGACCCAGGTATGGGCCGCCGGACGGCTTATTTTTCTTTATAAATCAACAAGTTATCTAGAATGGGATATCGTCATCGAAATCGGCTTTTTCGGTGCTCGATTTGACCGGTTCACCATAGTCGCCGCCGCTGTCACGGGGTGCGACAGCAGAGCGCTCGCCGCTAGCGCCACCCGAGCCGCCCGTGGCGCCGCCGCCACCGCCGCCGCTGCGGCTGCCGAGCATTTGCATTTCGTTGGCAACGATCTCGGTGGTGTAGCGATCATTACCCGACTTGTCCTGCCATTTGCGGGTGCGCAGACGGCCTTCGATGTAGACCTGCGAGCCCTTGCGCAGGTATTCGCCGGCGATTTCCGCCAACCGGCCGAACATCGCAACGCTGTGCCACTCCGTCTGTTCCTTCATCTCGCCGCTGGTCTTGTCTTTCCAGCTCTCGCTGGTTGCGATTCGCAGGTTCGTGACCGACATGCCCGAGGGCATGGCCTTGGTATCCGGGTCCTGACCCAGGTTGCCAACGATGATGACTTTGTTAACGCCTCTTGCCATGGTTCTTTCCTTTATTGACTTGCTTGGACCGCCACTCAACGTAGCGGCAACTGTTGAAACGGAGCGTAGTTTAATCGCAAGCACGCGTCGTGCGGGTTCAGAAATTGACGCGAGCAGCCACTTATTGACCGACTGGCTTAAAATAGCCGACTGCCCTTTGGTAACGCCTCGTCTTGCATATGGCTTCAATCCGGATCCGCGGCGCGCGCACGCATAACCTGCGCAATCTCGACATCGATTTGCCGCGCGACCGGTTGATCGTGATCACGGGTCTGTCGGGTTCGGGCAAGTCGTCACTGGCCTTTGATACGCTCTATGCCGAGGGCCAGCGCCGCTACGTCGAATCGCTGTCGGCGTACGCGCGCCAGTTCCTGTCGGTGATGGACAAGCCCGATGTGGACAGCATCGAGGGCCTGTCGCCGGCGATTGCCATCGAGCAGAAAGCCGCATCGCATAACCCGCGCTCCACCGTCGGCACGGTTACCGAGATCAACGACTACCTGCGCTTGCTGTATGCACGCATCGGGATGCCGCGTTGCCCGGATCACGGCATCGATCTCGCCGCCCAGACCGTCAGCCAGATGGTGGATCAGGCGCTCGCACTGCCGGAAGCTGCGTCGGCAATGCTGTTAGCTCCGGTGGTCGAGGGTCGCAAGGGCGAACATCAGGAAGTGCTGGACAGTCTGCGCGCACAAGGCTATGTGCGTGCACGCATCGACGGTCGCGTGCATGAATTTGACGCGCTGCCAGCGCTGGATCCCAGGAAGAAGCACAGCATCGCTGTCGTCGTGGATCGTTTCCGCGTCCGGCCCGATGCGGCGCAGCGCCTTGCCGAGAGCTTCGAAACGGCGCTGCGTCTGGCCAACGGCACTGCCATCGTCGCGCCCGCCGGTGATGCCGCGTTCGAGGAACAGCTGTTTTCGAATCAGCACGCCTGCCCCAGCTGCGGTTACAGCCTGCCGCTGCTGGAGCCCAAGATGTTTTCGTTCAACAGTCCGGCCGGCGCCTGCGCAAGTTGCGATGGGCTCGGCTTCCAGGACTTCTTCGATCCGCAGCGCGTTGTCAGCCAGCCGCAGCTGTCGCTCGCCGACGGCGCCATCCGCGGCTGGGACCGGCACAACAGCCATTATTTTCATTTGTTAGTCTCGTTGGCGAAGCACTACAGGTTCGACCTGGAAAAGCCCTGGGAGCAGTTGCCGGACAAGGCGCGCCAGGTACTGCTGCACGGCAGTGGCGAGGAAATCATCGAGTTCCGCTATCCGGAAGCCGGCGGACGGGCGGCCCGGCGCAATCATCGCTTTGAGGGCGTACTGCCGAATCTGGAGCGGCGTTATGCGGCAAGCCAGTCGCCGACAGTACGCGAGGAACTGGCGAAATTTCTCGGCCGCCGGCCCTGCAGCGACTGCGGCGGTGCGCGGCTCAACAAGGCCGCACGCCATGTTTTTGTCGGCGACCGTGCCTTGCACGAGATATCCCATCTGGCGGTGGGGGATGCACAGGCATTTGTCGCGCAGCTGGCACCGGCGGGCTGGCGCGGCGAAGTCGCGAGCCGCATTCTGCGCGAAGTCGCGAACCGACTGCGCTTTCTTGCCGACGTCGGGCTGGATTATCTGACACTGGATCGCAGCGCGGAAACACTCTCAGGCGGCGAAGCACAACGCATCCGGCTCGCGAGTCAGATCGGTTCGGGGCTGACGGGCGTCATGTACATTCTCGACGAACCATCGATCGGCCTGCACCAGCGCGACAACCAGCGATTGTTAGGTACGCTGCATGCGCTGCGCGACCTCGGCAACACGGTCATCATGGTCGAGCATGATACCGAGGCCATCCGGAGCGCGGACCAGGTGCTTGACCTCGGCCCCGGTGCCGGCGTGCACGGCGGTGCGCTGGTCGCGCAGGGCACACCGGCCGAAATCGCCGCGCATCCGCAATCGATCACCGGACAGTACCTGTCCGGTCGCAAGTCTATTCCGCTGCCGCTGCTGCGCACTGCGCGCAATTCGAAACGCGAGCTGGGTATCCGCGGCGCCAAAGCTAACAATTTGCACAGTGTCGATGCGGCCATCCCGCTCGGGCTCCTGACCTGCGTCACCGGCGTGTCCGGCTCCGGCAAGTCGACCCTGATCGTCGACACCCTGCTGCGCACCGTCGAGGCTAAACTCAACGGCAACCCGGTGGACCATGGCCTGGCCACTGAAATTACCGGACTGCAATATATCGATCGCGTCATCGATATCGATCAGAGCCCCATCGGCCGCACGCCACGTTCGAACCCGGCGACCTACACGGGTATTTTCGGCCCGCTGCGCGAGCTATACGCCGCGACCTCCGAAGCGCGTGCGCGCGGCTATGACCCGGGACGATTCAGTTTCAACGTCAAGGGCGGCCGCTGCGAAGCCTGCCAGGGCGATGGCGTCATCAAGGTGGAGCTGCACTTCCTGCCCGATGTCTACGTCTCCTGCGATGTCTGCAAAGGCAAACGCTATAACCGCGAAACACTGGAAATTCGCTGGCGCGGCGTCAGCATCCAGGACGCGCTCGAGCTGACGGTCGAAGATGCATTGCGACTGTTCGCGGCCGTGCCTGCGTTGCAATCCCGCCTGCAGACGCTGATGGATGTCGGCCTTTCCTACATGCGGCTGGGCCAGAACGCGACCACGCTGTCAGGCGGCGAAGCGCAGCGTATCAAGCTGGCGCGCGAGCTGGCCAAACGTGCGACCGGCCGCACGCTTTATGTGTTAGACGAACCGACCACGGGACTGCATTTTCACGACGTCGCACAATTGCTGACCGTGCTGCACCGGCTTCGTGATGAAGGCAACACCGTGCTCATCATCGAGCACAACCTGGACGTCATCAAGACGGCCGACTGGATCATCGAGATGGGTCCGGAAGGCGGGGCCAACGGCGGCAGGCTGGTATTTGCCGGCACCCCGGAGGACCTTGCGCGGCACACCAGTGCCTACACGGCGCCCTACCTGGCGCCGTTGTTAGCAATGCGCAACCGCTGACGCGCAAGACTGTCCGTCAGTAGCCCGCCGCCTGCCCGTCCTTGCGGCTCTCGGATGCACCGATCCAGACGCCGGAATTCGTATCGCGCCCAATCGCCTGGTAGCCGCCGAAACCCCCGTCGTTAGCCACTGCGACTTTGTGACCGCGCCGCTCCAGCTCGGCCACCACGGCCGGTGCAAACCCATGCTCCAGCAGCAACTCGCCACCGCCCGGCTCGATGGGCGTGCCGTCGGCGTCGCTGGAGCCTTCATGCCGCAGCCGCGGCGCATCACCGGCCTCCTGCAGGTTCATGCCGAAGTCCAGGTGATTGACGATGATCTGTACATGGCCCTGCGGCTGCATCGCGCCGCCCATGACGCCGAAGCTCATGTAGGGCTTGCCGTCCCGGGTCACGAACGCCGGGATGATGGTATGAAACGGCCGCTTGCCGGGTGCATAGCTGTTAGGTCTGCCGGGCGTCACATCGAATTGCTCGCCGCGGTCCTGCAGGATGAATCCCAGTCCCGGCGTCATGCCCGAACCCATGCCGCGATAATTGCTCTGGATCAGCGACACCATGTTGCCGTCCTGATCGGCCACCGTCATATAGATGGTGTCGGCGCGCAGACTGGTAGGGTCGCCCGGCCGCACCCGGGTGGCTGCGTGTTGCAGGTCGATTAACTTGCGTCGCTCAGCGGCGTAGACTTTGGACAGCAATTGCACGGGCGTCACGGTCATCGCCGCAGGCTCGGCGTAGTAGCGCGCGCGGTCTTCAAAGGCGAGCTTCTTGGCCTCGGCGAGCACATGCAGATAGTCAGCGCTGCCCGAACCCATGCCCTTGAGGTCATAACCTTCGAGAATATTGAGCATCTGCAGCGCGACCATGCCCTGACCATTCGGCGGCAACTCCCAGACGTCGTAGCCGCGATAATTCACCGCGACCGGCGCGACCCACTCGCTGCGGTGCGCTGCAAAATCTGCGGCGCTCAGGAATCCGCCCTGCGCCTTCATGTAGGCGCCGATCCTGGCGGGGATCTCGCCCTTGTAGAACGTGTCGCGTCCACCACGGGCAATCTTCGTCAATGTGTCCGCTAACAGAGGATTGCGAAACAGCTCGCCCTTGCGCGGCGCCCGGCCACCGGGCATATAGGTTTCGCGAAAGCCGGGATATTTTTCCAGTGCCCGGGCGTTCCCCTGCCAATAGTAGGCAATGACTTCCGACACCGGGAAGCCGTCGCGCGCATAGCGGATCGCGGGAGCTAACACCTGGGTCATCGGCAAACGGCCATAGCGGCCGTGTAACTGAAACCAGCCATCGACCGCACCCGGAACCGTGACTGGCAGCGGCCCGTCGGGCGGAATGCGCGTCAGACCCTGGCGTTGCAGCTCGGCGCGCAACTGCTCCAGCGTCAGGCCGAGCGGTGCGCGGCCGCTGGCGTTCAAGCCCTGCAATCTGCCGGCTTTGGCGTCCCAGACGATGGCGAACAAGTCGCCGCCAATGCCGTTACTGACGGGCTCCATCAATCCGAGAGTCGCGTTAGCCGCAATGGCAGCATCGATCGCATTGCCGCCTTTTTTCATGATGTCCAGTGCAACCTGGGTCGCCAATGGCTGGCTGGTCGCCGCCATGGCGTGGGGCGCGAAGATTTCCGAGCGGGTCGCAAATGCCAGGCCTACCGGCCTGTCTGCTGCCGCTACGCGACCGCCGCCAAGGAGCGTTACCACGAGTAATCCTCCACCTAACAGATTTACGTTTCGATTGTGCATGCTGTGGTTTTCCTTCAAGTCGGCCGCCGGGCCGGGCCGGTGCTGAAGCGCTGGCGCACTTCACCGTTGATAACCCGCTCTTCGAACTTGCCGAGCGTATAATCCGCAACCACGCGCCGCCAGAAGCCGACGGCGGCCCGATTGCTCTGGTGCTCGAGAATCTCCCACCGGCCCGCAAAGCGGTCAAATATCAGCGGTGCTGCTGCTGCACCTACGCCGCCGCGGCGCGCCTGGCGGCTAACAAAAAATTCCGCCATCCGATAGTCCGGGCGCGGCGCAGCGCCCGCTGCTTCGCCGGGCGCAACGACAGCGAAACCCGCCGGCCGGTCGCCGCGCAGGATTGTCAGCACGTGAACCTTGCGGTCGGCAAACCAGCGCACGAAATGATCGGCTGCGCCGTGGCCAATCTCACCCAGAGCAGGAAAGAGGCCGGTATGCGGCGCCGACAAATCGTCCAGATACTCGCGGTAGATGCCTTCGATCCAGACACGATCAGTCGCCATACCGCGGGCGTCGCGGACTGCGACCGTCACGACCTGTCTGCGCGTATCGGCGAGCCCAATAAAAAAAAAGCCCGGGCGAATGGCATTCCATCGCACCCGGGCTTCGTAATTTCCCTGGAAGGAATATTACTGTTTCGGCGCTTCCGCAGGAGCAGCGGCAGCGTCAGCGGCCGGAGCAGCAGCAGCGTCGGCAGCCGGAGCGGCCGTCGCGGCGTCAGCAGCCGGAGCAGCCATGGCGTCAGCAGCCGGAGCAGCTTCCTGCTTGCTGCAAGCAACCAATGCGAGCGCCGCAATGGCGGCTGCGAGTGCAAGTTTCGTCTTCATTTTCTCAGTTCCCCGAAAAGTTAATGGATTGATCGTAAATCAAACAACCTAGCTAGTTTGTCTGGCAATCGAAGGATCGCGTGCGGATTCTAAGGATAGCCGCTCCGGTTGAAAACCCGTCAATCGAAAAATGTCTGTGTTGGGCGACAAAGCCTTTGATTCGATGCGTCGGCGCGACAGCTGTCAAGGCTCGGCCCGGCTGGGTAGAATGCCTCCAACGGCTCCCGCCGTTCAAAACACCGAAAAAACAGGGTCTTTATGGAATCCCAGCCAGTGGCGAGCCCGCCCGCCCCCTTTGCTGACCACCTGACGGTCGTTACCGCACATACTGCCCGGGCACTCGTGGCGAGCCGCTACGACTCCCTGTTGCTGTTCTCGGGGAGCCGCAAGCTGGTCTTCCGCGACGATTGCCACTACCCGTTCCGGGCCAATGCGCCTTTCAAGGCATTCCTGCCGCTCGTCGATGCGCCGGAAACCTTTGTCTATTTCGCTCCGGGCGCAAAGCCGCTGCTGGTTTTTCATCGCGACGACGACTATTGGCACAAGCCCGCCCGGCTGCCCGAGGCGGAGTGGGTCGCGTCTTTCGATGTCCGCGTTGTTAGCAGCCGCGCCGCCGCCCGCGCAGCCCTGCCCAGCGACCTGAGCCGCAGCGCTTTTGTCGGCGAAGCGTTCGCCGAGCTGACAACTTTCGGAGTCGGCGCGGTGAACCCGGAACATCTGCTGGTGCGGCTGGAGTTCCCGCGGGCCGTCAAGACGCCCTATGAACTGGCGGCGATGCGAACTGCCAACCTGCTGGGAGCGCGTGGTCACCTGGCCGCTGCAACAGCCTTTGCGGCTGGCGGTTCTGAGTTCGACATCTCACTGGCGTTCCTGCGCGGCACCGGACTGCGCGAACAGGAATTACCCTACAACCCGATAATCGCGTTGAACGAAGGCGCAGCGGTGCTGCACTACCAGGTGCAGGAGCGCGTGGCCCCGGCGGTCCGGCATTCCCTGCTGATCGACGCCGGCGCCGAGTTCGCCGGCTATGCCAGTGATATCACGCGGACCCATGCCGTGGCGCCGGGCGACTTTGCAGACCTGATTGTCGCCATGGACAAGTTGCAGCTGCGGCTCTGCGACCGCACCCGCGCCGGTGTCGATTGGCGCGCTATTCACCTGCTGTCGTACCGGGGAATAGGCCAGTTGCTGATCGATGCGGGCGTGCTGCGTTGCAGCCTGGATGAAGCCGAGGCCCGCGGCCTGATCCGTATCTTCTACCCCCACGGTATCGGTCACTTGTTAGGGCTGCAGGTACACGACGCAGGCGGCCTGTGGGCCGATGACAGTGGCCGGACGATCGCACGGCCGGACGGTCACCCGTTCCTGCGCCTGACACGGGTGCTGGAGCCTGGTTTCGTGGTTACCATGGAGCCCGGACTGTATTTTATCGACGCGTTGTTAGCTGAGGCACGCCAGGACGGGCGCGGCCGGGCTATCGATTGGTCACGAGTGGAGGCGCTGCGGCACTTTGGCGGCATCCGGATCGAGGACAATCTCGCCGTGCAGGCCGATGGCCCGCCTGAAAACCTGACTCGCAGTGCATTCCGGGCAGCGGCCTGAGGCCGCCACCCGGAATGATTGGCTGACAATTCTTGCAGTTGACTATTTTTTCAACAGATCGCGAATTTCGCCGAGCAGCACGTCAGTCACCGGCGGCGGCGGTGGCGGTGCGCCCGGAGCGGGTTTCTTCAGCTTGTTGATCGCCTTGATGGCCATGAAAATAGCAGCAGCGACAATCACGAAATCAAAAATAGTCTGCAGAAATACGCCGTACTTCAGCATGATTTCGGTCTTGCCGTCAGCGGCCAGCCCCAGGCTCGCGCCCAGACTCGAAAAATCGACCCCGCCAACGATCTTGCCCAGCAAGGGCATGACAATATCGCCAACGAACGACGACACGATCTTGCCAAACGCGCCGCCAATGATGACGCCGACCGCGAGATCGACCACGTTGCCTTTCATGGCAAACTCTTTGAACTCAGATGCGAAACTCATTCCAGGTCTCCCCGTTTTAAAATGTTATTAGGAAAAACCCTGTCGCCACACAGGAAACGCAAGGCTAGCACAGAAATGCGACATGAAGATTTCGTCAGGCTGGTTGAGGACCGGTACTTCGGCAACGTTAGCCTGAACAGGCAGGCCGAGGTGCTGGCCTGCTTCACGCCGGATGCCGAGATACTGATTCGTCACGGCGACAACCCCACGCGAATCCTGAAGGGTCAGCCCGGCCCCGGCGAATCTCATCTCAGCGATTTCTGGCGGCACCTGAACGGCAATTTCCAGGCGGTTTTCAGCGATTTCGCGCACTTCGTCGATATCGAGCAGCAGCGCTGCGCGGCGACTTTCCAGGTCACGCTAACACCCAGATCGGGCTCAGCCTATGAATCTCAGGGCGCGCAGACCCTGCAGAACTGCAATTTTTTCTGGCTGCGTGGCGCGCTCATTGAACGGATGATTGTCTATTACGCCAACCCGGGTGTGACCTCGGCCGAGCCCACAAAAGCAAACCGGCCGACGGGATACCCGCCGGCCGGCTATGGAAGCTAACAAGCTTGCCGGTCGCGCGAGCGATCAGCGTTTTGATTTGCTCTTGGTTTTGCTCTTGGCTTTGCTCTTCGCTTTGGCTTTCGCCTTGGTCTTGGTCTTGGCTTTCGGTTTGGCTTTGGT
The DNA here is from genome assembly GCA_031363155.1 of Gammaproteobacteria bacterium. Classification (GTDB taxonomy): domain Bacteria; phylum Pseudomonadota; class Gammaproteobacteria; order Steroidobacterales; family Steroidobacteraceae; genus UBA964. Next base: position 14,693 of record JANLTW010000020.1, on the reverse strand, counting down.
CTTGGCTGCTGCTTCGGTCTTGGCGGTAGCTGCCTTGGCCGGCGCGCCTTCGGTCTTTGGTTTGGCCGCGTCTTCCTCAGCCGGAACACTGACCGGGCCGGAGCGCTCAACCAGCTGCATCAGCGCCATCGGGGCGTTATCGCCCGGACGCGGCATCATGCGCAGGATGCGCGTATAGCCACCGGGGCGGCCGTTGAATCGACGGCCCAGATCGCTGAACAGCTTGACCACGATTTCGCTGTCACGCAAACGCGCAAATGCCAGGCGTCGACGTGATTCGGTGTCAGTTTTCGCAAGCGTGATCAGCGGCTCAACGACGCGGCGCAGTTCCTTGGCCTTGGGCAAGGTGGTCTGGATGGACTCGTAGCGCAATAAGGCGACGCTCAAGTTGCGCATCAACGCGTGTCGATGTGGTGCCTTGCGCGAAAGCTGACGCCCGGAAAGTCTGTGTCGCATGATCTAACAACCTCTAATTCTAAATCAGACTGCGGGGCTCGTCGTGTCGCAATCCCGTTGGCGGCCAGCCGTCGAGCCGCATGCCCAGCATCAGGCCGTGGCTCTGCAGGACTTCCTTGATTTCGGTGAGCGACTTCTTGCCCAGGTTCGGCGTACGCAGCAATTCGACTTCGGTGCGCTGCACCAGATCGCCGATGTAATGGATATTTTCCGCCTTCAGGCAGTTCGCACTGCGCACGGTGAGCTCGAGCTCGTCAACCGGACGCAGCAGGATCGGGTCGAACTGCATTTCGGTGGTCTTCGGGCTGGCTTCGTCTTCGCCCTGCAGATCGACAAACACCGACAACTGATCCTTGAGGATGCTGCCAGCGCGACGGATGGCTTCTTCCGCATCGATCGTGCCGTTGGTCTCGATATCGATGACCAGCTTGTCGAGGTCAGTTCGCTGCTCGACGCGGGCCGACTCGACCGTATAGGTCACGCGCCGGACCGGGCTGAAAGAAGCATCGAGCTGCAGCCGGCCGATCGGGCGGGACGCGGTCTCATCGAAGTTCGCGCGCAGGGTGGCCGGTCGATAGCCGCGGCCGCGCTCGATCTTGAGCGTCATGTTGAGTTCGCCCGCCTTGGTCAGGTTGGCGATCACCAGCTCGGGATTCACAACTTCGATGTCATGGTCCGTCTGGATATCACCGGCAGTGACCGGACCCGGGCCCTTTTTCGAGAGCCGCAATTCCGCGACGTCGCGCGAGTGGGCGCGCAGCGCCAGCAGCTTGAGATTCAGGAGAACGTCCACGACGTCTTCCTGGACTCCCTCGATGGAGGTGTACTCGTGCAGCACGCCTTCGATCTCCACTTCCGTGACGGCGGCGCCCGGCATGGACGACAGCAGCACGCGCCGCAGCGCATTGCCGAGCGTATGTCCGAAGCCGCGTTCAAATGGCTCGATGACAACCCGCGCCTGGCGCGGGCCGATCGGAGTCACTTTGACGACGCGGGGCTTCAGGAACTCAGTAACGGATCCTTGCATGGCCGATTCCTTAACTAACAGACTTGAACAATTGACAAAACTTGAAGGGGCAAACGTGAACTGGGGGCAAATTACTTCGAATACAACTCGACGACCAGATTCTCATTGATGTCCGGGAGAATGTCGTCGCGCGCCGGTACCTGTCTCAGGACACCGCGCATTTCCTTGTCATTGACGTCGACCCAGTCAGCGAACCCCACCTGCGCGGCAATCTGCATCGCACTCTGGATGCGCAGCTGCTTGCGGGCTTTTTCGCGCACCTGCACCACATCGCCCGCCTTGCACTGGTAGGACGCGATGGTCACCACCTCGCCGTTGACGTCGATGGACTTGTGGCTGACCAGCTGGCGCGCTTCGGCGCGCGTGGACGCAAAGCCCATGCGATAGACCACGTTGTCGAGCCGGCACTCGAGCAGCTTCAACAGGTTCTCACCGGTCGAGCCCGAGCGCCGCGCAGCTTCGGTGTAGTAATTCGAAAACTGACGCTCGAGCACGCCGTACATGCGGCGCAGCTTCTGCTTCTCGCGCAGCTGCAGACCGTAGTCCGACAGGCGCTGCTTGCGCTCGCCCTTGATGCCGCCCGGCGGCACCTGCAGCTTGCACTTGCTCTCCAGCGGCTTGACGCCACTCTTCAGAAACAGATCTGTGCCCTCGCGGCGAGCGAGTTTGCACTTGGGACCAATGTATCGAGCCATCTTGCTTAACCTTTAAATTGGACGCGTAAATTAGACGCGTAAATTAGACGCGGCGCTTCTTGGGCGGACGGCAGCCGTTATGCGGGATCGGCGTAACGTCCAAAATGCTGGTGACTTTCAATCCGCAGCCGTTCAGGGCGCGTACCGCCGATTCGCGGCCGGGGCCCGGGCCACCGACACGAACCTCGACGTTCTTGACGCCGTGCTCCTGCGCAGCGACGCCGGCCTTCTCAGCCGCAACCTGCGCGGCAAATGGCGTGCTCTTGCGCGAGCCACGGAAGCCGCAGCCGCCCGAGGTTGCCCAGGACAGCGTATTGCCCTGCCGGTCGGTGATTGTAATGATCGTGTTATTGAACGACGCATGCACATGGGCGATGCCGTCCAGCACGTTCTTACGCGCTTTCTTCGGCTTCTTGGCGCCGCCGGCCGCTGCCGCTGCGGCATCCGTTGCCGGTGTTTTCTGCTCTGCCATAAATCTCCTGTCAACTTTTCTGTCAGCTTTCTGTTAGCTTTCTGTTAGCTAACGTACCCTTATTCCCTGCGCCTAGACCTTGCCCGGAGGCGCGTTCAACTTAACTGCCTGACGGCGCGGACCCTTGCGGGTGCGCGCGTTGGTGCGCGTACGCTGACCGCGGACCGGCAGGCCCTTGCGATGACGCATGCCGCGGTAGGTGCCAAGATCCATCAATCGCTTGATGTTCATGGAAACTTCGCGGCGCAGATCGCCTTCGACCAGGCCCTTGGAGATTTGCGAACGCAGCGCATTCACTTCCGGCTCGGTGAGGTCCTTAACCTTGGTGTGCGGATCGACGCCAGCAAGCGCGCAGACACTGCGCGCGCGCGTGCGGCCGACGCCATAAATATGGGTCAAGCCGATCCAGATGTGCTTGTTCATCGGAATGTTGATGCCAGCGATACGTGCCATGTTAGCTTCCTGTTAACCCTGGCGCTGCTTGTGGCGCGGGTCTTTGCAGATCACATAGATCACGCGTCGGCGACGCACAATCTTGCAGTCTTTGCAGATTTTCTTGACGGACGGACGGACCTTCATTTTGCGTTCCTCTTAACCCTTGCCTTTGCCATCGTCCCTACCGGTGCCAAGCAGGTTGGCCTTGTTCAGCAGGTTGCCGTACTGGTGCGACATCATTTGCGCCTGCAACTGCGCCATGAAATCCATCGCGACTACGACGACAATCATCAATGACGTGCCGCCGAACTGGAACGGCACACCACCCTTGGAAAACATGAACTCGGGCAACAGGCACACGCTCATCACATAGAGCGCACCCCAAAGCGTCAGCCGTGTCAGCACCTTGTCGATATAGTCGCCGGTGTGCTGACCGGGACGAATTCCCGGCACGAATGCGCCCTGCTTCTTGAGGTTGTCGGCGGTCTCACGCGCATTGAAGACCAGCGCGGTATAAAAAAAGCAGAAAAACAGGATCAGGCCAGCATATAGAACCAGATGCAATGGCTGGCCGTAACCCAGCGCGTTAGCCATGTCCTGCATGAAATCCGCGACCGGCCCTTCCCTGCCGGTGGCAAAGAAACTCGCGATGGTCGCCGGGAACAGCAGCAGGCTGGATGCGAAAATCGGCGGGATCACGCCCGACATATTGAGCTTGAACGGCAGATGCGTGGTTTGACCGCCCATCATGCGCCGGCCCACCTGGCGCTTGGCGAAATTCACGGCGATGCGGCGCTGTGCGCGCTCAACGTAGACGCAGAAGGCTGTTACTAACAGAATCATCAGGATCAGCATCAAAGCGAAACCCGGGCCCATCTGCCCGCTGGAAATCTGCTCGAGTGTCGAGCCCAGGGCGCCCGGCAAACCCGAGACAATGCCGGCAAGAATGATCATGGAAATACCGTTGCCGATGCCGCGTTCAGTGATCTGCTCACCGAGCCACATCAGGAACATCGTGCCCGTGGTCATGGTCAGCGTCGCAACGAACAGGAAGTTCCATCCCGACACAATTGTGAACGCGTTGTTCTGCAACGCGAGGGCCGCGCTCAGGGACTGCACGACCGCGAGACCGAGCGTGCCGTAGCGGGTGATCTGAGTGAGTTTGCGGCGGCCGGACTCGCCTTCCTTGCGAAACTCTTCCCAGGGCGGATAAACCATCGACACCATCTGCACAATGATCGAGGCAGAGATGTAAGGCATCACGCCCATCGCGAAAATGGACAGGCGCTCCAGCGCGCCGCCCGAGAACAGGTTGGCGATGCCGAGGATCGTGCCCTGGTTGTCACGGAAAAAGTTCGCGACCTGCTCCGGATTGATACCGGGCACCGGGATGAAGGTACCAATGCGGTAAACGATCAACGCCCCGACCAGGAAAATGAGGCGCGTGCGAATCTCGCTGAAGCGCGACGCATCTGCCAGCATAGCGGTCGGATTGTTAGGATTGTTAGCCATTGGTTGTCGTATCAAGTCGTCGTATCAGGTCTGTTCGGGACTAGGCAACGCTGCCGCCAGCGGCTTCGATCGCCGCGCGCGCACCCTTGGTTGCGGCCACGCCCTGCAGGGTATAGGCGCGGTTGGCCTTGCCCGAGAGCACCACTTTGGCCTGCTCGGCGCCGGGCGAAATCACGTTGGCGGCCTTCAAAGCCGCCAGGTCAACCGTCGTGCCCGCAAGTTTCGCCAGTTCGCTCAGGCGCACCTCGGCGCGGGTCGCCTTGATCTTGGAACGGAAGCCGACCTTGGGCATGCGGCGCTGCAGGGGCATCTGGCCGCCTTCGAAGCCGACTTTGTGATAGCCACCTTTGCGCGCCCGTTGACCCTTAACGCCGCGACCACAGGTCTTGCCCTGGCCGGCAGAAGCGCCACGTCCTACACGCAGCCGGTTACGGCGCGCACCGGGCGCCGGTTTCATTGTATTCAGACGCATGTCAGGTTTTCTCCACCTTGATCTGGTCCACTTTGAGCATGTGGGTCGCAGCATTGATCATGCCGAGATTTTCCGGCGTTCCCGCCACCACCACGCTCTGATGGATGCGGCGCAGACCCAGGCCACGCACACTCGAGCGGATGGCCTTGAGCTGACCCGCGACACTGCGCGTCAGCGTGATTTTCAGTTTTGCTGCCGTCGCCATATCTTTAGCCTGTAATTTCATCGACCGTTTTGCCACGCTTCGCCGCAATGTCGTCGGGCGAGCGCAACAGCGCCAGAGCATTCATGGTGGCGCGCACGACATTGATCGGGTTGCGCGAACCGTAGCTCTTGGCCAGCACGTTGCGAATGCCGGCGCACTCCATCACCGCGCGCATACCGCCGCCAGCGATGACGCCGGTACCTTCGCTGGCCGGCTGCATGTAGACGCGGGTTGCGCCATGCGTGCCGTTGACGGCGTAGTACAGCGTGTCCTTGCGCAGCGCGACATTGATCATGCTCTTGCGCGCGGCGGACATCGCTTTGGAGATTGCGACCGGCACTTCACGCGCCTTGCCGAACCCAAAACCAACCTTGCCGGCGCCATCGCCCACGACCGTCAGCGCGGTAAAGCCGAATTGACGGCCACCCTTGACGACCTTGGCAGTGCGATTGACCGCGACGAGTTTTTCCATGAACTCGTCTTGCGACTGGGTTTTGTTATCCATTCTTGCCATGTGTTAGATCCTAAAACTCAAGACCGGCTTCACGCGCGGCATCCGCCAGCGCCTGAACCCGGCCGTGATACATGAAACCGGAACGATCGAACGCGACCTTGGAAATGCCTGCGGCCTTTGCCCGTTCGGCAATGGCACGGCCAACAGCCTTCGCGGCCTCGACATTGCCGGTGCTCTTGAGGTCCTTGGCGACGGCCTCCTGCACGGTCGAAGCTGCAACCAGCACCTTGCCGCCCGCGTCGTCCACGACCTGCGCATACATGTGCTGCGGCGTGCGGTGCACGGTCAGGCGCGGCACGCCGAGCCGACGGATGTGCGCCCGGGTCTTGGTTGCGCGGCGCGTGCGCCGCTGTTTCTTGCTGATCTGCATGGCTACTTCTTCTTGCCTTCTTTGAGCACGATCTTCTCGCCTGCATAGCGCACTCCCTTGCCCTTGTAAGGCTCGGGCGGGCGAATGCTGCGGATCTCGGCCGCAACCTGACCCACTTTCTGCCGATCGGAACCCTTGATCAGGATTTCGGTCTGGCTGGGTGCTTCGATGGTGATGCCATCCGGCGCCGGGAAATTCACCGGGTGCGAAAAGCCCAGCGTGAGATTCAGCGTCTTGCCGGTCACAGCGGCGCGATAACCGACGCCCAGCAGCTCGAGCTTGCGCTCGTAACCCTTGGTGACACCGGTCACGGTGTTAGCCAGGTGGGCGCGCAACGCACCGGCCTGCATGCGGTTGCTGCCGTCGAACTGCACGACCAGCGTCTTTTCCTGCTGCACGACTGTAAGGCCGTTGCTGAGCGCCACGGTCATGGTGCCCCTGGAGCCCTTGAGCGCAACGGCATCGCTACTGATGGTGGCGGTCACACCTTGCGGCAAATCGACCGGCTTTTTGGCTACACGACTCACGGTAAATATCCTTTAGGAAACCCTTTAGGCCACGATGCAGAGCACTTCGCCGCCCTGACCGATGGCGCGTGCCTGCTTGTCTGTCATCACGCCGCGCGGCGTCGAGACAATCACGGTGCCCATGCCACCTAACACCTTGGGCAATTCGTCCTTGCCGCGATAGATGCGCAACCCTGGGCGGCTGATGCGTTCGAGACGGTCGATAACCGGCCGGCCTTCGTAATACTTCAGGTCGATGGTCAATGTCGGCTTGCCCGCATCGCTCGCGATACGGTAGTCGGCGACATAGCCTTCGTCCTTCAACACTTTGACGACCGCCTGTTTCAGCTTGGATGAACCAAGCGACACCCGCTCCTTGCGCGCGCTTTGCGCGTTCCGGATGCGGGTCAACAGGTCGGCGATGGGATCGGTCATGCTCATTGTTGCGCGCTCCTCACCAGCTCGACTTGCCGAGACCCGGGATCTCGCCACGGCTGGCTGTCTCGCGCAGCTTCACGCGCGAGAGTCCAAATTTACGGTACACACCACGCGAACGGCCGGTGATCGCGCAGCGACGACGGCCGCGCGACGGGCTCGCGTCACGCGGCAGCTTCTGCAACGCTACCTGAGCCGCAGCACGATCGTCCTGAGACGTCTTCGGGCTACGAATCGCTTCCTTGAGCTTCGCGCGCTTGACCGCATACTTGCGGACAATTCCTGCGCGGCGCTTCTCACGCTCGACCATGTTTGTCTTGGCCATTGCTTACTCTCGCCTCTGCGCTTAACGACGGAACGGGAAACTGAACGCGTCGAGCAATGCCCGCCCCGCCTTGTCGTCCCGCGCGTTGGTGGTGAATGTAATGTCCATGCCACGAACCTGATCGATCTGGTCGTACTGGATCTCGGGGAAAATGATCTGTTCCTTGATGCCAAAGCTGAAATTGCCCCGGCCGTCAAACGAGCGCGCCGAAATACCGCGGAAGTCACGAATACGCGGGATCGCGATGCTGATCAGACGATCGAGGAACTCGTACATGCGGTCGCCGCGCAGCGTGACCTTGCAGCCGATCGCCTGGTTCTCGCGCAGCTTGAACGAAGCAATCGACTTGGTCGACTTGCACAGCAGCGGCTTCTGACCGGTGATCTTGGTCATGTCGGCGATCGCCGCGTCCATGATTTTCTTGTCCGCAACCGCTTCGCCCACGCCCATGTTGACCGTAATCTTGAGAAGCTTCGGAATCTGCATGGGATTTGCAAGCCCGAGCTCTTTCTGGAGCTTTGGCATGATTTCCTTGCGGTAATGTTGCTTGAGTCTGGCCATGTCTTCTGTAACCTTGTTAGGCGTCAACCACTTCGCCGGTTGACTTGAAAAAACGCACGTGTTTACCGTCGACCAGTTTTTTAATGCCGACGCGCTCACCTTTTTTAGTCGCCGGATTGAACAACGCGACTTTGGAAATCGGCAACGGCATTTCCTTTTCGAGGATGCCGCCCGGGCGGTCCTGGCGTTGCGGATTGGCGCGCGTGTGGCGCTTGACCCGGTTGACAGCCTCGATGAGCACCATATTGCCCGGCAGGACCTGCGTGACAGCGCCCTTACTGCCCTTGTGCTTGCCTGACATCACGATCACGTTGTCGCCTTTGCGAATCTTTTTCATGTCACTTGTCTCTTAAGGCACTGCTTAAAGTACTTCTGGCGCCAGCGAGATGATCTTCATGAACTGCGCATTGCGCAGCTCGCGCGTCACGGGCCCGAAAATACGCGTGCCGATCGGCTCCAGCTTGTTAGTCAGCAACACCGCGGCATTGCCGTCGAACTTGATCAGCGAGCCGTCGCTGCGGCGCACGCCGCGGCGCGTGCGCACCACCACCGCGTCGTAAACCTCGCCCTTCTTGACCTTGCCGCGCGGGATCGCATCCTTGATGCTGACCTTGATGACGTCGCCGACCTGGGCATAACGGCGTCGCGTGCCGCCTAACACCTTGATGCACATCAGCGTGCGCGCGCCGCTGTTATCAGCGGCATGGAGCAGAGTCTGTAGTTGAATCATGGCTGCATATTCCTTGCGTGCTGCGTTGCTTTACTGCGCAGCCTTGCTGTCGATCGACGACTTCTCGATCGAAGCCTTGTCGATCGAAATGAGGCGCCAGTGTTTGCGGCGCGACAGCGGGCGGCACTCGGCGATCGTGACGCGGTCACCGGGGCGCGACTCGTTCTTTTCGTCGTGCGCCAGCAACTTCGTGGTGCGGCGGACAAACTTGCCGTATTGCGGATGCTTGACCAGACGCTCGATCTCGACCGCAATGGTCTTGTTCATCGCGTTGCTGACAACTTTACCCGAGAGGGTATTGGCGGATTTTTCGGTCATTATTTTTTCTCACTCACAAGCTTCTCGCTCACCAGCTTCTGGCCCATGACGGTCTTCAGACGCGCAATGCTCTTGCGCACCCGCCCATACTCGCTGGGCTTGACCGTCTGTCCGGTGGCCGCCTGCATGCGAATCGAAAACTGCTCTTTACGAAGCTTCAGCAGCTCGTCCTGGAGGTCCGCGGCCGACTTGGCCCGTAAATCTTTGGCGTTCATGGTTAGCGCACCATCCGCTTGACAAATGTGGTCTTGACCGAGAGCTTGGCCGCGCCCAGGCGGAACGCTTCGCGCGCCGCAGCTTCTTCAACGCCGTCCAGTTCAAACAAGACCTTGCCCGGCTTCACTTTGGCGATCCAGTACTCAACGTTGCCCTTGCCCGAGCCCATGCGAACTTCAAGCGGCTTCTTGCTGATCGGCACGTCCGGGAACAGGCGGATGAAGAGTTCGCCACCGCGCTTGATGGAGCGGGAAATCGCGCGGCGCGCCGCTTCGATTTCGCGTGCCGTCATGCGGGCGCGTTCCTGCGCCTTCAGGCCGAATTCGCCGAAGGCAACGAAGTTGCCCGCGGTCGCGTAACCGGCGTTGCGGCCCTTGAACTGTTTGCGAAACTTGGTTCGCTTAGGTTGCATCATGGCTGTTAGCTCTCAATCAGGCCGTGGCGGGCGCAGCGGCGTCGGCTGGCGGAGCAACCGGCTTGTCATCGGCCCTGGGCGCCGCTTCAACTTCCACTGCCTTGACCAGCTCTTCCTTGTTGAACACTTCGCCCTTGAATACCCACACCTTGACGCCGATGATCCCGTAGGTCGTCAGCGCTTCGGACAATCCGTAGTCGATGTCGGCGCGGAAGGTGTGCAGCGGCACGCGCCCTTCGCGCGACCACTCGGTGCGGGCGATCTCCGAGCCGTTCAAACGGCCGGATACGCGCACCTTCACGCCCAGCGCGCCACTGCGCATCACGCTCATCACCGCGCGCTTGATCGCGCGGCGGAACATCACGCGCTTCTCGATCTGCTGCGCAATGCCATCGGCAACCAGCTTCGCATCCAGCTCCGGCTTGCGGATCTCGGCAATGTTCAGGCGCACGTCATTCTGGTTCATGCCCAGCATGCGCGCCGTCTCGGCGCGCAGCTTGTCGATATCCTCGCCCTTCTTGCCGATCACGATGCCGGGACGGGCGGTGTGGATGGTGATGTTGACTTTGTTAGCAGCGCGCTCGATCGTGATGCGCGAAACCGAAGCCACGGTGAGTTTCTTGCCGAGGAATTCGCGGACGCGGAAATCCGTGTGCACGTGACGCGCGAAATGCTTCTTGCCCGCATACCACTTGGACACCCAATCGCGGGTGATGCCAAGACGAATACCGACCGGATTGACCTTTTGACCCATGCTGTTTTTATCCTAATTGGCCCGTTAGGCTTTCTGGCCGTCGCTGACGACGACCGTGATATGCGAATTACGTTTGATGATGCGCGCGCCACGGCCCTTGGCCCGCGACGAAGAACGCTTCAGCACCGGCGCCGCATCGACATAAATGGTTTGCACCTTCAACTCGTCAATATCCGCCCCGTTGTTGTTCTCGGCGTTCATCACGGCCGAATACAGGGCCTTGTGCACGAATTTCGCGCCCTTCTTCGGCAGAATCTTCAGCGTGTTCAACGCCAGATTGACCGATTGACCGCGAACCATGTCCGCCACCAGCCGGCATTTCTGCGGCGAGATGCGGGCGTATTTGATTTTTGCGCTGACTTCCATAAATTAGACCGCCATAAATTAAACCGCTGCGGCCACTTTCTTGTCGCCCGAGTGCGCCTTGAAGGTGCGGGTCGGCGCGAATTCGCCGAGCTTGTGGCCGACCATGTTCTCGGTGACCAGCACCGGCATGTGCTGCTTGCCGTTGTGGACGGCGATAGTCAGACCCACCATGTCAGGAATTACCATCGAACGTCGCGACCAGGTCTTGATAGGACGGCGGTCGCTCTTCGACATGGCAACCTGCACCTTCTTGGCGAGGTGCAGATCAACGAACGGTCCCTTTTTGAGTGAACGTGGCACTGCTTAAGCTCCTTAGCGGATCTTGTTCTGACGGCGCTGCACGATCATGTGATTCGTGCGCTTGTTACTACGGGTTTTCTTGCCCTTGGTATGCCAGCCCCACGGCGACACCGGATGCGGATTACCCTGGCCGGATTTACCTTCGCCACCACCGTGCGGGTGATCGACCGGGTTCATGGCGAGGCCGCGAACCGTGGGACGAATACCCAACCAGCGCTTCGCGCCGGCCTTGCCGTACTGACGCAGGTTGTGTTCGTCGTTGCTGACTTCGCCGATGGTCGCGCGGCAATCGATGTGCACCTTGCGCGTCTCACCGGATTTCAAACGAATGTAGGCGTAAATGCCTTCGCGCGCGGTGAACTGCACCGAGCCGCCGGCGCTGCGCGCCAGCTGGCCGCCGCGACCTGGCTTCAACTCGACGTTATGCACGGTCGAGCCAATGGGCACGTGCCGCAGCTGCATCGCGTTTCCCGACTTGATGGGCGAATCCGCGCCGGAACGCACTTCGTCGCCCGGTTTCACGCCCTTCGGCGCGATGATGTACCGACGTTCGCCGTCGGAGTACTTGATAAGCGCGATGTGACCGGTGCGGTTCGGATCGTACTCGATACGCTCGACGACACCCTTGATGCCGTCTTTATCTCGCCGGAAGTCGATGAGACGATACTTCTGGCGGGATCCGCCACCCTTGTGGCGCACAGTGATGCGGCCATAGCTGTTGCGGCCACTGTTCTTGACCTGCTTGGTGGTCAGGCTCGCGACCGGATCGCCCTTCCATAGATGCGCTTTGCTGACGCGCACCTGGAAGCGGGTGCCAGGAGAAGTCGGTTTGAATTTGATGAGTGACATTTTTTTCGAACTGCGATTTTTCAGACTGCGGGGTGTTAGACCTTGGCCTTGGCTTCGTAATCAATCGTCTGGCCCTGCGCGAGGCGCACATAGGCTTTTTTCGCATCCGAGGTGCGGCCCGGCGTCTTGCCGTAGCGAGCCCGCACCTTGCCGTTGGTGTTCACGAGATGCACCGACTGCACGTCAACGCCGAACATCGCTTCGACCGCGGCCTTGACGTCCGGCTTGCTGGCTTTGCGCTGCACCTTGAAGGTATAGGAATTGCTGTTCTGCATCGCCAGCGAGGTTTTCTCGGTGATGTGCGGGCCAATCAGCACGCCTAACAATTTCTCGTTCAACTTCTTTTCGCTTGGCTTCTTTTCACTTGCCTTCTTTTCACTGGATTGGGCGCTCACTGCAGACGCTCCTCGATCATTTTTACGGCGCCCACGGTCATCAGCACCTTGTCGTAGCTGACCAGGGCGAGCGGGTTGAGCGCAGCGGCCGGCAGAACCTCGACATGCGGCAGGTTGCGGGCGGCGAGCATCAGTTTTTCGTCGATCGCTTCGACCACGATCAGTACGCTCGACAGCGACCAGCCCTTGAGCTTGTCGACCAGTTGCCGGGTCTTCGCGGCTTCGAGCGCCAGCGAGTCCGTGACAATCAGACGGTCGGTGCGGGCCAGCTCAGACAGCATCGAGGCAACCGCGCCGCGATACATCTTGCGATTGACCTTCGGTGCAAAATCGCGCGGCTTGGCGGCGAAAGCACGGCCACCGCCCACCCAGATCGGACCGCGGGTCGAACCGGCGCGCGCCACGCCACCGCCCTTCTGGGCATGCGGCTTGCGGCCACCGCCACGCACTTCGGCGCGGGTTTTCTGCGCCTTGGTGCCGGCGCGGCCCGCATTGCGATACGCGGTGACGACCTGATGCACCAGGGACTCGTTGAATTCACGGCCGAACGCAGCGTCAGAGACCTGCAATTCATTGGCGCCGCCTGCATATTTGAGTTTCATTTGCTCTTAACTCACTAAATAGCTGGGCTTATTTCTTGGCTTTGCCGGCGGCTGGGGCGGCCGCGGGAGAAGCCACTTTGGCGCCAGGCTTGGCGGCCACCTTGTTAGGCGCGACGTACTTGCGATTGGCCTGGCGCGCGGCTTTGACCGACGGCCGGACAACAACCTGGCCGCCCGGCGAACCCGGCACCGCGCCACTGATCAGCAGCACGTTGCGCTGTAAATCAACCTCGATTACCCGCAGATTTTCGATGGTGCGATTGACGGCGCCCATGTGACCCGACATGCGCTTGCCCTGGAACACGCGGCCCGGCGTCTGCCGCTGGCCAATGGAGCCGGGGGTGCGATGCGCCAGCGACACGCCGTGCGTCGCATGGTGGCCTGCGAAATTGTGGCGCTTCATAACGCCGGCGAAGCCCTTGCCGATGGTCGTGCCCGTGACATCGACCAGCTGACCGGCCTTAAAATGATCGGCCTTGATTTCGGCGCCGACCGCCAGCTCGGAATCGCTCTTGCCGATGCGGAACTCAACCAGCGCCTTGCCGGGTGCGCTGTTAGCTTTGCGATAGTGACCGGCGACCGCCTTGGTCAGCAACTGCGGGCGACGCGCGCCGTAAGTTACCTGGATCGCCTGATAGCCGTCCTTTTCGGTCGACTTCACCTGGGTGACACGATTGGGCAGCACTTCGATGACCGTTACCGGCACCGACTCGCCCGCGTCTGTAAACACCCGCGTCATGCCGCACTTACGGCCGACCAGACCAATAGCCATTTCAGTTCCTTAAAATCTAAACTCTTGTTAGACAACAAGAGAACCACGCGAGCAGAGGCCCGTCGTGAATCTCGAGTGGTCTTGGCGTCATTGCATCGGCAATGGCGCCAACCTCGCTCGATGCCGCAAGCCCCTGATTACTGAGGAGTTTTACGGCCGCGCCCAAGAGGCTTGTGGCGCAAAAGGGCGCGCAGTTTAAGCCCAGCGGCATGCCGCTTGCAAGCGCCGTCGGGAAGCCGCTCGGCCAGTGCCGAGGGCTACCCTAAGTTATTGATTTAATTAAGTTTAATTTGCACGTCGACGCCTGCCGGCAATTCCAGCTTCATCAACGCATCCACGGTCTTGTCGGTCGGGTTCAGGATATCCATGAGCCGCTTGTGGGTCCGGATCTCGAACTGGTCACGCGCATCCTTGTCGCCATGCGGGCTGACCAGCACCGTGAAGCGCTCCATTTTGGTCGGCAGCGGTATCGGGCCCTTTACGGTTGCACCGGTACGTTTCGCCGTTTCCACGATTTCCTTCGCCGATGTATCGATCAGCCGGTGATCGAAAGCCTTCAAGCGAATCCGAATATTTTGATTAGCCATAAATTTCTCACTGTTGGGCACCAAGATTCAGAGCGGCCGGCGTTGTTGGCCGCAAGAGTCTTCGTACCTAACGTTTTGTAAACCTTTCCAGGATCTAACTAACAGACTGGCAGAAAGCCCGCCGGGAAGTTTTCAATGTCGAATCGACCAAGCGCGTAACGTGGCGCGACTCGATTCGATATTGAAAACTCAACCGGCGGGCGTCCTGACAATCTCCTAATTCTTTGCTTGTAAATCGTTACTTCAAAATCTTGGCAACGACGCCGGCGCCCACGGTCCTGCCACCCTCGCGGATCGCAAACCGCAGCCCGTCTTCCATCGCGATCGGCGCAATCAGCTCCACCGTCATCTTGATGTTGTCACCCGGCATCACCATCTCGGTGTTCCCCGGCAACTCGATCAGT
>JANLTW010000154.1:0-7278 GCA_031363155.1 Gammaproteobacteria bacterium | reverse complement strand
CGAAGGCGAAGTGCTGCAGCTGATGAATGCGCGCGATCCCTCGACCACGGAGCAGCGTTATCTCGAGGTGATCTATCGCAAGACCGCGCGGCTGTTCGAGGCCGGCGCCGAAGTCGCCGCCGTGTTAGCGGGCGGCACCTCGACGGAACAGGCGGCGCTCGCGTCCTATGGCAAACACCTGGGCAACGCGTATCAGCTGATCGACGACGTGCTCGACTACCAGTCCAACCCGGTCGAACGCGGCAAGAACCTCGGCGACGACCTCGCCGAGGGCAAACCCACGCTGCCCTTGATCCACGCGCTCAAGAAAGGCACCGACAGCCAGCGCGCGCTGATTCGCCAGGCCATCGAGCATGGCGGGCTCGATCGCCTCGAGGACATCGTGCAGGCCATTGAAGCCACCGGCGGCCTCGATTACACGGCCGGCGCAGCGCAGGCCGAATCGCGGCTGGCCATCGATTCGCTGGCGCCGCTGCCGGAATCGGCGCACAAGCAGGGACTCATCGCGCTGGCGCGCATTGCCGTCGGTCGCGCAACCTAACAGGAAAGCAGGAAATCATGTCGAAGAATGCCAGACAAGTCAGTTTGTTAGCGGCGATTGGCGCCCTGTGGTTGAGTACCGCGGTTTTTGCAGCCGAGCCCGCGCTGCCCGCCGGCATGCAGAAGGTCACTTCGGTCGAAGGAATCACCGAGTATCGCCTCGCCAACGGCCTGCGGGTGCTGCTGTTTCCCGACCTGTCGAAGCAGACTGCCACCGTCAACATGACCTATCTGGTCGGCTCGCGACACGAGAGCTACGGCGAGACCGGCATGGCGCATTTACTGGAGCACATGCTGTTCAAGGGCACGCCCAGGCACCCTAACATCCCCAAGGAGCTGACCGAACGCGGCACAAGGCCTAACGGCACCACCTCCTTCGACCGAACCAACTACTTCGAAACCTTTGCGGCGACCGGGGACAACCTGCGCTGGGCACTGGACCTCGAAGCCGATCGCATGGTGAATTCATTCGTAGCCAGAAAGGATCTGGACACCGAAATGACGGTGGTGCGCAACGAATTCGAAATGGGTGAGAACAATCCTGCGGCCGTGCTGCAACAGCGGGTGATGTCGACGGCCTACCTGTGGCACAACTACGGCAACAGCCCGATCGGCTCGCGCGCCGACGTTGAGAATGTGCCGATTGAACGGCTGCAGAATTTCTACCGCACCTGGTATCAGCCCGACAATGCGGTGCTGATGGTGGCCGGCAAGTTCGATGCCGCCAGGACACTGGATTTGGTGAGTGAATTTTTCGCGCCGATCCCCAAACCCACGCGCGTGCTGCCCACGTTCTACACGGTCGAACCCGCGCAGGACGGCGAGCGCAGCGTCAGCCTGCGCCGGGTATCGGACACCCAGTTTGTCATGGCCGCTTACCACATTCCCTCCGCTTCGCATCCGGATGCGGCAGCGCTCGACTTGCTAACAACGCTGCTGGCCGACGAACCCACGGGCCGCCTCTACAAGAGCCTGGTGGAGACCAAACAAGCGGCCGGCGTCTTTGCCTACACAGGGTTGCAATACGATCCGGGCGTGATTGTCATCGGCGCGCAGGTGCGCAAGGATGCGACCCTGGATGCGGCGCGCGACAGCCTGGTCAAGGCTATGGACAACCTGGCCAGCACGCCCATCACCCGCGAGGAACTGGAACGGGCGCGCGCGCAGGAACTGAATCAGATCGAGCTCAGTCTCAATAGCTCAGAGCAGATCGGCCTGATGTTGAGCAACTGGATGGGTATGGGCGACTGGCGTCTCTTTTTCATGCATCGCGATCAGATGCGCGCCGTCAAGATTGAAGATCTGAATCGTGTCACCACGAAATACCTGACGCCCGTCAATCGCACACTGGGTCTCGCCTACTCGACCGACACGCCGAGCCGCGTCGATATTCCTGCAGGGGTCGACGTTGCCAGCCTGGTGCGCGACTACAAGGGCGATGCAGGCAAGAGCGAGGGCGAGGCCTTCGACCCGTCACCGGCTAACATCGATGCGCGCACCCAGCGCAGCCAGCTGCCGGGCAGCCTGCAACTGGCGCTGCTGGCAAAAAAAACCCGCGGCGGTTCGGTGCACGTAAACCTGACCTTGCGGCTGGGGGACCTGCAGTCGTTGACAGGTCAGCGCGCGGCCGCTTCACTGGCCGGCGCGATGCTGATGCGCGGCACGACCACGCGCACGCGGACACAGCTCAACGATGAATTCGACCGGCTGAAGTCCCGCGTCAACGTCAGCAGCACCGCCACCGCCACCACCGCCGCGGCGGAAACGACCCGCGAGAATTTGCCGGCAGTCGTCACTCTGTTAGCTGAAGTGCTGCAGAAACCTGCATTTGCCGCGAGCGAGTTTGAAATTGCCCGGCAGGAACGCCTCGCAGCGCTCGAACAGCAGCGCAAGGAACCCACCGTGCTGGGACAGAATGCGCTGCAACGCCGGTTGGCGCCATATGGGGCCAGCGACATCCGTTCATTTCCGACGCCGGACGAAACAGCAGCCGAAACCCGCGCTGTTACGCTCGAGCAGGCGCGCGATTTTCATCGACAGTTTATCGGCGCTTCGGTGGGCGAACTGGCCATAGTGGGCGACTTCGACAGCACGGCAATCGCCGCGCTGACCGCAAAGTTGTTCCAGAACTGGAAAAACCGTAAACCGTTCACGCGGGTGCCGCGCCTCTATTTTGACTTGGCAGCGGACCAGGAAACCATCCTGACGCCGGACAAAGCCAATGCGTTCATCATGGCGGGTATCAATCTCAAGCTGCGCGACGACGAGGCGGACTACCCGGCCATGGCGCTCACCAACTATTTGTTAGGCGACGGGTTCCTCAATTCGCGTCTCGCCATGCGGCTGCGGCAACAGGACGGCTTCAGCTATGACGCCGGATCACAACTGCAGGTCAGCTCGCTGGACACTACCGGCACACTCTATTGTTATGCGATCTTAGCGCCGCAGAACGCAGCGCGGGTTGAGGCCGGCCTGCGCGAAGAACTGCAGCGGCTGATCAAGGATGGGTTCAGCGCAGCGGAACTCGACGCCGCGAAACCCGGCTGGCTGCAATCGAGGCAGGTAAGCCGCGCGCAGGACAATGAACTGACCCGTGCGTTGACGAATTCCCTGTTCCTCAAGCGCACGCTGGCCTGGGATGCGGCACTCGAGCAGAAAGTCGCGGCGCTGACGGCGGACCAAGTCAACGCGGCGCTGCGACGCCATTTGAGCATGGACAAACTGACGGTAGTCAAAGCAGGCGATTTCGACAAGAAGCTACCTTAGACGGAGCGCAATCATGGCTGACACACTGTGGATCGGAACGCGTAAGGGTTTGTTCGCGCTGCGGCGCGCCGGCGGCCGCTGGAAGCTAACAGGGCCGCAGATGCTGGGCCACATCATCCACCATGTTGTGCAGGACCCGCGCGATCCCAGGCGTTATGTGATGGCCGCAAAAACCGGGCATCTGGGCCCGACGGTCTACAGCTCCGGCGATCGCGGCAAGACCTGGGTGGAGTCCAAGCAGCCACCGGCGTTCCCAAAAGTGACCGAGCCACTGCCGGACGGCACGAAGGCCAAGGCTGTCGACGTGGTGTTCTATATTGTCCCAGGACACGCGAGCCAGCCCGGCGTCTGGTACGCGGGCACCGCGCCCGCGGGATTATTCCGGTCTGCCGACCACGGTGTTAGCTGGGCTCCTATGTCCGGTTTCAACGATCACCCGATGAACCCGAAGTGGGCCATGGGCATCGCCTCGCCGGCGGGCGAGATATTGCACTCCATCCTCGTTGACCCGCGAGATGCGAATCATCTGTACCTGTCGCTGTCGATTGGCGGCACATTTGAATCCACCGATGGCGGCAAGGATTGGGCGCCGATAAACAAAGGTGTGATGGTAATGTTTGGTCCCGAGACCTACCCGGAATGGGGCCAGGATCCACATTGGGTGGCGATGCATCCAAAATTTCCGGATCGGCTCTATCAACAAAATCACTGTGGCATTTATCGCCTCGACCGTCCAGCAAGGAACTGGACCCGCATCGGCGACAACATGCCAAAGAAAATTGGCGACATCGGGTTTCCCATCGTGCTGCATCCCGAGAATCCGGACGTAGCCTGGGTATTTCCGATGGATGGCACCACGGTCTGGCCGCGCACCTCGGTCGATGGCAAGCCCGCGGTGTATCGCACCGCGAACGGCGGCAAGAGCTGGCAGCGGCAGGATGGCGGATTGCCGCGCTCCCAGGCGTGGTGGACCGTGCTGCGGCAGGCCATGTGCCGCGACGAAGGCAAAGGCCCAGGACTCTATTTCGGCACCACGGCTGGGGAAATCTGGGGCTCGGCTAACGGGGGGGTGCGCTGGCGCTGTCACGCCCGGCATCTGCCGCAGATTTATTCGCTGACCTTTGCGCGTTAGGTCCTATGACCCGCTGTAATGTGCGCATTGCAAGCCCGCTGCGTTCCTATACCGGGAACGCCGCGGAAGTGCGCGGCAGCGGCAGCAGCTTGCGCGAGGTGCTGGCACAGCTCGATCGCGATCATCCTGGCATGCGTTTCCGGATGATCGACGAGCAGGACGCGATCCGGCCGCACATACGCCTGTTCGTCAACAGCGATGAAGCCCTAAGCATTGATGCCACCGTGCAAAATGGCGACACCGTGCACCTGATCTGCGCACTGAGCGGTGGTTGACACCATGACGCCGTTTCCAGAGCTAACAACGGCCGACCGCGAACGCTACCACCGGCACCTGGTGTTAGGTGAATTTGGCGAAGACGGCCAGCAGAAGCTGAAGGCCGCGCGCGTTCTGATTGTCGGCGGCGGCGGGTTGGGCTCTCCCGCCGCGCTCTACCTGGCTGCAGCCGGTGTCGGCACACTGGGCATCGTCGACTTCGACACCGTCGATGTCACCAATCTGCAGCGCCAAGTGCTGTATTCCCAGGCAGATGTCGGCGTGGCGAAGGTAATCGCCGCAGCGGCGCGGCTGCGTGCGCTCAATCCGCTGATCGAGGTCCGTGCACACGAGGCTGAGGTGACGGCAGCTAACGTGATGGATCTCATCCGGCCCTACGATCTGATCGTCGATGGCAGCGATCGCCTGAGCACACGCTACCAGGTCAACGACGCCTGCGTGCTGCAGAAAAAGATGCTGGTGTCGGCGGCGATCTACCGCTTCGAAGGCCAGACTTTCAGCTATGTACCGGACCGCGGACCCTGCTATCGCTGCGTATTCGCGAATGCCGCCGAAGGCGTGACACCCAATTGCGCCGAGGCCGGCGTGTTAGGCGTACTGCCCGGCATTTTGGGCACCATCCAGGCAACCGAAGCCATCAAGCTGCTGACCGGTATCGGCGAGCCGCTGGTCGGCAGGCTGCTGATGTTCGATGCGCTCACGATGCGCTTCGATGAATTCAAGGTGTCGCGCCGCAAGGACTGCGCGGTCTGCGGCGATCGCCCGACCATCACGAAGCCCGTGGATGCGGGTGCGCCCACCTGCACTGCCGAGCAGCGCGCGCGCATCCGGCAACTGAGCGCAGCAGCGCTTGCAGCGCAGCTGACGAGCCTGCGCCTGATCGACGTGCGCGAGGCGCACGAATATGCAGTCCAGCACCTGCCGGGCAGCGAGAACTTTCCGCTGTCGAAAATGGCCGCCCGACTCCCCACGCTCATCGCGCATACCGGCCCCGTGCTGTTTCTATGCCGCAGTGGCGGCCGCAGCCAGAAGGCCTGCGAACAGGCGGTGCTCGCAGGCCTGGCCGATGTCATCAATCTCGAAGGTGGTTTGTTAGCCTGGGCACGCGATGTCGTGCCCGATTTCAAGGTCGCGACACCCTAAGAGGGCACGCTGCCCGCAAACTGAAACTCGAAGGCCGCCGGGTCCGCACCAGGCAGATCGCGCAGGCAACGTACACGCTCACGCCCCGCTGCAATGAACCAGGTTTCCTGGTGCAGCGGTCCCGGCGACTTGAACGCTGCGGGATCGAGCAGCACCGCACAAAGACCCGGGCGCGGATCGCGTACCGAACCATAGCGAATGATCTGCAGCGGAGGTTCCGCCGCGCGCGCCTGCGCCGTGAGCTGGTGCGTGGCGCTGTAGTCGGTCGGGTGCTTCCAGGATTTTGCATCTCGCGACAAAGGTGGCTTGGTTAGATCGAGACAGCGCGCCGTCTGCACCGCCGCCGTGAAAGCCGTGTGGGGGACGGGCCCGAGATCGGGTGTGCCCGGCGAATCGAGCAGGAAGCGCTGGCGCCAGTGACTTTTTTCCGCGAGTGCGGTGCGCAGGTGCTCTGCGCCGTACCAGACACCCGCCGCCTGCGGCGCGCGAAAGCGCGAGCCTTGCGCCGGTCGATAACGAAACGGCGTAGCTAACAAATAGTGCAGCGAGGCAACTGCAGCGGGCAGCGGCGGCTTGCTTGCTTCCAGCACCTGCTCCAGCAGCGCCTGCTCGGCGAGCGAATCCACGAGCCGCATGGTCGAGGCCGTATGCTGCGCCTCCACCACACGCCACAGCGTGCGCGCGTAGCGCCGCGCGTTAGACGCGAGCGCGAGCGGCGTCCAGGTAGTCAACCGTGCGCACCAGCCCGGTGAGATCGCGGATCAGTTCCTGAGGCACGCCGCCTAACGCAAGATTGGGGCTGCGCAGCCAGGCACGGGCCGCGGCATCGTCCGAGCCGACAATGGCGTCCAGCGACCGGAACAGGCGCACCAACAAAGCCGCCAGTTCGAAGGGTTTGGTCGCCGGTTCCAGCCGCTTCTGGCCATGCGCCAGTCGCGACACGGTCGCCGGGCTCAGGCCCAGTACCCGCGCCAGATCCGCCTGGGAAAGCGCCAGACAGTCCGCCGCGCGCAGCGCCGCCTTGGCCAGCACTGCGCTGGCATCCGGCGTGGAACGGGCTGAGGTGGCGGTCCGCGTGGTCATTTCAGATGCAATATTACTGTTACATTGTTTCACCTGCAAGGACCGGGCTCACATTGAAGACCCCCACCCCTTCGGCTAGAATGCGCGCCCGCTCACGGCGGGCATCTAAATCGGGATGTAGCTCAGCCTGGTAGAGCACTACGTTCGGGACGTAGGAGTCGGAGGTTCAAATCCTCTCATCCCGACCATTGATTTCATTAGCTTTTTTCCCTCTTCGGATGCCGGGGTTACACCCTAAAAAAGGGCTGGGGTTCCACAGGGGTGTCACCTACTACCGGCGTCTGAAATTGCCGCGCAATTCGCATCAATTTCGTTGCTAAAGCAGCCCATCCACCGAC
>JANLTW010000112.1:0-7538 GCA_031363155.1 Gammaproteobacteria bacterium | reverse complement strand
GATGCGCCAGCCGTCGTCTTCCACCAGTCCAAAACTTCGCTGCAGTCTGCGGCTGACACGCTGTGCGTAGGCGGATCCGCGGTAGTTCGCGCCCGGTTCTTCGAGCTCCGGCGTCGCGCCCGGTCCAATACTCAGGCCCGGGGCTTCATCACGTATCGTCACCACCAGCCGCGGGCCGTCGCCTTGCGCCTGTGGCTGCGTCGCCGTTGTGGCACAGCCTGTCAACACCAGCAGCAGCGCGAGAATCGATTTGTTAGCAACCTGGGTCATGGTGCGTCAGCTCGCGCTACTGGTTCGGCCAGCACGACGCCCGGCTGCTGCTGGAGCCACGTCAGGACGCTGGCACGCGCGTCGCCGCCGTCGAGAGCCAGTGTGTACACGTTGTTAGTAGTGGGGCCGCTCACAATGCGCGCGCCAATGGCCTGCGTCAGCCGCTCGATCTCGGTGGCAGCCGGTAAGGACGCGAACGCAAGCCGCACCAAGTCTCCGGGGACTGCCAGTGTCGGATCAGTCGCGCTCACGGTAGAGAAAGTATTGACGGGTTCCGCGTCTTTGGACTGGGCAAACAGCGCGACGATCAACACGGCAATCGCGGCCGCCTGCCCGACGGCGAGCGCGACGAGCCAGCGCCGCCGGGGTCGGTGCGGCAGGGCCGCTGCTGGACGGTTCAGTTCGTCCTGTGTAAGTGCGTCCGAATCGGGTTTCACAGGCGCATCGAGTAGTGCGGCAAAGCGCTCCCAGCCGCCGTGCGGCGTCTGTGTTGGTTCGATCGTTCGGTCCTGAATGCTCGCGGTGATCTGGCATTCAGTCACATAGTACTGGCGGCAACTTTGGCAGTCCTTGAGATGCCTGTCTGCCTGCCTGCGCGTTTCTCCGTCTAAGGTCCCATTGACGTACCAGGGCAGCAAACAAGAGATGTAATCGCACTGCAGCGAGTGTTTCGAGGCAGTCATCATGCGGATCTGTTGGCCGGTTCGAAATGGGCAGCAGGTTGTTTAAGCTCTTCCAGCGACCGTCTCAGGCGAATACGCGCATGATGCAGCCGAGTTTTAACAGTACCCACTGGGCAGTCCGTGATGGCACTGACTTCTTCGCAGGACAGGCCGGCGTAGTAGGTCAATTCGACCACCATCCGGTGTTCCACGGACAGCTGGCCAAGCGCGGTATCGATCCAATTGCTTCGTTCGAAACTGATGGCGACCGCGTCAATCGCTGCGCCGCCGTCCTCGACAGCGGACACCAGCTGTCCGGCATGACGGTTGGCCGCGCACCGCAGCGTTTTGAGTGCGCGTCGGTAGGCGACGCCGAATACCCAGGTCGACACGCGCGAGTCGCCGCGAAAGCTGGCGGCGCTGCGCCATACGGCTAACAACGTGTCGTTAATGATCTCTTCCATCATCAGGGCGTCGCTGGTAACCGTTGTCAGGAAGCGCTGCAAGCGCCGGTGATACAGGAAATAAAATTTGCGCAACGCCAGGCGGTCGCCCGCAGCGATCTTCTCCAGCAGTTGCGCGTCGGCCAGATCGTCTGCTACGTCGTGGCATATCTTTGTGCGCGTGTGCATTCAGCGACCCAATCGCGGCGGGTGCCAGGTGACTGCCGCGACCAGACGCCGGCCGGCGTACCGGTCGCCGAACAGATGCTGCGCCGTTGCATCTGAATTGATGAAAGTCACGGCAACGCTTGTTTCCGAGCCAACAAACTCAATTCCGCCGGACCAGAACCAGTAACCAGTGCCAAACAGATCGCGCAGATCATAATGGCCCAGACCGCCGACCAGGGTCAGGCGGCGAGTCGCGGGAAAACTAACGCTGCCGAGATAACTGATGGCGCGACGCTCGCTTGCTACGCCACGCGACGAGAACAGGGAATAGTCGGGCGAGTAGCCGGCTTCAATTTTGACCAGGTTGCGCCACTCGGCTGAGAGCTTGAATTCGGTGTAATCGTAGGAGAACGCCGGGTTCGGCTCACGGCCGAAATTGTAATGAGCTAACGCTGCGCCAAGGCGCCAGCTCTCGCGAATGCGCCAGGACTGACGCGCGTACGCGGCGACTTCATGCGTGGGTCCGGGGCCGGGGTTCAGATTGAGCGCGGTGGCCGCGATCCCGAGACTCGCGCCCTGATCACCGTACCAGCCCGCCTGCGCGCGCAGCATCGGCCGGCCCAAGGATCGGGTAAGACCATGTTCTACGTAGTCAGAAGCCGCAACCAAACTTGCCGAAAAATCACCGGCAATGACTTGCGCTGCACATACGATACCCGCTGCGCAAAAGGCGGCTCGCCAAAGCAGTGCCGAGCTCACGGCCATGACCCCTATCTTGTTATTGTGTCAATCGGGTCAAGCCTACGCCGTTAGTATGGAGCCCGCCAGAGGGGCCGCTCACGGCCGGTCGCCAGCTGAAAATGAGCCATAAATTTTGTGGTCTGCATGCAGCCAACAACCTGGCAAAAGACGCGCCTGCCGGCATTTGAGCCGAAATAGTCTCTGGTTGGACCAAGCAATCAGCCATTTGCTGTCCGACAACAGCTGTCTGCACAAATGGTTACGCCGGCAGGTCAAGTTCGACGTGCTATCTGTAGATCGGATTGGTCTTTTGAAAAGAACGCGCCTAGGCCGGCGAGTAAATCGGGTGGCTAACGGTGCTGTTCCAATGCCTGGCAGGCGACATCTAGACTCGCGTACACACATGCTTTCATACAATATTCAGTTGGCGTTTATTGCGGCAGAATTTATGGCTAACAAATCACAACGTGCTAGCAGAAAATAGACAGGAACTATTGAAAAACAATATTCTATCGATTGCGCCAATGATGGACTGGCCGGACTCATCTAACGCGGCCAATTAGATCAATGAGTTGCGGCGCATCGAAATTCGTCGTCGCTGTTGGTTTGCGATTTCGGTCGGGCCAAGAGGGGAGCTGCCTTGGGTGGAAACTTCCGCTCGCAGGTCGCAAGCACAACTTCAGCTGCGCGCGCATTTAGGAGATTCACCCGATGCCCGCGGTTTGGGTGTCGGCAAGCTCCAGGGGCAAGTGGAACGGCGCGCGGTGTTTTCGATAGGCGCGGGGCGCCATTCCGAGATGACCCCTGAAGGCGGCGGTGAAGCTGCTTTGATGCTCGTATCCAACCTGCTGTGCGATCTGGGCAATAGTTAGCTTCGCCTCAAGGAGCAGTTGCTGGGCTTCGCGCATGCGGCGCTCCAGGCAGTAGTCCGCCATGGTAAGTCCGAAACTATCTTTGAATATCGCTTTGAGCTTGTTCTGGTTGGTGCCAATGGTACGGGCCAGGTCGGCGAACAGTGGCGGGTGGCGATAGTCGCGTTCCAGTCGTTCGCGCGCTTTGTTAGCCAACAGCAGATCGCGCCTCAGCAACACCGCTTTGTTGGGTGGCGCGGGGGTCTGCCAGAGCGCATCAAGTGTGAACGCCACGAGTTCCGCAAGGCGGCCGGCATATTGAACGACGCGAATTTCGCCGCGCAAACGTGTATCGAGTGTCTCGGCAACCAGCTCCGCAATCCGATGATCCATGGGGAACGATGCGAGGCGGCCGACGTCGGTAGAATGGGCGAGCGCCTCGCGCATCACTGGCGGCAGTTCCTCAAGCCGCAGGCCATAGCGCTGAGCGAACCGACTGGCGCGAAATACTGCAACAATACCCTGCTGGCGCGCGCCCCCAAGAATGTCGACCGTGAGTTCCACGCCTTTGGGCAAGTAGGCCATTGTGACTTCTGGCAGGTTGAAAACCAGCGGCGCTCGGTCTGCGATGCGAAAAGTTACGTTGGTGCTGAGCGATGCGCGCAACAGAATGAAGGCTTCGTCAGTATCGTAGTGCCAGCGTGTTAGCTTGGGAACGACACAATTTAGGATGGACACCAGAACGTCGTCGTCCAGGCGCACAACTTCGGCTATGCCACTGCCACCTGCCCGCGCATAATGCGTGCGTACCACGCTGCGCGACATTTTGCGGACCTCTCCAGCGGCATCTGCTGCGCGCTGTTGTTCCTGCGAAAAGTTGAGAGGCGAGCGGGCCCTGGCTGGTGATTTTTTGGCTGGCTTAGTCGGCCGGGCCATTCGGTCGGTTCCCCTAAATAATCGATTCCAGAGCCTAACCCAAAATACCCGGCACGTCATAGGGTCTCGGCTACGCTTATGCTGTCCCCTACAACCGTGCTGCGTCGCCACTTGGCGTGGGATAACCATGCCTGTATGCCCCTGCGGCCGGACGACGACTCGTTCATGCCGCAATTACAGCGGCATCGCCAGGCAGGTTTCAGCGCGGTGATGCTCAACGTCGGGTTTGGCGACATGGGGCCGGTCGCCCACCTGGCAATGCTCCACAGTTTGCGGCGCTGGATAGAGGCGCGACCCGCTGACTATCTGCTCATTGATTCCGCGGATGATGTACTGCGCGCCCAGGCGACCGACCGGCTGGCAGTGGGCTTTGATATTGAAGGCGCTAACGCGATTGGCGATCGATTGGAGCTGGTGGAGCAGTACTACCGGCTCGGCGTCCGCTGGATGTTGTTAGCCTACAACAACAATAACCGCGCCGGCGGCGGCTGCCAGGATGACGACAACGGTTTGACAGCGTTTGGTCGTGACCTGGTCCGCGAAATGGAGCGGGTCGGCATGCTGGTCTGCCTTAGCCATACGGGCCACCGCACTGCGCGCGATGTGTTGGGTATGGCATCGCGGCCGGTCATTTTCTCGCACAGCAATCCGAGCGCGCTGCAACTCCACCCGCGCAATATCCCGGACGATTTGATTCGAGCTTGCGCTGCGACCGGTGGCGTGATCGGCATCAACGGCGTCGGAATGTTTCTGGGCCAGAACGATTCGTCGAGCGCGACATATGCGCGCCATGTTGACTACGTCGCGAAGCTTGTCGGTCCCGAGTTTGTCAGTGTGTCGCTCGATTACGTGTTTGACCAGCAGGAGCTGCTCGACTATGTGCGCAAGATGCAGCACACGTTTCCGGCTGAAATAGGTTACGCGGCAGAGCCACAATTTGTAGCGCCCGAACAGCTACCAGAGATTGTCGATTGCCTGATAGGCAAAGGTTATTGCGAGCAGGACTTGCAGGCCATTCTTGGTGGGAACCTGCTGCGTCTCGCGCGTACCGTCTGGCGACCGGCGTCACCCAGTGTTGGTTAGGCCGGGCATGGCCAGCATGAAGGCATCTGCAGATCTGGCGCAGCTCGCGCAACGCTACTGGGAATTCACCTGCTATGAGTTTCCGTTGACTGCCATCGGCGCTGGCGAGAAAACCGTGGACGCTGTCGTTTTTCGCGAAGCGCCGCAGGATTGGGACCGCAAGTCGGTACAAGCCGAAAGAATGTTAGCTGAGCTGCGTCAAATCAACGGGCCGTCGCTTGCGCCTGCGGACCTGGCGACTTTTCGACTGCTGGAGCGTGAGCTCGACGATCTGTGCGTGCTGCACGCCTTGGGCGCGCATCTGCGACCGTCCTTGCTGCCAGTCGGACCTGAATTCATGACGGTCTATTTTGCCAACACGACAAATCTGACCGATGTTGAGAATGCCGAACGCTATGCCGCACGTCTCGAAACACTACCGGCTTACCTCGCCGACATTGCTCAATGCCTGAAGGCGGGACACGCGCGCGGATTTCGCTACCCGCGGATTGTGCTGCAAAGGGCGATTGATAATCTCGTGGCTGCGGTGCCTGCGAGTCCGGAAGAATCGGCTTGGTATGCGCCGTTCAAACGCAGCCACCTTGCCTCGAATCCGCAACTCACCCGCATTGCCAACCAGGCCCGTGAAACGATCGTCGCCGGGTTGATTCCGGCATTGCGGGTTCTACGAGCGCTGTTGGCCGGGCCCCTGCTAACAGATGCGCGGGAGTCAGTCGCCTGTACCGACGATCAGCAAGGCGCCGAATTGTACGCGCGTCTGGTGCAGAATTTTACGACGACGAACCTGTCTGCTGATGAAGTACATGTACTTGGCCTGCAGGAAGTCGAGCGGATCGGTCATTTGCTGGCGGCTGTTGTTGCCGAGGCGGGTTTTGGCGGCGACCTCGACGCGTACCGCAAACATTTGATGGCAGGACCTGAGTTTCTTGCACGGTCGAAAGAAGAACTGGAGGACCGGATGCGCGTATTGGCAAAACGCATCGATCGGTTGATCCCGGCGTTTTTCGGTCGATTGCCACGAATCACCTACGGCGTCGAGTCAATCCCTGAGGCTCTGTCGGCGCGCATGCCACCCGCCTACGCACAGCCGAGCCCGGCCGATGGATCGGCGCCTGGCTTGCTCTGGGTCAGTGGCATTCCATCCAAGTGCCCGCTCTATATGTTAGTGCCACTGGCATTGCATGAGGGGTGGCCTGGTCACCTAATGCATATCGCCTTGATGCAGGAAATGACCGAGCTGCCGCTGTTCCGGCGGCACAACGCAGTGAAATACACCGCTTGCGTCGAAGGTTGGGCACTCTATTGTGAGCAGCTTGGCATCGACATGAAGTTGTACGAATCCCCGCACCAGCATTACGGGCGGCTCGACATGGAGATGTGGCGTGCGTGTCGGTTGGTTGTTGATACGGGCCTCCATGTCAAGGGTTGGTCGCGGCAACAAGCGATCGATTACATGGTGCAGCATCTGAGTCTGACTTTGGACACGATCGCTGCGGAGGTCGACCGCTATATCGCGTTGCCCGGACAGGCGCTGGCCTATCAAATCGGCAACCTGAAGTTTCGCGAATTGCGGCGCCGCGCAGAACAACGACTGGGTTCGCGTTTCAGTCTGCGGAATTTCCATGACGCGCTGATGGCCGTAGGCCCGGTGACCTTGCCGGTGCTGGACGATTTTATCAATGAATGGCTTTCGTCGGCCGCAGCGTGAGCTAACAGATGCCCCTGGATCCAAAATCTGGCGTTTATTTCGAAGTGCACGGTGCGGGAACAAATACCGGACCAGCGTTGATGATCGGTCTGCCTCTGATGGCGAGTCACACGCAGATTTTCGGTGCAGCCAGCGCCGCCATGCTCCGGGGCTATCTTGATAGGTTGATCGACGCCTATCAGGTGATATTAATCGACTACCCGAGCATTGGCCGCAGCCGCGATATTGCTCCTGACGACCTGAATGCAGAGCGAGTCACGCAGGATTTGCTCTCGGTCGCAAGCGCTGCGGGCTTTGAGAGATTCGCATATTGGGGCTATTCCTGGAGTGGTGCGGTTGGTTTGCAACTCGCCTCGCGTACCGATCGGTTGACGGCGCTGGTGATCGGTGGCTGGCCGGCTTTGGGAGGACCGTACGAGGAAATACTGCGCGCCGCGACTATCAAGCTGGCACGTCCGGAGCCTTCGTCGCTCGTGGTCCTGCGAAGTCCCGCGCAATACGCGCAATGGCTGCATTTCTACCGCAGCGTGTTGGTCTGGCGCGAAAGCGATAGCGTGCGCGCGATTCGCTGTCCATGCATGCAGCAGTTCGGTGCTGCGGGCGATCTGCTTGAGGCAGGGGTGTCAGTACCGATCGCATCGAGGATTCGAAGTCATCGATCCGAGCTGGAATCGCT
>JANLTW010000108.1:0-13678 GCA_031363155.1 Gammaproteobacteria bacterium | reverse complement strand
GCCGCGCAGGCTTTTCTTAACGACGCCACTCAGCGAATCGAACACCGCACCGACCTGTTTGCGGGACAAGCCCGTATCTTTGGAAATCGTGTTGAGGATTTCCGACTTGGTTGGTGCGCCACCCTTTTTCGCCATGTGTATCTACTCCAATAATTGTTAAGGAACGCGCGGGAAAATAGCACATGCGGCCGCGAGCGCAAGCAGTATTTTTATCTGTCGGTACTCAAAAAACCCTTGTTTTCTAGGGTCGCGCGTGCATCACGCGCTGGCGGTGCCTATAAACCCAGCAAAATCCGCAAAAACTGGATTGCGAGCAGGGCAACCACCGGTGAAAAATCAAAACCGCCGAAGGCTGGCAGCACCCGGCGAATGGGCCGCAATATCGGCGCCGTCAGTATCTCGATCAGAGCTTGTGCCGGCGAATAGCCTCCCGGCGACACCCAGGAAATTACCACGCCGACGAGAATTGCCAGCAGGTATAAAAGCAAAATGTTGCTCGCCAACATGCGCAGCGTGCGGAGCGCCCAGACATCGGCCGGCGGCAGGCCAACGCCGGCGATCAGGCTGGCAATGCCGATTCCGGCGCCCGCGATCAGCAGCACCGCGACCAGCGATGCGGTGTCCACGCGGCCAATTGGTGGCAGTAGCTTGCGCAGCGGCAGAATGAGCCAGTTGCTGAGCTGCATCGTTCCCCGGGCAATCGGGTTGCGAAAGTCCGCGCGACTCAACTGCAGCAGGAACCGCAACAAAAAGAAGAACAATACGATCGAAATGATCGCGTCTGCCAGGTAACCAAAAGCGTCAGCCATTGCGCGGGTCCTTTTCCATCCGGGACAAGTTGTTAGGTTCTGGAGCCGCCTGCCGGCCGAGTTCCTGGGCGCGGCGGGTCGCCGCGGCAACCGCGCGCGCCAGCAGCGGGCGCAGACCCTGAGGGGCGTCGAGTATTTCGAGTGCGGCCGCGGTAGTGCCGCCCCTGGAAGTGACCTCGGCGCGCAGTCGCGCCAGGTCGCCATCGCTTTGCGCGGCCATCACACCAGCGCCCTGGAGCGTCGCAATGGCTAGTTTTCCCGCGATTTCTGCGGTCAGGCCCTGCGCCACGCCAGCCGCCGCCAATGCTTCCGCCAGCAGAAAAAAATAAGCCGGTCCGCTGCCGGACAGCGCCGTGACCGCGTCCATCATGGCCTCATCGGGCAACCAGACGACGCTGCCCGCCGCGCGCATGACGGCGCTCGCGAGGTCGCGTGCCGCGCCGTCGACATTGTCGGCGGCAAAAAGTCCGGTGGCGCCCGCGCCGACCAGGGCCGGTCGGTTCGGCATCGCGCGCACGACCCGCAGCGCGCCACTGGCCGCCGCCAGATCCGCGCAGCGCAGGCCGGCTGCCACCGACAATAGCACCGGCTTGTTCACCGCCAGAGCGCTGCGCAAGTTTGTTAGCGTCGCGAGTGCTTCCTGCGGTTTGACCGCGAGAATCACCAGTTGCGCACCCTCGACCGCCATCGCATTGGAAGCGTGCACCGCGATCCCCAGATCCTGCGCCAGCGCCGCGCGCGTCCCAGCATGCGGTTCGCCCGCGGCGAGGCGCGTGGCTGGTGTTCCGGCACGCAGCAGGGCCTGCAGCAGCGCGCGGCCCATGTTGCCGCCTCCGACACAGGCGATGTGACTGATCGACATGGCGGGATTCTAACGTTAGGTCGCGGTGCGCGGCCCGAAAATAGCGGTGCCGACCCGTATCAGGGTACTGCCACAACGAATTGCGGCTTCCAGGTCGTCGCTCATACCCATCGAAAGCGTGTCGGTCTTGATGTCATTGGCGTGCAGCTGTGCCGTGAGCTCTGCCAGCATCCGAAACCAGTGCTGCTGCTGCGCGGCGGAGATTTCGGGGGGCGGAATGCACATCAAGCCGCGTAATTTCAGTCTTGGCAGCTGCTGCGCTGCCTGCGCAAGGGCCAGCACATCCTCTGGTTCGGCGCCGCCCTTGCCGGCCTCTGCTGCCAGGCGCACCTGCACGCAGACTTGCAGCTCCGGCGCGTGATAGGGCCGGTGCGCAGACAGGCGTTCCAGCACTTTGAGCCGGTCGACGGTGTGCACCCAGTCGAATTGCTCGGCGATAGGCTTGGTCTTGTTGGTCTGAATCTGGCCTATGTAGTGCCAGGTGAGTTCGAGCCCCTTGAGGGCCGCAGTCTTTGCCACGGCTTCCTGCAGGTAACTTTCGCCGAAATCCTGGACACCAAGCTGGGACGCGGCGCGGACGGTTTCGGCCGGATGACCCTTGCTGACGGCCAGTAATGTGACGCAGTCGGCTGTTCTGCCGGCTGCGGCACAGGCCATAGCCATGCGATCTCGAACCTTTGTAAGGCGTTCCGCGAGAATCTGCGGAGGGTTTAACATAGACGTGACGGACCCCTTATCTATACTCGGCAAGGTAATAGGGAGTACGAATGGCTGTCGACATCGCCCAACTCTTGGCCTTTGCTGTCAAGAACAATGCCTCCGATCTGCATTTATCGGCTGGCATGCCGCCTATGATTCGCGTCGACGGCGACATGAAGCGTATCAATATGCCGCTGCTGTCGCACAAAGACGTGCACAGCATGGTGTACGACATTATGAACGACAAGCAGCGCAAGTCGTTCGAAGAGTTCTTTGAAACGGACTTCTCCTTCGAGATCCCGAAGCTGGCGCGCTTTCGGGTCAACGCGTTCAACCAGAACCGGGGCGCCGGTGCGGTGTTCCGCAACATCCCCTCGGTGATCCTGTCGCTGGACGATCTGCAGGCGCCGAAGATTTTCCGCGACCTGTGCATGTTACCGCGCGGCCTGGTGCTCGTGACCGGGCCGACCGGCTCCGGCAAGTCAACCACGCTGGCCGGCATGATCGCTCACTGTAACGACAATCGCCCGGACCACGTACTGACCATCGAAGACCCGATCGAGTTTGTGCATGAGTCCAGGCGCTGCCTGATCAACCAACGCGAAGTGCATCGCGACACGCTGGGTTTTGCCGAGGCGCTGCGTTCAGCGCTGCGCGAAGATCCGGACATCATTCTGGTCGGCGAAATGCGCGACCTGGAAACGATCCGGCTGGCGTTGACCGCGGCTGAAACGGGGCACCTCGTGTTCGGCACGCTGCACACCAGTTCTGCCGCGAAGACCATCGACCGCATTGTCGATGTGTTTCCGGCTGCCGAAAAAGAAATGGTGCGTTCGATGTTGTCCGAATCGCTGCGCGCCGTGGTGTCGCAGTCGCTGTTGAAACGCGTTGGTGGTGGCCGCGTTGCTGCGCATGAAATCATGATCGGCACCCCCGCCATTCGCAATCTGATTCGCGAAGGCAAGATCGCGCAGATGTTTTCTGCGATTCAAACCGGCGGCGCCGTTGGCATGCAGACCCTGGACCAGTGTCTGCAGGATTTGTTATCCAAAGGCGTCATCACCAAGGAAGAAGCGCGCTTTAAAGCCTCGAACAAGGATGCGCTCTGATGGATCGTGACCAGGGTATCAAGCTCATGCAGGATCTCCTGCGTCGAGTGGTGGAAAAGAAAGGGTCCGACCTGTTCATTACCACGGGCTTTCCGCCCGCGATCAAGATCGACGGCGAGGTTCGCCCGCAAAGCGAGCGCGCGCTGACGGCGGAGCAATCCAACATCATCACCCGCGCGATCATGAACGATCGCCAGACCAAGGAATTCGATTCCACCAAGGAATGCAATTTTGCGATAGCGCCGCCGGGCATCGGGCGTTTTCGCGTCAACGCATTCGTGCAGCAGGCCTCGACCGGTTGCGTGCTGCGCCTGATCAATTCGAAGATTCCGACCATCGAAGAGATGGATCTGCCGCCAATCCTGAAAGAGGTGGTGCTGACAAAACGCGGCCTGGTGATCCTGGTTGGCGGCACGGGTTCGGGCAAATCGACGACACTGGCGGCGATGGTCGGTTATCGCAACGAAAAAACCCGCGGCCACATCGTCACGATCGAAGATCCGGTCGAGTTTGTGCACCCACATAAAGGCTGCATCATCACGCAGCGCGAAGTCAACGTCGATACCGACAATTGGCATATTGCGTTGAAAAACTGTCTGCGCCAGGCGCCGGATGTGATCCTCATTGGCGAGATTCGCGACCGCGAGACCATGGAATATGGCATCCAGTTTGCCGAAACCGGACACTTGGTGTTAGCAACGCTGCACGCTAACAGCTCCAACCAGGCGCTCGACCGCATTATCAACTTCTTCCCGGACGAACGGCGTGAACAGCTGCTGATGGACCTGTCGCTGAACATCCGCGCACTGATTTCGCAGCGCCTGCTGCCGCGCGACGGCACCCGTGGGCGCATTGCAGCAACCGAGATCATGCTGAATTCACCGCTGATCCAGGATCTTATCTTCAAGGGCGAAGTCGCCAAGATCAAGGAAGTCATGTCGCGTTCCACGCGCCTTGGCATGCGGACTTTCGACCAGGCATTGTTCGAACTTTATGAGACGGGGTTCGTGTCTTACGAGGAGGCCATCAAGAATGCCGACTCAAAGAATGAACTGCGTCTCAGAATCAAACTTGAAGGCAAACGCGAGCACAAAGAACTGGATAATTCCAGCCTTGCGATACTCGAGGAAGATCATCAAGGCCGAATTTAACCAGCCGTTGGGGCATGCGATCAATGTCAGCTAACAGTGAATCCGTGCAGGGCGCGACAGATTCGGGCATCGGCCCGCTGGCGACGACCAATATCAACATCAAGCCCCTGTTGAAGTTGATGGCCGACAAAAAGGCGTCGGATCTTTTCTTTGCGCCCAACTCACCCATCAAGATCAAGATTGAAGGCCGGATTGTCCCGGTCAACAAACAAATTCTGCACGCCGAAATGGTTCGCGACATGGCCTACGGCCTGATGCGCAGCGACCAGCTCGAGTATTTCCGCCGCGAACTCGAAATTGACTTTGCCGTATCTGAGCCCGGGCTCGGCCGCTTTCGCGTCGCTGTTTTCTTTCAGCGCGGCTATCCGGCCATGGTATTGCGTTTTATCACCGCGGACATGCCGCGCATGGAAGATCTGGGGCTGCCAGAGGTCATGAAAGACCTGGTGATGATGAAACGCGGGCTGGTGCTGATGGTGGGTGCGACCGGCTCGGGAAAATCAACGAGTCTTGCGGCGATGATCAATTACCGCAACGAGAACTCCTCGGATCACATCATCTCGATCGAGGATCCGATCGAATTTCTGCACGTCAATAAACGTTCGATCATCAACCAGCGCGAAATCGGTATCGACACGCGCAATTACGCCCGCGCGCTGCGCAGCGCGCTGCGCGCCGCGCCCGATGTGATCCTGATCGGTGAGATTCGCGATCGCGAGACCATGGAATCGGCGATCGCACTGGCCGGCACAGGGCATCTCGTGCTGTCGACGCTGCATTCAAATAACGCGGCTGAAACGCTCGATCGCATCATCAATATGTTTCCGCGCGATCAGCACAACCAGATCTATCTCGATCTGTCGCAGTACCTGCGCGCGATCATGTCGCAGCGGCTGGTCATGACCAATGAAGGCCGCCGTACCGCAGCCATTGAGATCATGGTCAATACACCGCATATCTCCGAGCTCATCCGCAAGGGTGACATCATGGGCATGAAGGAATCTATCCGCACCAGCAGTGAGCGCGGCGTGCAGAGCTATGATCAGGCGCTGCTCAAGCTCTACCAGGACGAAGTCATCACCATGGACGAGGCGCTTGCCAACGCCGATTCACGCACCAACCTGGAAGCCAAGATCAACTTTGGTTAATCGTTGTGGGCGGATCGTGTTAGCACGGCCGGCCCGGCCTCGCTGCACGGCTCGCGGTCGCAGTCCGGCGTAAACGCCGGTACCCTCGCGGCGGCTGCGCGCTCGACCCCTGTTCGCAAGTCTTGAATTCCAACCTCGTCGAGCTCGCGCGCAACGCCGCCGCGCGGCCGGCTCCACCGCGCGTGCCGCGAGGCCGGGCCGGCCGTGCTAACACGATCACGGCCTGGATGCCGGATTGAGACCGTTCATTGCTGCCGCCTGCGATGGCGTGGTTTCAGACGCTCGATTTGCGCAAGCTGGAGCCAGCCGAGCGGCGTCGTGGCGCGCGAAGTCGATGCATTATTGGTTTGCGATTTACGAATGTGTCCTGAGCGCGCAGACGCCGCGAGGGAACCCGCGCTCGAGCGGGCTCGCGACCGCGAGCCGCAATTCGACCGTCTGAAACCACGCCATCGCTGATAGCTGCGCAGTGAACGATTCCGGTCAAAAAACCTGCGACGCCTCGAACACCGGCCCATCCACGCACACGCGTTGCATCGCGGGGCCGTCCGGGGTCTGCACTTGGACTGCGCAGCCCGCGCAGCCACCGACTGCGCAGGCCATGAATTCTTCCAGTGATACCTGGCAGGGCAGGCGGTACTTCCTGGCAAGCCGCGCCGTTGCTTCGAGCATCGGCGTCGGGCCGCAGGCGTAGATCTGCGTCTCCGCCAGCAGCGCATTGTCAGCGGTCTGCAACCAGGCGTCGGCGAGTTCGGTGACGTAACCGTCGAAGCAGCCCGGGAAACCGCTTCTGCTCGCGAGCCTGCTCGGGATACTCCAGCCATCCAGCAAGGGCATGGCGGCGATTACGCCAGCGGGTATGCCAGGCACCACGATGGTGGACGGCCGGCTCTTGAACGGGAACGGAATTTCGGAGCCCATCAGCACCAGCGGCCGCCAGGTCGCGGTGCTGTTGCTGGCCATGCGCTGGTAAATCTCCTCGGCGAGATAAATCATCGGCGGGATGCCGACACCGCCGCCGATCATCAGCGCGCGGGGTCGCGACGGCTGCAGCGTGAAACCATGACCAATGGGACCTAACACCGAGAGCGTGTCTCCGAGTCTGCGGCGCGCCAGGGCTGCAAGGCCCGGGCCCACGGACTTGAACAGCACCTCAATCCAGCCCTCGCCGGCATCGGCGCGCATGATGGACAGCGGCCGGCGCATCGGAATGTCGTCATCACAGCTCAAGTGCACGAAGCTGCCGGCAGACGCGCGTGCCGCGCAGCGCGGCGCCGCGAGGCGCAGCACAAATTGTTCGCCCGGACATTCCTCGCGTGCCACCAGGCGCGCATCTTCGAGCGCAATGGTTTGCCGATGTTCCTTGCTCATGCGGATTGGGCTCATGCGGATTGGGCTCATGCGGATTTGCCAGCGTCGCGGCCTGCAATCACGGCTTCCAGCACCGCCATGCGTACCGCCACGCCATTACGCACCTGATCGCGAATCGCGGATTGCGGGCCATCGGCAACTTCGCCGTCGATTTCCACGCCACGATTCATTGGTTGCGGGTGCATGACGATGGCATCGCGTTTGGCGCGCCGCAGGCGTGCCGCATTCAGTCCCCATTCGGCGAAATAAGCTGCGCCATCGGGAATGTCTGCCTGCGTCATGCGCTCTTTCTGGATACGCAGCATCATGACCACGTCCGCGTCATGTACGGCTGCATCGATCGAGTGGCAGCGGCGCGTGCCGGCAAACTGACCGGCGTCCGGCAGCAGCGCGTCGGGTCCGGCGATGCGCAGGTCACGCACGCCCAGGGCACTGAACGCATGCCAGGCGGAACGCGCGACCCGGGAGTGGCGCACGTCGC
Source organism: Gammaproteobacteria bacterium (assembly GCA_031363155.1). Classification (GTDB taxonomy): domain Bacteria; phylum Pseudomonadota; class Gammaproteobacteria; order Steroidobacterales; family Steroidobacteraceae; genus UBA964. The sequence goes on along the minus strand of JANLTW010000108.1, from coordinate 6,048 downwards.
CGATAATTGCCACAGCGAGTCCGTCAAACTTGCCCTTGCGCTGCCGAATCGTCAGCGCATCTAACAAACCTTGCGTCGGGTGCGCATAGCTGCCGGCGCCGCCGGAGAGCACTGACACATGCGGTGCCACGGCGTTAGCAACCAGGTCCGGCACCGTGGCCTCAGCATCGCGCAGCACGAAACAGTCGACGTGCAGGGCTTCCAGCGTGTAGACCGTATCCAGCATGCTCTCGCCCTTGAGACGCGACGACAGCTGCATTTCCACGCTCGCGACCTGGGCACCGAGACGTTGCGCGGCCAGTTCAAATGATACGCGCGTGCGGGTCGACGGCTCGGTGAACAGCGTTGCAACCGTCACGCCGTCGAGCGCGCGGCTTTGCGACGGGCGCTGGCCCAGGGGCCTGACGTGGTGCTGCGCGCGCTCCAGCAAGGCTTCGAGCTGCGGGCGCGTGAGCCCGTCCAGGGTCAGCAGGTGGCGCAGACTGCCATCGGCACGAAATTGCATTGCCGCCATCAGTTCGGTTGTCCTTCCCCTGCCAGCCAGCGCGCCAGAATGGTCGCTGCCGCGTGGCTGTCGATATCGCCTTTCGCTACGGCCCGTTTGCGCGTTCCGGACTGCCGGGCGGCGCGCAGCTGCGCCTCGGCTTCGAGCGAGGAATAGCGCTCGTCGACTCGCGCAACGGATTTCTGGCAGCGCGTTGTTAGCTCGGCTACGAATCGATCGCTGGCCGCGGATAACGCGCTCTCAGTGCCGTCGGTATTATAGGGGCGGCCGACTACCAGTTGGGTTGCACCCTGGTCCTTGACCACGCGCAGCAGCTGGGTCCAGTCCGGCACGCCGTCCTGCGCCAGCAGGGTGGTCAGGGGCGCAGCAGTGCCGCTGACCGTATTGCCGCAGGCGACGCCGATGCGCCGCAGGCCAAAATCAAAGGCGAGAACGATTTGTGGCGCACGGCGCGCGCCAGCCTCAGGCATGCCCGGCGACGCGGCTGATATCGTGGGTGTTGATGCCGAGCCGGCGCCAGATGGTGGGCCAGCGCTCATCGAAGGGTGTGCCGAACACGATATTCTCATCGACCGGCATGGCCATCCAGGCGTTATCCAGCAGCTCACGCTCCAGCTGGCCGGCTTCCCAGCCCGCATAGCCGAGTGCGATGAACGCATCGCCGGGCCCTTCGCCGCGCGCCATGGCCGCCAGCACGTCCCGGGAGGTCGTGACCTGAATCTGCTCGGAAATCGTGTGGGTCGAGTCCCAATTGCCGCCGGCCCGATGAACGACAAAGCCGCGGTCCTTGTTCATGGGGCCGCCGCGCAGTACCGAGCGCGCGCCGATCGAGGCGTCGCTGGCCTCTAGACGCATCTGCTGCAGCACCTCGGACAGTGTCATGGGCAGGGGGCGATTCAGCACGATCCCCAGGGCGCCTTTTTCCAGGCTGTGCTCGCAAATGAGCGTGACGGTCTGGCTGAAATTGGGGTCTTCCAGTGAAGGCATCGCCACCAGCAGATGATTGCTGAGATTAGTGCCGCTCGTCATAGTGCGGAGTATGTAGGTGCGGATTGCGCGGAAACAAGTGCCTGCGCCTCAATCGCTTCTGGCACCGCGCTCGAACCGCCACTCATAGGCAAAGCGCAGCACGCTGTAGCGGTCCGCAAGCTCCGGTGGGAACGGGTCGAACGGGCTGGCGAGCCGCAGAATCTGTAACGCCGCCTGGTCCAGTTGCGGACTGCCACTGCTGCGCTGGATTTTCGCGTCCTGCAGCTCCCCGTTCGCCACCAGCGACACCTCGATGATGGGACTGCGCGTCCTGCCCGACGCCAGCGCGCGCCGCGCCGCGGCCGGAAAATTCAGGGTTCCGAGGCGTTCAACCTTGCGGCGCCAGGCATCCACATAGGGCGCCAGAACCGAGCTCTCGGTATCCGGCGCGATCCACAGTTCCTCGCGCGGCTTGCCTGTTAGCTCGGTCGATTCGCTGTTGTCCTCGGCCGGCGGCTTGGCCGCCCGCGCATTCGCCAGCGCTTCGACCGCGGTCACTGACAGCTGCAACTCGCCGGTCATGCCGCTCCAGGATATATCCATGCTCGGCGCCGAGCTTGTTAGGGTACTGTCACGTCCCGTGCCGCGCGGCCGTGGCGCGCCGTCGCGCCCGACGATATCCGGTTCCGATCGCGGGCTGCGCGCTGCCCGGCGTTCCGCGGTGGTGCCTGAGCCGATCTGGGTGCGTTGCGCGAGATAGGGAGCGCCGGGATTTTTTTCCGCGGTGGGCAGGTCCTCCCCGACCAGCACCACTTCCAGTCCAGGGACCGGGCCGCTATCTCCGCCATTGCCGACGAAGGAGATGCCGGCAATGACCAGCGCATGTACGACCGCTGCCAGAAATATCATCGTCACCAGCCGATCACCGCTCGGTGCGTAGCCTTCGCGCAGCAGCAGTGATCGGGTGTTCATGCGCGCGCCGGCAGCCGCTTGGCAATGGCGGTCATCAACAGCGCCGCGATATCGGTGCCGCATTGCTGGTCGATTTCACGAATGCCGGTCGGGCTGGTGACATTGATTTCGGTGACGTAATCGCCAATGACATCAATGCCGACGAACAGCATGCCGCGCGCCGCGAGGACCGGGCCAATCTGCGCGGCGAGCCAGCGTTCCCGGTCGCGCAGCGGCCGCGCGACTCCTTTGGCGCCGGCGGCCAGGTTGCCGCGGTTGTCAGAACTGGTCGGTATGCGTGACAGTGCGAACGGCACCGCTTCGCCGTCGACCAGGATGATCCGGTTGTCGCCGCCCACGACGATTTCCGGGATATAGCGCTGCACGAGCGCGAATTGCTCGCCATGGTTCGTTAGGGTCTCGAACACCACGCTGCTGTTCTTGTCGCCCTGTTGCAGCACGAAAATCGAGCGTCCGCCCATGCCGTGCAGCGGCTTGCACACGGCCGTGCCGTGCTCGGCGAGGAAGGCGTGCATGTCCGGCATGCTGCGGGTGATCAGCGTCGGGGCGCAGCACTCGGGAAACCAGGCCGTATAGACTTTTTCATTCATGTCGCGCAGGCCCTGCGGCTGGTTGACGACCAGCGCGCCCTGCAGGACCGCGCGATCCAGTACATAGGTGCTGTAGATGTACTCCATGTCGAAAGGCGGGTCCTTGCGCATCAGAATCGCGTCAAAGCCGCCCAGCTTCTCGACCCCTGGCTCGCCCAGCGTGTACCAGCGGTCAGGGTTTGCAGCAACGCCGAGCGGCCGGGCCCGGCCGAGCGCAACTCCATCCCGCACAAAAAGGTCGCTCATCTCGAGGTAACTCAGCTGCCAACCGCGTTTGCTGGCCGCCAGAAGCATGGCCAGCGTCGAGTCTTTTGCATACTTGATTTCGGCGATTGGGTCCATGACCACCGCCACGCGCCTCGCCGGAGTCATGATGAAAAACGCTCCGATTCAACGATCGCGCAAAACTGTGAACTGCGTGGCATGGCGATGGGTCCCTCTATATGTTAAAACGCAACACTGCTGCGGTCGGTTTGTGTGCCAATACGCTGCTGCCCGTACCGCTTGCACGGGCCGTATCAGCATATCGGGAGTGTTGAGTGGAAACGGCTGCCAATTCGAAATTCCTGGGCCTCAAGGTCCTGATCATCGACGATAGTAAGACCATTCGTCGTACCGCTGAAACTTTGCTCGCCAAAGAGGGCTGCGAAGTGCACACGGCGGTCGACGGTTTTGATGCGCTGGCGAAAATCGCCGAAACCACTCCGGACATTGTGTTCGTCGATATCATGATGCCGCGGCTCGATGGCTATCAGACCTGTTCCCTGATCAAGCATAACAAGGCTTACAAGAACATCCCGGTCATCATGCTGTCGTCCAAAGATGGGCTTTTTGACCGTGCCCGCGGCCGTATTGTCGGCTCCGAGCACTACCTGACCAAGCCGTTCACCAAGGACGAGCTGTTGTCGGCTATCGAGAGCCAGGTGGAGAAGTAGCGATGGCGCTGATACTCATTGTCGACGATTCGCCCACCGAGCTGCATGTCATGAAGCACGCACTCGAAAAGCACGGTTTCCGCACCGCCACGGCGGTCGACGGCGCCGAAGGCGTCAGATTGGCGCGTGAAATTCATCCCGACCTCATTTTCATGGACATCGTGATGCCTGGCATGAACGGCTACCAGGCGACGCGGGCGCTCTCCCACGACCCGGAAACCCAGGCCATTCCCATCGTCATGGTCAGTTCCAAAGGCCAGGAGAGCGACAAAGTCTGGGGGCTGCGCCAGGGCGCGGTGGACTACATGATCAAGCCGGTTTCACCCGCGCAGCTGGTGGCCAAGGCCCAGGCGACGTTAGCATCTTGACGGGCATGCCTCTCGGTCAAAGTCACAGCAGTTCGCTCAAGGGTCTGCGCGACCGTCCGTTTGAATTGTTAGCCGAGCTGGACAAGCTGGGCCGTAACGCAACGACCGGCACCGCCGAGCAGGCGGCAGCCAGCCGCGAGTGGGTCGGTGTGGCATTGCGCATGGCCGGCGAGCTGTACCTGATCGCCCGCGATGAAACCCGCGAGGTGCTGTCGGTGCCTTCCTCGCTGACCCGTGTGCCGGGCGCCAAACCCTGGATCAAGGGCCTCGCGAATGTGCGCGGCTCGTTGCTGCCGGTAATCGATCTGCGGCAATTCTTCGGCAGCGGCGTGACCGCGACCTCACGCAACACGCGCGTCATTGTCGTTAACCATCGCGATGTGCCGGCCGGGCTGATGGTCGATGAAGTGTTAGGTTTCCGGCGTTTTCAGGAAGGCGAGTTCTCGGCCGATGCGCCGCCGACGGTGGTACGGGTGGAGCGCTACCTGGCGGGCTCATTCAGGCGCGGCCCCGAGCAGTGGCCGGTGCTGAGCATGCGGACCCTGGTCGAGAGCCAGGCGTTTCAGGATGCGGCGGCGTAAGAGTTCATGACTGAGCGCAAAAGAGTGGCGGCTTTTTCGCCACGCGACATTACAACGTGGATCCTTGCTGCGGTGGCATTGCTGCTGGTCGCCGCTCTGGGTGTCATTTTTGGCGCGGCGGCAGCAACTGCTACTGCTGGGTCTGCTGTGGCGCAGACCCTGACCGACATTGCGATCGACGCCGGCCGCGCGCGCGCGGGCGACGCCAAGGCCGTCAAGGCTCTTGCCGATTCGGGTGCGCGGCTGCAGTTAGCGGTGTCTGACAACGAGGGCAGTGCCTGGGCACGGGACGCGCGGCTGCCAGTGGTGCTGCGCATGCTGGATGCGATCGGCAGGTCGTCGACAGCGACCGCGGATACGCTGCAGGCTGTGTCAATCGCGGCAGCACGCGTGCCGCAGATCAGTCAACTGGTCGGCGAGCTGACCAAACGCAGCCCGGACAGCATGAGCGAGCAGGTAGCGCGCGTTCGCGAGCGCTTCCTGTCCCGCGCCCTGCAGGTGCAACTCGATCTGACGGCGTTAGCCGACGGCGCCGACCGCCCGGCAACGATTACCCGGCGCCTGGCCGAGAGTGCCGACTACCTGGCCCAGGTGGTTGCCAGTCTTGAAGGCAAAGAGTCGAGCATTGGCGCGCTGCCAAGAATTACGGGTGCCGAAGCCAGTGCCCAATTGGCCGAGCTGCGCAGTGGCGTTGCCGACCTGAATGCCGCCGTACGCCGCGCCGTCACGGCAGCGCCGCGGACCGCAGGGTCGGCGCGGCAGGTTGACTCATTGAGCGACAATGCCCGCGCGTTAGCCGAGGTAGCGCGCCAGGATAATCCGGCGCGCGGTTCTGGGCCCTGGTGGCCGGCGATCTTCGCTTTGTTAGCACTGGTGCCGCTATGGTTGATCTGGCGGCAGATACGCGAGCTGCGCGCCGAGGCGGACCGCCAGCGTCTGGCGGCCGCAACCCAGCACCTGGCCGCGGATCGGAACCAGGAAGCAATATTGCGACTGCTCGATGAACTCTCGAGTCTCGCCGATGGCGACCTGACCGTGCAGGCCACGGTGACCGAAGACATGACCGGTGCGATCGCGGATTCGATCAACTATGCGGTCGACGCGCTGCGGGGCCTGGTGACGACGATC
>JANLTW010000084.1:0-1942 GCA_031363155.1 Gammaproteobacteria bacterium | reverse complement strand
GCCGAATTTTCTTATCACTTGACGAACCCCCGTGGTGTCGGTGTCAATGATGCCATGCGAAGTGTACTTTTCCTGTTACAGGCGGCAGCGGCTTTATCTTTGAGCGCCTGCTCCAGCCTGCACTACCCGGTCAACCCGCCGCTCGATACCTATTCCGCCGAGCGCATCGAACGCGCCCGCACACTGAGACCCCGCGGCAGCTCCGATCATATCTTTGTCGTGGTGACGTTTTCAGGTGGCGGCACGCGCGCGGCCGCTTTTGGCTACGGCGTGCTCGAGGAACTGGCCACCACCAACATTGTATTTGACGGCCGCGAACGCAGTCTGCTGAATGAAATCGATGTGGTCTCGGGCGTGTCCGGCGGCAGCTTCATCGCGGCGTATTTCGGCCTGCATGGCGCGGAGACGCTGCAGACGTTCGGGCCACGGTTTCTGTATCGCGATGTCCAGAAAGCGTTGCAGCGCGCGGTTTTCGCGCCACGCAACTGGGGCAGCCTCTGGTCCAGCAAGTTTTCGCGCAGCGACCTGATCGCGGACTGGTTCGACCGCGAAGTCTTCGACCGCGCCACGTTCTCCGACCTGGCCCGTGAGCGCGGCGCCAGCGTCATCATCAACGCGACCGATCTCACGCGCGGCGCGCCCTTTTCGTTTATTGCCGATCAGTTTGCGTTAATCTGCTCGGATCTCGGCAAAGTGCAGCTGGCACGCGCAGCGGTCGCCTCGGCGGCGGTGCCGGTGCTGTTCTCGCCGATCACACTCCGCAACTACGCGGGTCGATGCGGCTATCAGGTTCCGGACTGGGTCAGCATGGAGCTGGCTAACGACCAGCATGACTCGCGCCGCGGGCAGCGGGCAGAGATCATTTCGTCCTATCTTGAGTCGGTGGAGCGGCCTTACATTCACCTGGTCGACGGCGGCCTCAGCGACAATCTCGGGCTGCGGGCGATACTGGACGAAGTGGTTTTCGCGGGTGGCATCCAGCAAACAATTGCCAGGCAACGTCTCGGCGAAACGGACCACATACTGTTTGTGGTCGTCAATGCGCAGAGCGGCCTGAACTCGAGCTGGGACCAACTGGAAGGCGGACCGTCCGCGACACAGGTGGTCGACGCTGCGACCACGGTTCAGATCAATCGCTATAATTTTGAAACGGTGGAACTGCTACGCCGCAGCGTTGCCGCGTGGGGCGATGAGCTGCGCAACGCGCGCTGCCAGGCCGCCCTGGCAGCTAACGAAGCGGCCACCTGCAGTGCCGTGAAGATGCACCTGGTCGAGGTGAATTTCGAGAGCGTCAAGGACCCCGAAAGACGCAAGGTGTTGCGGCTGATGCCGACTTCGTTTGCGTTGCCCACAGACGCCGTGGATCAAATTCGCAGCACGGCGCGCGAATTGCTGCGCGATTCGGCCGAATACCATGAATTCCTGCAGTCCGTAACCACAAAACCATGACGCCCGAGCAGCACGCGATCCTGTTGCGATCCATCCGCACGATTGCGGACTACCCAAAACCGGGTATCCAGTTCCGTGACATCACCACGCTGTTAGGCGACGCCGCTGCTTTCCGGCTGGCGGTGGATGCCATGGCCGAACCCTGGCGCGGCGCTGGTATCACGCACGTCGCCGGGATCGAGGCGCGCGGCTTCATCCTCGGCGGCACCGTCGCTCACGTGTTAGGCGCGGCGTTCGTGCCGATGCGCAAGAAAGGCAAGCTGCCGCATGTCACGGTGAGCATCGCCTACTCGCTTGAGTACGGCGTCGATCACCTGGAAATGCACAGCGATGCGGTCGCCGGCCAGGACCGCGTGCTGCTGATCGACGACCTGATTGCCACCGGCGGCACCGCCACGGCGGCCGTGAATCTGCTGCGTCGCCAGGGCACGGAGATTGTCGGGGCCGGCTTTGTCATCGACTTGCCGGCGCTGGGCGGCGCGGCGCGGCTCGC
>JANLTW010000067.1:0-8149 GCA_031363155.1 Gammaproteobacteria bacterium | reverse complement strand
GGCTTCGAGCGATTGCTCTACGCGCGAGATCCGGCCTTTGTAGATGTTGGATTTTTTCTGTTCTTTGGACGATAGCTCGATTGAGAGATCAAACAGCTTCTGACCATCGACCAACGCGACACGCAGCTCTTCCTGCTGCGTAGCGTTGTCTAACATGCGTTTCATTAACCCCATTACTCCATTGTGGGGCCGTCTGGTGTGCGACGTTCGTGGCTAACGAGAGCCTGTGCCCGTGCGACCGCTGGGTGCGCAGACGGGTGTTCAGACCAAAAGCGGGTGAGATGGGCGCGAGAAAATGCCGAGCCATTTCGGTATGGTTTTGGGCTTCTGCATGCTGCGTCGCCGCCAGTTGAGAACTGGCAAGCGCCGCTGCGCCAAAAATTCGCATTCGGGTCTACGAGCGCCGGCGCAACAGGGAGTCTTTTGAACTCATCCAAGTGGACCCGTGACGGGCCCAGCTCAAACCTGCGGCAACGGCCAGTCGGCCTTGCTTTGATGGTTCCGCTAAACGGAACCAACTAACATGCGATAGCTTTGCTACCGCGTTCATGTGCATCCCAGCACTGCACGAATTAGGCGCAGGCCCGGGACGACAACCGGATAATATGACAAGACTGCTGTAAAAACAATGTCTTAGGATGGAATGACTGTGTCAGACGTCACACCAAGCGTGAGCCCCGCAGGCGTCAGGCACGTAAAAATCAGCGCCGATGACGCCAGTCGGCGGCTGGATAAGTTCCTGCAGAACCTGTGGCCGCAGCTGCCCAGGATCCGGATATTCCGCCTCGTGCGACGGGGCGAGGTGCGGGTCAACGGCAAGCGCGTGCAGCCGGAGCAGCGGCTGGTGGAGGGCGACGACATACGTGTGCCGCCGGTGCGGCTCGAGGCGCCGCCGCCACGCGACGGACCGGCCGAGCCCGCGGCGCTGCAGCCCGCCGGCACGGCAGTGCCTGCACTTGCTACTGCGGCAGCGCCCAGGGCCACGGCAGCGCCTGCAGCCGCCGCCGCAGCCGCGCCACGCAGCGGCAAACGCGGCCCGTCGGCGGCCGAAATTGCGCGGATCCAGCGGGCGATCATTTCTGAAGACGAGCGCCTGATGGCGCTCGACAAACCGGCCGGCGTCGCCGTGCACGGCGGCAGTGGCGTTAGCTTTGGCTTGATCGAGGCGCTGCGCGCGGCGCGCCCGAATGAAACCCTGGAGCTGGTGCATCGCCTGGATCGTGATACCAGCGGTGTGTTGCTGGTCGCGCGCAAGCCCGCGGTGCTGCGCAGCCTGCATGCGCTGTTGCGCGGCGACGATGAGAGCGATGGCTTCGAGAAGCGCTACCTGGCATTGGTACGCGGCAGCTGGCAGCTGGGCATCAAGCGTATCGACGCGCCGTTGCGAACCGATCTGCGCGTGAGTGGCGAGCGTACCGTCAAGGTGATGCCGGGCGGCAAATCGGCGCTCAGTGAATTCCGGCCGGTGCAGTTTTTCGGCAAACGCGCGACACTGATGGAAGTGCGCATCGAAACGGGCCGCACGCACCAGATCCGCGTGCACGCGGCCTATGCCGGACATCCGGTTGCCGGCGACGACAAGTATGGCGACCGGGAATTCAACGCGACCATGAAGTTGTTAGGTCTGAAGCGCATGTTTCTGCATGCTTCCAGCCTGTCGTTCGTCTGGCCGGACCGGGGCACGGAATTCGCGGTCAGCGCGCCGCTGCCTGAGGAACTGTCGGCGGTGATCAGTCAGCTCGAGCGCGCACCTAAGACCGGTTCGCGAACCGGGCAAGCCCCGCGCTCAAGCCGATCAGGGGCAGGCCGACGAGCGCGGTCGGATCGAGCGACTCGACGCGCTCGAGGAGCGAAATCCCCAAACCCTCGACCTTGAAACCGCCAGCGCAGTCGAGCGCCGGCTCGCGTGCCGCGTAGTCGGCAATTGTTGCACCTGTTAGCTGGCGAAATACGCAGCGGGTGAGATCGCTGTGCTCATAGAGATAGTTGCCGGCGCGCGATCGCAGGCAGACGGCGGTGTGAAAATCGGCGCTGCGGCCGGACAAGGCCGCAAGCTGGGCTTCCTGCCCGGCGCGACTGCCCGCCTTGTCGAGAACCGCATCGCCCAGCGCGCAGACTTGATCGCTGCCGATGACCAGGGCCTCAGGATGCTGCCGCGCCACCGCCTCGGCCTTTTCGCGCGCCAGGCGGGCAGCGCGGTTCGCGGGTGTCTCGCCAGGCAGATAGGCTTCCGGCACATCCGGTTTTTCAACCTGGAACGGCAAGCCCAGCCGGGTCAGCAGTTCGCGCCGGTACCGGGAGCTGGAAGCGAGGATCAGCAGTGGTAATTTCGCTTGTAAAACAATCATTTAACCGTGGCCCCAGGGGCTGAATTCTCTTTTGACTCCGGTGGGCGAGGTACCTATGATACGCGCCCCATGCCATCTGACTGGTCGCGAAGTTGGGAAGTGGACCGGCTGGTTGCCGGGCAGCTACGCTTCGACGGCGAAGTTGCGCTGGCCAGCATGCCAAGGCTGCAGGATCGCCTGCAGGCGGCTGTTGGCGACGCGCAGGTCGGGCTCAGCTTCGGCAAGGAACACGGCGCCAACGTGGCGCGGGTTCGAGTCGTGGCCGAAGTGCCGCTGCGCTGTGAGCGTTGCATGGGTATGTTCATGTGGCCGGTGACGGCGGCGGCGACGCTGGCGCTGGTGGCCGATAGGTCGTCGGCCGATGCAGCGTCCGCGGGGCTGGAACCGGTGTTAGCCGAACACGGCAGGGTGGTGCTTCGCGACCTGGTCGAGGAAGAATTATTGTTAGCCCTGCCGCTGATCGCGCGCCATCAAGACGCGGCGGATTGTACGGCCGGGGCAGGCGCTGGAAAAATTGCCGGAAAAATTGCCGGAAGATTTGAGAGTTCGGCCGATAATGCGGTCGCGGATGAAATTACCCAGAAGCCGTTTGCGCAGCTCAAGGATCTGCTCAAGCAGCGTTAGGTTTCAGGAGAGTAGACCATGCCCGTTCAAAAAAGCCGCAAAACCCCGTCCAAGCGCGGAATGCACCGTTCGCACGATGGCCTCGCCAAGCCGGCCATGTCGAAGGACCCGCAGTCCGGCGAGACGCACATGCGCCATCGCATCACCGCCGACGGATTCTACCGTGGCAAGCGCGTGATCGAGAAGCGCAGCGATGACGACGCGGCGGGTTGATAGCTGCTGACGCTGTTAGCTCGCGCGGTGTTGGCCGTTCCGGCACAGCGCTTTCAGGCGCTGCCACGATGACAACCCTGGCCATCGATGCCATGAGCGGTGACATAGGCGCCGCAGCCTGCGTGCCCGGCGCGCTGCGCGCCCTCGGATCGCACCCTGAACTGCAATTATTGCTGGTGGGGCGCGCCGTGACCATCGAGCAGCAGCTGGCCGTCTGCCCGGGCGCCAGCGCACTGCGCCAGCGCTACCGGATCGTCGAAGCGCCCGAAGTCATCACCATGGACGACAAGCCCCGCGATGCCATCCGTCATCGCAAGCACTCATCCATGCGCGTTGCGATCGACCTGGTGAAATCCGGCGCCGCGGCCGGTACGGTGAGCGCCGGCAACACCGGCGCGCTGACCGCAGTGGCGCATTTCGTGCTCAAGTGCCTGCCGAACGTCGAACGCGCGCCGATCATGTCCTCGCTGCCGTCCGCACATGGTTTTACCCACATGCTCGATCTCGGAGCTAACACGCTGGCGACGCCCACGCAATTGCGTCAATTCGCGGTGATGGGCTCCATCGTCGCCCGCGATGTGCATGGCATCGAAAGTCCGCGCGTCGGCCTGCTGAATATCGGCAGCGAAGAGCTCAAGGGCCATGAGCTGGTGCAGCTGGCGCATGCGCAATTGCGCGCCTGCAAAGGCATCAATTACATCGGCTTTGTTGAGGGCAATGATATTTTCAACGGCCGCGCCGATGTGGTGGTGACCGATGGATTTACCGGCAACGTCGCGCTGAAATCCCTCGAGGGTCTCGCCAGCCTGATAGGCCGGCGCCTCAAGGAAGGATTTACCGCGAATCTGGGCGCGAAGATCGCGGGCCTGGTGGCGAGCCGGGTGCTGCGCGGTGTGGCAGAATCAATGGATCCACGCCGCTATAACGGCGCGGTCATGGTGGGTCTGGGTGGCGTTGTGGTCAAGAGCCACGGCAGCGCCGATGCGCTGGCGTTTTCGCAGGCCATCGGTGTTGCGAAACTGGCGGCGGAACGCGGCCTGATCCAGCACATTGCGCAAGCCGAGGAGCTCGCAGCTTGAAATTTTCGCGAATTGCCGGCACCGGCCGCTTCCTGCCAGACAATGTTGTTAGCAACAAGGATCTGGAAACGCGCATGGACACCACCGACGAGTGGATTCGTACGCGCACTGGAATTGAACGCCGGCATATTGCGAGACTCGATGAAACCACAGTGGATCTGGCCGAACCGGCAGCGCGGCGCGCGATGGAGGCCGCGGGCGTCAGTCCGCAGGACGTCGATCTCATCGTCTTTGGCACGACCACGCCGGACCTGGTGTTCCCGAATTGCGGCGCCTTGCTGCAATCGCGCCTCGGCATCAAGCTGTGCCCGGCCTTCAGTGTGGAAGCGGCCTGCAGCGGCTTCATTTTCGCGCTGTCGATTGCTGACAAGTTCATCCGGCTGGGCGATGCGAAATGCGCCCTGGTGGTCGGGGCCGAGACACTGTCCCGTATCACCGACTGGAATGATCGAGGCACCGCGGTGCTGTTTGGCGACGGCGCCGGCGCTGCGGTGGTTGTGCCGTCCGCAGAGCCGGGCATTCTGTCGACCCATTTGCACACCGAGGGCGCTTACAAGGACCTGCTTTACTGCCCGGTCGGCGTGTCCAAGGGTTTTACCGAAATCGAAAATGGCCGCGCCAAGCACTCGATCGTGATGGCAGGCCGCGAGGTCTTCAAGCTTGCGGTGCAGTCGCTCGGGTCCATTGTCGATGAGGCCCTGGCAGCTAACAAACTGGACAAATCGGCGCTCGACTGGCTGGTGCCGCACCAGGCTAACATGCGCATCATCCAGGCCACGGCCAAGAAACTCGACCTGCCGATGGACAAAGTGATTGTCACGGTGCAGGACACCGGCAATACCTCTGCGGCATCGGTGCCGATGGCGCTCGATACCGGTATCCGCGATGGCCGCATCAAGCGCGGCGACCTGCTGCTGCTGGAGGCTTTTGGCGGCGGCTTTACCTGGGGCGCGGCGCTGATCCGCTACTAGCCAGGGTCTTTCCAAAAAAACTTTCCAAAAAAAACGCCGCGTTGCCGCGGCGTTTTTTCATCAGGCAAGAATGCCCTATTTCGAAATCGAGCGACGGAACATGCGTTCGATCTTCTCGTTGGTCTCATTGCAGCAGGTCTGGCTGGCCTGGGCGGCAGAAGCGGCCTGATTGGCGGTGCTCTGTGCGCTGCTGGCTGCCTGGGTGGCAGAGGCGGCGGCGCCGTTGGCAGCGTCGGCAGCCGACTTGGCGGCAGCGATCTGCGATTCCAGGCCGCTGACCTTCGACTGAAGGTCGCTGATTTTCGCGTCGTAGGGCTTCATGTCGGTGCACGCCGGCAGCAGCAGCGCGGCGGCGAGCACGGTGGCGGTCAAAGATAGCTTAGTCATGATCAATCACTCCTCAAGTGGAACCACATGCAAAATCTTGCGTGCGCGACTCCAACAAAATGAGCGCACGAACGCAATAAGTATCTTGAGAACTGTCTGCAGGGTGCGACAGACGACGCCGCCCGCCGAGGACGTCATCTGGCTGCTTCAGGCCAGTGAATTTCCCGCGCGGTCTGCGGTCCGATGACCGTTTCGTCCAGCGAACCCGGCATTTCCGCCTCGCGCGCGGACAGCACGCGGCGACCGGCCATGATCTCGGCGCGGGGCTGCGGCAAGCGCGGATTGCGCTCCGGCTCGGCATACCCCTGGGGAAAGAGCGGTTGCAGGGTCTCCGGGTCGTATTTGTCGGTCGCACCCAGCGTATGCAGGATTTCGTGCGTTATCACCACGCTGTTAGGTCCGTCGGCCCGGCGGGCCGCGTAAGCATAGACGACGCCAATCAGGCCTTTTTCCAGGCCGGACGAATGCGGTACCGAGGTTGTGACCGCGGGGTCATGGTAGAGCACAAAGACACGTACCTGGCCGGCACGGCCACGGCCATGCCGCCGTGCGTACAGGCGCATCTTCATGCTCCACCACAGGCGCGCCAGCGCATTGCTGCCGGGACGCAGAAGGGGCGGTAATTCCCGCACGGCGGCTTGCATACGCACCTGCACCGGGGAGCGGCGCGGCACGCCATAGCGCAGCGCTTCGCGTGCAAAAAACTCTTCGAGCGGTACCAAGCTTTCGCGGTCGAGACCGGCGAGGTAGGCGCTGGTTGCCGGCCGGCCATCCGCGTTGATTGGAAAAATACCGACCGTCAGCGTGTCATCCCAGGCCGCTGCCTGAAAACGATCGAGCAGCGCGCTGCCGCCGGCCGCCAGCAGGATCAACAGCAGGATCGAGATACGCAGGCTGCGCCACATGATGGCCCAGCATAGCGTGGCGCCAGGGTTTCGCGTCGTTGTCGAGTCGGCAAATCGAAGTAAAAGAGCGTGTCCTGGCGGTTACTGCAGGCGCACTTCGCGCACCAACAGGCTGCGACCGCTCCCTTGAGTCCGAAAGATGCTAACGCTGCGGACAGCGCCCAGGTCCAGTTGCCTGCCTCCGGGTGTGCGTGCCACCGCTTCGAGGGGCAGCGCGATGACTCGATGCGCGTGCGCTGCTAACAGGAATGCGGTGTTGAAGCGATTGTCGTAAGAATTGGAATCCTGCGCATCGCGAATCGTAACGCCGATTTCCGCCTCACTGTTGTCTGGGTTTTGCAGGTCGAGCACGAGTACCTGATAGTGGCGCCAATCCCGGGGCCAGCCTTCAAAGGTGATACCCGGCCAGGGCAAGTCGTCCTGAAACCGGATGCGCCAGTGTGGAGGGTTGCGCTGGATGGTGGCGGAGCGCTGTTCGATGTTGAGCAGCGCGCGCGGTGTGGCGTCGCCGAGCAGCACTGGCATGGCACGCCGCGCTTCGAGTTGGGTTGCGAGCTGTTGCCAGAGCGGCCAGCAGCCGATGATCAGCAGTGCGAATGATGCGGCGGCCGCGAGCCAGCAGCTGCGGGGGTGATTGCGCAGTTGCCAGGCGGACAGTGCCAGGAGGCCAGATGCAGCGCCCAGGGCATCGGCGAGGGCATCGCTCCAGGAAGCGTCGCGGCCTGTTAGCGACTGCAGGATTTCGATCGCAAGGCCCAGCGCGACCGCGAGGCCCCAGGCGCAGGCATTGACGGTCAGCAGGGAGCGCCCGGCTAACAAACCGGTGCCGCTCAGCCAGAGGGCCAGGACCGGCGTCAGCGCGGCAAAGAGCAGTACATGCGCGGTATCCTCGAGGACCCGCCAGAACGGGCCTGCAAGCCCCGGCAGAGGTGCCAGAAACAGGGTCAGGAGGAACAGGGCGGCGAGGGTCCGCCAGGGAAGCCGGGGCAGCATGCAGGGTTCACGATAACAGGCTTGCAACTGGATAAAATCACAGGTACTGTGTTTATAACCAGAGACCGCCTGCGAGGTGCCCCGTGACAGACCTGACTCCCCGCCAAACCCAGATTCTCCGCCTGATCCAGCACGCCATCATGGAAACCGGCATGCCGCCCACCCGCGCTGAAATCGCGGCCGAGCTCGGCTTCCGCTCGCCGAATGCCGCCGAGGAACATCTGCGGGCACTGGCCCGCAAAGGTGTCATCGCGCTGATTCCGGGCGCGTCGCGCGGTATCAAGCTCATGGACACGCTGCGTGAGCAGCTGGGCCTGCCGCTGATCGGCCGCGTGGCCGCCGGCCAGCCGATGCTCGCCGAGGAGCACATCGAGGCGCGCCTCAACATCGATCCGGACATCTTCAGCCCGCGCCCGCACTACCTGCTCAAGGTCAAGGGCATGTCCATGAAGGACGCCGGCATTCTCGATGGCGACCTGGTCGCCGTGCATCGCACGCCCGAGGTGCGCAACCGCCAGATCGTGGTCGCGCGACTCGAGAACGAGGTCACCGTCAAGCGCTACAAGCAGGAAGGCACGCTGATCTGGCTGCTGCCCGAAAACCCGGATTTCGAGCCGATCCGCGTCAAC
>JANLTW010000056.1:0-63690 GCA_031363155.1 Gammaproteobacteria bacterium | reverse complement strand
GCGATCCGAAACACTGTTGGTGCCGTTACGGGCCTGCACCGACAGTTCGCGAATGCGCTGCAGGTTGTTAGCGACTTCCGCTAACGAGCCTTCCGCAGTCTGCGACAGTGAAATACCATCGCTGGCATTGCGCTGCGCGATCTCGGAGCCGCGAATCTGGGTGTTGAAGCGTTCGGAAATGGCGAGGCCGGCGGCGTCGTCCTTGGCGCTGTTGATGCGCAGGCCGGACGACAGTCGCTGCAACGCGGTGGCAAGCTGCAGGCCGCTGCCGGTCAGGTTGCGCTGCGCGTTCATCGAAGAAACGTTGGTGTTAATCGCTAGCATGGAGTTCTCTCCTCAGGACTGTCAGGACCCCGGCGGGGGCCCGGGCATAAAGTTAGGGAGCTCGGTGCAAAGCAACTTCGCTCTCCGAAAGCTTTATCGACCGGGTTCTGGCGGCACTTGAGGCCGGTAAACGGGCGCCGCGAAAATTGCGACGCAAGTCACAGTCTGCCGGTTCAGAGATAATTGAACAGCGACAGCTGCGCTAGCCGACTGTAGGAGGACTGTGCCGCCTGCAAGGACAGTAACTGCCGATTCATCCGGGTCACGGCCTCGGCATAGTCGACGTCCTGCAACTCGGACAAGAGGCGCTGGTTCTCAACGCCGAAGGCATCGCGGGCTTCATCGGCGACATCGATTGCCGACAGCCGCGAACCAACTTCAGCACGCACGCTGCCCATGTGATCGATGCCCTGGCTCAGTTGCTGCAGCACGGCGGTCAGATCGCTGTTGAGTCTGGCCTGATCGGCCGCATTCGCAGTGGGCGTCGATGTCAGATTAACGAGCCTATCGAGGGTCGCGAAAATACTTTCGCTCGACGCGGGACGGACCGTGAACCGATCACTGGTTGCAGGCGCGCCGCTCAGCGAAAAACTGATGCCACGAAAAGTGATTGCGGCTCCACTCTGGTAGGCGCCACTGGTAACCAGCGCGTTGGCGGAATCGCGCACTTCGTAGCTGCCGGGTGCAGTGAAATTCACTGAATAGGCGCCGCGATCCCATAATGACCGGTCGACGACCGTCCCGACGCCTAACACACCGGTGCCGCTGTTGGTTGCCGCATAGGTCGCGACAAAGGCTCCATTGCCTTCCGGAATCTTGACGAAGACCTTGTCACCGGAGTGGCCGTCCGCGACTTTCTGCCCCGGCGCAATAACCTGCTGGCGTTCGCCGGAATCAGCGAGATACTGGACCGCGCCATTGGCGGGCCGTGCGAAGGGTTGGGTGCCCGATGCGTAACCGGAAAAAAGATAGTCGCCATTGACGTCCTGGCGGTTCGCCATGGACATGAATTCATCCAGTCTGGAGCGAATTTCCGCCGACAGCAGGCTGCGGGTTGCGTTATCGACAACGCCAGAGTTGGCACGCAGTGCCAGCTCGCGAACGCGCTGTAACACGTTGGTTGCATCCGCCAGCGTCGTTTCTTCAAGATTAATGCGATTTTTCGCGTTGATAGCATTGCTTTGGTGCTGCTCCGCCGCCGCCAGCGCGCGCTGCAGTTCCAACACATGCACTGCTGCTGCAGGATCATCGGCCGCCGTCTGGATGCGTCGCCCGGTTGAGATCTGGTTCTGGGTACGTGACAGCGATGCCTGCTGGGCCAGCATGGCATTTAACGCGGACTGATGCATCGTGAATGTTGAAACGCGCATGTCGGATCCTAACGAGCCGCGGCCAGCAAGGCATCGAACATTGCGCTCGCGGCCTTGATGACCTGGGTCAACGCCTGATACGCCTGCTGGTAACGCAGCAGCTGGGCTGCTTCCTCATCCAGATTGACGCCCGACACGTTGTTCCTGGCCTGCACATTTTCCGAATGCAGCGCCTGCTGTATATCGCGATTAGTCACGGCCTGGTTCGTGGCCACGCCAATCTCACCCACCAGGGCGCCGACCGAGCTATTGACCGACGCCGAACCCTGCGCCAGAGTCTTGCGACCGAGTGCTTCGGCCATCAATTGCCCATTGCGATTGTCACCGAGGCCATTGATGTTGTCGCTGACCGTGAATTGATCACCGGTCGCCGGCGCGCCGCTGATTTGCAGCTGCCAGCCATTCAGTGAAATCGCGGAACCGGGGTTATAGGCGAAACTGCCGGCACCGTTTACGCTGTAGGTGTTAGCTGAGGTGAACTGTATATTGACGGCGCTGCGCAGCTGCGGATTGCTGGCATCCGTAACCAGGCCGGACGATATTGCGCCACTGCCGGTGTTAGCGGCCGCTGTCCCGGTGCGAATCGGGCTGGCCATCGCCAGGTTGGCAGGATCCTGAATCAGGACACCCAGGCCAGCAACCGCCTCGCGTGTCGGTCTGATGGCAAACCGATCGCCGGCAGCCATGACGCCGCTGATCGAGAGACTCAGTCCCTGGGCCTGGAACGGATCGCCCACCGTGCCGGTTCCGGTCATCGGAACGACCGCATTGTTAGCCAGATCGCGCAACTGATAGGCGCTGCCGGTGTACTCGAAAATGTAGTCTGAACCGGTGAGCGCATTGGTATCGGTGCGCGTCACGGTCATGGCGGCATTGCCGGAATTGGTACTGGCGGTCTGCGCGATGGCGCCGCCGATCGAAAACCAGTCGGTGCCCAGCGCGCCGCGCAAATCAATACCGGCGCGATGCTGACTATTCACAGCATCGGCGAGGCCCACTGCGATGCGGCCCAGTTTGGCGCGCGCCGGGTCCAGCATTTGACTGCGGAACTCGAGCAGCCCGCCGATGGTGCCGCCTGACAGGGAATTGGTGATGTCTACCGTGTTCTGGGCGTTGCGCAGCGCAACGACCGGCCGGCCGTTATCAAAAACATCAGTCGTGGTCACAAGCTGGTTGGCTGTGCCGCCAAGCACCAGCGCCTGGCCCTTGCCAACGAAGACATTGATCGCGCCGCCATCCTGCGGAACCACCTGCACACTGAGCTTGCCCGACAACTCCTCGATCAGCCTGTCACGCTGGTCCAACAGGTCGTTAGGCGGTTGGCCGGTCCCCGAGGTGCCGCGTACGATTTCATCGTTCAAGCGCGCGATCCCGCTGGCCAGCGCGCCGACTTCGCTGATTTCAGCACTCAGCCGGCTGTTATTGTCGTTCTCGAAACCCCGCAGCTGGGAGTCATAGTACTTCAACCGGTCCGTCAGTGACCGGCTCTCTCCTAACAAGACCTGCCGGGCCGCCAGCGAACTGGGGTTGGACGCTGCGCCCTCGATCGCGTTCGCGAACCTTTGCATGCTGGCCGCGAGGCCATTCGCACCGTCTGAAAACAGATTGTTGATGCGTTCAGCCTGGGATGCGAACGCCTGCAGCCGCTCCAAGCCGCTCGCTGAGCTGCGCGTCTGCATGGTCAGAAATTCATCGACGCTGCGGCGTACCGTCAGCACCTTGACGCCGTTGCCAAGATAGCCGCTGCCAAGTTGCGTCGCCTCACGAGTACCGAACTCGACCCGCTGACGGCTGTAACCGTCCGTGTTGGCGTTGGCTATGTTATGTCCGGTCGTGTCGAGAGCGCGCCTGAACGCCAGCAATCCCGATAAACCGGTGGACATCATGTCGCCCATTTGTCATATCCCTTGCGAAATCACCAACTAAAGTGAACCAGTCGAGGGTGTTATCGGCCAATCCTGACCGCCCTTGATAGTTTTCGGCAACGCGCCATCGACTGCCTGGACGACCGCGCGCAATTTGAGCGCGTAATCAGGGTCGGTGGCATAGCCGGCGTCCTGTATCGCCCGCGTGAATGCCGCGGTATCGGAGCCGGTGCCACGCACAGCAGCGTACCGGGCGTTACCACCTAACAAGCGGACATAATCGGTAACGCTCGCGTCAACATCTTTATAAGCGCGAAACGGCGCTGCGACCGCTACCGCCGCGCCGTTTACAAACTCCTGTGTCTGGTTGTCCAGCACCGCGCCGCGCCAGCCAGAGCCAGCCTTGATGCCGAAGAAGTTGTTGCCAGCCGCAACCTGGCCCCAGCCGGATTCCAGCGCGGCCTGCGCTACGACGTGCCGGGGGTCGACACCCAGTCGCTTGCCGGCCTCGACCGCGAGCGGCCACATTTTCTGTACGAACTCGCTGCGCTCTGGCGCAGCAGCCTCCTTTGTTTCCGGCTCAACCTGGCCTGGAACATGCTTCGAGAGCTGCTGCACCAGCATGTCCGCGAGACCCATGCCGCCCTTGGCACTCATGTCGACCGCGACCTGGTCATCAAACATGTCGCGGTACATGCCGCCTTCATTGCTGTCGAAATACGGATCGCCGCTGCTGGCTTCGCGCATGCTCTTCAGCATCATGCGCAGGAACAGGCTTTCGAACTGATGCGCAACCTCGCGCAATCCGGCGGCATCGCCCTTGCGAACATCTCGGCGCACGCTCTCCAGCGCCGTCGGATCGCTCCATGCCACCGGTGCGGTCATATGACGATCAATTCGGCGCGCAAGGCACCGGCCTCGCGCAGCGCTTCGAGTATCGCGACCAGGTCACCCGGCGCGGCGCCCACTTTGTTGACCGCGCGAACAATGTCGCTAAGGTCGACGCCGGGCTTGAACAGGAACATGCGCGCCTCTGGCTGCTCGACCGTTAGCTCACTGCGTTGCACCACCGCGGTATCGCCGCCACCCAGCGCATTAGGCTGACTGACATCCTGGCGCTCGGTGATGGTTACGGCAAGCGACCCATGGCTGACAGCCGCTGGCAGCACGCGAACCCGGCTGCTGATTACCACGGTACCGGTCCGTGAATTGATGATGACCCGGGCTGGAGCGTCGCCGGGTTCAACGTCCAGTTCTTCGAGCGACGCAACATAGGCAATCCGTTGATTCACATCCACGGGCGCAGCAACGCGCACCGACACTGCATCGTCTGCTGCCGCTGTGCCGGCGCCGTACCTGGTGTTGATGGCCTCAGCAAGGCGACTTGCGGTCGTGAAATCGGGTCTACGCAGGTTCAGCGTTACATGATCGAGCGTCGCGAAATTGCTCGGCACCGCCCGTTCGACGTTTGCGCCGTTAGGGATTCGGCCGCCACTCGGCACATTGAGTGCAATGCGCGATCCGTCTTTGCCGGACACGCCGAAGCCACTGACCACCATGCTCCCTTGTGCGATCGCATAGACCTCGCCGTCGGCGCCGCGCAACGGCGTCATCAACAGGCTGCCGCCGCGCAGGCTGCCGGCGTTGCCGATCGACGATACCGTCACATCGATACGCTGACCCGGTTTAATAAAGGCTGGCAATTCGGCGTGCACACTGACGGCCGCGACATTTTTCAGTTGTGGGTTGACGTTAGGTGGAATCGTGACGCCAAAGCGCGCCAGCATGTTCTTGAGACTTTGCACGGTAAAAGGTGCCTGGCTGGTCTGGTCGCCCGTGCCATCAAGACCCACGACCAGCCCGTAGCCGACCAGCTGGTTGCTGCGGACACCCTGCACCGCCGCCAGGTCCCGGACCGTTTCCGCAGACGCCCGGTCCATCGTGGCCAGGCCGAGCGCCAGCAGAGTCAACGCTGGAAGCTTCGACGACAACATCAGAATGGCGTCCGTGGAGAATTGAAGAATCGCGCCAGCAAGCCAGGCGCGGACGCATTGGCAACGGCGCCTTTGCCGCTGTAAGTGATCAACGCGTTGGCGACCTTGTTCGAGGAGATCGTGTTGTCGGGCAGAATATCGATGCTCCTGACAATGCCCTGCAGTTGCAGGAATTCACGCCCCTGATTGATCGTGATCAGTTTCTCGCCACGGATCAGCAGATTGCCGTTAGGCAGGCGGCGCGCGACGCTGACCGTCACCTGGCCATCGAGGCTGTTGCTCTGCCGGCTTGCGCCTTCACCATTGAAGGACGTTTCGTTTCCCATCCCGGCCGACAGGATCTGGGTGCCATTGACGGTGATCCCGCGACCGGCAATGGTCGGACCCGGCAAGTCGGCTTTCGAGGCTTTTTTGGTCGTCGTACTGGAGCTCTTCGAAGCGTCCGTCGATTCAACCAGGACAATGGTGAGGATGTCGCCGACATTGCGCGCGACGGTGTTTTCGAACAGTGGGATGTCGTGACCGTCATGCCAGATCGCGCCGTCCGTCGCGGGCTGCGACTCAGCCGCCAGGGGCAATACCGGGTCGTAGCGAATGTCTTCGCCGCGCGCCAGGATTCCGCAGGCGCTCAACAACAGCGCAGCTGCGATTGCGCCGCCCGCTAACAGGAATTTTTCGGACTGCAACATTGTCAGACTCTGCTGGTCAGATATTCAAGCATCTGATCCGTGGTGGAAATGGCCTTGGAATTCATTTCGTAAGCGCGCTGGGTCTCGATCATCGCGACCAGCTCCTCGACGACATTGACATTGGACGACTCGATCGCACCCTGCTGCACGAAGCCGATGCCATTAAGCCCCGGCGTGCCGGTCTGCGGTGTGCCGCTCGCGGCCGATTCGGTCAGCATGTTCTCGCCGCGTGGCTGTAAACCCGCAGGATTGATGAAATCAGCCAGTTGTATCGTGCCTACCTGCACCGGAGCAGGCTGTCCCGCGATCGTCGCGGCGACGATGCCGTCTCTGGAAATGCTGATGGCCTGAGCACCGTCCGGGATGCTGATCGCCGGCTGCACCACATAGCCGGTATTCGTGACCAGCTGGCCTTGCGCACTCAGCTGGAAGCCGCCATCGCGTGTGTAGCCAATGGTTCCGTCCGGCAGCGCAACCTGAAAAAAACCGCGGCCGTTGATCGCGAGATCAAGACCATTGTCGGTGGTGTTGATGTTGCCCTGGGTGTACATCTGTTCGGTCGCGACAATTCGTGAGCCGGTGCCGAGGTTGAGGCCGGTGGGCGCCGTCGTGTCCTGTGAGGTCGGCGCACCTACCTGCCGGACGTTTTGATACAGCAAGTCTTCGAAGATCGCGCGGCTCTTCTTGTAGCCATTGGTACTGACGTTAGCCAGGTTGTGCGCGGTGACGGTCATGCGCGTTTGCTGCGCATCCAGACCTGTCTTTGCTGCCCATAGTGCCGGTTCCATAAATAACTCCTGTGTTAGCCCATGCGCAGCAGCGTTTCCGAGCTGCGGGCGTTTTCTTCGGCAGTCCGAATTGATTTGATCTGCAATTCAAAGCGGCGCGACAGCTCGATCATGTTCACGAGCGCAGACGCGCCATTGACGTTGCTGGACTCGAGTGAGCCGCTGGCCACTCGCACGCTGGCGTCGGCAGGCGCGACACTGCCGTCGCGCATGCGAAATAGTCCGTCTTCACCGCGCTCAAGCTGAGTTGCGCCAGGATTCACGAGTTTTATGCGCGCGACCGTGCTGACCGAGCTTGCGGCCTGGCCCACCGGCACGACGGAAATGGATCCGTCACCCGCCACCAGCGTGGCGGTGCCCTGCGGCATGCTGATCGGGCCGCCGTCACCGAGAACGGCCCGTCCCGCGCCGTTGCGTAACTGCCCGCTGACATCGACTTTCAGATCGCCAGCGCGCGTGTAAGCCTCGTTGCCGTCAGCATCCTGCACCGCAATCCAGCCCGGTCCGTTGACGGCGACGTCCAGGTCGCGACCTGTTGACACCAGCGCTCCGGCGCTGTGATCCCAGCCGAGCGTGGTGGCCGATGCATAGACACGCGACTCGAGTCCCGGCCCAGCCACCGAACGACTCATAAAGGCCGTCAAATCCGCGCGAAATCCAGTCGTAGACGCGTTCGCGAGGTTGTGACTGTTAGCCGTCTGCGCGCGCAAGGTTTCCTTGGCGCCCGACATCGCTACATACAACATTTTGTCCACGGGTCTGCTCCTGGCCTGTCAGCGTTAGCGGATGTTGATGATCGTCTGGGTTACCGCATCAGCTGTTGAAATCATCTGTGCGTTCGCCTGGAAATTGCGCTGCGCCGTGATCATATTGACCAGCTGTTCGGTGATGTCGACATTCGAGGCTTCGAGCGCGCCGGACTGGATAAGGCCCAGACCCGCATTGCCCGCCTGACCTTTAAGTGCCTGCCCGGAACCGAATGTCTCCGCCCAGTTGGTGTCGCCGAGCTGCTGCAAGCCGTTAGGATTGGAGAAATTGGCCATCGCAATCTGACCCAGGGGTTCTGAACGCCCGTTGGTAAAACGCGCCTGCACAATGCCGGTGCTGCCGGTATCGATGCCGATCAGACGGCCGGTCGTATAGCCATCCTGGGTAATCGCATTGACGGTGAACGCGCCACCATACTGCGTGGTCTTGCTGAAGTCATAGGAGACATTCAAATCGGCTGCGCCGGTGCTGGGCGTGAATGGCGGAAACGTGATGCGTCCGGTGGGTGGCGTAATCAACCCGCCGGTGTTGTTATAGACCATGGTCTGCGGCGCGCCAACCAGCGACCCATCGATCGACAAGCGTTGCGTCCAGGTGTTTGGAACCGCGGTCTTGATGAAATAGACGGACGCCGTATGTGCCGCACCTAACGAATCGTAGACGGTCATCGACGACGAGTGATTGAAGCTGTCCGGGTCTGCCGGGTCAAACACTGCCGACGGCGGCGGTGCCGCGTTCGCCGGCAGATTCATGACCATTTCGACCGTAGCCGTTGCCGCCGGCGCACTTTCGCTGGTGACGAGGCGCAGGTCAGCCAGCGACCCGGTGTTGAAAACGCCTTGCGGCGTAGGCGGGAATACCTGCAGGCGCTGATCGTTGCTATTGACGACGTAGCCGTCGCGATCGACCAGAAATGCGCCAGAACGCGTGTACAGCTGGGCGCCGTTATCGCTGAGAATGAAGAATCCCTGGCCGCTGACGGCCATGTCGAGACTGTTGTCGGTAAAGTCGATGTTTCCCTGGCTGAACTGCTGGGCCACGCTCGACACCCGTACGCCGTTACCGGTCGCCGTGCTGCTGACACCGGTCGACGAAACGGAGAACAACTCGGAAAATTGTGCCCGCGACCCCTTGAACCCGGTGGTACCGGTGTTCGCGATATTGTTAGCTGTAACCGACAGATCGGCCGAAGCCGCGTTGAGACCTGAAAGCGCTAGACGAAATGCCATGGAAGACTCCTGTTACCAATTCTGTTAGATATCGAGTTACATGATGCGGCGAACATCGCCCAGTGCGATGGCACCGCCCGCGGTATTGAGACGCAACGAACCGCCAGCCGGATCGATCGTGACGCTGTCAACACGTTGACGCAGCAGCAGCTCGACAGACTCCCGACGACCGCCGACGGAAGCGATGGCCTGCAGTGCGTACTGGCCTGCAGGCATGCGCGCACCGCCACTGTCGCGTCCATCCCATGAAAACTCGCTGAGGTCGCTGTTCGCGGCAACACTGAAAGTACGTACCAGGCCACCGCCGGCGTCGATCACTCTGACCTGGACGCTGCTGGCACCCGCGGGCACGCCCAGCGCGCCGGATATGGTTCCGGTGTCTGATAATTGCGCAACCTGCCCGGCCGCTAACACGGAACGGCCAACGAGGGTTGCACCCTGCAGGACCTGCGAGCCTTGCAGTGACGCGCTCAGGCCGGACAGGGAATTGCGCATGGCCTCAATGCCGTTGACGGTGGAAAACTGTGCCAGCTGGCCGAGAAACTGCTCGGGCGCGAGCGGCTTGAACGGATCCTGGTTCCTGAGCTGGGTAACCATCAGTTGCAGGAAGTCCTCCTGTCGCAGTTCCTGCTTGCGTTTCCCCCCGGCCGCCGCACCAGGCGACAGGATTTCACTGATCGAAGGCGCAATTGCGGTTTCCATTGCTTAGCTCCCGAGCCGCAGAGTCGCCAGCAGCAACTCCTTGGAGGTGTTGATGACTTCGACATTGCTTGCGTACGAACGCGCGGCGGAGATCATGTCGACCATCTCCTCGACCACGCTGACGTTGGGTGCGTACACGTAGCCGTTGGCATCTGCCAGCGGATTGCCCGGCTCGTAGCGCGTCAGCGGCGCGGCCTGCGACTCGGTGATGCCTAACACCTGGACTGACGCCCCGTCTTCGTTGCCTGCGCCGGAGCGCAGCGCATGGAAAACCGGATGCCGTGCCTTGTAGACCTGGGATGGATCGCCGCTGACACTGTTCGCGTTGGCAAGATTGCTCGCGACCGTATTGAGCCGCACAGTCTGCGCGGACATGCCGGATCCGGCGATGTCGAATACCTTGAAGGATGACATGATGATTCCTATTGACCCGTTATGGCGGTCATGAGGCCGCGGAAACGGGAGTTGAGAAAGCTGAGGGTTGCCTGGTAGCGCACCGCGTTTTCCGCGAACGCGGCCTGCTCGACCTGCGCATCGACCGTGTTGCCATCCAGTGCCGGCGCCATGGGTACGCGGTATTGAACGACACCGGTGCCATCCGGCAGCGCCGCGTTGGCACCGCGACCGAGATGCCCGGCATTGGTCGTGCTGAGGGTTAGTGCGCGGCCGGGCTGCCTGGCATCCGCAAGCGCTTTGCGAAAGTCGACGTCCCGCGCCTTGAAGCCGGGCGTATCCGCATTGGCAAGATTATTGGCGATCAACTCGCCGCGTCGGGCCCGCAGCCGCAGCGCGTCCGCGTGAACTCCAATTTGTGCATCGAGGTCGAACACTTGATAACTCCGACGGAGAACTGACTCCGGTCGGTTACTAGCAAGCGACGTGCCAGCGGCTGTAATTGGGCGCCTGGGACCGGGAATGTGATCGGCATCATGTTAGTTGCGGGCATGGCGCACGGCGCATGGCCGGCGCTTGCCGCTGCTGCGGCAAGACCTCGCTGGTGACGGCGATTTTCGCGGTCTGCTAACACGCTAACGGCACGATTGAAAAAAACTTCAGGCAATTGTTGCCAGCTGGCATGAAGCTTGCTCAATATCAGCCATGTATCAACCAAGGTCAATTTTCCGGCGACTGCCCGAGAGCAGGCTGCTTCCCTGGGTAGTGATGGCCTGCAGCACTGCGGCGTTGGCCGGAACTGCGGCGGTTCAATCGCTTGCGCAGCTGACCGAGGCAGCAAAAGCGGCCGTGCTCGATATGGTGCAGAAAACTGCGGGCCCCGGTGCGCAAGCTAACGTCGAAGCGGTCTCCCCCGATCCGCGCCTGCGTCTGCCGGCCTGCGCGAGCCCCTTGCGTGCCATCGTTGCCGTCAGCCAGGCCGGCCAGGAACGTCAATTGGTCGAGGTCGCCTGTGACAGCGGCACGCGCTGGCGCGTCAACATCCCTACCCGCGTGTCGGTCGAGCGCGTTGTCATGGTTGCCCGCCGGCCGCTACCACGCGGCGCAGCATTCAGGGCTGACGATTTCAGCCTGGTCCGACAGGTACAAAGCGGAACCGCTGCAGACCGGGTCCAGACTGCCGATAACCTCCATGACCGGCGTCTGCGGCGCCCTGTCACTGCGGGCGCCGTGTTGACGTACGACATGCTGGAACCCGAGCTGGCGATTCGGCGTGGCCAGGCGGTGGTGTTGTTAGCGCGGACGGGCGAGTTCGAAATCCGCTCGGACGGCCTGGCCATGCAGGATGCCCGTCCCGGCGACCGGGTGCGGGTGCAAAACTTGTCGTCGCGGCGTGTGGTCGAGGGGATCGCAGCCACCGACGCCACTGTCAGTGTGCAACCATGACGCAGTTCACATTATCTGGATTATGTCGCCCCGCAAATATATTAAAGTTTTCATCCCCGCCGCCGAAACAGCTTGTGACGAGTAGGAGAACGTTTCATGACCCACAAAATTGACGGACTCGACGGACGACCCGTCGGTGTGACTGGCGGTGCCAGCGTCGCACGTCCGCGCGATGTGGGCCAGGAGCACCGCGCCGACGACAAAGCGGCCAAAGCCGCTCGTTCTGACATTGAAATCACTCCCGCAGCGCGCCAGCTCGCAGCGCTGGAGAAAGTGCTGGCTGGGATTCCCGTGGTCGATGAAGCCCGCGTAAAGGCCATCAGCTCCGCCATTGCCGATGGCCGCTATCAGATAGACGCCGGCAAGGTCGCCGAACGGCTGATGCGTTCCGACGCCGAATTGACCGAAGCTCAACGCCGCGAGCGTTAGGTGCAACGCACCGTGGATTCAACACTTTATCGCGGCCAGATCGCGACTCTGCTGCAGGTCGAGGAAGCGCAACTGGAAAAACTAGTCCAATTGCTGGAAACCGAGTACGCGGCAATTCTCGCGAACAATCTCGATGCGCTGGATGAACGCGGCAACGCCCGCTCCCGTGCCATGGGCGCCTTGCTCAAGATCCAGGACGAAAGGCGCAGCATGCTGACGCTGCTGAATTATCCGGACAGTCATGCAGGCCTCGAGAAAATGCTGCGCTGGTGCGATCCTGGTAACGGCTTGACTGCAAACTGGCAGCGCTGCGCCGAACTCGCCACGCGCTGTCGCGAATTGAACGAACGCAACGGACTCATGGTCAATGCGCGCTTACGACGGGTCGAGGGAATGCTTGAGGTCATCACCGCGCGCCCACCGGCGACCACCTATGACCGCGACGCCGGTCTCGGCAGCAACTCCGCGGGCCGGCTGCTAACGATCGAAGCCTAGCGCCCCCGGGTTCATCAGACCCAGCGGATCGACCGAGCGCTTCAGACTATCGAGCAGATTGCGTGTCTCGGCGCGCAGCGCTTCGCGATATTGATAGGTCTTGCCAATCTGGTTGGACGCGGCGCCGTGTTCGCGGAACAGCCGGGTCATCGCGCATCGCAATTCCTCCACCAGCTGCCGCGCAGCCGGATTCGGCGCCGGATTCTTGAGATCCGCTAGGAATGCGGGTTGCGGGGTGCGCCGATGCATCGGCAGCCATTCATCGAACCAGTGAAAAACAGGTTCGAAACTGAAGGCATGATTGCCGACGGCTATATAAAGATAACTCATCCAGACACCGAGTTCCTGCATGCGCGCCTCGTGCGGCGCCAGCAGCTTCGCGGACGCATTGATCAGCGCCAGGGCGCCGGAGTGCGGAACTTTCGCATTCAACGCCGCCCAGCGATCGCCCTGGGGCCCTAACACGCCATTGGGATGCGGAAACAGGCCGGCGCGTACCGCCTTGGGTATGGAATTGACGATTTCGGCGCCGCCTCCCTTGAGTGCGGCCTCGCGACAGGCATCGAGATCAGCCTCTACCGCAGCTTCCGTCCTGCCCGTGGCGACCACATGCAGGGAAAAGGCGTCCGGAGCAACAAAATCCTTGCCGCCTAACGCGAGCTGAATTCCGGACTTGAGCCCCTTCAACAACGAACGCTCATTGCGTACCACCTGGGTGAGAGTTTTCAGATCGTCTTTGATGCCATTGGCCTGCAGATTCTTGCGCGTCGATGCGGGATCAAAAACGTATGCTTCTTCAGCAGCGCCGGTACGGGCAACAGCCGACAGGGCCGCGGCCGTTTGCGCCGGGCCTGCAAAAACAAAAGAAGCGTAGCCAGAGTGGACCGGCGCCTCGATCAGCCGGAAGGTCGCTGCAATTTTCACACCCAGCGTGCCACAGTCATGCGTGAACAGCCCGGCGAGGTCCGGGCCATAGGTGCGGTAGAAGCAGTGCGCGACATGCTCGAACCCCGACTGTCCGGTCCGTACACGTGTCCCATCGGCCAGCATGACCTCAAGACCTAACATGCAGTCCGTGGCCGTGCCGTAGCGGGCGGTGCCCAGAAACAGCGCGCCGTTGGACAGGCCACCGCCGACAGTCGCTTTGGCGCCAGAAAAAGTGCCGAAAAAAGGCAGGCGTAGTCCCAGCGGCTTGAGCGCCTCGTGAATGGCCTTCCAGGTAACGCCCGCTTCGACGCTGATCAGCATGTTCTCGGGGCTGATCTCAATAATGCGATTCATCGCGCTGGTGTCGATGATGACGCTGCGCGCTCGCGCGGGCACATAACCGCCGGTGTAGGACATGCCGCCGCCGCGTGGCACCATGGCAATGCGCTCGCGCTGCAGGATGGCCATGGCCCGGGACAAGCTGTCTGCGCTGCGACAGCGCAGCGCGCCCAGGGCGGTGCCGGCGATGTAGACATCGCTCGCCAGGGCAGCGGCCTCGACCGGATCGTCGATCAGCTCATCGGCGCCGACATTGTTTCCCAGCAGGCGCCTCAACTCTGATTGCATGGCGGATTCCCTTCAATGACCGAAGGCGTAACATTGCCACAATGTGGCTCGCGCGCGTGCAGGACCTGACCGTCTATCCACTCAAATCTGCGCGTGGTATCGCCAGGCAGGAAGTGGCGATTGACGCCCAGGGCCTGCGTTTTGACCGACATTGGTTGCTGGTGGATGCGCGCGGGCGATTCATCACGCAACGCACCCAGCCTCGCCTGGCGCTGGTCGCGGCGGTCCCGGTTGACGGCGGCCTCGAGCTTGGCCCAATAGGATCGCTTCCCAGGCTAACAGTACCGATCCCGGCCAAGCCGGTTCTCAGATTGGTTGATATCTGGTCGCATCGCGGCAACGCCGAAGATTGTGGTGATGACGCGGCCCGCTGGTGTAGTGAATTTCTCGGTGAGCCGGTGCGGCTGGTGCACGCCGGGCCCGACCTGGCGCGCCGCGCGAATCCGGCCATGACCGCTGGCGAGGTCGTCCCGGTTGCATTCGCCGACGGCTATCCGGTTCTGGTGACTAACCAGGCCTCGCTCGATGACCTCAGCCTCAAGATGGGCGCCGCGCCGGCAATGAACGCCTTCCGTCCTAACATCGTGCTGTCGGGATTGCCGCCTTGGGCCGAGGATCAAATCGAGCGGCTTGAAACAGGACCCATCACGCTGCGGCTCTGCAAACCCTGCACTCGCTGCGTGGTCCCGTCAATTGATCAGTCCACCGGCCTGCCCGGGCCGGATCCGACCGCGACCTTGAAGCAATACCGCTGGAACAAGGCTGTGCGCGGCGTGACCTTCGGCGAAAACGCCTACGCACAGAGCGGCATCGGCGCAACGCTGCGGACCGGCATGGAAGTTCGCTGCTACCCGCGCTCAGCCGATAACCCTGGCCGCGCGTAGCGCAGCAATATCGCTGTCTGCGATACCTAACATCGTCAGCACCTCATCGGTTTGCTGGCCTGGCTTGGCGAGACTGCCACCCTGCTGTGGTCTTTTGCCATTCATTTCTATGGGCAGCATCGGTAAACGAGTTTCGCGGCCATCCGGCAAGGTCGTCAATCCGAGCCCGCCGCTGGCTAACAAATGCGGATCGTCGAACAATTCCTCCGGCTTGCCGATAGGCGCAAACGGCAGGCCCGTACGCTCCAGCTTCTCAACCAGATCGGCTTTGCTGAAAGTCTTGAACAGCTCGCGAATACGCGGCAGCAGACTGTCACGCGCCAGCACACGCTGGGAATTGGTCTTGTACTCGGGATTTGCAGCCAATTCCTGCTGGCTGAATGCTGCGCAGAATTTTTCCCACAGACTGTCCGACACAATGCCGACAAACACGTGGTCGTTGTCCGACGTTTCAAAGACATTGTAAATGGCCCAGGCTGAAATCCGCACCGGCATCGGTCGCGCGGCCTGCCCGGTCACCGCTTTCTGCGCCATGTGCTGACCGACCAGATAGACCGTAGTCTCGAACAGCGCACTCGACACTTGTTGCCCGCGACCCGTGCGATGCCGTTCTTCGATGGCCGCCATGATGGCGATGACGCCAAACATTCCGCCGGTCACATCGATGACCGACGTGCCGGCCCGCAACGGCGTACCCGGCGGGCCTGTCATGTAGGCCAGTCCGCCCATCATCTGCGCCACTTCGTCGAGGGCAGTGCGATTTTCATACGGACCCTTGAGAAACCCTTTCTCGGAACAATAGATGAGGCGCGGGTTCAGTTTGGCGAGGGCGTCATAGCCAAGTCCCAGCTTTTCCATCGTGCCGCTGCGAAAATTCTCGACTACTACATCGGCCTTGCCACACAACTGTCGCGCAATCTCCAGGCCGCGCGCGCGCTTGAGATCAAGGCAAACACTCTTCTTGCCGCGGTTGTACATCGGAAAGTAACCAGCACCGGAACCTAACAGGACGCGGGTCGCATCGCCGCCAACCGGCTCGACGCGGATGACTTCGGCGCCCAGTTCCGACATGACGGCACCGACCGCCGGCCCCATGACCATGTGGGTGAATTCGACGATGCGGATGCCGGCCAGCGGTGCCGGTCGCGTTGCTGTAGTCATGCCCCGGTTCCTCCGGTCGCCGCAACGAAACCCAGGGGCAGTCCCGCATCCGGCGTAAATCCATACAACTCATCATTCGGCAGCGCGGCGCGCAGGATGTCGCGCACCGCGAGCAGCTTCGGCAAGTCGATGCCGGTCTTCAATCCCATCGCTTCCAACATGAAAACCAGATCTTCGGTGACGATGTTGCCGGACGCGCCGGGCGCGAACGGGCAACCTCCCAATCCACCTAACGAGCTGTCAAAGGTCGAGATGCCGACCTCAAGCCCGGCGATCACATTTGCGAGCCCAAGACCCCTCGTGTTATGCAAATGTAGTCCGGACAACGCATGATCGCCGACCGCGGACTTCACACGCCGCACCAGATCGCGCACCTGCGCGGGATTCGCATAGCCGGTGGTATCCGACAGCCCTACCTCATCGCAACCCGCAGCCATCAGCTGCTCGGCCAGCATGACGACTTTTTCCGGTTTCACGATGCCTTCGATCGTGCAACCGAATGCCGTGGACAAACCGCCCTCGAACTTTGGGCGCCGGTCCACAGGGAGTGTGCGCAGCAGGCTGACGATGCCACGCACTTCATCCAGCATCTGCACGTGCGTGCGTCGCACGTTCTTAATGCTGTGAGTCTCGGACGCCGACAATGGAATCGTAATCTTGTGAACGCCCGCCGCGACCGCCGCCTCGGCGCCTTTCAGGTTGGGCACCAGCGCCGCTACGGTGAGCCCCGGGATGTCGCGCGCGAACGCGACTACCGCCGCCGTATCGGCTAGTTGCGGCAGAATTTTCGCCGGCACGAAACTGCCGACTTCTATTTCCGTGACGCCCGCAGCCGCCTCCGCCGTGATCCAGGCCTTTTTGGCCGCCAGCGGCATGATACTGCCGATGCTCTGCAAGCCGTCGCGCGGGCCGACTTCACTGATCAGGATTTTGCCACTCACATTGCTACCTAACGGAATTATCCAGATAAATCCACGGCCGCGCTTTGCGGTCCGCAGCCACAAAGTTCTCGATCTGCGTGCGCCATTTCCAGGTCAGATCAATCGCATCCAGACCTTCGAGCAGCATCTCGCGTTGCTCCTCGCCCATCTCAAAGGACCAATGCCGGCCGTCCGCCAGGCTGACCCGCATTGATCGCAAGTCGACCGTGAGTTGATTGGCCGCAGGGTTGCTCGCCACGCTGCCGGCGATCCCGGCGATGGCGTCGGCGGGCAATTTGACCGGCGCAATGCCATTGCGGACGCAGTTGCCATGAAAGATCGGCGCAAAGCTCGGTGCCAGCACCGCGCGGATGCCATATTCGGCCAACGCCCACACGGCGTGTTCGCGACTGGAGCCGCAGCCGAAATTGCCACCACCTAACAAAATAGCGGTGCCCGCGTAGGCGGGCTGATTCAACACGAATTCCGGATTCGGGTCGCGACCACCGATTTCCAGATACCGCCAGCCGGCGAACAAGCCATCCGCCAGCCCGGTCTTCGACACTGACTTCATTTCGCGCGACGGAATAATGATGTCGGTATCAATATTGTCGCGCAGCAGCGGGGCGGCGACGGCGGTGATCGAGGTAAATGTCTGCATGACTGTCAGCCCTGCCCCGGTGGCACGCTGGCCAACATGCGCACATCAGCCAGATGACCGGCAATTGCGCTCGCCGCGACGGTCTCGGGACTGGCTATGTGCGTGCGGGTCTCGGGACCCTGGCGGCTTTCAAAATTGCGATTGGTCGACGAAATCACCCGTTCTCGCTTGCCGAAACTCTCGCCGCCTGAGAAAAAGCACATCGAACAGCCGGATTCACGCCACTCAAAACCGGCGGCGCGAAAAACGTGATCCAGGCCTTCCGCTTCCGCCAGGCGCTTGACCGTCATTGATCCAGGCACGCAGATCGCGCGCACTCCTGGTGCAACCTTTCGCCCACGCAGAATCGCCGCCGCGCGACGCAGATCCGACATCCGGCTGTTAGTACAGGAGCCTATGAAAGCCGCGTCAATTGACAAATCCTGCAGCCGCGTGCCTGCGGTCACGCCCATGTACTCCAGTGCCCGCTGGTAGGACTGCGGCGTGGTACCACTGTCAATCTCATCTGGTATCGAAGCAGTCACCGGCACCGCATGCTGGGGGCTGGTGCCCCAGGTCACCATGGGCGCAAGTTCCGTGACGTCGATTTCGATTTCGGCATCGAAGCGCGCAGCCGGATCGCTGAGCAGTTCGCGCCACGCAGCGGCGGCAGCGGTGAATGCCTCGGCCCTGGGCGCGTAACGACGGCCGCGCAGATAGTCGATAGTCACATCGTCCACGGCAATGAACCCGGTCACCGCCGAGAACTCCGTGGCCATGTTGCACAAGGTCAGGCGCGCTTCCATATCGAGGGCGCGCACGGCCGCGCCAGCAAACTCGACCGCATAGCCATTGCCACCGACCGAGCCGTATCTGGCGATCAGCGCGAGACTCAGGTCCTTGGCGCTGACCCCCACACCTAACACACCGGCGAAGCTGACGCGCATGCTGTTCGGCTTTTGCACTCGCAGCGTACCGGTCGCGAGCGCGTGTTCCGCCTCGGTCGACCCGATGCCCCAGGCAAAGGCGCCTAACGCACCCTGTGTACAGGTGTGGCTGTCCGGGCAAACGATGGTCGTGCCGGGCAGCGCGATGCCGAACTCCGGCGAAATCACGTGCACGATCCCCTGGTCCGGGTCCTGCACATCAAACAGGCGAATCCCGGCAGCTAATGCGGCCGCGCGGGTTTCGGTAATGAATGCCTTGCCTCCCGGCATGCGTGTGTCATCGCTGCGCCCGGGAATCGTGTCGACGATGTGATCCATGGTGCAGAACACCCGTGCCGGATCGCGCACCGTCCTGCCGGCTTCATGCAGGCTCTTGAGCGCTATGGAGCCGGTACGCTCGTGCAGGAAAACCCGGTCAATTGCCAGCAATCCGACGCCACCGGGCAGCTCGGCAATCAGGTGCTGCCGCCAAAGTTTTTCGAACAGCGTCAGAGGCGCGGCCTGGGTGGTCATCAGGACGCTATTTTAGACGTTCGCCACCCCATCAGGGCGCTCTTCTGAATGCTGTCCAATTGCCGCACCGGCGTACAATGCTTTCGGCTACCACAAAAAAAAATAAATCGACCCAACGACAGAGAGTTTGCACATGAAAATAGGCGTCCCCAAGGAAATCAAAGTCCGCGAGTACCGCGTCGGCCTGGTGCCGGCGAGCGTGCGCGAGGTGGTCGAGCACGGCCACCAGGTCACGGTCGAAGCCGGCGCGGGCATGGGTATCGGCGTTACCGATGCCGAATACCAGGCGGCGGGGGCGCGCATCCTGCCAACCGCCGACGCCGTGTTTGCCGACACTGACATGATCATCAAAGTCAAGGAACCGCAGGCCATTGAACGCAAGCGACTTCGCAAAGGTCAGGTCCTGTTCACCTACCTGCATCTGGCACCCGATCCAGAGCAGGCGCAGGAACTGATCGCCAGTGGCGCCACCTGCATTGCCTACGAAACCGTTACCTCGCCGACCGGCGGCCTGCCCTTGTTAGCACCGATGTCCGAAGTAGCCGGCCGCATGTCGATCCAGGCCGGCGCTTACTTCCTGGAAAAGGCCCATGGCGGGCTCGGCGTTTTGTTAGGTGGGGTACCGGGCGTCGACCCGGCGAAAGTCGTGGTGCTGGGCGGCGGTGTGGTCGGCACGCATGCCATCGACATAGCGCTCGGCATGGGCGCGGATGTCTGGGTGCTGGATCGCAATGTTGATGTGCTGCGCCGCCTGTGGATGCAGTTCGGCCGGCCGCTCAACACGGTATTTTCCACCCGCGCCGCGATCGAGCACCATTGCATTGCCGCCGACCTGGTCATCGGTGGTGTGCTGATTGCGGGTGCGGCCGCACCCAAACTGGTTACCCGTGAGATCGTGCGCAAGATGAAGCCGGGATCGGTCATTGTCGATGTCGCCGTCGATCAGGGCGGATGTTTCGAGACCACGCGACCTACCACCCACGATGAGCCCACCTACGTGGTCGACGGCGTCATTCACTATTGCGTAGCTAACATGCCGGGCGGCGTACCGCGCACGTCGACGTTTGCGCTGAACAATGCGACGCTGCCCTATGTGCTTGATATCGCCGGTAAGGGCGCACGTACCGCCTTGATTGCGAATCCACACCTGCGCAACGGCCTCAACGTGCATAACGGCATGGTCACGCACAAGGAAGTCGCCCAGGCACTCGGCCTGCGGTACGTCGATGCGCTGGAGGCCCTGCAGTAGCGGGTTCTGGCAACTACTTCAGGCCGGATCGAGGCGCAGCAACAGCGCACCGTCCTGCACGCGCTGCCCAGGCTGGCAGTCGACGGTTCCGATAGTCGCGGCACTGGCCGCCGTCAGCGTGTGCTCCATTTTCATCGCTTCCAGCGTGACCAGTCGCGCGCCGCGCTGAACCTGATCGCCCACTTTCACATGCACGGCGAGAACCCGCCCAGGCATCGGGGCGATCAACTGCGTGTTAGCAATGCCGCCAGCACTGGCGCCATCGCCGGTTGAGGGACTATAACGCCGCAGGGAAAACGTGCCTTCAGGCCCAACCCAGGTAACGCTTTGCTGGTCGCGCAGCAGTTTTGCCGACCAGCGCTGCCCGTTGACAAGGCCTGACAGGCTGCCGCCGCCGCTGCGCAAATCCGCTATCTCAAGGACCAACCCGTCCGGCCAGCTGACACTCCAATGTCCATTGGGGATGCACTCAAGGCGCACCATTCCGCCATTTTCAACCCACAGGCGCACCAGTCGCGGCAAGTTGGGACTGAAGCCATCACGGCTGTCCCAGGGACTGGTGGCCGCACCAGTCGACGCGCATGGATTCAACAACCCGACAGCTAACAAGGCGCGCACTTCGGGCCGCATGTCGGCGGCGGCGGCCGCAACTGCCAGAATCTGTTGCTGTTCCCGGGCGATCAGGTTGGTATCGAAGCGCTGCTGCAGCCACTCTGGTTGCCGCAATAACGCGTCGAGGAAACTGCGATTGGTCGCAACGCCTGCAACGCGCAGCGTACGCAGCGACCGGCGTGCGCGCTCGATGGCGCCGTCGCGGTCGGGGCCGTGCACAATTAATTTCGCGAGCATCGAGTCGTAGTGCGGAGTTACCGTGTCGCCGGTCGCGAAGCCGGTATCGAATCGAACCCAGGGTGCCGACGCACCTTCGAGCTCAAAGCAGGTCAGCTCGCCGGTCGATGGCAAAAGGCCCTGCCGCGGGTCTTCGGCACAGATGCGCAGCTCCACCGCATGCCCTTGCGTACGAATCGCCGACTGTGCCAGCGGCAGCGGTTCGCCACTGGCGATGCGAAACTGCCATTCGACCAGATCGAGGCCGGTGATCAATTCCGTAACCGGGTGCTCCACCTGCAGGCGCGTGTTCATTTCGATGAACCAGGCCTGGTCGTCCTCGACCAGAAATTCGACTGTTCCGGCGCCTACGTAGCTAACAGCGCGAGCCGCCGCGAGCGCCTGGTCGTGCAGCGTGGCGCGGAGTTGCGCCGACAAACCCGGCGCTGGCGCCTCCTCGATGACCTTCTGGTGCCGGCGTTGCAACGAACAGTCGCGCTCGAACAAGTGCACGACATTGCCGTGGCGATCGCCAAAAACCTGGACTTCTATATGGCGCGGCCGTTCCAGGAAGCGCTCCAGCAGCACACGGTCATTGCCAAATGCCGCCCTGGCCTCGCGGCGTGCGCCGGACAATGCTTCGCCTAACGCGCTGGCTTCGCGCACGACGCGCATGCCCTTGCCGCCACCGCCGGCAATCGCCTTGACCAGCAGCGGATAGCCGATGCAGTCCGCCTCACGGGCGAGCGTCGCGTCATCCTGCCGCTCACCCAGGTAACCCGGAATGGTCCGGACACCCGCGGCTGCCACCGCTTCCTTGGCCGCGGCCTTGGAACCCATGACGCGTATGGCGCGCTCGTCCGGTCCGACGAACTCGATGCCCCCGGCCCTGCAGGCCACGGCAAAGTCGGCATTTTCTGAGAGAAACCCATAGCCCGGATGAATGGCCGCAACCTTAGTACTGCGCGCGGCTGCGAGGACACGCTCGAAGTGCAGATAGCTTTCGGCGGCGGCCGCCGGCCCGAGATACACCGCCTCGTCAGCCAGCGCCACGTGCTGCGCCGCGCGATCCGCGTCCGAGAACACCGCAACCGATCGGATTCCGAGGCGGCGCGCGCTGCGGATAATGCGCACCGCAATTTCACCGCGGTTGGCAATCAGCACACTGGGGATCATGGCCATCGGCTTGCCACCGCTACATCCGGAAAACGCCGAAG
Source organism: Gammaproteobacteria bacterium (assembly GCA_031363155.1). Taxonomy (GTDB): domain Bacteria; phylum Pseudomonadota; class Gammaproteobacteria; order Steroidobacterales; family Steroidobacteraceae; genus UBA964. The sequence goes on along the minus strand of JANLTW010000056.1, from coordinate 41,285 downwards.
CGCGTCGGGTCAATGGGCGCATTGAGACAGGCATGCAGCCCCAGGCCTAACACGCGACGCGAATCGGCAGGATCGATGACGCCGTCGTCCCAGAGGCGTGCCGACGCATAGTAAGGATGGCCCTGCCGCTCGTACTGAGCGCGGATAGGCAGCTTGAACTGCGCTTCCTCAGCGGCAGCTGGTGTCTTGCCGCTGGCAGCTATCGCATCGATGCGCACCTGCCACAGCACGCTGGCGGCCTGCTCACCGCCCATGACGCTGATGCGCGCATTGGGCCAGAGCCACAGGAACCGCGGACTGTAGGCGCGGCCGCACATGCCGTAGTTGCCGGCACCAAACGAACCACCGATGACCATGGTCAGTTTCGGCACGCGCGCACAGGCCACCGCGGTCACGAGCTTGGCGCCGTCGCGGGCGATGCCGCCGTTTTCGTATTTGCGACCCACCATGAAGCCAGTGATGTTCTGCAGGAATACCAGCGGCGTATTGCGTTGGCAGCAAAGCTCGATGAAATGCGCACCCTTCAGCGCGGATTCGCCGAACAGGATCCCGTTGTTAGCAATGATGCCGGCCGGCACGCCTTCGATCCGCGCGAATCCGCACACCAGGGTCGTGCCGTAGCGCGCCTTGAATTCATCAAACGCGCTGTCATCCACCAGGCGCGCGATAACCTCGCGGATCTCAAACATGTGGCGTGAATCCAGCGGCACGATGCCGCGCAGTTCCGCCGCTGCAAACCGCGGCGCGACCGGGGACGCAAGCGGTACGTTAGCCCGTTGCGGCGGCCCGAGGCGCGCGACGATTTCGCGGGTTCGCGCCAGCGCGTGCAGATCATCTTCGGCCATGTGATCGGCGACACCTGAGATGCGCGTATGCACATCCGCGCCGCCAAGATCTTCGGCCGTCACCTCTTCACCGGTCGCGGCCTTGACCAGCGGCGGTCCGCCGAGAAATATCGTGCCCTGTTCGCGCACGATGACCGCTTCATCGCTCATCGCCGGAACATACGCACCACCTGCAGTGCAGTTGCCCATGACCACGGCGATCTGTGCAATGCCCTGCGCCGACAGGTTCGCCTGATTGAAAAAAATACGGCCAAAATGCTCGCGATCCGCAAATACTTCGTCCTGGCGTGGCAGGAAGGCGCCGCCGCTATCGACGAGGTAAATGCACGGCAGGCAGTTGTCCGCCGCGATCTCCTGCGCGCGCAGATGCTTCTTCACCGTCAGCGGGTAATAAGTGCCGGCCTTGACGGTGGCATCATTGGCGACGATCACGCACTCGCGACCCGCAACCCTGCCGATTCCGGTGATCAGGCCTGCTGCAGGAACCGGCTCGTCGTAGACCTCGAAGGCCGCGAGCTGCGAAAACTCCAGAAACGGCGATCCGGGATCCAGCAGCGCCGCAATCCGCTCGCGCACCGGCAATTTACCGCGTTCGCGATGCCGGGCCATGGCGGCTGACGACCCGCCCGCGGCAATGGCGGCCGTTTTGGCGTTCAGGTCCGCGACCAGGGCCAGCATCCCTGCCTCGCGCGCGCGGAATTCCGCCGACTGCGGCTCAATTTTGCTTGGCAGCTGCGACATTGCTATTGCTCCGATTATCGGATTATCCGACAATACTACCATGAAATCCCAGCCGCGAATTGAACTGGGTCCCGACTTCGCACTGGGCGAGGACCTGGACAGCCTGCGGGACAGCGTCGCGAGGTTCGCCGGCGAGCGGATCGCGCCGCGCGCCGCGGACATCGACCGCGATAACGTCCTGCCAACGGATCTCTGGCCGCTGCTCGGTGAGCAGGGCCTGCTCGGCATCACCGTGCCGGAACGCTGGGGCGGCGCTGGCCTGGGCTACCTCGCGCATGTCATCGCGGTGGAAGAAATTTCCCGTGCCAGCGGCGCTGTGGGCCTGTCCTACGGCGCACATTCCAATCTCTGCGTCAATCAGCTGGTCCTGAACTGCAGCGATGCGCAACGCGATCGTTACCTGCCGCGGCTGGTCAGTGGCGAGCATGTTGGCGCGTTAGCCATGTCGGAATCCGGTTCCGGCTCCGACGTGCTCAGCATGCGTCTCACCGCACAGACGCACGGCGGCTGCTATGTGCTCAACGGCCAGAAGATGTGGATCACCAACGGCCCGATCGCCGATGTCGTCATTGTCTATGCCAAGACCGACCCGGCGGCAGGCACGCATGGCATTTCAGCCTTCATTGTGGAACGCGGCACACCGGGTTTTACGGCCCAACCCGGCCTTGACAAACTTGGCATGCGGGGTTCACCCACGGGGGAACTCACATTCGACAACTGCCGCCTGCCAGCGGCCAATCTGTTAGGTGAGCTGCACGGCGGAGTCAGGGTGTTGATGAGCGGTCTCGATTATGAGCGCCTGGTATTGGCCGGCGGGCCGATCGGCCTGCTCGCCGCCTGCATCGACCTCGCCCTGCCCTATGCGCGCGCGCGCCAGCAATTCGGGCGGCCGATCGGCAAGTTTCAACTGATCCAGCAGAAACTGTCACGCATGTACACCGATCTCGCCGCTGCGCGCGCGCTGGTCTATGGCATCGCGCGTGCCTGTGACCATCGACCGCCGCAGCGGCGCGATGCCGCAGCTGCAATCTGGTTCGCCGCCGACTGTGCGACGCGTGCCGCACTTGAAACCATCCAGATTCTGGGTGGTAACGGCTACACCAATGACTTTGCCGCCGGCCGACTGCTGCGCGACGCCAAGCTGTACGAGATCGGCGCCGGTACCCAGGAAATTCGCCAGATCCTGATCGCGCGCGAGCTGATGGAGTCCGCCGTTTGAGCACCACGTTCGAGCGGATCAACACCGGTCCGATCTATCGCCGCGTCGCAGAAGCCATTGCCGCGCGCATTACAACCCGCGAGCTGACGCCGGGCGAAGCCTTGCCAACCGAGACCACGCTCGCCAGCAGTCTTGGCGTGAATCGCTCGACAGTGCGCGAGGCGCTGCGGGAACTGGAAAGCCGCCGGCTGGTCGGCCGGCGCGCGGGCAGCAAGCGCATGTTCGTGATCCGGCCCGGAAATGAAATCCTCGGAGCACAACTCAGCGATGCGCTGTTGCTGCACGATGTCACCATTCACAATGTCTGGGAAATGCTGATGCTGCTGGAGCCGGCGGCGGCGGAGTTGGCCGCAAAACGCTGGCGCAAACCACAGCTCAAAGCGCTCCGCTCGCTGGTCGGGCTGCCCGCGATGCAGGGGCCGACCGGCGCCGCTATCGCCCATGTCCAGGCTTTCTTTCGCACGCTGGTCGCGGCGAACCGGAACCACGCGCTCGCGCTCGCCCATGAACCCGCGATTCAGTTGTTAGGCTCGTCGCTGACGCTGATGATCGACCGTGTGCCGCAGGCGCGGCAGCGCATCGCAACTGCGCAACTGCGGATTGTCGATGCAATCGCCAGGCGCGCGCCGCAGGAAGCCAGCGAGTGGATGACGCGGCATATTCGCGATTTCCGGCGCGGATTTGACATCGCCGGCATCGATCTTGAACAGCGGGTCAGCCCCTTGCGCTGATGCGTTGCGCTGCCGGCGCCGCGCGCGCTGGAGTCTTGTACAGAGTCGTGCGCTGCTGCGGAAACCTGCCGATGCTGTGGATAGCGCCGGCGAGCGTGTCCGCATCCTGTTCCTGACCGTGTACGCCACCCGCGGCGCGCGTGATCGATTCATTCATCAGCGTACCGCCGAGATCGTTGGCGCCCGCCTGCAGCGCTAACAGCGCACCTGCGACGCCCATCTTGACCCAGGATGCCTGGATATTGGGAATCACCGGGTGCAGCACCAGCCGTGCCACCGCGTGCATCAGCAGAGCTTCGCGGAACGACGGCCCGGAACGCGCCCGTCCCTTGCGCCACAGAGGCGATTCCATGTGCACGAATGGCAAGGGTACGAATTCCGTAAAGCCGCCGGTTTCAATTTGCAGCGCCCGGACTCCTAACAGGTGCCTGGCCCAGTGGCGCGGCTCATCGACATGGCCGAACATGATGGTTGCAGTGCTGCGAATGCCGACCGCATGCGCGGTGCGCATCACTTCGTACCATTGCGCCGTCGTCAGCTTGCCGGGACAGATCACCGCGCGGACTTCATCATCGAGAATCTCTGCCGCCGTGCCGGGCAGACTTGCGAGCCCTGCATGCTTGAGCCGCAGCAGATAGTCGCGCAGTGGCAAACCCAGACTGGTGGCGCCGTGCCAGATTTCGAGTGGCGAAAAAGCGTGCAGATGAATCCCGGGCACCGCATCTTTCACCGCGCGCGCAATGTCGAGATAGGTGTTGCCGGTGTAGCGCGGATGAATGCCGCCCTGCAGGCAAACTTCGGTTGCGCCACGGTTCGCGGCTTCGACGGTACGAGCCGCAATCTCCGACAGTTCGAGATCATAGGCAGGGCCCCGCAGTGAATGCGCCGAACGCCCTTTCGCAAACGCGCAGAAACCGCAGCTGTGCTGACAGACATTGGTGTAATTGATATTTCGGTTGACGACAAAGGTGGTGGCGTCGCCCACCGTTGCCGCGCGCAGTCGATCCGCGGCCAGCAGAATCGTTGTCAGCTCGCAGCCCTCGGCGGCAAACAGGGCTGCGATCTCGCTGTCGCTGAAACCGTCGGCCCGCGCCGCTCGCTGCAGCAGCTGGTCAAGCGCTTTATGGGTCGCCGATTTCGGTTTGGCAAGTGCCGCGACCACCTTCGCGGGCGGACTGTGGCCCGCCCCGGCGCGCCAGGCATCGGACTGCGCAAAGCCGCGGGAGTCCGCGCGCCGCCTGACAGCGGTAGCCATCGCAGCATCGCACCAGCGCTCCGCTCGCGCGGCGAAGGACGGGACAATCGCCAGACGCTCGGTCAACACTTTGCCCTGCGCTGCGGTCGCGGCGGCCAGCTGCGCGAGCTGCGGCCACGGCGCTTCGGGATTCACATGATCGGGCGTCACCGGCGATACGCCGCCCCAGTCGTTCATGCCGGAAGCTAACAAGGGCGCCAGCATATCCGGGCTCAGGTTCGGCGGAACCTGGATCGACATCTCCGGACCTAACACCAGGCGCGCGGCCGCAATGCTCCACAGCAGTTCGTCCAGCGGCGCATCGGGCTCGCGGCGCATGCGCGTGCCGGGCTTGGCGCGGAAATTCTGGATGATGACTTCCTGGATATGGCCGTGCCGTTCATGCTGCGCGCGAATCGAAAGCAGCGCCTCGAGGCGCTCGCGCCTTGTTTCGCCGATGCCTATCAGCAAGCCGGTCGTCATCGCGACCTGCGCCTCGCCCGCGGCACTCAGCGTGGCGAGGCGCAGCGCCGGGTCTTTGTCCGGTGCCCGCCAATGCGCCTGACCCTTGGCTAACAAACGGCTGCTCGTCGACTCCAGCATCAGGCCCATCGAGACCGCATGCGGTCGCAGCACGCAAATGTCGGCGGGCGTCAGTACGCCCGGATTGAGATGCGGCAGCAAACCGGTTTCGCGAAACACGGCGGTGGCGGCGGCCTGCAGGTAGTCGAGCGTACTGGCGTGCCCCAGGACCGCGAGTTCATCCCGCGCCAGCGAAAAACGCAGCTCGGGTTTGTCGCCGAGGGTGAACAAGGCTTCCTGGCAGCCGGCACGCGCACCGGCGCGCGCGATTTCCAGTACCTGATCCAGCGCCAGGTAGGCGCGCTGGCCAGGGCGCGGCGCCTGCGCGAAGGTGCAATAACCGCAAACGTCGCGACACAGTTGGGTCAATGGAATAAAGACTTTGCGCGAATAGCTGACGCGGCTGCCAAATCCCTGCGCAGCCAGGCGATTTGCGGCCAGCAACATGGGCGCCAGGTCGGCTATGTCGGCCAGACCGTCGAGCGACGGCGCCACAGGTGCGCGGCCCACAACCCATCCCCGCTCAATCGATTGGATCGACGCTTCCATGATCCGGGTAATTGTAACGCTCCGGCCTATGGCAGGCCGCCCCCAGTTGCAGTAAATTCGGTCTGATGAACAAATTAAACCGCCGCGGGCGACGCCAGCTACTGCAGGGCGCCCTGGCGGCGCTGGCAACAACCGCTTTGCAGCAACCACGCGCCTGGGCTACTAACAACGCAGGACCCGTCACCAAGGCGATTGGCACGCACGCGGAGCGCCTGGCAGTCATCGGTCTTGGAACCAATCGCTTCCGCCTCGACAAACGCGAACAGATTCGGCAAGTCCTGCAGCGCATGGCGGAACTCAGCGGCCAGGTCATCGATACCGCGCCGGCGTATGGCGAGAGCGAGGAAACACTGGGGGCCGTCTTTGCCGAACTTGGTCTGCGCGAGCGCTTCTTCCTGGCGACCAAGCTAACAGCAACGGATGCCGGCGCCGCCACCGCCCTGAGCCCGTCCGCCAGCCTGGAGCGTTCACTGACCCGGCTCAGGACCGATCGAATTGACCTGTTGCAGGTCCATAACCTGCAGGGCACGGCGCAATTGATGCCGCAGCTGCTGCAGTGGCGTCGCGCCGGCAAGATCCGTTACCTCGGACTGACGACATCCCGGACCTCTCAACACGCGCAGCTGCTGACCGAAATGGATCAATACCCGGTCGATTTCATCCAGGTCGATTATTCACTGGGAAACCGTGCCGCGGCCGAGGCAATTTTGCCGGCGGCTGCTGCCAGAAAGATCGCGGTGCTGATCAACCTGCCGTTAGGTGGCGGGCGTGACGCGAATCTGGTCAGCCTCGCGGGTACGCGGCCGCTGCCGGGATGGGCGCAAAACGCCGGCATAGAATCCTGGAGCCAATTTGGTCTCGTGTACGTGACCTCACATCCAGCCGTGACCTGCGCGATACCTGGCACGACGCAGGCACAGCATCTGGCAGACAACCTGATGGCGGCACGAGTGCCGCCCGCGAGCGCAACCCTGCGCCAGCGGATGCAAGAGTTCTGGGACCGCGACATAGTCGGCGGCACGACGCCGGCGCCGCGCGCCAGCCGGTAAATCGGGATGGGGGCGTCACAACTTCTTGTGTGAGCCGTCGCAAAGCGCGCCTTTCTGGCTGTTCTTGCAACCACAGAACCACACGGTGCCATCGGCCTGTGCCTTGTATTCCGTTGGCTTGAATTCGCCGCTTTTATGCGAACCATCGCAGAACGGCTGTTTCTGGCTCTTGCCGCAGGCACACCACCAATAGCTCTTGCCGGCTTCGACCATAACCGGGAAAGGGGCTTTTTGCGCAACGATCGGATCGGACATTGATTACCTCTGGCAGCCAGCCTAGCAAAGCCACCGTTGTCACGCCGTTAGAATCGCGCTCACTGCGCGTTCGGCCGTTTCCATCGCCGACTCCATGCCAAATTCCATGCGCCGCAGGTGTTCACCCGCGAAATGCACGCACCGCCACGGTTGATCCATGTTGCGTGCGAACCGGGTCACCTGCCCCGGCGCAAAGACGTGCTTGTGACCGCCTATGAATGGCTGGCGTCCCCAGGAAAATTGCAGGCGTGGCCGCAACTTGCCGCGCGCCGCGGGTCGCATGCGCTCTATTTCCGCAATGACATATTTTGTTAGCTGGTCGGTCGGCAGCTGATCGATCCGGTCCGCACCCGTACCGTTGACCCATACGCGCAGGAAACGTATCGACTTATCGGGATTCTGTATCGAGAACATCCGTTCCAGCGGGCCGTCGGTAAACATTGATGGCCCAAAGCCGTCCATTTCCCAGAATGGTGCGCTGGTCTCGAGTATCACGTGGGTCGTCCCGCCATAGCGCGCGGCATTGATGGCTTCTGCCTGTGCGGCGGGCAGCTCGGGAGAAAATTGCACTCGCTGCAAGGTACTGAAAGGCAGGGTGCAGAGCACAAAAGGCGCGCGGTAGCGGCTGCCATCAAGGCATCTGACCTCGGCCTGGCGGTCGCTGCTTTCAATGCGCGTGACAATCTTGCCAGTGCGGACCCGGTCGCCGAGCTGCGCGGCCAGCGCGCGCGGCAGCGACTCGGCGCCGTCGCGGAACGCAAAAACAAAGCTGTTGCCACCGTATTGCGGTTGTTTCGAATCCGGCTTGAATCCACCTAAAAGCGAGCGGGCAAGATCGCGCAACAATGCCAGCGCGGAAGTCGACTCCAGATCGGTGTAGTCGGTCGCTACGCTCATCAATTCGATAGCAGCAGGCGAAACCTGCCTGGCGCGCAGAAAATCCGCCGCGGAAATATCGAGGCCGGCGTTGCCGGTCTCGAGCCAGGCCGCAACATCGTCGCCGAATGGATTGAGGCGGCCGAAAATTCGTGATTCAAGCAGGTGTGCCGGAATCTCGCGCTCGGCGCCGACGGTCATGTTTTCCGGTGCTGCCGGCCAGTCGCTCGCATTGAGCGTGCGCCCACCAATGTGATAGCTGAACTCACCGGTCCCGGTTTGCCGCGGACCGAACTTCACACCGACCCTGTTGGCGAGGTCGATGACGCGGCCATAATTGCTGCCGAGTTCCGAAGCGCCGAGCTCAAATATCTGCCCGTCGAGCTTCTCGCTGCGCATACGGCCGCCGACACGCTGGCTCGCTTCCAGGACCAGGACTTTCATCCCCTGATCTGCGAGCAGATAAGCGCCACCAAGGCCCGCCAGCCCGGCACCTAACACGATGACATCGGCATCGTAGTCCGCCGCCCAGACAGGCCGCGCTCGCAGCGCGGCGCCCGTGGTCAGCAGTGCCGCGGCGCCCCGAAGTGCGCTGCGCCGCGACCAGCCGACGCCGCTCATTGGGTCGCCACCTTCAATGCGGCGACAATCTGCTGGCGCTCGGCCGGGTCGGTAATCGGCTTGTAGCGCATGCGGTGCTTACCATCCAGGAACCCGGCGGGGTCGGAAATCAGCTCGGCTACCTTGGCGTCGTCCCAGGTCAGCCCCTGCTTGCCCGCAGTCACCACCGCGTCCGAATAATAGAATCCCCTGGCACTGCCGGCGCAGCGGCCGAACACCCGGTGCAGGTTGGGACCGACACCGTGTGGACCACCCGCTTCAAAGCTGTGGCAGAACCGGCACCACATGAAGTCTTTCTGCGCGTCGCCGCTCAGCTGCGGCATGGGCCCGACGTCGGCATACTGGTCCACCGCTGCGGTTGCGCAGTTGTCGACCATCTGATCCGTGGTCGTGAACGGCACCACACCGAAGGTCCTGTAAGGAGAATACAAAGCCGCCGTGCCTAACAAAATGAATACGAGCGCATGCAGAATCTGATCCTTCACGATTTTCGCCCCCAAGCCATCGCCGGCAGCAATCGCAACAGCGGCGCATGGAAACGCAGTCGCTGGTAGATCGCGAGTCCGATTGCAAACACCGCAAGGTAGAAAACCCAGAATCCGCAGGCGCTATGAAAGTAACCGAACGTCACGGACAATTGATAGCTCGAGTCGATCGGTGTCGGCACAATGATCAAACCAAACAGCGAAACCAAGTGGCCTTCAGACCAGGCGAAAAGCGGGCCCGAGAGTCCAAAAAACAGCACCGTCAGGTAAAAAGCCAGATTCACTTTGCGCGCCAGGTTATCCGCGCCGGCCGGCACGCCACTCGGAACTGCAGGCCGCGGCAGTACCCGCCACAGCCAAAGCCTTGGAATCACCATCAGCAGCGCGACCAGGCCGGTCGAGATATGGGCATGTTGCAGAGCGTCCCGCGCGGCGGTGCCACGCGGCGTCGTGCCAACCTTGGAGCTCAGGTACAGCTGATACACGACCAGTACAAAAATAGCCACCGACAGCAAATTACTCCAGCGTTGCTTAGTCATTCTACGCCCCCTTGTTAGCATCGGCACTGACAGTTGCGACAGCCGGGTCCGGCCGCAGGCCACGCACTATCGCGTTAGGTATCACGGCATCGTCCCACCTGGTCTGGGCCCTGCCCGTCCGGATGATAATCAAATCGCGCGACGGCACAATGTACACTCGTTGCCCGCCGAATCCATCGATGTAAATCATGTCGGCCGCCGCAAACGGTTCGGAATGGTAGGCCTTGATGGTCTTGTCGTTGTACTTGCGCTCAGTCCCGGGCGGCGACCCCAGCCAGACCTGATAGCCGTAATTGGGATTGTTAGGCGATGGCGTAGTCATCGCCTTGATCCAGGCGTCCGGAAGGACCTGATCGTCGCCGATCCGGCCGCCACCCAGGATCAGCCGACCGACCTGGAGCCAGCCGCGCGCCGTCGTATAGATACAGCAAAATGTGCGCGGCATGCCGCCCTCGTGGTCCAGCCACAGGGCCGCGGGCGGAGCACCGATCCGGCTCCACAGCCGTTTCGACAAATATTCGCCATAGCGCTGCTTCGTAGCGCGCTGAATGATGATGCCGAGCAGCTCGGCATTGACATTGCTGTATTGAAAATCGGTTCCCGGCGGTTTTTCCTGCGGCAGACTGAGCGCCGTACGCGTGATGTCGCTGCCGGATATGAGCTGGATCGACGTGAGGCCGGGAAATCGCGGCACTTCCAGGCCGCTCGCCATCTGCAGCAGATCGCGAATCCTGATGTCCCTGCGCGCGTCGCCTGCAAATTCGGGCAGATACTTCGCCGCCGGTTCGTCCACTGAGCTAACAAAGCCATCGTCGATCGCGGCGCCGAACAGCAGACCCATTAGCGTCTTGTGGCCCGAAAACGAATCGGTGCGGGAGTCCCGGCCATAGCCGGGAAAATATTTTTCGTAGCGGATCGCGCCGCGATGATAGATCAGAAACGCGATCGAATCGGTCGCCTGCGCATACGCCTCGGCCTTGGCAATTGCGGCCGGGTCGATGCTGTCGTGCGGTGCCATCGGTACCTGCTCCAGCGCGCCGCCCGCCACAATCTCCTGGGGTTGACTGAGCTGTGTCTGGTCCGCGCGGCCCATCGCCGGACCCTTGAGCAGATTGCGCAGCGCCGTGAAATCCGCGATGCCTAGCGTTGCGACCGCCAGTACGATGACTGACACGAGAATCAGCAAGGAGCGGCCCAGGAACTTGACGATGGTATTCATCAGTTCGATGCAACTTTCGCGGCCAGCGCGGCACGGATTTCCGCATGACGTTGGCCGTCGATTGGATAGCGCCACATCAGCACGATAGGGACCAGCAGCAGCAGCGCCGGCAGCCAGGCGCCCGCCACTCGGACGCTCTGCTCGAGTACCGGATCCAGTACCTGCGCCATACCGACGTAGCCAAAATAACCGAGCAGGCCCAGGCCCACGAACGCGCCCATGCCCATCCCGAACTTGAACACAAAGGCCAGAAATGCCATGTGGCCGCCGGCCTGTTCAACACCGGACAACAAGCGATCGTTGTCTATGGCGTCGGCTGTCATCGCCGGTGGCAGCACCATCGTGCCGCCGTTGCCAAGGCCCATCAGCGCCACGACAGCTAATGCTACGACGAGATTGCCGTGCGGCACAAAGAACAGCGCCGCATACGACACCGCTGTCACGATATTGGCGTAGCAATAGGCGCGGTGTTTGCCGACCCGGCGCGCGACGAAGACCCAGAGCGGTGCTAATGCCGCAGATGCCACAGTAATCGACAACGCAATCCACAGCAGGCTCGCGCCAAGTCCATAGGCCTGCACGATCAGCGCCGGCTGGACGGCAAAATAAGTGCCCATCGCGAGCCGGTCGATCAGGTAAGCCGACAACAGGCGCGCAAACGGCTTGTTGCGTTTCAGGATGCCGAACAGCTCACCCCAGCCGGGTGTCGATTCGCTGGCGTTGCGTCGCACCGGTGGCACCGACGCGAAGCACCACAGCATGGCTAACGGCAATGCGCACACGAAAAACACACCGACGGCCTGGACAATTTGCGCAAAACCTGGCTGCTCAACGCCGCGGTAATATTCCCAGTAGATCAGGGGGGCCAGCGTTGCCGCCAGATAACCAACAAACGCGCCGGTCTCGCGAAATCCGGCGATGCGGGTGCGTTCGTCATAGCCCTGGGCCAATTCACTGCCCCAGGTCTGGTGCGGCACATACACCATGGTCCAGCCAAGATAAAAAACAATCAGCCAGGCTAACAAATAAACCGCACTGGCACCGGCCGGTGGATTCACCAGAAAAAACGTCGCAATCAGCGCCACCGGTGCGCCGGCCAGCATCCAGATTCTGCGGCGTCCAAAGCGGTGTCTGGTGCGATCTGACCAGGCGCCGATCAACGGATCAGACACCGCCTCCCAGATGCGCGCCAGGCCAAACATCAGGCCGACCAGCGCGGCGGTGAGGCCAACGCGGGCGTCGTAATAGACCGGCGGCAGGAAATTGTACATCGGCACCAGCATCGCCTGCAGCGCGACCGTGGGCGCCGCGTAGGCTAACAAACGCGGCCATGCCAGGTGCTCATCCGGTTTGCTGTTGATCGTCACGCTCCGGGTAAGCTCTAGATGACCGCGCAGATAGTCTTGGTTTCAAGATAATTCTCGATCGCCTGCTGACCGCTGTCGCGTCCCCAGCCGGATTGCTTCATGCCACCAATCGGCAAACTGGCATCGAACATCGAATGGCAGTTTATCCATACCGTGCCAGCCCGAATCTGCGCCGCAAGGCGGTGAGCCCTGGACAGATCGCGGGTCCAGACACTGGCCGCGAGTCCGTAAATCGTGTTGTTAGCGATTGCCGGCACGTCGGCGAGGTCATCGACGCGCTCCGCCACGACGACAGGGCCAAAGATTTCCTCCTGCACCACCGCCATGTCGGGCCTGGTACCCACCAGCACCGTAGGCTCGATGAAGGTTCCTGCGGGCCCGAGTTGTGAACCGCCGGTAGCGACCGCTGCACCGTCGCGCCGGCCCGATTCGATGTAACGGGCAATGGTATCGGCCTGCGCGCGGCTGACAACCGGCCCGATCTGAGTCGCTGGATTGAGGCCGTGACCGAGCTTCAAAGCTCGCGCCTGCGCGACCACGCCTTCGAGAACACGGTCAAACACGGCGCGCTCGGCATAGAGCCGCGATCCGGCCACGCACACCTGACCGGAGTTGAAAAAGATGGCGTTAGCCACGCCCGGAATCGCGTGTTCGAGGTCGGCATCCGCCAGCACGATGGCGGGCGATTTGCCGCCCAACTCCAGTGTCAGTTTCTTGAGATTGCCGCCCGCCGCCGCCAGGATCAGGCGGCCGACTTCGGTTGAACCGGTAAACGCGATCTTGTCGACATCCGGATGCGCGGCGAGTGCGGCGCCCGCTTCGTTGCCGCGCCCGGTGACGACGTTAAACACGCCGGGCGGGAACCCCGCCTCGCGCATCAGCTCCGCGAGTCGCAACGCAGTCAGCGACGTGTCTTCGGCCGGTTTCAACACCATGGTGCAACCGGCGGCCAGCGCTGGCGCCATTTTCATGGCTGTTAGCACAATGGGTGAATTCCAGGGCGTAATGGCGCCCACCACACCGACCGGTTCCTTGCAGGTGTAGGCCAGCATCTGCTTGCCGGGTGGCGCATAGCCAATCGACGGCTGAATGGTCTGGCCTTCGATGCGGGTTGCCTGGCCTGCGAAATACCGGAACTGCTCAATGCCGCCGGGAATCTCCGCGTACTTGCCGACCCACAGCGGTTTGCCCTGGTCCAGCGTCTCGAGCTCGGCGAGTTCGTCGAGGTGCTGCTCCATCAGATCCGCCATACGCCACAGCAGCCGCGCCCGTTGCGCCGGCAGCATCTGCGGCCAGGGTCCCGCGCTAAAGGCCGCACGCGCGGCGCGCACGGCTACGTCAATATCGCTGGCGTTACCAGCCGCTATCTGAGCTAACACCTCGCCGGTAGCCGGGTTCACGGTCGGCAAATAGCGCCCGGTCTGTGGCACGCGCCATTCATTGGCAATGAAATGACTGCGCTCAGCGACCGACAGAAAGCGCCGCGCGCCTGCGGTCGCCGGAGCGATGGGTTGGATGTCGAGCTTCATAGCCGGGCGCGCTTTTTCGCGGCCACGGTTGGCATATGACTCTCGTGATTCTTGAGATACCAGCTGGCGATTTCCTCGCGCGTAGCGAACCAGACGCCCTTCAGTTTCTTTGCATAGCGCAGGAATTCCCGCAGCGCGCTGATCCGGTACGCACGGCCGCTGACATGCGGATGCAGGCCGACATTCATGATGCGGCCGGAATCCGCGCCTTCGGCGTACAGGACTTTCAGTTCTTCGATCAGCACGTCGCGGAAATCGCGGGTCGTGAAGCCGCGCCGTGTCAGCAACGTGAAATCGTTGATCTCGTTGGTGTACGGCGTGGAAACGATCGGGCCGTGCGGTGTGCGCAGCAGGTAGGGCTGATCGTCGTTCATCAGGTCGCAATAAAAAATCAGCCCATGCTGCGCCAGGATGTCGGCGGTCTGCAGCGTGCCGCGCAGGCTCGACGACAGCCAGCCACGCGCCGGGCGCCCGACCGCCTGCGCGTACACTTTCAAGGTCCGTTCGATGACGTCCCGTTCGCGTTCGGGGTCGCCCGCAAAGTCTGTTAGCAGTTCGCCCTGCTCGTAATTGTGTGCGACGATTTCGCAGCCGCGGCTCAATGCCGCATCCAGCATCGGCCGGCGGCGTAGCGCGGTCTCCGCATTAATCGTGCACGAGGGTTTGACTTTCATCTCGTCAAACAACTTGAACAACCGGAAGCAACCCACGCGTTGACCATATTCACGCCAGGTGAAGTTTGGAAAATCCGGGGTGTTACCCGGCAGCACATCGGGCAGGATCGGCGGCCCGCCGGCGTAGTAAGGCTTGTCGGTGTCCTTCAGCAGCTGCCAGGTCTCGAGATTCAGCGTCAGGATCAGGGCCACGCGCTTACCGCGGGGCCAACGCAGCGGCAGGCGCTCGGTTATCGCGGAATAATCGTAATGCATGGTGTGTTGTGCCCCGCTAACAAGTCAGCAGCAAAAAAATTCCAATGTCCGCGCCCGCCGGAAGGGTCGATTATCGAATCTCGAACGCGCCCCCGGCTCGTGTCCAAGGTACCGTCCGTACAGTGGACAGCAGCTTTTTGAACGACTAGAATCGACCTTGCTACATCTGTCTTAACGATTGAAAAACCACGAGAGTTCCACCAAGTATGGAATCCACACGCCCGATCCGCGCGCTGATTCGCGGCCTCGACGCCCTTACGGTTCTCAATCTCCGTAACGGTGCTACCGTGTCTGAAGTGGCGCAGGAAATCAAACTGCCCCGCACCACCACCTATCGCATCCTCGAGACCCTGAGCCACGCCGGCTATGTGTATCGCGATGCTACCGACGACCGCTACCGCCTAACAATCATGGTCCGCGGCCTGTCGGACGGCTTCGATGATGAGGCCTGGGTCACCCAGATTGCCCGACCCTATATTTATGAACTCGGCAAGGAAATCGTCTGGCCGGTCGCCATTGCCTCGCTGTCGGGGACCACAATGATGGTGCGTGAGTCGACCGACCATCGCAGCCCGCTTGCCGTTGAGCGCTATTCCGCCGGTTTTCGCGTGCCAATCCTCATGTCATCGGTCGGCCGCGCATATCTGGCTTTCTCGCCGCAGTCGCAGCGCGACAGCCTGTTGGAAATACTCGGCCGTTCGACCAAGGAAGAAGACATGCTGGCGCGCAACCGGACGGAAGTCACCAAGGTCCTGAACGATACCCGCCTGCAGGGCTACGCGTCGGCCGTGCGCCCGCGCCGTGTGTCCGACGAGCTCAGCATCGGCGTGCCGATCATGATCGAAGACCGCGTCCTGGCCGCGCTCAGCGTCCGCTTCTCGAGCTCGGCCGTGCCGATGAAGCTCGCGATCGAGCGCTTTCTGCCCAAGCTGCGGGACACGGCGCAGAAAATCCGCCAGTCTTTTGCCGACCAGCAGCGCGATCCGCCACAATCCCATCATCGCCCGGCGATTGCACGCCCTGCCGTCTGAAAGCCGGGCGGCCGAGGCGTAGTTCCAGGGGGTCCTCATGAATGCCGAACTGTCAGTCAATTCCGACCCGGTGGTCGAGCGTCTGGTGGCCTTGTTAGGCCGCGATGCGGTGCTGACCGACGCCACCGATCGCCAGTTCTATTCCACCGATATCTATCATGAAGGCCCGCCGGTACGCGCGGTGGTCCGGCCACGCAGCACCGCGGACGTCCAGGCACTCGCGAAACTGGCGCTGGAGCACCAGGTCGCATTGGTAGCGCGCGGCGGCGGCGCGTCCTATACCGATGGCTATGTACCACACGAAAAGGACTCCATCGCCGTAGACACCTCGCGCATGGACCAGATCGTCGAGATCAATGCGCGCGACATGTACGTTATCGTGCAGCCCGGTGTCAGCTGGGCGAAACTCAACGAGGCGCTGCAGGCCAGGGGTTTGCGGACGCCATTTTACGGGCCATTTTCCGGCCTGGTCGCCACCGTCGGCGGCTCGCTGTCGCAGAACAGCGTGACCTGGGGCAGCGGCGTATTCGGGGTTTCTGGCGAAACACCGCTTGGCGTCGAAGTCGTGTTAGGTTCGGGCGCCACCGTCCGCACCGGCAGCTGGGGCGGCGCCAACAGCGTGCCGTTCCTGCGCTCCTATGGGCCGGATCTCACCGGTCTCTTCATGGGCGACTGCGGCGCCTTCGGCATCAAGACCGCGATCTCGTTGCGCCTGATGCCGCGTAACAGCCATGTCATGGGGCTGTCCTTTGGTTTCAAGGATTTTGACAGCCTGGCCGCCGGCATGGAGGCCGCCGCCAGAGAAGGCCTGAACCTCTGCAATTTCGGCCTGGATCCGGCCTTGCAGCAGGGCCAGCTCGGCAAGGCCGATACGGCGACCGCGCTGCAATCGGCGCTGGCAGTCTTCAAGACCTCGCGCAACGTGTTCGACGGCGCCCGGCAAGTGCTCAAGATGGCCGTCGCTGGCCGCAGCTTCCTGGACGGCTCGGTCTTTTCGGCCCACTGGATTGTCGATGGCCTGGACGATGCGCATTGCCGCGCGGCGGTCGCGCGCTTGCGCAAGGTCTTGCAGCCGCACGGCGCGGAAGTCGCGCCAACAGTCCCCACGGTTGCCAACGCGATGCCCTTCATGCCGCTCTACAACGTCCGTAGCCCGCTGGGTGAGCGCTGGGTGCCGGTGCACGGGATTCTGCCGTTCTCGCGCGTCAATGCGTTTCGCGCCGAACTGACCGCGTACTACCTGGCCAATGACGAACGCCTGATGGCCAACAAGATCCGTTATGGCGGCATGTTCATGACGCTGAGCACCAATGCCTTCCTCTATGAGCCGGTGTTCTATTGGCACGATTCACTGAACATTGCCCAGGAGCGTTTGCTGCCCGAGGGCTATGCGGCCACGCTGCCGAAATTTGCGGAAAACCTGCCCGGCCGGCGCATCGTTGAAGAAATGAAACGCGGCATCGCCGATATTTTTCAGAAGCACGGCGCGAGCCACTTGCAAATTGGCAAGTTCTATCCTTACATGCGGGGCCGCGATCCGGAGACGGCACGCCTGATTCGGGATCTGAAGGCCTTGCTGGATCCGGCGGGGCGTATGAATCCCGGCTCACTGGGCCTGTAAACATTCTTCTGGATCAATAGCTTAGGAATGATATTTAATAACTCACTTCACGGTGAGCAACGGAGTCTTTGGATGAAGCGAATTCTGGTCGGCATTAAGCGAGTGGTCGATTACAACGTGCGTGTGCGCGTCAAGCCCGATGGCACCGGCGTCATGACCGACGGCGTCAAGATGAGCATCAATCCCTTCGACGAAATCGCGCTCGAAGAGGCGTTGCGCATCAAGGAAAAAGGCGGCGCGGAAGAAGTGGTCGTCCTCAGCATCGGCAGCACCGATTGCCAGCAGCAGTTGCGCACCGCCCTCGCCATGGGCGCCGACCGCGCCCTGCATGTGCAAACGGCTGCGACCCTCGAACCGCTCGTGGTCGCGAAGATTTTCACCAAGCTGCTGGACCGCGAGCAGGCGTTCCTGTGCATCGTCGGCAAGCAGGCCATTGATGACGACTGCAACCAGGTTGGTCAGATGATCGCTGCACTTTGGGATCGCCCGCAGGCGATGTTCGCGTCCAAGGTTGAAATCAATGGTGACAAGGCCACCGTGACCCGCGAAGTTGACGCGGGTCTCGAAGTACTGGAAATTGACTTGCCAGCCGTAATCTCCTCGGATCTGCGCCTCAATGAGCCCCGCTACGTGAAGTTGCCGGACATCATGAAGGCCAAGAAAAAGCCGCTGGAAACGCTGGATCCTGCCGCGCTCGGCGTGGAACTCAAGGTCACGGGCAAGATCACCAGGTTTGAATCGCCACCGCAACGCACCAAGGGCGTGATGGTCAAGTCGGCGCAGGAACTGATTGACGCTCTGAAGGCCCGGGGAGTGCTGGCATGAGCAAGATTCTGATTATCGCCGAGCACAACGGCATCACGCTGCACCCTAACACTGCGAAATGCGTCGCCTGCGCCACCGGTATCGCCGGCGCCGAGATTCATGTCGGCGTATTTGCGGCCGACGGCGCGGCGATTGCCGCGCAGGCTGCCAAACTGGCTGGCGTCGCCAGGGTACGCGTCGTCAACAACCCGGCGAATGCACACGCGCTGGCCGCAGTGATAGCACCCCAGGTCGTGGCGCTGGCAGCAGGCTACAGCCATGTATTCGGCGCGTCCTCGACTTTCGGCAAGGACCTGACCCCGCGCGTGGCCGCATTGTTAGGTGTCGGGCAACTGTCGGATATCATGGTGGCGATCAATGCGACCACGTTCCGCCGGCCCATCTATGCCGGGAACGCCATTGTCACCGTCGAAGTGCCTGCCAACGAGACCATGGTCGCCACCGTGCGCACCGCCTCGTTCCAGCCGGTTGAAGAAAGTGGCAGTGCCGCGGTGGAGAATGTCGCGCTGGATGCCAAAATTCCGACACACACGCGATTTGTATCGGTGTCGGCGGCCAAAGCCGGTCGCCCGGACCTGGCAACCGCAGCCCGTGTCGTCTCGGGCGGCCGCGCGTTGGGCAGCGCCGAGAATTTCAATATCCTGTACAAACTCGCCGACAAGCTGAGTGCAGGCGTCGGCGCGTCGCGCGCAGCCGTCGATGCGGGGTATGCGGCCAACGACATGCAGGTCGGCCAGACCGGCAAGATCATCGCGCCCGAGCTGTACATGGCCTTCGGCATTTCCGGCGCCATCCAGCACCTGACCGGCATCAAGGATGCGCGCACAATCGTCGCCGTCAACAAGGACAGCGAAGCGCCGATCTTTGAAATCGCGGACATCGGATTGGTCGGCGACCTGTTCCAGATTGTTCCGGAGCTGGAAAAGCTGCTGAGTTGAGTGCGGGCTTACGAAGAAATCGGGAAGTCCCCGAGCACGAAAGTGGGCCCTATCAACACTCGATCAACCAACCGTTCTTTCATCCTGCTGATGGGCCTGACCGCCGGCCTGTCCGCGTTCGGCATGGCCAGCGTGGTCCCGAGTCTGCCCAGGCTCGCCAAGGCCTTTGACCGACCGCTGGGCGACGTGCAGTTCGTCGTTTCGATCTATCTTCTGGGCCTGGGCCTTTTTCAGCCCTTGCAGGGCATGCTCAGCGACCGGTTTGGCCGGCGGCCGGTATTGCTCGCGGGCTTTGCGACCTTTTTGTTAGGTAGCATCGGCGCGTCGCTGGCGCCGAGCCTTTGGGTCCTGGTGCTGTGCCGCCTGCTGCAGGCCGCTGGCGTCAGCGTCGCCACTGTGGTCACCCGCGCCATCATTCGCGACACCTACGAGCCGCACGAAGCGGCGATCACGATGGCGTTTGTGTCCGCGGTGATGGGGCTGGCGCCCATCATGGCGCCGTTGATGGGCGGCGTGGTTATCGAGTACTTCGACTGGCATGGCCTGTTCGTGCTGCATGGATTGATTGCACTCGGGCTCTGGATCTGGATTTTCGCAGTGCTGCGCGAAACGCGCGCCGCGAATGCACCGGTCAGCCCTATGCGCGACTTCCTGCGCAACGCACGCATTCTATGGGGCGATGCCCGGTTCGTCGGCCACAGCATGACCTACGCGTTCATGAGTGCTGCTTCGTTTGTGTTCGTGACGGTCGGCGCAGCGCTTTTTGACCGCTTGTTCGCCATTCCACCAGCGCGCTTTGGCGTCATCTGGGCATTGCTGGCATTTGCCTACATGGTGGGCTCTTATCTTGCGGTCCGGCTGGTGCGGCGCTGGGGCAGCGCGCGCACGTTGTTAGCCGGCGTGCGGCTGAACCTGCTCAGCGGTTTGCTGTTTCTCGCGGTGGCCGCCTGGCCCGATGCGCCGCTGGCTGCCTACTGCATCGTGCTCGCCTGCAACACGCTGTCCTTCGGCATGGCCTCACCACTGTCGCTGGCAGGCGCGGTTGCCGACCGGCCGGAGATGGCCGGCGCGGCATCGGGCCTTTCGAGCTCCATTGCCATGCTGGTGGCAATGGTATTTGCGTTCCTGTCCGGCAATCGGTTCGACGGCAGCGCACTCAGCGTGGCCTGGCTGATGCCTTTGACTTGTGTCGGCGCCTATATTGCCGTAAACAGGGCACTCAAATCCCATGCCTAACACTCAGGATCAAGCCACGATTGAAAGCGCCGTTCGGGCGCTGGAACAGTACTGGGCGACGCTCGACTTCAAGGCGATCCGCGCGCTGTGGGACGATTCGACGCCGCCGCTCTACCTGGCCGAGGAAACCATGGGGCCTGCGCGTAGTTGGGAGGAGCTGGAAAAATACTGGGGCGCGACCGGGAAACTCGCCAAACGCAACCAGGTCAGGATAACGAATATCCGTTATCACGATCTCGCCCCCGACGTTATTTCGGCGTTCTACGACATGCACTGGGATATCGAGCTCGACGACGGCAAGACGATCGGCGGCGACAACCGCGTGTGCGTCAGCTTCAAGCGCACAGCCGCCGGCTGGCGCATCGGGCAATACATCGAGGCGCCGTTAGCTCCGCTGCTCTATATGCGGCAATTGTACGAACTGAACACGTCGCACGACTTCAAGACCGCGCGCAAATGATCCGCAAGGGTTTTGTCGACTTACCCCACGGGCAGGTGCATTTCCGTTTTGCCGGCCGGGGTCCGCCGGTATTGCTGCTGCACGATTCACCGCGATCATCCGCGATGCATGCCGCGCTGATCGAAGCGCTTGCCGATGAATTTACCGTGATTGCGCTGGACACGCCGGGCTATGGTCACTCCAGCCCCCTGCCCGCCGAACCACGCCCGGAAATTCCGGATTTCGCGCGGGCGCTTGCCGCAACGCAGGCCGCGCTGGGCATCGAGCGCTGCGCAATCTACGGTTTTCACACCAGCTCCAAGATCGTGCTGCAATTCGCACTCGACCATCCGCAGCGGGTGGCGCTCGCAATCATCGACGGCCTCAATCTGCCAGCGGGCGGCCCTGGCGACGAATTCATCGCGCGTTACATGAAACCGCTGACCATCGAGGACGACGGCAGTCATCTGGCGGCGGGCTGGTCCCGGGCGCGCGAGTTCATGCGTTTTTTCCCGTGGTTCGACAGCAGCCCGCGTTCCAGGCTGAACCAGGATTTTCCCTCGGATGAGTATCTACACGGCTACGCGCTGGATCTGCTGACCGCAGGGCCACACTTTTCCGACGCTTACGGTGCCGCGATGCGCTATCTCGCGACGCCACTGGTCAGCGGTCTGCGTGCAACCACGGTTTTCATGTGCCGCTCCAACGATCCCTTGTTTATGTTTCTTGATTCGCTACCGTCGCCGCTGCCGGACGGCTGTCGCATCGAGCGGCTCGGGCCGGAGCGGGATCGCTGGCAGGCATTCCTGCGCGAGCAGCTCCGCTCTGCGCTATCGAACACGGTACCGGCCGCCGCCCCGCCAGGCTTGGGCCGCACCCGCGCGGCAGATGTGGCAACGACATCGGTGCGGCGACGCTACCGCGACGGCAATCACGGGCAGTGGCACTTGCGTGAGGCTGGCGGTTGCAGCGGGCGCCCGATACTTTTGTTGCCGGAAACGCCGAGTTCGTCCGCAGGGCTGTTGCCTTTGTTAGCAACGTTGGCAACGACAGACCGGCCGGTATGGGCGCCCGACCTGCCGGGCCAGGGTGAGACGACCGCCATCTTGCGGCCCGATGGCAAGCCGCCGGTGCTGTCGGACTTCGTTGCTGCACTGCTCGGCCTGTTAGAGGCCCATACCCGGGAGCCCGTGGACGTGATCGCGGCTTTCAATTCCAGTCCGCTGGCGCTGGCAGCCGCGGCGCGTGCGCCCGACCGGATTCGCAGCGTGGTCTGTGATGGCGTTCCACTACCGGGCGCTGCGCTGCGCAAGCAGCTGGCGCGTCTCGATTGCCCGCCGCTTGCCGTGTCGCGGGATGGATCGCATCTGACGGCCCTGTGGCACCAGCTGCGCGACCGCGAGCTCAGCTGGCCCTGGTACGAGCGCAGCGCGGCCGCGATCCGCCGCCTCAAACCGGATCTTGCGGCGTTGCGGATGGACCGCATGACCCTCGACCTGGCACGTCAACTCCCGCACTACGGCGCGCTGAACCGCGCCATCTGGAGCAGCGACTACGCCAGCGTGTTAGCAACGGTGCCGCAACCGGTGCTGCTGTTCAAGGATCCCGACGATCCGCGGCTGGCATCCGGTCGCAAAGCGCAACGACGCCTGCCGCGGGGCCAGCTTGCGAAACGCCCGGATTCGGCCGCCAACCTCCTGGCAACAGTCGGCAAATTCTGGAAATCCGTCGATGCGGCATCCTGACATCGCTCCGGCTACGCGCGCAGTTTCGCTGTTATTGTTAGGCGGCCTGCTGGGAAACGTCAGCCAGGCAGCTGGCGAATCGTCCTGCAAGGCGCTGCTGCAACGTGATTTTGGACAAACGCTCGATGCGCCGACCCGGTTGACCGCGGCGACCGTAGTCGAGCCCGGTGGCGGCGTGCCGGCACACTGCAAGCTGGAAGGCTATGTCGCGCCGCAGGTGGGTCTCGAGTTGCGACTGCCAGCGTCTAACTGGAATGGCAAGTTGCTGACCCAGGGCTGCGGCGCCATGTGCGGCATGATGTTAGGTTCCGAAGCCTGCGCGGAAGCGGTGTCACGCGGCTATGCCTGCGTCACGACCGACATGGGACATCGCAGCCTGCCGTACGACGGCAAGTGGGCCTACAACAACCCGGTGGCTGAAATCGACCTGGGTCATCGCGCGACCCACGTGGCAACGCTGGCTGCGAAAGCGGTGGTGGCGGCGTATTACTCCACGGCGCCAAGGCGCTCCTACTTCCGCGGCTGCTCGACCGGCGGCCGGCAGGCGCTGGTGGCAGCGCAACGCTACCCATACGACTACGACGGCATCATCGGCGGCGCCATTGTGTTCTATCAGCTGATGGGCCCGCCACTGCAGTTGTTCTGGGGTTCGACCGTGAACCTCGACCGCGATGGCAAACCGATACTCGATGTGGCGAAATTACCGTTTCTGGCGACCGCCGTGCTAACAGCCTGCGACGCTAACGACGGCGTCAAAGACGGCGTCATCGACAATCCGCTGCAGTGCCAGTTCAAGCCTGAGAGCCTGCGCTGTGGCGCGCAGCGTGGCGCCGCATGCCTGACCGATGCCGAGCTCGCCGTGGTCCAGAGGATGTACGCCGGACCGATGACCTCGCAGGGCATGAAGATCATGCCGAGTGGCCAGTTGCCTGGTTCTGAACTCGCCTGGGACAGCTATTTTCGCGGCGGCAAGGCGTCCCCGAATTATGGCTTTGGCGTCGAAATTCTGCGTTATCTCGCATTCCCGACGGACCCGGGCCCGGCCTACGATCTGACCGACTTCAACTGGGATCGCGATCCGCAGCGGATGAGCCTGTCACTGTTTTCGGCTGGCAATCCCGACCTGACATTGTTCCGCAATGCTGGCGGCAAACTGCTGATGTTTCACGGCCTCGCGGATC
The DNA here is from genome assembly GCA_031363155.1 of Gammaproteobacteria bacterium. Taxonomy (GTDB): domain Bacteria; phylum Pseudomonadota; class Gammaproteobacteria; order Steroidobacterales; family Steroidobacteraceae; genus UBA964. The sequence goes on along the minus strand of JANLTW010000056.1, from coordinate 17,499 downwards.
CCGCCATTTTCGCCACTTCGACCACCGCTTACTACAATCTCGCGACACGCACCATGGGCGGCCGCAAGGACATGGAGGCGTTCGCGCGCTTGTTCCTGCTGCCCGGCCTGTATCACTGCCGCGGCGGGCCCGGCACCAACTACGCCGATATGTTAGGTGCGCTGGAGCAATGGGTGGAGCAAGGCGTGTCGCCGGACATGATCATGGGCTATCACCAGACCAACGACGCGCGCGGCCCGGTGGATCCGCCAGTGGGATTTGATCCCAAGACCGCCGAGTTCAGCCGCCCCATTTTTCCATACCCGGACCGCGCCGTTTACCAAGGTGCGGGTGACTGGAAGGATCCGGGCAATTACCGGCGCGGCCACTATGGTGTGGGCAGCAGCCATTTCCCGTAGAATTCGTCCCATGAAAATCCAGAGAATTGAACCCGGTGCGCGGATGTCACAGTGTGTCGTTGCCGGCGGTCTGGCCTTCCTGGCCGGACAGGTTGCGAGCGACACCAGCGCCGACGTCAAGGGTCAGACTGCCCAGGTGCTCGCGCAGATCGATGCTCTGTTAGCAAAGGCCGGCAGCAGCAGGTCAAAACTGCTGTCAGCTAACATCTATCTGAAAGACATGGCCCATTTCGAGGCCATGAATCAGGTCTGGGACGCCTGGGTGGCGGCTGACGGCCAGCCGGCACGTGCGACGGTGCAAGCGGCACTGGCGACTCCTGCCGGTCTGGTGGAGATTCAGGTGGTTGCAGCGCTGTAGAGCGCGCTGCAGCACATAGCAGCGACGGACAGGAGCCACTAACTCCGATCGGGTCCGACGCGCACCAGCGCCTTGCCGAAATTACCGCCGCGCATGAGCCGGCAAAAAGCCTCGGGCGCCGCCGCCAGTCCCTCGGCGATATCCTCGCGATAACGAAACTTGTCCTCACGGATCCAACCGGAGACCACGCGGCTCATCTCCGCCATGCGTTGCAGGTGGTCATAGACGACCAGACCCTTCATGGTCGCGCGCGCGCCGACCACCGGCCCGAGCCACGGCCCGGGCGGCGGCGTATCCATGCTGTAGGCTTCGATCATGCCGCACAGCACGATCCGCGCGCCCAGCGCCAGGTTGCGGATCACGGCCTGCAGCGTATCGCCGGCGACGTTGTCGAAGTAAACGTTGATGCCGTTAGGACATGCCGCCTTCAACGACTGGGTGAGATCGCCCTGCTTGTAATTGACGCAGTCATCAAACCCGAGTTCCTGGATCGCGTAGGCGCACTTTTCATCACTGCCGGCGATTCCGACCACGCGCGCACCCATGTGCCGCGCAATCTGTCCGGCGGTCGAGCCGACCGGGCCCGTGCACGCCGAAACAACGAAGGTTTCGCCCGGTTTCGGCTCACCTAACACCACGGTGCCCGCCCAGCCAGTCAAGCCTGGCATTCCCAGTACGCCCAGCGCAGAACCTAACGGTGCCTGCGAGGCATCGAGCTTGCGCACGCCCTGCCCCGACGACAGCGCATATTGCTGCCAGCCGTTACGCACCGCGACATAGTCGCCGGCGCGAAACTCCGGGTTGCGTGAGTCCATGACCTGCGCAACCGTTTCCCCCACCATCACGTCACCAGGCGCCAGCCGGTCAGTGTAGATCTGGCTGTTCTTCATCACGTTGCGATAGTAGGGATCCAGCGACAGATAAATGCTGCGGGACAGAAATTGTCCGGGGCCCGGCGTGGGGATCGCGGTTTCATCGGCGCCAAAATCCTCAGGCACGGGCAGTCCACGAGGGACCCGTGCCATCAGAATGCGTCGACTACGGTCCGGCATTTGCGCTGTCCCGATTACAGCTGCTGCAGCAGGTATTCGGCCGCGGACACTTCAAATTTTCCCGGCGCTTCGATATTCACATGATTGGCAACGCCATTTTCGACGACGATCGCAAAGCGTTGACCGCGCATGCCCATGCCGAAGCCGCGACCGTCCAGTTCCAGACCTAACGCGCGGGAGTAGTCACCGTTGCCATCCGCCAGCATCAGCACCTTGTCGTCGGTATTCGAGGCCTTGCCCCAGGCGCCCATGACAAACGCGTCGTTGACGGCCATGCACGCGACGGTATAGCCCTTGGCCTTGAACTCAGCCGCGTGATTCACGAAGCCCGGCAGATGCTTGGCATCACAGGTCGGCGTGAACGCACCCGGCACTGAAAACAGCACCACTTTCCTGCCCTTGAACAGCTCATCGGTCGACACCGTCGCCATGCCGTCCTTGCCGATCATCTTGAAACTGCCTGTCGGCATGGTTTCGCCCGCTTTGATAGTCATAGTCGTCTCTCTCTGTAGTTAAATTATCCGGAATACGGACGATGCAGGTACTGGCCGCGCGCCGGGCCCACCGGGTTGCCATTGTTCCATATCAGCTGGCCCCTCAGGTAGGTACTGTCGATGGTCGCTGACATTTCCATGCCTTCGAAGACCGAAAAGCCCTGCGAAGACTTGGACAATTTGCCGCTGGCGACAAAGCTCTTTTTCGGGTCAACCAGCACCACGTCGGCATCGAAGCCGGGCGCCAGGTCACCCTTGGCATGCAGTCCAAAACGCCGCGCCGGCCCCCAGGAGGTGAGCTCAGCCATGCGGTTGTAGCTCAGGCCCCGCGGTTTGCCTTCAGTGATCAGGGCCGGCAGCATGAACTCCGTGCCACCGAAACCCGATTTCGCCATGAATACGTTGTCCTGCAGGCCGTGCTTGGATTCTTCCTTGCAGCAGGCGTGATCCGAACAGACCCAGTCGAGTTCGCCATCTAACAAGGACTGCCAAAGGTATTCGACGTCGGCACGCGAGCGAATCGGCGGGTTGACCTTGGCCTGATTGCCTATCTTGCTGGTGTAGTCGAGGCACAGGTGCCCGATCGTGACCTCACGCCGGAAGTTCACATGCGGGAACGCCTTCTTCATGGCCTTGGCGGCTTCGACCGCCTTGCGCGATGTCAGGTGCAGCAGGTTGATGTTCGGGCAGTTGGTTTCGTTGGCAAGATAACTTGCGATCGAAATTGCAAGGCCCTCGGAATGCGGCGGTCGCGCGGCACTGTAGGCGCGCAGTCCTGTCAGCGGCGCGCAATCGACACAACCCGGGTCCATCGTATGCCCATAGAGGTAGGTGTCGAGATCGGTGACCTTCGCGCCGGCTTCGACCATCGTGGTGTAGGCGCTGAGGATCTCGGCAAGTTCGCAGTGCAATGACAGCGAGATCGAGTCCTTGATCCTGGGATTCATCGCCATCGCGCGCTGCACACCGCGCATGACAAACTCGAAATGCGCGACATCGTATTTCTCGTTCTTGTCAATCATCAGGAATTCATGCTGCGAGCTCGAGGCGCCGTGCAGTCCATAGCCGCCGTAGAACATGAAAATCTTGAACGAGGTGACGCCGTACTTGTTGATCAGCATGTCGATTTCGCCGATATGGCAGCGATCGAGCGGCGCGAGATGATAAGCGTAATCCACGTGAAACTTGCCGCGCGAAATGTCGAGAACTTCGGGAAACACCTCGGCGTAAGGTCCGCCCTTCTGCATGTAGTAGCCGCCGGTGCGCATGTAATTAAGGCTGGATGTCACCCCGCCCTGCGCCGCCGCCAGGCTTTCAGTGACCGCGTCCTCAGCTAACGGCGCGTAGATTCCGCAATGCATGTGTGGATCGACCAGGCCAGGGAACGCGAGCCGGCCCTTGCCGTCCACGACTTCGCGGGCATCGGCCGCTTTCAGGCCGGCGGCAATCTTCTTGATCTTGCCGCCGACGACGGCGATGTCGGCTCTCGGTGTCGCGGACTTGCGCGGCCTCACGATCTTCACGTTCTTGATCAGCAGGTCGTATTTCTTGGTGTCGCCCATAAATTTATCCAATCATGAATAAAGACAATCCTGGCCAAAACGCCACGACAATCAGCCCAACCATCATCAACAGAATGAAGGGCAAGACCGCGCGACAAATAAAACCGAAACTCTCGCGAAAGGCGGTCATCGCGACGATCAGGTTCAGACCCATCGGCGGCGTCAGGTAACCGATCTCGAGATTGACTGTCATCATTATGCCGAAATGCACCGGATGCAGACCCTGCGACTCGGCCACCGGCTGCAGAATGGGCGCCAGCAGCAGGATCGCCGAACCGATGTCCATCAGGCACCCGACCACCAGCAGCAACGCGTTGCTGACCAGCACAAACGCCACGGGCCCGGAAATGAAAGACTCGAGCTGGGCGACAACCATTTGCGGCACTTGCTGGTAGACCAGCAGCTTATTGATCGACAGCGCCATCATCAGGACCGGAAACAGACCGCCCATCAGGCGCGACGTGTCCAGGACAACGGTCTTCAGGCCGCGCCAATTCAGGTGCCGGTAAACGACCAGTTCGACAAACAGCGCGTAGACCGACGCGACCGCCGCCGACTCGGTGGCGGTGAATTTGCCGGAGTAGATGCCGCCCAAAATGATGATAGGCATCAACAGCGCCCAGATCCCTTCGCGCAGTGCCACGCGAATTTCCGCGCCGTCCCAGCGATTGCCGCGCAGATGCCACTGGGTCGCGAGCGAATACACCGTCAGCAGACCGAGCAACAGCAGCCCCGGGCCAACCCCCGCCAGAAACAGCTCTGCTATCGAGGTCCCGGTCATCACGCCATACAGAATCAGCGGGATCGACGGCGGGATAATGATCCCGAGTGTCGCGCCCGCGCACAGCAGGCCTAACGCGAATGACTTGCTGTAGCCGCCCGCCAACAGCGCCGGGTACATGATGGTGCCGACGGCTAACAGCGTGACCGAGCTCGAGCCGACGATTGCGGCAAACACGCCGCAGGACATGCAGGTCGCGACCGCCAGGCCCGCGGGCACCGGCGCTGTCAGTGCGCGCATGATGCGCACCAGACGCCGCGCCATCGCGCCCTCCGCCATCAATTGCCCGGCGAGCATGTACAGCGGTATCGCGATCAGGACGTCCTTCTGCAGCTCGTCCCAGCCATCCAATATGACGTTACTGACCTGGCCGCCTCCGACCGTGAGGTACAGGTAAATGGCAACCGCAGCCAGCACGATGACCAGGTACTGCCGCAACCACAGCAGCAGAAACACCAGCGCGATAAGGCCGAGGGCCATCATGCGCGCGGCGCCTCGCTGGTCTGGTCGCGCTCCTCTGGCCGCAGCGCCGGATACAACGCGAACAGACTGTGCTTGAACGCGGCAAATCCAAGCGCCAGCGGCATGCATAGCTGGCAGATCCAGATTGGCCAGCGCAGCACACTATTGCTGTCACCCAGCTCCCGCGTGTCGGCGACCACCTGCGCCGCAATTACCGCCAGTGCCAGAAATCCGGCGGCGGTCAGCAGCTCCTGCATTCGCGGCAGCCACGAATGCCAGTCCGCCCTGACCCAGGAGTCCATGAACCTGGGCCGCAGATGTGATCCCTGGCTGGACGCGATGCCGATACCTAACATCGACAGCCAGATGTTGGCGTAGATGCCGACATCGCGTGACCACAGCAAGCCGCTGCCGGTAAGCGTGCGCAGCGCAACGTCGGTAAATGTCACCAGAATCAGGATCGCGAACGCCGTCAGCAGGACTGCAGCTTCCAGTGCCAGCAACTTTTCCAGGCAGCCCCGGGCCCACGCGGCGTCAGCTTTTTTCAAGCGGCTTCCGATTACCTGCGGCGGCGCCAGGACTTTATTTCGGACACCGACAGGTCGCGCGCGACCCGGAAGCCGAAAAAGCTGTAGTGCGCATCGTTAGGATCCCGCCCGCGAAAACTCAGGCGCTGACGACTCGGCCGGGTCATCCAGCCACCGCCGCGTACCGACCAGTTATCGCAGTCGGGCGCGGCAGGTTCCGGGCTGCCGTCGGTCGGCGCCTTGTCGTACGTTGCGCGATAACAATCGGCGGTCCATTCCCAGACATTGCCGATCATGTCGTGCAAACCGAAGTTGTTAGGCCTGAATTTCGCGACCGGTGCAATCTCGGCAAACCCGTCGTCGCAATCCACAAAGCCCCAGCCGAAATCGTTGGCCTGGCGGCCGGCACGATCGTAGAGATTGCCGTACTCACAGGCCAGATCCTGGTTGTTGCCCCAGCTGTAGGCACCGCGCCCACCGGCCGTCGCAGCGTATTCCCATTCGGACTCCGACGGCAGGCGATAGGGTTTACCAGTCTTCTGCGTCAGCCACGCAACGTATGCCAGCGCATCGATCCGCCCTACGCAGACCACCGGAGAATCCGCGGGCTGCGGGTTCCTGAACGCCGGCGCTTGCCAGCCCGCGGACTTATCGGTGTTCCACTCGACGCGCCCGGTCTCTGCAGAAACCTCGCGGCCTTGAACACGACAGCCGTGACTGACAACATGACCGGTGGCGGCCGCGAATCGCCGGAACTCGGCCAGCGTGACTTCGAACTGACCTAACGCAAACGGCCTGACGAAGCGGACTTCATGGATCGGCCCTTCCGGGCGGTTGTTCTCGCCATCGTCCGAGCCCATGAGGAATCGCCCCGGCGGCACGACTACGACCGGGCTGCAATCGGCACAGTCCACCAGAGTCTGCGCGTTCGCGCCATTGGCGACATCCGGGAGCATCGCCAGCAGCGCCGCGCCAGCGAACATTCCGGCGAGTCTGGCTCGCTTCCTCACGCGGCCGCCTCGAAGCGCAGCGGCTCGACCTTGCGGATGCAAAGCGAGATCATCATCGCCTGGCCGATACATAACAACGAGGCCAGTATAAAGGCGATTTCATAGCCCTGGCTGTCGATCAGCGAGCCGATGCCGAGTTGGAACAAAGCCGCACCAAAAGAGCCTGCGGCGCCGGACATGCCCCAGACCGTCGCGACATCGCGCACCGGAAAAATATCGGTGGCCAATGGAAACAGCGACGCGGTCTTGACCTGGATGAAAAACACCGCCAGCGATGCTAACAGAACGGCCAGCCATGCAGAATCGACAGTCGCGACCGGCCACGCCACCAGCGAGCCTATGCAGCCGATCCAGATCAGGGTCTTGCGCGATCGATCCACCGACCAGCCGCTCTTGATCAGTCTCTGGCCGGCCCAACCGCCACCCAGCGCCCCAAAGTCGGCAAAAATAAAGGGTATCGCCGCAATAAACGCGGTCTTCAATATCGACATGCCGCGCTCTGTTTGCAGGTACAGCGGCAGCCAGATCGCAAAAAAATAGAAGCAGCCATCGCCAATGAAGCGCGCCAGCACCAAGCCCCAGGTCTCGCGGAATCTGAGGTAGAAGCCCCACAGCTTGACTCGTTGCGCAAAACCCAACGGTGCCGCACTGACTACGACGCGATCAGACCAGGCGAGGGCACGCTCTTCATGCGAAACGGTCGGGTGCTCTTCCGGCAGGAAGTAACTGCGATTCCAGAACCACACCCAGATCAGCCCGGCCACGCCGGGCACGATGAAGGCCGCCTGCCAGCCAAATTGATAGGCCAGCGTACCCGCGACCGGCGGCGCCAGAATCAGCCCCAGACTGGTGCCCGCGGTCACCAGACCTGTCGCCATGCTGCGTTCGGCGCGCGGGAACCACTCGGCGATCGCTTTCATCGCGCCGGGTAGATTTGCGCCCTCGGTAATCCCCAGGAACGCGCGCGCCAGGAAGAACCCGCCGAAGCTGGCCGCGAAAACGTGTGTGACCGCCGCAATGCTCCACCAGATCACCGCCAGTGACAACGAGCGCCGCGTACCCAGCTTGTCGACCAACACGCCGGCTAACAATTGGCCAATCGCGTAGGCAAACAGGAAGGCGAATCCCAGCGCGCCATATTGGGTCTTGGTCAGTCCAAACTGGTCCATCAGGATCTTGGCCGTCACCGACAACGCCTGCCGGTCGATGCTGCCAACCGCGGTGACTAACAGCAGCAGGATGCCGATCCTCCAACGCTTCTGTGACCACCAGGACTGTTTCATTTACGACGCCGACCTGCGCGCAGGCGCATCTGGTATTGGTAGGCATCGGCCCGGTACAGCGCCACGACCCGCTCTACCGGTGTGCCGCGGACATCGCGGACCACGCGCGTCAGTCGCAACAACGGCGCGCCGACATCGATACTCAGCGCACCGGCCGCTTCTACGCCGGCCAGCGTCGCGCCTATCCATTGCTCGGCCGAGTCGACCTGCACGCCGGCGCGGCCTAACAACTCGAACATCGGCTGACGCGTCATGTCGCGGCGGCCAATGCGGCCGGCAATCTCGAGCGGCACGTAAGTGGTGATGAGCGCGAGCGGTACGCCGCGGTGCACACGGACATGAATGGCCCGCTGCACGCGCTCACCCGGGGCAAGGTCCAGCGTGGCCTGGGTCTCTTCATCCGGCAAGACTTCGGCCACGGTCAGGTCACGAACCTGGGTCGACGCCGCGATATCGGCGACCCGATGGCGTGCCTCGCTCAGATCGAGTGTCGCCGCAGGCCGCGACGCGCCCAGGCTGACAAAGGTGCCCTTGCCCTGATGCCGCAGCAACCAGCCTTCTGCGACCAGTTCGGATATGGCCTTGCGGATGGTGATACGCGAAACACCGAACAATTTGCACAATTCCGGCTCGGTCGGTATCTGCGAACCTGACGCGTAGCTGCCGTCGCGTACCCAGCTGCGCAGCCGGACATAGACCTGGTGATAACGCGGCGCCTGAATCGCGGACGCCGCGGCGATGCGCTCCTGCTCTGGCGGCGCCCCGCGACGCGCTCTCAATCGAGCACCACGCCACCGGAAACGTTCATCACAGTACCGGTGACATACTGCGCGTCCCGACTAACAAGATAACCGACGGCAGCGGCGACCTCTTCCGCCCGCCCCAGCCGCTTCAGCAACACGTTGGCCGTGACCGTTTGCAGCTGTTCCGCCGTGAACTTGCCGGTGACCATCGGTGTCTCGATCGGGCCCGGTGCCAGCGCATTCACCCGCACGCACTGCGGCGCCCATTCCCTCGCGAGATAGCGCATCAGGTTGATGATGCCCGCCTTGGCCACCGCATAGGCAGGACCCGAGAGCGCATTGCCGCCATTGATTGCATTGGTGGAGGCCGTCAGGGTCAGCGTGCCATGCGCCGCTGCCAGCGGCGCTGCCACCGCCTTGGCTAACAGAAAAGCCGACGTCAGATTGACCGCGAGCAACCGGTCCCAGTCGCTGCGGCTCACGGCGGTCAGCGGTCCGTCGCCGGTCTGCCCTGCAAGATGCACGACGTGATCGAGCTGCCCGAATTCGCGCAGCACACGCTCCACGGTGCGCACGATCGCCGTCTCATCGACCACATCCAGCGTGCAACTGAGGAAGCCGGGATCGGTACACGGCAGCTCCGCCAGCCGCAGGTCCGCAGCCGCAACGCGCATGCCCCGCGCGCGCAGCATGCTGACCGTGGCCTTGCCGATGCCGCCAGCGGCACCTGTGACGAGCGCGACCTCGGACATCAGGCGGCGTTCTTCTGCACCACGCGGTGGTAGATGCCATCCAGCATCGAGTAGCGCAACTCAGCGGAACCTTGCACGGCCGCGAGCGCGCGGGCCTGCAGTTCAGCCGAGATCGCGTATCGATCAGTCAGCTCCAGGCCGACGTGCGCATGTTCGGTATCGCCTTCGATGTGCACATGAAAAAATTCCATGTCATTTTCCGAAAATCCCATCTTGCGCATGGCTTCGACATACTTCGGGTACAAGGTCGGTAACTGGCCTTCCAGCGCCACCATGATCCCGGCACAGCTCTCGGCGATATGACGGATGCCCGCCAGTTCCCAGATCCACGACCGCATCGCGCGCGTAGTCGGCAGCACCTCGCCATTCTGCTCGGCGCGCAGGATGCGATCATCCGACACGCCGCAGGCACGCGCAAATTTGCGCAGCAGGTCGGGATGGCGCTTCTCCGGCATCTGCGGCATTTCCTCGCCTAACATATTTTCCATCAGGTGCTGGCGCGCATCGAGATCCGGCAACCGTGAATAGAGCAGCGCGAACTGTTGCGGAATCGGATCGATGTAATAAAAGTGCTGTACCGCCCAGTCACCGAGCTGGGCGCGACTCAGCTCACCGGCTGCCCAGGTGCGACTGAACGGATGGCCAGCGCCGTGTTTGGGCTGGCGTGCCGCTTCAAGTGCGGCATGGAACTCTTTTGACGGCAACAACTTCATGGAAATCTCCTTGCAGGCAATGCGGCCGCGTTCAGGCCAGAGGCAGTTTGGTATGACATTGGGGACAACAGGCAGGCGTCGCGCCAGGTCGGGTCAGCGCGGCGCTCACGGGAAACCAGATCTGGCAATGGCTGCATGACAGCCAGAGCGTGTTGCCGCGCTTCTCCCAGGAGGCGCCCGGCGTATCGCGCAGCAGCCCGGGTATCGCCGCTGCAGGCGCCGTGGTGTTTATGCTTTTGGCCATGACTCACCCGTTGCAGCGCCTAACAATTCGCGCGCACGCTGAATGCTGTCAGGCGGAACCGTCGCGACCGGCGGCACCGCGCGCGGCGCCCCAGGCCGCGGCGCCGGCGGCAGGGTCGCATCGATGCCCATCTTCGAAGCCGTGTTAGCTCCCTCGGGCAGCGAAGGATCCAGATTGGAACCCGACAGGCCGTCGATGATCATGCCGTCCCGGGACCATTGCACGCGCGTGGCAAGTGCCCAGAGCACCGACTGCGGCGAGAAAATATCCACATCTTCATCGACCGCGACCACGGTCTTGACGCGCCGATAAGCCAACGCGGCTGCCAAAGCGTCCCGCGCCTCACCGCGGGACGGATTGTGAAACTGCAGATAGGCATGAAACCGGCGGCCCTCCGTCGGCACGTGCACGTTGAGCAGCGAGGGCGCCACCGCCTTCACCATCTGGTACAACTTGCCTTCCATGGCCATATTGTCCGGCACCAGCATGTCGGTGAGACCGGACCCGTAGTCGTGGTAAATCGCGTCGCGCCGCAGCGTGATGCAGCCGACTTCAAACAGCGGCGCCTGCACCTGCGGGCCCAGATAACCGGTGTATTCGCCGAACGGGCCATCGGCATGAAAACTGTCGACCGGTGCGAATCCTTCGATGACGATCTCGGCGTCGGCCGGCACCATTATCTTGTCGCCATGCAGTCGCGAAGGCGTGAGGCGCAGCGGCTCTCCTAACACACCACCAGCCGCGCGCCAGTGGCTTTCCGGGTACTTCAGTTTTGACTGGCTGCCTAACAGAACCGCCGGATGATGCCCGATCCAGAACGCGACCGGACAGGGTTCGCCGCGCGCCCAGAACTTGCGCAGGTTGCGCATGTTGTGCGTGGTCGGATACGGAAACCAGGTCATGCGCCGGTCGCCTAACACCCAGCAGCGCTGGATCGCGGTGTTGTCGACGCCGGTATCCGGGTCATAAGTGGTCGCATGTGCGGCCGTCAGGTAGGGTCCGGGCTCCAGCTGGTGCTGGGTCAGGACCGGAAGGCGCTGCAGGCTCGCCCGCTCGCCCTGCCAGATAATCTGCTGCACCGGGGCGTCGGCGGGATTCACCACCTGCGGATCGATGCCGCTCGCCGAGCGGTTGGCAAACCAGGACGCAGTCTGGCGGTGATCCGGTATGCCGAGCGCTGCCGCAGTCAGGGCGCGGCTGGCCGTGAGATTGGTCACGACCGCGTTGCCTAGCGGGCTGCCATCGGCAGCCAGCGGCCTCTTGGCCAGGATGACGGGAAAGCGGCCCGAGTTATCGAGTTCATGCTGCAAAGCGGTCAGGGTGTGGCGCAGCCCCACAGGCTGGTCGATCTCCCAGACAGCGGCGCGATGATCGGCCAGAAAACTGCGCAAATCCCGAATCGGCATGTCGTTATGTTCGCATGATGACTGGTCCGACACAAATACAAGGGTTGTAAGCTTGACAGCGGCGGCAACAGTCACCGATTCTATGAGGTACTTATGGTACGCAGCGTACAGCACCCCCTGTTGCCCGAGGTGTGGCACGATGAGGCCTCGCGGCAGCAGTTTAATGTCGCATTCAAGCAGTCGCTGACCCGCAACCTGCGGTCATCCCAGCAACGGCTGTTCAACGAAGTCGTTGCGCCCGAAGTCGAGCACCGCACCGGGCACCGCCCCGAGACTCGAAACGAAATCCACGATGCGATGATCAGGCACCCGGCGTGGCGCAGCTGGTCGTCACTGGCGCGCAGTGCGCAGGAGCATATGTGGCAGGCCGTGGGCGAGAGCATCTTTCGCGATCGGCATCGGCTTGCAAAGGCCGCCGCCGGCCTGACGTCAAAACCCAAGTGCGGCGGCACGCTGGAACTCGATGCCGATCTAACACCGCCGCGTGGCATGGCCGCCGTCGATGTCCATCTGCAGACCGGTGGCTACCTGATGGACCTCGGGGGTGGCGACGTCTGCGCCGGCGCGATGTACGAAATGGGAGGCAACATTTATGCCTTCGGCAACGGCATCAGCCGCACCGACAGCAAGGCGGAGCACGTTCAGGCCTACATTCGTGAGCGCTTCCCGCAGCTCAAGCCGCGGCGCATCCTCGACATGGGCTGCAGCGCCGGTTCCGCCAGTGTGCCGTACGCGCTGGCGTTCCCGGACGCCGAAGTGCATGCGATCGATATAGGTTCAGGCATGTTGCGGTACGCCCATGCCCGCGCTGAAGCCCTCGGCGCGCGAGTACATTTTCACCAGATGGATTGCGCGGCGACGCGCTTTGCGGATGGCCATTTCGACCTGGTCGTCTCGCACAACCTGATGCACGAAAGCTCCGACGCCACGCGCCGCGGCATGTTGCGCGAATCATCGCGCCTGTTAGCTCCGGGCGGCGTTATGGTGCATCAGGACGTGCCGCTGCGCTTTGCGGATCTGAGCCCGGTGCAGCAGTTCGATTTTTCCTGGGACACGCTCAATAACAATGAGCCGTACTGGGAGGTCTATGCCAGCGCCGATCTTGCGGCGGATATGGCAGGCGCCGGCATCCCGCTCGCGCACACGCACGTTGGCAGCCTGCCCAGGAAAGAAGGCTCCCTGCCCTGGTTTGTCGCGACTGCTTGGAAATAACCCGGAACCCATTGCATGAACGCTGTTGCCCAGACCCGCGCCTTCGCGGTCAATCCCCATGTCACCAGCATTATCGACGGCAAGGCCGTAGCGCTCGGGTCGGGCGGCGAAGACTTTGTCGTACTCAATCCAACCACCGAAGAGCCACTGACAAAACTTCGTGAAGCGGACGCCTCAGAGGTTGACGCAGCGGTGCTGTCGGCACGCCGCGCTTTCGATTCGGGCCCCTGGCCGCGCATGGACATCAACGATCGCAAAGACATTCTCTATTCGATCCGCGATCAACTGCGCAAAAACGCCGAAGAACTCATGTATCTCGAGTCCTTGAATGCCGGCCTGCCGAGCGCCAGCGTGCGCATGCAGGTGTCGCGTATGGCGCGCAACTTTGAATTTTTCGCCGAAGTCGCCAGCACTGTTCATGGTGAGACCTACACGCAGACCAAGGGTTACCTCACCTACGTCACCCGTGAGCCGAAAGGCGTTGCGGGCTGCATCTCGCCGTGGAACGCACCACTGGCCCTCGCATCCATGCGCATTGCCACCTGCATCCCCTGGGGCAATACCTGCGTCCTCAAGCCGTCCGAATACACGCCACTGTCGATGCGCCGCATGGTCGAAATTTTCCATGAAGCGGGGCTGCCGCCTGGCGTGGTCAACCTGGTCAATGGGCGCGGCGCCGTCACCGGCAATGCACTTGTTAGCCACCCGGGCATCGACATGATCGGTTTCACCGGCGGTACGGTCACCGGCCGCGCCATCGCGGCAGCGGCCGGGCGTAATCTCAAGCCCGTCGCTCTCGAGCTCGGCGGCAAGTCGGCCAACATCATCCTCGAAACAGCAAACCTGGATCGCGCGCTGGATGGCGCGCTGGCGAGCATCTTCGGTAATAACGGGCAACAATGCCTCGCCGGCTCGCGCATCCTGGTCCAGCGCAGCATCTCGGCCAGGTTCATCGAAAAATTTGTCGAACGTGCGCGCAAGATCCGCATTGGCGATCCGCTCGATCCCAACACCGAAGTCGGACCGCTCGCGTTCAAGGCGCACCTGGATCGCGTGCTGTCCTATGTCGGTGTCGCCAAGGCCGACGGCGGCAAGTTGCTGACGGGCGGTCGCCGTGCGCCGAATTTTGCGCGGGGTTTCTTCATGGAACCGACGGCAGTGCTGGCATCGACCAACGATGCGCGCGTGTGCCAGGAAGAGATTTTCGGGCCGTTTGCTACCTTCCTCGAATTCGACACGCTGGACGAGGCCATTGCGATCGCGAATCGCTCGAATTTCGGTCTCGTTAGCTATGTATGGTCCGATGACCTCACGACGGCGATGCGCTGTTCGCGCGAAATTCGCGCCGGCACCGTGTGGATCAACACGCCGCTGATGCGAGAATTGCGCGCGCCGTTCGGCGGCTTCAAGGAATCCGGCATCGGGCGTGACGGCCCCTATTCCAGCCTCGACTTTTTTACCGAGCTCAAGGCGACGATCATTCCGATCGATCCCGCACCGCTGCCCCAGTTCGGAATGTCTAAATAGTTCGGCGCTTCCGGACAGCCCCTTTGATTCCGGGAAAACGATTAGACAATCCGATCGAACCGCCCTTCATGTTCTGGATGAAATTGACCATCACGCCGTTAGGGTCGCGCAGGGTCATTTCGCGCGACTCGACGCCGTGCTGAACTAACGCCAGGGTCGTCGGCGGACACAGGACTTTCAACTTGAGGCGCCGCGCTCCGCGGTGCACTGTGTCGATATCGGGGGTGTGGAACACCAGGCAGGCCTCGCCCGCATTGGCGCGCGCCGGCTGCGACAAGCGGCTGCTTCCCTGTCGGGTGCTGGATAATTCGAACAATCCCACCATGCCCCAGGCGACATCCTCGGATTGCAGGATCACCCAGCGCAGCAGCCCTGGCCGCACGCCCAGCAGCTTGAATATCTCCGGCAATTCGCTGCCAGCCTTGCCCTGCACCCAGATATTCATGCCGAGAACACCCTGGTAGAAATCCAGCGAGCGCTTAAGGTTGCGCACGAATATCGCGGTACGTTTGAGCGGGGTGACGGGCGGTGCAGTTTTAGCCATGGCTATCTCCTCACAGGTCTACAAGAGTCTGCCGGTCGACAAGAAATTCGAAAGCATGGAGACCTTGCGGGCTTGACCTGGTTCGGTATTGCTGTCCTTTACAATCGCCGACACGCTGCCCGGCAGCAACCGCGACGCCTCACTGACACCAACCCGCAAGGGATCGGTGTCGTCCGCGATGATCAGCGTCGGAATCCGCACCAGCGGCAGTCGCTCGCGATCCGGATGCGCAAAGGCGGCACGGTAGGCAAGGTGATAGGTCCGGATCGATTTCAATACTTCCACTGTCACGTCATGCAGCGCTTCGGTGGACGGCGGATCGATGCCGCGCAGGTGTGCCGCATCGCGCTTGAAATACGGGAAGAACCAGCCCTGGTCGCGCACGAAATGCCAGGCCCAGTGCATCTGGCCGCCGAAAAAATCCGGCTCCACGGCTGGCGCATAATTCGCAAGCATGTCGGCCTTTTCCTCGGGCGTGAACATGCCAATACCGTCCAGGACCATGCGTCCGAACCGGTGCGGCTGCTGGATCGCCATTTCCATGACGATATGTGCGCCGGTATGGCTGCCATAGAGATCCGCTTGCGGAATGCCTATCGCATCCATGACCCGCAGTGATGCCTCGGCGTACCAGGCGATATCCGGCGCCGGCACGGATGGCGGCGCAGAGTCACCATTACCTAACGTGTCGGGCGCGACGCAACTGCGATGCTCGCCCAGCGCTCGCATCAGCGGCACCAGGTTGAGCGAGGACGCCGGGGACGCATGCACCATCCAGATGATCCTGCCGTCCTGTCGCGGACCCGTGCGACGGAAATGCACCTGGCCGTCCCGAATGGTAACGAAGCCGCGTTCAATTTGTGCCATAGCCCTGCTCTGCCGCATGATCCGCTGGCGACACTTTAGCGCAGGAGCCAGGCCCATGATTGAACTGCATACCGTACCGACCGCAAACGGCTACAAGGTCTCGATCATGCTGGAGGAACTGCACTGGCCTTACGAGGTCGTGCCGTACAACCTGCAAAAAGGTGAGCACCTCGCGCCTGCATACCTGAACCGCAATCCGGTCGGCCGCCTGCCGATGATGGTCGACAAGGACCCGGCACTGCGCGAACCGCTGACTCTCTACGGCACGATGGCGATTCTGGTCTACCTTGCCGAAAAGTCGCAGCGTTTCCTGCCAGCGACACAACCGGGCCGGGCGCGCGTATTCGAGTGGCTGGGCATTGTTTCAAGCGACATCGCCCCGGCATACAGTGGTCAGTTCGTATTCAACCTGCTGATGCCCGAGAAAATTCCGGCGGCCATCGCCTTCTACGACCAGCTCGTGACCCGAATGTTAGGTCCGATGGAACTGGCGCTGAGCCGCTCCGAATATCTGGCCGGGCCGGACTACAGCATCGCAGACATTATCGCGTATCCGGTCGCGGCTGTTTCCATGAAGCGCTACCCGGGGAATTTCGACCAGCACCCGAATATCGGGCGCTGGGCGGGTCTGGTTGGCGCGCGGCCGGCGGTCCAGGCCGGTTTGCGAGTGCCTACGACCTAGCCCGGTTTCGCAATACCGAGAAACGCGGCCGTTACTAACAGAGCCCAGATAGTCAGCACCATCGGGCGGGTTTTGGCCTGCGTCCTGACAACCAGATCCTCGAGTTCGGGAGTCGAGCCGGTGGTGAAGATCTGCCGCAGCGTCGGCACCATGGGCTTGCCGAAAATACGGATGCCGATACCGCAGACGATACACAGCGCATAGACCAGGACTTTGGCGCTGAGCCACGGGGTCAGCAGGTGTCCGGTGCCGCGAAAACCCTGCACGGCGTCCCAGATCAGGCCTGGTACCAGGATGAAGCGCCAGACAAGATCGACCTGGCGGAGCCGTTCACCTAACAATGTGCCCTGGAAACGGTGCACCGACACCACCAGCGACAGCCAGCTGAGCGCCACCAGCCAGGTGATTGCGATCCAGCCCGGTCGCAAATTCACGGCGCCGACGCGGTCGGCCAGCATGTATCCAACCGGCAGCATCAACACCAGGCAATAGCGCGGGATCATGTCCACCCAGGCGAGAATGCGCAGCGCAGTTTGCCGCGCCTCGATGCCGAGCTCGCGCTTGCGCAGAAACGTCGCCGAATAAAAAACGCCGATGTCGCCGCCCAGCCAGTAGGCAAACAACAGCAGATGTGCCAGCTTCACGAATACATAGCTATCCATGGGCACACCCTACCGGAATTGCTTGATCGGCTACAATCCGATCGCTTCGGCAATCACGGTATGGGCGCGGCCGCCCGGGGGTCCTGACGATGGCGATGGCAAGAATCAATGGTCACAACATGTATTACGAGGTGCTGGGCCAGGGCGACCCGATCCTCTGCATGGGTGGCTGGGGCAGCTTCTGCCATGACAACCATCATCACCTGGCGCGCGGCCTGAC
>JANLTW010000120.1:0-22772 GCA_031363155.1 Gammaproteobacteria bacterium | reverse complement strand
CAGCAATTGCAGGGTGCGGCGCGTGTCCTCGGCGGCAATGACATCCGCGTCCGCAAGGGCCGCGCGTGCCCGCGGACTCAGGTCGTCGAGATTTCCGATCGGCGTCGCCACCACGTCGAGCCACCCGGGTTTTGTGTGTTGCACCACCTATAATCCCTCAATGAGCTCGCTTGGTATCAGACAACGCCCATCACTGCCGGGTCGCACCCTGCCGGGTCGCACCCTGCTGGGTCGCATAATACTGGCCAGCGCCGCGCTGTGGCTGACGGCCTGCCCGAGCCTCGGACCGCGCGACCAGCCGCCTACGCTCGATCGTGCCGAAGCGCTGGCGCAGCGCGGCGAGCATGCCGCATCCGCGCGCGTGTTCGAAGGACTGGCGCGGGAGAACAGCGGCGATGACAGCACACGCTTGCTGCTGCGCGCCGTCAGTGAATGGCTCGCCGCCAATCAGCCGGCCGATGCCAGCCGCGCCTATGACAGCATCGGCGCGACCGGCAACCCCAGCCTGCGTGCGCAGTACAGCTTGTTAGCCGTGTCGCTGCGCCTGGCGCGCGGCGATGCGCCGGGCGCCTGGAGCTTGCTGTCATCGATCGCCCCGCCCGCGGGTAGCCCGGAAGGCGGGCTCTACTGGGCGCTGAAACAGCGCGTCGCGCTGGCGGCCGGCCGGGCCAACGATGCGATCCTCGCGCAGCCCAGTCTTGAATCCACCTTGCCCAATGACAGTGAACGTGATTCCAGCCGGCGTGCGCTGCTGCGTACGCTGGCGCTGGTGCCGGACCGTGGCGCCAAACTGGAGCCACAAACTGCCGGTCGCGACGCCAACCTGCGTGGCTGGCTCGAGCTCGGCCTGATCGCCTACCAGGCGCAGCGCGGCGCACGCGTCGGGCCCGCGCTCGTTAGCTGGCGGTTGCGCTTTCCGCAGCATATCGCGCACAGCCTTGCAAACCAGGATGCGATCATGCCGCCGGCCCCGACACTGGCGCCGCCGGTCACTGCGGGCGCCCATGTCGCGGTACTGCTGCCGCTCAGCGGGCGCGCCGCAGCCCAGGCCGGGCAAATCCGCGACGGTTTGTTAGCTTCCTGGTTCGCAAGCCCCGCCGGCACGGTGCCGCCGCTGCGCTTTTACGACACGGCGCAGTTACCGGTTGCCGATGCGCTGCGGCTCGCCAATGAATCGGGCGCCGACCAGATCATCGGCCCGTTGCTGCGGGAGGAAGTGCAGGCCGCAGCGGACTACAGCGGCGCGCGGCCACCACTGCTGGCCCTGAATTTTCTCGGCGCCGACCGCCAGCCTCCAGAGACCTTTGTCCAGTTTGCGCTGTCGCCCGAGGACGAGGCGCGCAGTGTCGCGCGCCGCGCGCTGGCCGACGGCCGCCGCCGCGCCATCGCACTGGTGCCGTCGAGCGACTGGGGTCAACGGGTGCTTGCCGCCTTCACCGAGGAACTCAATTCGGGCGGCGGCACGGTGTTAGCTTCCGGCAGCTACGCGGTCAGCAACGCCGATCATTCGGCCGAGATTTCCGAACTGCTGCGCAACAACGACTCCAAAGCGCGCGCCCGCCGCATCGAGGCCATCATCGGCGGCAGCGTGAATTCGCAGCCGCGGCGGCGCGGCGACATCGATTGCATATTTGTGCCGTCGAACGCGTCGCAGGCGCGACAACTGCGGCCGCAGCTGCGTTTTTTCTACGCCGGCGACATTCCCACGTATGCGACCTCCGACGCTTATGACGGCGCGGGCGCCATCAACCAGGACGCTGATGGACTGCTGTTTCCCGACATGCCATGGGTGCTGACCGCGAGCCCAGCGGTGACGCGCGCCCGGGCTGCGCTGCGCAGCGCCTACGGCGACACGGGCGCGCCGCGCGGCAAATTGTTTGCTTTTGGTCACGACGCCTGGACGATTTCAGTCGGCTTGCGCGCCGCCGGCGGCAGCAGCATGACGCCAGTCGCCGGCCTGACCGGTAACCTGAGCCTTGATGCCAATCGCCGCGTGCGCCGCGAGCTCGAATGGGCACAGATTCGCGGCGCAGGCATTCGGCTGTTGGATAGCGGCGCGGCTGACACCCGCAGCAGCGGCCGCTGAGCGCGCTGGCCGGCGATGCCGTCACCGACCCAGATGCGCGGCACGGCCGCGGAGGATCGCGCCGCGGCGCATCTTGAATCGGCCGGACTCCGTATCGTCGGACGCAACCTGCGTTGCCGCTGTGGCGAGCTGGATCTGATCGCCCTGCACGGCGACGTGCTGGTCATCGCCGAAGTCAGACTGCGCCGCAGCGCTGAATTTGGCGGCGCCGCAGCCAGCATCGGCTGGGCAAAGCGGCGCCGAATTCTCTGCGCATCCAGGTATTTTGTACGCCAAAACCCCGAATGGAACCGACTGCGGATTCGATTCGACGCACTATTGTTAGATGCCGGCGACCGGATCCTATGGATCCGCCATGCATTCGACGCCTGACCGGAAATTACAACTTTCGCCGCCATGTCCTGTGTCGCATTGGATGACGCACGGGAGTACAATGCGCACAAATAAACGGGGCCCGCAGTGCAGACCAAAGCTGAAATATTTGAGCACCTTGCCGCAGTTCTGGTGGAGCTATTTGAGATCGAGCGCGCGAAGATCACGCTCGAGGCGGATCTTTACGATGACCTGGAAATTGACAGCATCGACACCATCGACCTGGTGCTGCAACTGAAAAATATCACCGGCCGCAAGATTCATCCCGACCAGTTCCGGCACGTCCGCAGCGTTGGAGATGCGGTGAATGCGATCCACGACCTGGTGACGGGATAATCCGCAATCGCGTGAATCTCGGACCGCAAATTACCACCGTGCGAGCTAACAGTCCGGACGTGGTTGTCGACATTGCCTTGCCCCCTGGTCACCCATTGCTGGATGGGCACTTCCCTGCTACTGGAATGCTACCGGCAGTAGGGCAAGTGCATTGGGTCATTGCTGCCGCACAGAAATTTCTCGGAGCTGGCGGTTCCGGTATCAGCCTGCATTTTCTGAAATTCAATCGACTGATCCTGTCCGGGCCGGACGTGCAACTCGTGCTGCAGCGCGCGCCCGGGACCGGGGCGGTGCGCTTCAGGATGCTGCAGGCTGGATCGGAATGCTCATCGGGCGAGATTCGCTTCGACCATGGTTGAAGTAGCTCTGGTAGTTCCCTATTTCAATCATGAGCATGCCATTGCACGGACCATCGGCGCACTCGCCTCGCAGGGCTTGAAATGCTGGCTGATCGATGATGGCAGCTGTGCGGAGGCGGTCGCTGCCGCCAGTCGCCTCGCGGCACAGGAAGCAGAATGGTTGACGCTCATCAGTCACACGGTCAATCGCGGCAAGGGAGAAGCCGTGCTAACAGGTTTTCGCGCCGCATTTGCGGCCGGCGCAACTCATGCATTGCAGATTGACGCAGACGGCCAGCATGATTTTCGCGACATCGTTCGCATGGTACGACTTGCCAACGCGCATCCGGACGCGATCGTTCTTGGCGTACCGATCTTCGACCCGACTATTCCCAAGTCCCGATTGTTCGGCCGCAAAATTACCAATTTCTGGGTTGCGGTGAATACCCTGTCGCGTGGCGTCGAAGACTCCATGTGTGGCTTTCGAGTTTACCCGCTGGGGCCGCTGATGCAGCTCGCCGCACGCGAGCATCTGGGACGGCGCATGGATTTCGATCCGGAAATCCTGGTCCGTGCGATCTGGCGCGGAATTCCGATCGTTACCTGTGAGACACGAGTGACCTATCCTGCGGACGGTGTATCTCATTTCAATCTACTGCGTGACAATCTGCGAATATCCTGGATGCATACGCGGCTCTTTTTTGGCATGTTGTCGCGCCTGCCGTTGCTGGTCGCGCGACATTGGAGCAGCTCGCGACCATGAACCAAGAATTGCCCAGGCGTCACGTGATCGTGAAAATACCCTTTCACGACCTCGACCCCGCGGGCATCGTCTGGCATGGCAATTACACCAAGTACTTTGAAATTGCGCGCTGCGAGTTGCTGCAGTCCTTTAACTACAACTATGACGACATGATGCGTTCAGGCTTCATGTGGCCAATCATCGACCTGCAGCTCCGTTACGTGAAATCGGCGCGCTTCGGCGATCTGCTGCGGGTCGAGGCCAGACTGAGGGAATGGGAGTATCGACTGAAGATCGACTACCTCATTACGGACGCCGCCAGCAGTCACAGAGTCTGCAAAGGGAGCAGCATCCAGGTCGCAGTCCGAATGGACAGTCGCGAGATGTGTCTGCGTTCGCCCGACGTCCTTTTTGAACGCCTTGGATTCGTTCCATGAGAGCAGCGGCGATCGCATCACTGGCAATCCTGATCGAATGCGCATCCGGTGCCGACCGAGTCCCGGTCGAATCCGTTTTCAATCACCCTGGAAATCCGATTGATTTGCGCCAACTGACTAACACCGCGAGCGTGTCGTTAGCAAGCGCCCAGGTCGTGCGCGGCGAGTTCATACAACGCCGCCGTGTCAGGGACTTGCCTCGCCCACTGGAATCTCAGGGCACATTTTTGTATGCGCGTGGCATTGGCATTGAGTGGTGCACAGTCAAGCCGCTGCACTCATGCATGGCAATTACCGGGGCCGGCATCACGCGCAAGTACGACGATGTGTCGCACGCGGCAGCTGGAAGGGTGTCGCAGCC
This sequence comes from Gammaproteobacteria bacterium, assembly GCA_031363155.1. GTDB lineage: Bacteria > Pseudomonadota > Gammaproteobacteria > Steroidobacterales > Steroidobacteraceae > UBA964. Next base: position 18,100 of record JANLTW010000120.1, on the reverse strand, counting down.
GGCTCAGCAGACGGTGGCGCGTATTTTTTTTAATCTTTTTGCGCTTGATTTCGATGCACTGGCGCGCGACTTTTCGCTGTTTGGCGAGCGCATCGGCGGTCAATGGCGTGTGGGTCTCAGGGCGCGCCGCGCTGCGCTGGGCCGTGTTTTCAAGGAGGCAGTGTTAGCAGGATCAACTGCGGCGGATAGCATCGTATTGGACGATGCTGGCGGTAACCGCACCGAGATCACGCTGCATAACCTGATATTCAGCAGCAAGCCTCTGCCGGCGGACGACAGGGCGCGATTCTAGATCCAACATGAAGCCTGCTGCGCACCCGCTGTCATTCTGGACGTCACTGTTGGCAATTTGCGGCTTCGCAGTCTGGTTCGGGTGGCGCGGCCTCGAATCTGTCCAGGTCGAATCGAATTTGCTGGATCTGTTGCCGAGCGCCAGCAGCGATCGCGACGCAATAGTGGCAATCCGGCAGTTTGCTGCGAGCGCCAGCAGCGAGTTGCTGTTTCTTGCCGGCACTCGAGAACCGGGAAATACCCGTGCCGCCGCAATGGCGTTTGCCGATGCATTGCGCAGGTCACCGGTATTCGATCGGGTCGAATTCTCGCTCGACGCCAGTATGCTCGATGAGATACGTGCGCAACTCGGGCGGCGCGCAGCACTGCTTTCACCCCGGCACCACGACATGCTTGCGCGCGGCGACGTGGCACGACTGGAAATGGAAGCACGGCAGGCAGCTTACACGCCGTTAGGATTTGCACGTCCCTTCGCGCTGACGGATGATCCGCTTGGCCTGGCCGCCGATACGGTCGATGCGCCACGGATTAACGGCGCGGCTCGCCTGGAAGATGATTACCTTGCGGTGAGCAACGGTAGCCTCACCTACGCACTGATACGCGCACGTCTTGCAGGCAATCCGTATGCGCTGCCAGTCCAGGAGCAGGTCCGCGGTGCGATCGACAACGCTCGCACAACGGCAAATCGGATCGACAACACATTCGAGACCATCGGCTCAGGCGTGGTATTCCACGCCGCAGAAGGCGCACGCAGCGCGCGCGGTGAAATTGCGCGTTTTGGTCTGGCGGGCGTGCTCGCGATCGTCGCGCTGGTGGTCGTGGTATTTCGGTCGCCGTGGCCGCTGCTGATGACCATGGTCGTGCTCGCGGTTGCAACCGCCGCCGCAATCTCTGTCTGTCAGGCTGTTTTCGGCAACGTGCATGTACTGACGCTCACGTTCGGGACCAGCCTCATCGGGGTTGCGGTGGACTACGCACTGCATTACTTCGCGCATCGGCTCGGTAGCACGCAATGCCCGGCGAAAAACCTCACTCCTGCGCTGCTTTTGGGTTGCGGCACGACCATCGCTGGTTACCTGGCACTGCTGCTCGCCCCTATTTCCGGTCTGCGCCAAATCGCGTTGTATTCGTCGGTTGGATTGCTGGTCTCCTGCGCACTGGTGATACTGGTGCTGCCGCACTTCAATTTTCGAAGCATGGCCTGCGTACCCGGCTGGGCGCAACGACTAAGCAATTGGCAGCTGTCGCCGCCAACGCGCCGTTGGTTGTCTTTGGCTGCAATCGTAGTTGCCGCCGCAGGTTTGCTCAGAATTGAGACCGAGGACGACGTGCGTACGCTCCAACGGCCGTCTGCTGAACTTGCGGCGACAGAGCAGCGCGTGCGGCAGATTCTGCAAACAGGTTTTGAAACGCAGTTCATTCTGGTTGCAGGCGCCTCCGAACAGGAGGTCCTGGTGCGCGAAGAGGCTGTTCGCCGTCGTCTGCAGCCGCTTCAGGATCGCGCCCAGCTCGCCAGCCACTTCGCGGTCACGCAAAGCCTGTCATCGCTGGATCGACAGGCAGAAAACCGCAAATTGCTGACGCGCTATGTAGCGGGTCCAGAGGGCGCGTTAGCTCGCACAATGCGGTCAATGGGATTTCCCGCCACTGAAGTCGCGCGGCGTGTTGCCGTCTTCCAGCAGGATTTGCAAAGAGATTACCAACCGCGGGATTGGCTTGCCACACGCATGTCGGAGCCCTGGCGGCCTCTTTGGCTGCAACTTGCGGATGGTAAACATGCCAGCGTTGTGCTTCTGAGTGGACTGGCTGATGTTCCAGCGCTGAGGGCGGCCATTGCCAACCTTCCCGGCGTCGGGTTTGTCGATCAGGTCGGGGAAATCAACTCCGTGCTGCGCCACTATCGACAAACAACATTTTGGGTGTTGCTGATCGTCGCAACATTGATTCTCGTTACGCTGCTGGCGCGGTATCGGTCGCGCTCTGCGTTCGTGACAGCGTTGCCGGCGGTCGGCAGCGTGGTATTCACGGTTGCGCTGCTCGGCCTGCTCGGCGAACCGCTCAATCTTTTCAATACGCTGGCGCTGTTGCTGGTGCTTGGCATGGGAGTCGACTACGCGATCTTTCTGCGCGAAGACCAGCAGGCCGCCACGGTACTCGCAGTGGTATTGTGCGGCGCGACGACGCTGCTGTCTTTCGGGCTGTTAGGTCTTTCGTCAGTGCCATTCGTACGCTCCATAGGCCTGACGATCACACTGGGCATCATTTGCGCGCTGTCGCTGTCGCTGCTGCTCAAGAAGCGGTCAACGCCATGATGTTCGAACATCATGAGCAGTCGGCTCGCGATGCACGCGAACAGGCACAACGTATCGCATTCGGGCCCAGTGTGTTTCAGGCCGCCCGGGTTTTGCGCGATAGCGGCGTACTCGAGCAGGTCGAGGAAGCTGGCGCTGCGGGCATGACCCTTGATGACATTGTTGCGAGTCAGAGGCTAACCCGCTATGCGCTGCGGGTACTCATTGAAGCTGCGCTCGGCATTGGTTTGTTGACCAGTGAGGCAGATCGCTACCGTACAACCAAGACCGCATGGTTTCTGCTCCATGACCCCATGACGCGCGTCAACATGGATTTTTCGCACTACGTGGCGTACCAGGGAATGCATTCGCTGGACGTCGCCCTGCAGGAAAATCGTCCGGCCGGACTGGATGCTCTTGGCGACTGGCCAACGATTTACCAGGCACTTGCAATGTTGCCGGCGCGGACGCGCAACGCTTGGCTTGCCTTCGATCACTACTATTCTGATCTCGCCTTCCAGCCATCTCTGGACGTGTTAGCGAAGGCCGGCCACAAGCGCATACTCGACATCGGCGGTAATACCGGTCGTTTTGCGCGTGCCTGTGTCGAGCGGCAGCCGTCGCTGAAGGTGACGATCGTAGATCTGCCGGGCCAGATCGCCATGTCCAGAAAGCAGCTCTCAGGCGCACCAGGACTGGAGCGGATCGAATGGCATCCTGCCGACTTGCTGGATCCACAAGCGATGCTACCGCCAGGCTACGATGCCATCTGGATGAGCCAGTTTCTCGATTGCTTTTCGGAAGAAGAAATCGTCTCATTGCTGACGCGTTGTAGCTCGGCTTTGCAGGACCAGGGGCGGATTTACATTCTTGAGCCATTTTGGGACCTGCAGAAGCAGCACGCCGCCGCTTTTTGCCTGCAACAAACCTCGTTGTATTTCGCCGCGCTGGCGAATGGCAATAGCCGCATGTACACCAGCGATGTTATGGCCGGGCTGGTTCGCCGCGCAGGTCTGGAGCTACTGGAAATCGTGCATCCCATCGGTATTGTTCACAGCATGATGATTTGCCGTCCATCGCAGGCTACTCAACCGTGATTCAGTTGCGACAATCCTACCGGCCGATCGACCTGCTGCCTCAGCGGCCACCAATGCTGCTGATTGACTGCATCGACGACTACGGCGAAGACTGGTTGTGCGCCAGCGTCGTCATTCGGCCCGAGAGCGTTTTTTTCCAGGCGCCGTTGGGGATCCCGGCCTATGTGGGCCTGGAGTACATGGCGCAAACCGCGGCGGCTCATGGCGCGCTGGATCTTGTGCAGCGTGGCGCGGCACCGTCAATCTGCCTGTTGATCGGTTGCAGGGAATACCGCTGCACAGTGGGCCATTTCCCGTGCGCGGCGATACTGCGCATTGAGGCGCGCCTGCTGCTGCGCGACGCGCAGGATTTCGCGGCCTACGATTGCACCATTACCTGGAATTCCAACGTGCTCGCACGCTCGACGCTGAAAGCGGTCCGGCCGCAGGACATTGCAATCGTGGTAGAAAGTCAACTGCATGGCTGACAGTGTGTTGATAACAGGTTCCAGCAGGGGCATAGGTCGCGCGATCGCATTGCGTCTCGCGCGCAGCGGCTATGAGCTGGTGCTGCACGGTCGCCAGACATCGAAAGAACTGCTTGCCGTCCTGGCGGAGATCCAAAACCTGGGCTGCAATGCGCGCCAGATCGTTTTCGATGTAAGCGACCGGGCCGCGGCAGCAAGTACGATCGGTGCCGACATTGAAAAGCACGGTGCCTACTACGGCGTCGTATGCAATGCGGGAATCGCGCGCGACGGCGCATTTCCAGCACTCAGTGGCGACGACTGGGATCAGGTACTCGGTACCAATCTTGATGGGTTCTACAACGTATTGCAGCCGCTCATCATGCCGATGATTCGTAGGCGCAAACCGGGTCGGATCGTTGCATTGTCCTCAGTGTCCGGAATTACCGGCAATCGTGGCCAGGTCAATTACAGTGCCGCCAAAGCCGGTATCATCGGTGCCAGCAAGGCACTGGCGGTAGAGCTTGGCAGTCGAAACATCACGGTCAACTGCGTCGCACCGGGCCTGATACGCACCGCCATGACACAAAACGCGCCGGTCGAGGAAATATTGAAAATGATCCCTGCGGGCCGCATCGGCGAGGCAGAAGAAGTTGCCGGAATCGTCGCGTTCCTGTTAGGTCCGGACGCGTCCTACATTACCCGGCAGGTCATCGGCGTCAATGGAGGAATTTGTTAGGTGAGGCGCGTAGTCGTAACCGGTATGGCCGCCATCACCTCACTCGGCAACAGCTGGGCGGAAGTACAGCGCAGTCTTCAGGCGGGTACGAGCGGCGTAGAGCGCATGCCTGAGTGGGACCGCTATCCCGACATGCTGACGCGTCTCGGCGCTCCGGTACGCGACTTCGTGCTGCCATCGCACTACTCGCGCAAAGCGACCCGCACCATGGGTCGCGTGGCGCAAATGGCTGTACGTGCATCCGAACTCGCGTTGGCTGAGGCTGGCCTCCTGGATGACGCGTTCCTCGAATCCGGTCGTGTCGGCGTCGCCTACGGTTCCAGCACTGGCAGCACTGATGCTGTGCGCGATTTCGGCGCAATGCTTTTGAACGGTGCCGCCGGCAACATCAATGCGACCACGTACATCCGCATGATGAGCCATACCACCGCCGTGAATATCGGCGTGTATTTTGGCCTGAAAGGGCGGGTGATTCCGACGTCGAGCGCATGCACCTCCGGCAGCCAGGGCATTGGCTATGCGTACGAAGCGATCAAGTTCGGTCTGCAGGACGCCATGGTCGCGGGCGGTGCCGAAGAGATCTGCGCATCCGAGGCCGCAGTATTCGACACTTTGTACGCGACCTCGACAAAAAACGATGCGCCCAAGACCACGCCTGCGCCCTTCGACAAGTATCGCGACGGCCTGGTCATCGGCGAAGGTGCCTGTACATTGCTGCTCGAAGAACGCGGGCAGGCATTGGCGCGCGGCGCGCGCATCCAAGCCGAAATACTTGGCTTTGCTTCCAATTCAGACGGCGACCACGTCACGCACCCTAACACCCAGACAATGGAAACCGTGATGCGCCTGGCCCTGGCAGACGCCGGCCTGGAAATGCCGGCCGTCCAGTACGTGAATGCGCACGGGACCGCCACCGAAACCGGCGATATTGCCGAATCTCAGGCCACTTTTCGATTGTTAGGTCAGCGGGTGCCGGTCAGCTCGCTGAAGGGCCATTTCGGCCATACGCTGGGCGCCTGCGGCGCACTGGAGTCCTGGGCGACCATCGAAATGATGCGCAGCGGCTGGTTCGCGCCCACATTGAATCTGCGACAGGTCGATGAGCGCTGCGGCGACCTGGACTACATCATCGGCGCCGGCCGCAAACTTGACATAGGCATTGCGATGAACAACAACTTCGCGTTCGGCGGGATTAACACGTCGCTGGTGCTGGCACGCCCAAACTAGTTCTTTTTGCCACCCTTGTCGGCCTTGACGACCCTGCCGGTGGGGCCACCGACAGCCGCGTCGTAGTTGTTAGCCAGGAAGCCACTGATGAGCGTTACGACACGCTGCAGCATGTCGTTGTCCTGCCCGCCCATCGTCCAGGCGCCCGCCATGGCCGCCGCGCGCTGGAAACACTCCGGCTCGCCTATGACGCGACCCGACGGTTGCTCCGTCATTTTGACTCGAAGGACCACATACGAACTGCCAGCCATGGCACCGACCCAAAATCGCGCCGACCCGCCAATGAATTTGATTTCCACAACCTGCGGTTCAATCAAAAGTGTATTCGTACTCGCTGAATGCGCACCAGCGCTGTTCCACGCCGAAATAACTGGCCCGACCTGGTTCCGCAGGTGCTCGCGAATTTTCGCCACTGCCTTTTCGTTAGCTGCCTGGCCTGCGTAGGGCGGCCCCATCGTCAGGTCGTGCAGTTCATACTTGGAAAAACCATTCAAGGGTGCGACCGGCGGAGGATTTTCAGTCAGTCCGTCCGCCGGCCCCGCATGGCCGTTTCCGGATATGGAAATTCCGATCGCAAAAGCCACAAGTACCGCCCATTTGTTCATATTCTTTCCTCGCAACCTGCAATAAATAGCAAAATCACGGCTTGTAGTGCCGGTGGAACATGCGACACAATAACAAGTATTCTGCAGCAACAATCGGCAACCAACATGAACAGAATACTCAGCGCCATGATCGCAACAGTTATCACGTTTTCGTCCACGCTGGCAGATGCACGCGACACTCGGCATAAGATGCCGATTGCATCCGCGATGGGAAAGGCGCAGTCATCGGGTAAACTTCCACAGGGAGTGCGCTTTTTCTTTGGATCGCAACAATTCGCAAGTCCGAGCAAATCGCTGGGCCCGGTAACGACGAATCGCAAGACCAATTTTTTCAACAAGTCGGACAAGGACGGCTGCGAATGGGCGTTCCTGTCGGCGATGATGGCGCTGGGCGATCGCGCCCGCCTGCTGGGCGCCAATGCCGTGGTCAGCATCCGCAGCAATTACCGCAATCAGGAATTCAGCAGCGAGACGGAGTATGAGTGCGGCGCTGGCGCCGTTTCCGGAGGCGTTGCGTTCAAGGCGGAAATTGTCACGCTACCCTAGCCCGATCCCGGCGGCGCAGGCGGTGGCGTAGCCCGGCGTGCGCGACAAAGACGGCAATGAACGGAACGTAGGCATTCCATAGCGCGTGCCCGACGCCGGCGAACGAGACCGCGATCGCCAGCAGCACAACCAACAGGAGTGTCAGAGACGCCGCCACGGTCCGTGCGCGCGCGCTGGCTGAATAGCCGATGAATCCGGACGGACTGAATGCGGTCGAAACTGCGCCGACGGCAGCTATCCACATTAGCATCGCAGTGGCCTCAACCGCACCGTACCAGTCGTTCAATGGTCGATAGTTGAGCGCGAGCGCCGTTGCACCACTAACAAAATACAGGGCCAGGCCAAAGTAGATGCTATGACACGTTTGCCTTGTGAGCCGCAACGCGACCAGCGCCAGCAGCGCCAAGCCCGCACAGACAAAATAGGGCTCACGCCATCCGTTGCGATGCACGGGCCGCGCGAACGCCAAATACAGAAGAAAGACGCCCAGCGGCATCGCCTCCAGCACATGGGCCAATAGTCGGAGTACCTTGCGCGGCCCCGTCAGCATCGTATCATCTGAGCGTGTCCACATGACCTAGCGCTGACTCCTGAATGACTACCAGCTATTCCGCAGATACTGCCTGCCAGTCGGGCCCGTGGCTTGCTGACACCGCCTTCGGCCGGTGGTTTCTCAGCACCAACATATGGCTGCGCTATGTGCTAACGCCTGCCATCGACGATTTGTGCCAGATGATGCCGCCTCGCGCGGCGGGATTTCACTGTCTCATGGACATCGGCTGCGGGCAAGGCATGGCCTTGCCGGTGCTTGCCGATCGTTTTGCCCCGCAACGCATGCTTGCCATCGACATCGATCCCCGTCTGGTTGAACAGGCGGCCAATGCCGCAGAGCATTTGCCATGCCCGGTGCGGACAGCGACCGGATCCGTGCTGGCGCTCGATCTGCCCGACGGGTCGGTCGACGCCATTTTCTGTCATCAGTTGCTGCACCACGTCGCCCAGCAGGAGCGTGCGCTCAGCGAACTGTACCGCGTGCTAACGCCAGGCGGATTTCTGTTGCTCAGCGAATCCTGCGAGTCATTCATCAACAGCTGGACCGTGCGCTGGCTGTTCCGTCACCCGTCCAACGTGCAAAGATCGGCGCGCGGCTATGTGCGGCTGGTGCGCGACGCCGGATTCACGATCGCCGACCGGCAGATTCGCGAATACTCGCCCTGGTGGTCGCTACGCGATCTGGGATTGATGCAGCGGCTGGGTCTGGCGCGCCGCGAACCACCCCCGACAGAAGTGCTGATGATCGCCTGCAAACTACCGAACGAACAGTACCTGCACACGCCCGCTGCCTAGCAAATTGCCGCCGGCTTTCGTCTCGAAATCGTAGATAAGCCCGCCGTCCTGCGCCAGCCGACTGCGCGCCGTGATCATGAGATCGCCCGCGATGTCGTCCAATCGATCCACCCGCAGTTCCAGGTCGCGAACTGACACCAGCATGCCGGCGCGCCGCAAGGAGTTTCCCGCCGGCGCCTGCAGGCTGCCATGCGCCGCCATCGCCTGCGCTCCATACTCGACCAAGTGCAGCGCGCTCAGGCGGCCGGCATGACGCAACGGATTCGATAGCGCGCGATGTGTGCTGGTGCTGCAGCAAATGCCGTGCCTGTCCATGGCGACGATGCGCTCCAGCAAACACATGCAGCCCGCATGCGGCACCAGTTGTGCGATGTCCGGATAGCCGCTCATGCTGGTTGAACCAACACCTGCAGGATTTGGCTTGCATCCATCTTGAAACGGCACTCGCCCGCCTGAGAACGTGCGAGAAGTTCCAACATGGTCAAGCCTCGCAGCGCCGAACAACCGACTCGCAATTCTTCCGCAGCCGCGCCGCTGCACACTGTCTCGCTGCCCGCGCCGGTCTGCAGATCGAGTCTCGCAAGTGTCGCAGGCCCGGGCGTGGCAGTGAGCAGCAACGCGCAGCTGCCACTTGCCGTCTGCGGTCGCGCGGCCGACAAAGGCTGTGGCCCAATCACGTCGTACGCAACAAACAGCACGTCGCAGCCTTCGATGCTCGCCAGCGTCGCGGCTTCCAGCAGCCCGGCCGCGAAACTTCCATCAAAGGCCGCGACGGTGGTAGCGGTCGACATGCTGCGAATCGCGATGCTGAAATAGCCGCTGGCTGCGTTATGCACGGAGTTATGGAAATCGGTCGGCGAGACCTGTCGCTCAGGCTCTGTCAACGCGCTGCATATCCGGTTGAGCACGGCAAGATCTGCATCGGACGATGCAAACACGGACGCCAGTCTGGAAGGATCCGAGGCAAGGCCATGCAGGGCGTCTTCGGCGGCACGAAACGCCTGACGTACGGTGGTGGTGGCACGCCGCCGCTCGTTAGGCGGCAGCAGGCTCGGTGCGTATGGGGGCTCCGGGTTGTTGTGCAACGGATCGCCGGAAGACAGCAACATCCTGCCTGTGGACCAGTTTTTCAGGCCCGGTGCCGCCAAACCGACAGATTGTAAATAGCAGGTAATCACGCGCTTCGGCCGATCAGAAGGCTGCAGTTGGTGCCACCGAACCCGAAACTGTTTGACAGCACCCGGCGAACCGCGGCGCTGCGCGTCTGGCGCACGATATTTGCTTTTATTGCCGGATCGACCGTGAGTGTATTCAGGCTCATCGGTATTACGCCATGTTCGACTGCAAGGCAGGCGATCACAGCTTCGAGGATTCCGGCCGCACCGAGTGCATGCCCGGTCCAGCCCTTGGTAGAACTGCAGGGTATTTCCCGACCCAGCAACTCAACAACGGCACCAGCCTCGGCGAGGTCGTTGGCAGACGTTGCGGTGCCGTGCAGGTTGACGTAGTCGATCGCCTCGTTGCCTGGGCCGGCCCGCTCGATCGCAAGGCGCATGGCACGCATGGCGCCGGCGCCATCCGGCCGGGGTTGCGACATATGAAAAGCATCGCTGGATTCGCCATAACCTAACAGCTCAGGCCGGCCGTCGCTGGGCGAGCGTTCCAGCAACGCGAACCCCGCGGCCTCGCCGATCGATAGTCCTTTGCGGTCGGTGTCAGCAGGTCTGCAGATGTCAGGGGACACGAGTTGCAACGAATTGAACCCGTACAGCGTCGTCAGGCAGAGACTATCGGCGCCGCCCACAACCGCCGCGTCACAGGTTCCTGCCGCGATCGCGCGCGCCGCTGATGCAAATACCTTGGCACTCGATGCGCAGGCCGCTGCAATTGCGACTGTGACGCCTGTCAACCCAAGACGGCTGCGCGTGAAATCGGCAACCGAGTAGGTGCTTTGCGTGGTGCGATAGTTGTACCAATCCGGCAGGTTACTGTCGGCGGATGCGCGCGCGGCAAATGCAAGTTCCGTCTGTCTGACGCCTGAAGTGCTTGTGCCGATGAAAACGCCGATCCGATTCGAACCATAGACAGCAATTGCCGCGGCAATTGACTGCTCGAATCCATCACTGCGCAACGCCATGTCAACCAGCCGGTTATTGCGGCAGTCCCAGTCCCGCCACGGCGCGGGCAGGGTATGCGCCGCAACACCGGCAACCTCGCCGATGAAGCAATCGAGCCGCGCGTCGTCAAATGCCTTGCGCTCCAGACCTGTTCGGCCACTGCGCAAGGCCGACAGCAGTGCCGCGCGACCGCGCCCGGCGGCGCTGACAGCAGTGTAGGCAGATATGGTCAGTGGCTTCATTGCGGCCAGAAATCGAAAAAGTTCGACCAGTTGTAGGGATTCGCGCGCACCGCCTGTGCGAGTCGATCCGCGTAACTTTGCACGCAGACATGTAGCGCCGCCTCGCGTTCCTGCCGCGGCAGGTCAACGCTGTCGGCAAATTTTTCGAATCGCAACTCGTAACGCACCCCACCCTGCCAGCTTGCGAATGCCAAAATCACAGGCACGCGGAGCGCCGCCGCAACAAGCCACGGCCCTGCCGGAAACCGGGCGGTGCCACCGAGAAACTGGACCGCAACATTGCGTTCGCCAACCCGAACCCGGTCAACCATCATGCCGATGATTGCGCCTTGTGAAACGGCCTCGCTGATTTTGAGAACATGATCAAGTCCGCGATCCGCCGAGTTGATAATGCCGGCAGCGAGCTGCGGATTGAGTTCGGCCAGCGCAGTCATGAAATGGCGCCCGACATTGCCATCAAGCACCACGCGTAACGGCAATTGATGCCGCTGCACGGCGCCGACGCGCATGATCTCGAAACTGCCGAAATGCGCAACGAACAACAGCGATCCACCGCGCCGCGCGACACTTGCGGCCTCCTCCTCGCCATGCATTTGCAGTTCAAAACCCCGCGCGTCCGTCAACAGGAAAACCCGATCTAACGAAATGGTCGCGAAAGTAAACACATGCCGCAGGATGTCCCGCAGTCGCGGCTTGGCAGGTAGCACCCGCGCCAGATAGTCCCGCGACGCTTTGCGCGTTGTCGCCGACGTCAGGACGAAATAGGCTGTTAGCGGATACAGCACCAATCGCGAGGTCCTGCGGCCCAGGCGTAGCGCAATCGCGCGCATCAGGCGCAGCATCAGCAATGTGCCGCGCTCACGTTGCGATTCCCAGCTCATGGCCCTGCGCCTGGATTTTCCCATTTGAATACCGCGACGGCGATTGTCACGCCCTGCGATTCGCAGTTCACGTGCGTGACGCCGGGCGTGTCGCGCCATCTGACATCACAGACAATTCCAGGCGCAAGGCTGGCTTGGAATTTGGCGCTGGCAATTCCCGCCAGCCTGCGCCCTTGCGGCAAAGTTGCGAGCGCAAGGTCGAGTATGACAACCCCCGGCACTTGCGGATTGCCGGGGAAATGCCCAGCCAGCGCTGGATGGGTCGCCGGCACGATGAAGCTCGCGCTGCCGTCAGTCACGGGTCGCCACCAGCAGCGCCCGCAGATCGGACTTGGCAATCTTGCCGAGCGAATTGCGCGGCAACACAGGCACCAGGCGCAATGGGCGCGGAATAAAAATCGGGTCAATCAAGCCTGCCAGCGCAGCACGCAACTGCATTTCGGTTCGACCGGGTGCCACTACCAACGCCACCGGTCGCTCCTGGTCGTTTTCGCCTGGCATGAAAACTACCGCATCGTCCACACCCGGCAGGCTTTTCAGCACACTCGTTATTTCCGTGAGTGATCCGCGCCGGCCCGCCACCTTGACCATGTCGGCATCCCGACCTAACAAAATGAATTTTCCGTCACCAGTGAACTCAAGTTGATCAGCCAGCTGTACGGACGCGGGAAAGTGCTCTGCGGACACTACTGTTAATTCGCCGTGCATCGCAATAGTCACGCCCGGATAGGGACTGAATTGTATTTCATTGGCAGTGCGGCGAGTCGCCAGGCTGCCCGCCTCCGAGCAGCCATAAATCTCCTGTACCTGGCCGCCACAGCGACGCTCTGCTTCACGCGCCATCTCCTGGGACAACGGTGCCGTCGCTGTTAGCACGACATCAATACCCGGCATGTCCTGCTGCCAGGACAGAATGTGGCCGAGGTGCAACGGCGACGTGATGAGCATGCGCGGTCGCGGCAAGTCCTCGAGGGCCGCGACAATTTCTGCCGGCAAAAAACTCGGGCCATCGTAAATCGCCCAACCCGCGGCAATCGCCGTGACTACCACGGTTTCCAGCCCGAACATGTGTTGCGACGGCACGGTCGCAACCACATTGAATAAACTGCCGGTACCGACTTGCCTTCGGCAATAGTGCGCCGACATGGCGAGCAGCTGCCACGGTTTCGGACACGCCCGCGGCACGCCGCTACTGCCCGAGGTGAACGCGATCGCCACGATATGTGAAGCAGAGCACAGGTCACGCCGCGCCGGCGTGCGGGCCCGGCCACGCATCAGTTTGCATAACAAAGCGTCGTCGAGAACCGGCGCATTGGGGTAGCTGCAGCGTAAACTTTCGATTGCACCGTTACCGGCAGCCGGCGGGAGAAGATTGGTCGCATCGCGCAGCGCCACAGCCGCGAATGCGACCGCAAAGTTGTAGCGCGATCCGCAGCGATTTATGAAGAATCTGTCGTCCGGCAGACCGGCCGCGACGGTGGCCGCGGAGCATGCAAATTCAGCGCGCGAAATTCTACGGCGATCGCGCCACGCCATCGCGGCATCCGGGTCGGCCGTCAACTCAAGCCAGGGCGCGGTATTCACGAGAGCTGCCGCGGATTCGAGTGCACCAGGATTCGCAAATACTCGATGAAACCCGGATGGGGGAAGTGGTCGAATCGCCAGCGCCTGTAGGCGTACTCGACACAAACGATGCCCGCAATCAGCACGTAGTTGCCGAAGTTGGTCACCAGCGACCAGATCTCGCGCTGTCCGGACAGCGCCAGCAACGCCGCACTGGCGGTCATCACGCAAAAAATCAGCACCCACATCTGCGTCAACCGCCGCGCATAGGCCGCCATGTAGTCCGGCAGCTGGGGCCGTGTAGCGCGCGCAATCTGCTCGATCAATGCCATGCGGTCTGCTAACAAAGTCCGCCCGAACAACCATGCCATCAGGCTCGGCAGCGCGATCGAGGAAAGATACAGGGCGAGCGCGGCGCCCGACCCATAGACCACAAGCGCGGCTAAGGCAATCAGCGCCAGAAACCACAGCCAGGACTTGGGGCGGCGGCGCAGCAGTCCATCGACCATGGGTACGGACATGAGGGACACCAGAGCAAGCCATTCGACCCAGGCGCTACGTGTTAGCACCGCGAGATGAATCAGCACCGATCCAGCCAGCACCAGAACACCAATCAAGCCAATGCGGCGACCACTATTGGCGACAAGCGGACTCACGTCGCGCGTCGCGCAGCCACCAGATTACTCAAGGCCCGCAACGATTCGAAACCCTGGGTCACCTGGGCGTCGTCCGCCTTGAGTTCCACGCGATATTTCTGCTGAATCGCAAGCACGATTTCAAGCGCATCGATGGAATCGAGTCCCCAACCAGGATTGGCGCTGCCAAACATCGGCCAGGACGGGTCGACACTGTTCGCATCGACGTGTTCTACATTGAGGGTGCTGACAATGAGCTGCGCCAATTCGCGCTCCGCGTCGCTTGCGTTATCGGTCATAGATGGACTCAACCTGGCTTGACTGCAATATATTCGCTCAACATGCCATGCAGCACGTTTCTGTGCACGGACTGAAATCCTGCTTTGTCCAACGCATCCATGATGGTCGCCGGCGGCACGCAGGCTTCGATCGTATCCCAATAGTAGCGCATCAGTTCCTGAGCATCCCGCGAGCGACGCCCCAGCCGCGTCACGACAGGAATCAGGTGCTTCAGATAAAACTTCAGGAAGTGATACTGCAACCAACCTTTCGGACGGGTGATTTCAAGCAGCAAAACCTTCCCGCCCGGTTTCAGTACGCGGCGATATTCGCAGAATGTTAGGAATAGATCTTCTACGTGGCGCAACGCATAGCCCATCGTTAGCACATCGAATTCGTCATCGCCCAGCGGCAGCGACTCGCCGCGGCCAAGGCGCGCGTCTCCCACGCCAGCCTTGCGCGCCTCGGCGAGCATGCCGTCGCTGGGATCGACCGCGACCACACGGCCGGTGGGCCCAACCAGCCCCTGGGCCGCCACCGCTATGACGCCGGTACCGCAGCCCACATCGATCAACGCCGCACCAGGACCAACACCAATTCTGCGCAGTACATCCCGGCGGTACCAGCGACCAGTCCCGAAGGACATCACATCGGTGATCCAGTCATAGTGCGTGGCGGATACGTCAAACAGCTCGTTAACGCGGCGCTTGCGCCCAGGCTCGTCGTCGTAATACTTTGTCAGCAACGGATGGGGAGCAATAGTCCTGGTGCTGGTCGAATCGTTGGCAGGCGCTGTCATGCTGAGGATAATCTCATGAACTTCATCATGGCGGTACCGCCCGGGCGCATGTGCTGAGAGTCAGGACAGGTCAATTAAACCGGCCGCTGCCGGACAACGCGCTGTGCTGTTTCCATTTTTCTGAGGGACTCACGCCGGCTGCCGACGACCGCATCATTCAGGTCAACATGAGGTCCCTGACCGCAGGTGCAGACTGCGAGATGTGGCTGGGTTCGGGACCGGTGGCATGCGGACGGCGCGACCGGTTCCGGTACGCCCATGACGGCGAAACGGTTTTCGCCTCCGTTGTCGTGCCCGCGGAGGACAGCCTCGATCTGGAGCGGACTACGCGCTCGTACTACCTGCGCATGGATGCATTGCTGCGTCACCTCGGCTATCCGCACTGGCAACGGATGTGGAATTACCTGTCGGCAATCAACGATGGTGATGGCGACAAGGAGCGCTATCGTCAATTCAATTCCGGCCGCCATGCTGCGGTTGCCTTGCGGTCCGGCGGCTACCTGGCGCTGCCCGCGGCGAGCGGCGTCGGCTGCGCTGGCGGCGACCTTGTGCTTGTCTGCGTAGCTGGTCGCCGCGCCGCGAACCAGATCGAGAACCCGCGGCAAATGTCGGCCTTTAGCTATCCGCGCCAATATGGCGCTCACTCCCCGATGTTTTCGCGGGCGGCCCTGGTGCCGGGGACGCATGGCGCGCAACTCCTGGTGTCAGGCACTGCCAGTATCGTCGGCCACGAGAGCCGGCATCTCAATGATGCAGGTGCACAACTGGAAGAGACTCTGGCCAATCTGCGGGCCCTGCTGACGGAAACGCTCAGAGTGCGGGGATCTGCGCTCGATCCTGCGGAGCTGCAACCGGAGTCACTGAAGGTCTATGTGCGAAATCCAGCGGATTTTGCAGTGATTGCTAACAAATTGGCACGATGGTCGCTGCCGAAGGAGCCGACGCTGTATCTGCAGGCCGATATCTGCCGACGCGAACTGTTGCTTGAAATTGAAGGCACGTACCAGCTGCCGCAACTAGCGTGACGGACTTGTTGACGAAACTGGCGCGGACTTGGCGCATCGCGGCGACCGGATTCTGCTTTGCTTGTTTTGGCCTCGGGGCGCTGGTACAGGGGCTCAGCGTGTGGCCGCTGCTGTACCTCTTCGGCCGCGGGCCCGAACGCGGCCACGCGCACGTGCAGCGAGCTGTCTGCGCGTCGATGCGGCTTTTTGTTTGGCTGATGAAATCCCTGGGTGTGCTGAGCTATGAAATCCACGGGCGGCAGTGGCTCGAAAAGCCTGGCCAGCTGGTTATTGCCAATCACCCGAGTCTCATCGATGTCGTTTTTCTGGTGTCGTTGATGCCGGAAGTCGACTGCATCGTAAAAGAAGCGTTGTGGCGTAACCCGTTTCTGCGCTGGCCAGTGCAATGGGCGGGTTACATCAGTAATGTTTCGAACGGCGAGCGCCTGATTGCCAAGTGTACCGCTACGTTGCGTGCTGGTCGGTCGCTGCTGATGTTTCCGGAAGGCACTCGCACCAGACCAGGAGAGCGTCACTTCATGCAGCGCGGCGCAGCGCAAATTGTAATCGCCGCGCGGGCGCCCGCGCGAATCGTGTTTATTACCTGCAGACCGGCGACGCTGCACAAAGGCGATCCCTGGTACAACTCGCCACCAACACGGCCACATTGGGTAATTCGGGTCTCTGAGCACGCCCTGGAGTTGGAGCCCTACCTGCACGAATCGGTGCCGCTCGCCGCGCGCCATCTAACTTCGTACCTGGAAAAATTATTCGATCAACAGGTCTCGCCAGCGCCGCGTTAGCTGGTCACCCCAGCGCGTTGCGGATTGGCAGGCTACTTGACGATCTTGAGCTGCGGCCGGCGCGCCGCTTCATCAGCGGCGCCCGGCCCGGTCTGGTCGGGTGGTGGCGTGGGATCATCGCCACTGAAGGCCATGCCTTCGCCGGTTTCGCGCGCGTAGATGCCTAACACCGCACGCACCGGAAAGCGTACATGGTGAATGATCCCGGCGAAGCGCGCGTCGAAGGTCACCCAGTCATTGCTGATGTTGAGGCGCTGGGTGGCGTTGTAGCTCGTGTTGAGCACGATCTTGCCGTCCTTGACGTGCGCCTGCGGCACTTCCGCGCCCGGCATGTTGACGTCGACGATGATATGCGGCGTGAGCGCCGCGTCGCTCATCCACTGATGCATCGCGCGCAGCAGGTAGGGCCGTCGTGGCGGCGTTACTGCGGAACCCGAATCTTTGCTGCTGGACATGGTTGATCAGTGAACGTCTTTCCAGTATTCCTGCTTGAGGAAATACGCGATACCACTGAAAGCTAACAGAAACAGCACCACCCAGACACCCAGGTCGCGGCGCTCGTTCTGCGACGGATCGGAGACGTAATCGAGGAAGTTCACGAGATCGTGCGCCGTGCCATCGTATTGCGCGGCGCTCACGCGACCCGATGTGCCTGTTTCGAATTTGTCGAAGACCGACTCCGTGATCGGGCTGCCTTCCTCATCCTGGCGCTCGCAGTTGCGAAATACTGCGGTTTGCACACCCTGCAGCTCGCCCAGCACGTGCGGCATGGCGGTACCCGGCAATGCGAGGTTGTTCACGCCGGTGATGGCCGATTTTTCATCGGCATAGAAGGCCTTCAGGAACTGGAATACGTAGTCCGCCCCTTTGGCGCGCACGATCAGCGACAGATCGGGAGGCGCCTTGCCAAACCAGTTCTCGCCATCGGCGGCCGCGAGCGCAGGTGTAATGTAGGCATTCTTGTCGGCGCCCGGCGGAAACAGCAGGCCCAGGGCCTGCGCTTCGGGGATCTTGAGGTCCGCGGCCAGACGCGAATAGCGCAGGTACTTGAGCGAATGACAGCCCGCGCAATAGCCCATGAAGTCGCGCGCGCCGCGTTGCAGCGACGGCAGCGAGTCGGTTTCGCTTTCTGCCGCCCAATGCTTCCAGGCGGGCTTCTTGCCAGGCGCGCAGATATCGACCGGGCCG
>JANLTW010000117.1:0-5819 GCA_031363155.1 Gammaproteobacteria bacterium | reverse complement strand
CGGCCCGTCCTGGGTGGTGGCGGAGGTGGCATCCGTGAGCTGGCTGCCGGTCACGATAATGTCGCGCTTCAATAGCACCGGTGCGCCGGTGTTGGTGCTGGTATACAACTTCGCGCCCAGCGGCACCCGGCCGCGGGTCGCTGCTTCCTGGGCGCTGTTGGCGATATCGACCAGGCGGAATTCCAGGGTTGCGACCTTGCCTAACAAGGCGGTGACGTCAGCCGCATTCTGCACGCCCGGCAGCTGCACGGCCACGCGGTCGCGACCCTGGCGCTGCACGATCGGCTCAGACACGCCGAGTTCGTTGACACGATTGCGCAGCACCGTGAGATTCTGCTGGATGGCGGCGTCCTGGCGCTGCACGATCTGCGCAGCGCTCAGCAACGCAACGATGCGTGCGGCGCCAGCGCCGTTCTCGACGCTGTAGCTGAGATCGGGCTGAACTTCTTTCAGCGCCGCCACCATCGCGTCGCCGTTGGCGCCCGCCGGCAGGGCCACGACGACGCGATCTTCGATGTCTGAATCTGACGACTTTTCAATGGTGATTTCGCCGTAAGCCAGTTGCTTCTTGCCGAGCACGCGCCGGAAGTCCTGGTCGTAGCTGTCTAACAATTGGCGCACGGCATCGCCGACATCGACCTGGTACAGAAGATACAGACCGCCGCGCAGGTCGAGGCCGAGCGGCATGGGGCGAAAACCCAGGTTGCGCAGCACGTCCGGGGCGCGCGAGGCATACGACAGCGCGGTGTTGAACTGGCGGCGGAAATGTTCGTTGACGGCATCGCGGGCGCGCAGCTGCGTGGCGCCATCCGTGAAACGCACCATCAAGCGGCCATCTTCGACATAGCTGCTTTTGAGCGGAATTTTCTGCTCGCGCAGATAGTTCTCGATGCTGGCGCGGCTGGCATCGTCGATTTTCTCACCAGCCGGCTTGATGACCTGCAGCGCGTAGTCCTCACCGAAGACGTTAGGCAGCGCGATCAGCGCGGCGACCACCAGCACGATGGCGACCAACCAGTATTTCCAACGGGCAAATTCGAGCATGGAGATTTTATTCCGGAAAGAGGACGCCCTGCGACAGGCGAATCAGGCGCTCTTGAGCGTGCCTTTCGGCACCAGCTGGGTGATCTGAAAGCGTTGCACCTTGAGACGCACATTGTCGGCGACTTCGAGCGTGACAAACGCGTCGCCGACCTCGACCACGCGACCCAGCACACCCCCGGCAGTAACGCACTCGTCACCCGCCGCCAGTTTGGCTAACATGGCCTGGTGCTCCTTGGCTTTCTTCTGCTGCGGACGGATCAGCAGGAAATAGAAGATCACCAGGAAGACAATCATCAGCACAAATGGCTGCAGCATCTGGCCGGTACCCGTCGAGCCCCCGGCCGCCTGGGCATAGGCTTCAGGAATCAAAAAACTCATAGCGCACCTGTTTCGGATAGGCGTTAGTTCGCCTTTTGATAGCCGGTAATTATGCCACAGGGAGCAGGGCGGCCAACTGGCTCAAGCGGCCGGCCTCGATGGCTGCGCGGATCTCGGCCATCAACCGCAGGTAAAAATGCAGGTTATGGATGGTATTCAACCGGGATCCGAGCATTTCCTTGCACCGATCCAGGTGACGCAGATACGAGCGCGAATAGTGCTGGCAGGTGTAGCACTCGCAGCCCGGATCGATGGGTCCGGTGTCGCGCGCATGGACGGCATTGCGGATATTGATGGTGCCGCGGCGCGTGAATAAATGGCCGTTGCGCGCATGACGGGTCGGGATCACGCAATCAAACATGTCGACGCCCCGCATCACGGCCTTGACGATGTCGTGCGGAAACCCGACGCCCATCAGGTACCGCGGCCGGTCCGCCGGCATGTTCGGCAGCAATGCGTCCAGTATCTGCAGGCGCTGCGCCTCGGGTTCGCCGACCGCCAGCCCGCCGATGGCCAGACCCGGCAGATCCAGTTTTGTTAGCTCGGCGAGCGACTCGGCGCGCAGCTCAGGATACATGCCACCCTGGACGATGCCAAACAGGTTGCCGGGCGCGGCGCCGGCCTGGTAATAGTGGACCTTGCAACGCTGCGCCCAGCGCATCGAACGGCGCATCGAATCGGCGGCCTGCTCGCGGGTCGCGGGCCACGGCGTGCAATCGTCAAAGACCATGACGATGTCCGAACGCAGCGCGCGCTGCACATCCATCGACTTTTCGGCTGTCAGCTCCACGGCGCTGCCGTCGATGGGCGACCGGAAGCGCACGCCCTGTTCGTTTATTTTGCGCAGCTCTGACAGACTGAAAACCTGGAAGCCGCCGGAATCCGTCAGGATCGGCCGCGACCAATGCATGAACTCGTGCAGCCCGCCGTGCGCGTGAATGGTTTCGGTGCCGGGTCGCAGCATCAGGTGAAAGGTGTTGCCTAACACGATCTCCGCGCCGAGGCCGACCAGTTCCTCGGGCGTCATCGCCTTGACGCTGCCGTAGGTGCCCACCGGCATGAAGGCCGGCGTCTCGATCGCGCCGCGGTCCATTTCGATGCGGCCGCGCCGCGCCGCGCCGTCAGTAGCAAGGCAATGCCAGCGCAGGCTCATAAACGCCCTGGCGCAGCGGCGCCCGGCGTCAGCCACATCGCGTCGCCATAACTGAAAAACCGGTAGCGCTCGGACACTGCATGACGATACGCCGCTAACACGTTGCCACGGCCCGCAAAAGCCGACACCAGCATCAGCAGGCTCGATTGGGGCAGATGAAAGTTGGTAATCATGGCGTCGGTCATTGCGAACCGGAAGCCAGGATAAATGAAGAGCCGCGTATCACCCTGGAATCCATCGCCACCGGCCGCCGCCGCCGACTCCAGCGCGCGCACCACCGTCGTGCCGACCGCAACCACGCGACCGCCACGGGCGCGCGTCGCGCGGCAGGCCGCGAGCGTGGCCGCCGGCACCAGGGCCCATTCGGCATGCATGCGGTGCTCGCTCAGCTGGCTGACACGAATCGGCTGAAACGTCCCGGCTCCCACGTGCAGTGTCAGCTCGGCGCGCGCCACGCCGGCCGCAGCCAGCCGCGCCAGCAACCCGGTATCGAAGTGCAGGCTCGCGGTCGGCGCCGCGACCGCACCCGGCGCGCGCGCAAAAATGCTCTGGTAACGATCGATGTCGGCATTATCCGCGGGCCGGTCAATGTACGGCGGCAACGGCACCTCGCCATGCCGGGCACAATAGGCCAGCGGCGGCTGCGGAAATGCTAACAAAAAGAGATCGTCCTGCCGTTCCATGATCCGCAGCGGGCCGCCCGCGCCCGCCAGCGTGAGGCCCGGCGGCAGCGCCTTGCTGGCGCGCATCTGCACCCAGGCATGGCGCTCGTCGACCACGCGCTCCAGCAAAATCTCGACCGCGCCACCGGTGGGTTTGCGGGCCGTGAGGCGCGCAGGCACCACGCGCGTGTTGTTACAGACCAGCAGGTCGCCCGCCCGCAACAGCGTCGGCAGATCGATGAACTGCAGGTCCCGGCGTGCCCCCGATTCGCCATCGACGGCGAGCAGGCGCGAGGCTGCGCGCTGCGGCAAGGGGCGCTGCGCGATCAGCTCCGGCGGCAGGTCGAAATGGAAGTCCTCGATTTTCACGGCCGCGACTTTATAGGATTCGGCGCCGCGGCATCACCCGCTTATGATCTGCCCGCCTGTCAACCAACCGGGCTCAGCCAGCTCCCCGCTCAGCTGCGCACTTCGTCCTTGTGGGTGCGAATCACAATCCGTTGTTGGATATGCGGCGTAGCTGCGCCCGGCGCCGCCGCACCGGGTGGCGGCGGCATCGGCGCGCCATGCAGGTCCTGGAGGTCGCGGTGCTGGTGAGCAATCTCGCCATCGAGCGTCATGGCCTTGCGCTGGCGCTGCACGCGCAGCTTCACTTTCTCGCCCTGCTGATAGGAGCGCAGTATGCCCGCGGCATGCGCAGAGCTCCTCGGCTCGCGGCCGTCGATGGCGAGAATCACATCGCCCTCTTCGACGCCCAGTTTGTTAGCTTCGGGGGCCTTCAGGACCAGCACGCCCTTGTCGACCCCGAAATACTGCCCCAGCTTCGGCGTCAGGGTCGCGAGTTCCAGGCCTAACATGCCGGGCCGCCCGAGCAGCGCGCCGACCACGCCCGGCATGCCGCCGCTGGCCATCATCCGATCGTGTGGCGCCGCACGCGCGGTGACTTCAAAGTCCTGCGCCTTGCCATTACGCAGCACTTTGAGTTTGACCTCCTGCTCGGGCTCCACGCTGCGCATCTGTTGCACCAGTTCGCGTTCGGCGTTGCCGCGGCCGCGCAGGTCCACCCCCTGGATGCCCACAATCACGTCGCCGGCCTTGAGGCCCACCGCGTCGGCCGGGCCACCCGGACTCACCGCGACTACACTGGCCCCGGTTTTGGAATCGGCGCCGCCGCCCTGACCGAGCTGCAAACCCAGGATCGCGCGCCGCCGATCGTCGCTTCTAAAGGCGAAAATCCGGGCCTCCGGACCGCCACCACCCATCTGCATCGACAGTTCGGCGACTTCGCGGGCGGCGGCATCCAACCGCTCGCGTGCCTGGTCCAGCCGGCGCGCGGCGTCATCCGGACTGATTGGCGGACTGATCGGCGGGATTGGGACCACAGGCACCGCAGCCATGATCGGCGGCGTCGGAGCTGCGGCCGGCGTGGCCGCAACGACGCTGCCCGCCACCAGTAGCGTGCACAAACCTAACAAAAGGGGTGATTTCATAAATTCAATCTCCGTTTCGCAGACAAAAACTAATTGGCATCGGCAGACA
The DNA here is from genome assembly GCA_031363155.1 of Gammaproteobacteria bacterium. Classification (GTDB taxonomy): domain Bacteria; phylum Pseudomonadota; class Gammaproteobacteria; order Steroidobacterales; family Steroidobacteraceae; genus UBA964. The sequence goes on along the minus strand of JANLTW010000117.1, from coordinate 1,043 downwards.
GCTGCTCGGCATAGCGAACCCGCACCAGCGCGTCGACCAGCTGGGCGCGCTCCGAGCGCAGCTGCAGCACCTCGCCATGTGCGACCTGCTCCTGCAAGGCGGCGCTAAGCGAATCATCCAGCCAGGCAATCCGATCTTCGAGCAAGCCCTCCGGTGCGCGCGTCGACACGCGTGCGCGAGCTGGCTGCTGCGGCAAATGTCGCAGCCAGCTTTCGTCCATGACGGTCCGCAGAGCCGCATCCCCCGGTTCAACGGCGGTGCTAACAATCGTGGCCTCGTCGATAGCCAGCGCAGGGATGCTCATCGCAGGACGCTGGCGCGAGGACAGCAGCAGCAGACTCAGCACCGCGATAGTGACCGCGGCCAGGGTCGCAACGCCGAAACGCTGGCCAATGACCGCGCGCCGCTGCGCAGCCGCGACGCGCGCCTCAAAAGCGGCGTAATCGTAGGGTGCAGGCCACTCGCGCTGTGCGGCCGGGCGGTCGGTGTCAGGCGCCGCAGGGCGCGCTCGGCGTCCACGGCGACCGACGGATCGATTGAATTCGTTAGCTCCACGGCTGAATCGCCGCAATCCTCCCAGTAGACCCGGGCACGACGCCACGGCGAGCGTAGCTGCATCAGGCACTGGGTGACGACGATCCGCCGCAGCCAGCTGCCAAACGGCGCTTCGCCCCGAAAGCTGCCCAGCGCCGCGAACATCCGCACTATGCTGTCTTGCAGCACATACTCGGCGACCGCCGAACCCACCAGCCGGCGCGCCAGCGTATAGGCCGGGCCCGCGACTTTGGCGTACAGCCGGCCGGCCGCGTCACGATCGCCGCTGCGAACCGCCGCGACCAGGCTGTCGCCCACCACCAGGTCTGCCAGTTTGCTCATGTCTGTACCGTAGATGCCCGACGCCCGGAAAGCGTCGCAGTGTTGTTTCCACGCCCTGCTGCGCTACACTCCCGCCCCGTTTTTGACTGCCCGCCCGGGTGGTGGAACTGGTAGACACAGCAGACTCAAAATCTGCCGGCCGCAAGGTCATGGGAGTTCGATTCTCC
>JANLTW010000094.1:0-112458 GCA_031363155.1 Gammaproteobacteria bacterium | reverse complement strand
GGCTCGTTCACGAGCTCGGTGTTCCAGGTCGGCGCCAACGCGGGCGAGACGATCTACGTCAACAACCTGACCAATGCCAGCAGTGCTGCCCTGGGGACGTATAATTACGCCTCGGTAACGGGCGCTGCCGCGAGCACCTTTGGCGCAATTACCGCCGGCGACCTGCTTATCAACACTGTCAGCGTTGGCGCGCTTGCCGCGACCACGACGGCTCCGTTGCGCGCAGCTCAGATACGCGATGCCATCAACAACGTGTCTGGAACCACCGGCGTCTATGCAACGACGGACGTTGCGAGCAACCAGGTGACATTGTTCTCGCAGGGCGCTATCACTATCGGCTTGGCAGGTACCGCCACGCTGGCGTCGACCGGCCTCACGGCTGCGACGACCGCCACTGCGGTGCAGACGGGTTTTGCCGCCGGCAACGTACTGACGGGTGCTGCGGCGAACTCGATGATGTTCGCGATGGACGCTGCGTTGACGGCAGTCAACACGGCCCGCGCGACCCTGGGCGCCATCCAGAATCGCTTCCAGTCGGTGGTGAATAACCTCTCGATCCAGGAAGAGAACCTGACCGCCTCGCGCAGCCGCATCCTCGATGCCGACTTTGCGGCAGAAACCGCCTCGCTGACGCGGGCGCAGATTCTGCAGCAGGCCGGTACCGCGATTCTCGCGCAGGCGAATGCGGTTCCGCAGAACGTGTTGACGCTGCTGCGATAAACGCGGGGTAAGGGACGGGCTCCTCCGGGCCCAACCTGACGGCGGGTGACGATCCCTGCAAGGATCGTCACCCGTTCTCTGAAGCGAGGTGACATTTATGAGTATCCAGAATGTTCCGGCGAATAGCAGCGGAGCCTCGATACCTAACGCGGTAACCGGCAAAACGGTTGCCGCGCCCGTGGCACTGCCCGCGGTCGCACCGAAGAAGGCGGCTCCGGTGGAGCAAGTGCGGCAAATCGCTGCCGCCATGGAAAAGTTCGTCCGCGACTCCGGGCGCAGTCTGCAATTTTCGGTCGATGAAGGCTCCGGCCAGGTCGTCGTCAAGGTCGTCGATGCGGCGAGCGGCGAGGTCATCCGGCAGATCCCGAGCGAGGAATTTCTGCGCATTGCAAAAAGTGTCCAATCCGGTACCGCAGATGTGAGCTTCATCTGCGACCAGTGCGCCTGAGTTATTGCAAACTCGACCAGTAATCGTAACTAACAGCGGAGACGATAGTGCCGGTTTTTCAGTCGCCAGGAATTGCCTCAGGCATCGACGTCAATACCTTGGTGACGAAGCTGGTCGAGGCCGAGCGCGCGCCGGCGCAGATACGGCTGGATCGCTCCGACAGCAAGATCAAGACGCAGGTGTCTGCGCTCGGACAACTGAAGGGATCATGGTCTGCCTTGCTGGCCAGCCTGGCCAAGCTCAAGACCGAAGCCGCATTTCAGATCCATAAGGCGGAGAGTTCGGATAAAGATGCATTTACCGCGACCGCGACCGAGGCGGCGGCGCCCGGCAGTTACGGCATCGAGATACTGGCAGTCGCCAGCGCTGCCAAGCTGACAAGCGGCCTGATCGCGGGCGGGTCAACGGCCGTGATCGGCACCGGCGATCTGACCATCGCCGTCGGTGCGGCATCGTTTACGGTCACGATCGATGGCACCAACAACACGCTGGCGGGAATCCGCGATGCAATCAATGCCGCGGCCGACAACAAGGGCGTGCGGGCCACGATCATCAATACCGCCGGCGGCGCGGTGCTGACGCTCACCGGCGCCAACACCGGCGCTGCCAATGCGTTGCGCGTAACCCGGGCCGGCGGCGATGGGGGTCTCGACGCACTGGTCTATGACCCGGGAGTGCTGACCAACCTGACCCAGAGCGTAGCGGCGGCGGATGCCAGCATCAAAGTCGAAGGTTTTGCCGCCACCAGCGCGACTAACACGTTTGCGAACATCATCGACGGCGTTACCCTCAACGTCGCTGCGGCCGAGCCCGGCACGGTCAAGACACTGACCATCAGCAACGACAACACTGCGGCTGTCGACAATGTCAAAAAGTTTGTCCAGGATTTCAACGCCGCGGTAGTCGTGATGTCGCAGCTGCGGCGCTATAACCCGACTACCAAGGACGCCGGTCCCCTGTTAGGCGATGCGATGCTGCGCGGCGCTGAGACAACGCTGCGCGGCATGGTTGCCGACGCTGTTGCGGGTGCGACCGCACCCTACGATACCCTGTCCAGTGTCGGCATCACGACCCAGCAGGATGGCACGCTGAAGCTCGATGAGACCAAGCTCAACAACGCGCTGAATGCGAGCTTTGGCGCGATTGGCAAGCTGTTCGGCTCGGTCACCGGCATCGGCGCACGCATGCACGCGTACCTCGATACGCAACTTAAGGCTGATGCGCCGATAACTACCCGCACCGACGGCCTGAATAATCAGAAACGGCTCAACGACCGCGACCGCGACACCCTGGACGTCCGCATGAAGTTGGTCGAACAGCGCTATCGCAAGCAGTTCAGTGCGCTGGATACCGTCCTGGCAGGGCTGCAGCAGACTTCGGCGTTCCTGTCGCAGCGACTCGCCAACAGCGGCTAAAGTCGGGCTCACGCGGGCCGTTAAGTTCAGCAGGGCTTTCGGTCTTTGGGAGTGAGCGATGAATGCGCTGACCCGTTCGGCAATGCTGGCGGAATATCAAAGTGTGGCAATCCACGGTGGCATCGCCGCGGCCGACCCGCAACGCTTGATTCTGATGCTGCTGGACGGTGCGCTCGAGCGGATCGCGCAAGGGCGCGGCTTCATGGAGCGCGGTCTGATTGCCGACAAGGGCCGGGTGTTAGGCCGTGCCATTGCGCTGCTGCAGGAATTGCGCGCCAGCCTGGACACGGCCGCGGGCGGTCAGATCGCTGCCAATCTCGACGCGCTGTACGACTATTGCTGCCGGAAATTATTGACTGCCAATGCGGACAACAACCCCCAGGCACTCGAGCTGGTCAGCACCTTGCTGCAGGAAATTCGCAGCGCGTGGGTGCAACTGCCGGCACTGGCGCGCCCGGTGGTACCGGCCCCATGAACGGACCTGCGCGACGCCGTCTGACCAAGAAGGGCGTACTCTGGCTGACCAAGCGCATTGGCCGCCATGCGTTGCGCGGGGAATGGCAATCCGCGCAGGCGGCCGCAGTGTCCCGCGATCGCCTGTTAGCGACGATTGCCGATACTGATACAGGTATAAACGCGATGCGTGCCGCGGCTGACGAGGCGCGCGCGGTGTTGGCTGCGGCAGCGGATGGGCGGGCAGATGATTGAACAAGGCGATACTGTCATCCTGCGCAATGAACTGGCGTATATCGATTGCCTGCCAGTCAGTTTTGTGGCCGGCAAAGACGCTCCGGACGCCGCCGTCAGGGCCAGCATGGCCGAACACAATCTGCGATTGCTGCTGGCAAGCGCGGCCCTGGAAGAGCACGGCCAGATCGATAAGGCCGACGATAACAGCCCCAATTCCGCTGACCTGCTGCGGATGGAGCAAAAGATCAACCTGTTACTGGATGTCGTCGGGTACCTGTTAGCGGCCAGCCAGTCGCGGCCAGAGCCGACGCCCATCCGTCTCAACGCCCTGGGCGCCGTCTGGGAGGCGGGTGCGGCGACGCCAGCGGAAGGCGCCACGGGCGTTCTGAACGTCTACCTGCGTGATTGCCTGGTCCAGCCGCTGCAATTGCTGGCCAAGGCCGTCAGTGTCAAGGACGGGGAAACACATCTCGAGTTCGAGCACCTGCCGGATTCGGTGGCGCATCATCTCGAGAAGCTGGTTTTCCGGCGTCATCGGCGCAAGATTGCGGGCACACGACAGGCCCGGCGCGGTTAGGGAAGCTCTGCACAGGTCATTTGCGGCCTAACCCCAGCGCGCCGAGTAACGTGCCGCACCCGCGTTGCGGCCGCGCCCACGTTACCGGTGCCGAGCTTCCCTAATTGTTAGCTCCCTAACAAAATACTCTCGGGGATAACCTTAGTAGTCAGGCAAACCCCGAATTGAATGCAACTGTGATGCAGTCCGTTCGTGCGATGCGGCCGGGAGATGCGCATCACACACTATGGTAAATCGACGGTCGACAATGGCAACCGTTTACCGGAGGCCTGACTTGTCGTATCCCGCATCTGCACCCAGCGTCGTCAATCGTGGCATTGCGCTCGATCGCGGATTGGAAGCGCATGGCGCCAAGCTGCCAACCGGCAGCTCGAATGCGATTCGTCAGGTCATCCGCCTCGCGCGCCAGGTTGCCTGCCACGATTCCAGCGTCCTGATCCTGGGCGAATCCGGCACCGGCAAGGAAGTGCTGGCGAAAGCGATCCACGAGTCCAGTCCCAGGCGGCGCGGGCCGTTCGTCGCGGTCAATTGTGGCGCGATCCCGGCGGAGTTGCTCGAAAGCGAATTATTTGGCCATGAGAAGGGTTCGTTCACCGGCGCCATCAGTGCGCGGCGCGGCCGCTTTGAGGTGGCCGAGGGCGGCACGCTGTTCCTCGATGAAATCGGCGACATGAGCCTCAACATGCAGGTCAAGTTGCTGCGCGTGCTGCAGGAACGCGTGTTCGAGCGGGTTGGAAATCACCAGTCCATTCCCTGCAACGTCCGGATTGTCGCCGCGACCCATCGAAACCTGGATGCCGCAATTGAAAGTGGCCAGTTTCGCGGCGATCTGTTCTACCGTCTCAATGTATTTCCCATCGAAATGCCGCCGCTGCGCGAGCGTATCGATGACCTGGACGCTTTGTTAGTCGACTTTGTCGAGTACAACCGCAACGCAGGACGCGGGATCATCGAATTCACGGCCGCGGCGCGCGATGCGCTGCGTCGCTATCCCTGGCCCGGCAATGTGCGCGAACTGAGCAACCTGGTTGAGCGCTTGACCATTCTTCAGGAAGGCCGGCTGGTGCGCCTGCTCGACCTGCCGCCACGCTACCAGATGCCTGACAGTAACGGTTCCAGCGCGTTATGCGACAACATGCCCGCAAGTTTCACGGCGACCGATGAGCCGGACGCGGCTGCGTTAGACGTGACTGTGTTGGACGGGGCCGAGACGATCCTGTTGCCGGTCAGCGCCGCGGCGCCCGCCTCGCAGTTGCCGGACGAGGGTCTTGATTTGCGCGAACATCTGCTCGCGATCGAACGCGCGCTGGTGTCGCAGGCGCTGGTGCGCAGCGGCGGTGTGGTGGCGCATGCCGCCAAGCTGCTGGGATTACGCCGCACCACGCTGGTCGAAAAACTTCGCAAACTGGAATTCCCGGTTGCCGAAGCGTCGAACGATTGACGCCAGCTCCTCTTAACCACCCAAAAATTGAGAACTCGATCACGCCTGCGGTGTACTAACGCCGTCGGCACGGTTCTTGCTTTCCGTATCAGGGAGATCGCGAATCGTCGCGAACCTGAGGCAGGAAGAGCATGGAAACTGTTGTTAGTCAGCCGATCGACATTCCGGAGCCGGTTGCGGTTGCCGACGCTTCACAGCAATTGATCGCACTGGCGGCGCGGGTGGCCGCGACCGATTGCACCGTGCTGATCGAAGCGGAGTCCGGCACCGGCAAGGAAGTGCTTGCCCGGTTCATCCATCGCCAGTCCAATCGCGCGGCGCAGCCATTTGTAGCGGTCAATTGCGCGGCGATTCCCGAGACCATGCTGGAGTCGCTGCTGTTCGGTTATGAGCGCGGGGCCTTCACAGGCGCGCATGCTATGCACGCCGGCAAGTTTGAGCAGGCGCAGGGCGGAACCCTGCTGCTCGATGAAATTTCCGAAATGCCGCTCGGCTTGCAAAGCAAGTTGCTGCGGGTTCTGCAGGAACGCGAAGTGGAGCGCCTCGGCGGGCGCGGTTCGCTGGTCCTGGATGTGCGGGTGATTGCCACCACGAATCGGCGCCTGCGTGACCAAGTGACCGCCGGCCGCTTTCGCGAAGACCTGTATTTCAGATTGAACGTATTCCCGCTCGTGGTGCTGCCACTGCGCGAGCGACGCGACGATATTCTGCCGTTGGCAACCCAACGCCTGGTGGTGAATACGCCGCCCGGCAAGCCGATTCCGGCGCTGTCTGCGGACGCTGCACATCTGCTGCTGACCTATCGCTGGCCCGGCAACGTGCGCGAGCTCGACAACGTGTTGCAACGCGCGCTGATTCTGGTGAACGGCACGGTCATTGAAGCGGAGCACCTGCACTTCGAGGCGCCACGGCGCGAAAACGAAATAAACCTGTCTCACAATGGCCGTGGAATCGATTCGTCCGCCCTGGCGGAGTCCCTCGAGCATCGCGAGCACGAACTCATCCTCGGCGCTTTGCGCCTGGACGGTGTCACTCGCAAGGCAGCCGCGGAGCGACTCGGTATCAGTCCGAGGACCCTGCGCTACAAGCTGGCGCGCATGCGGCGCGTCGGAATTGCGGTACCAGCCGCCTGATCGGGACGCCGAGGAATACAAGCATGAGCCAGATGGAAATCGATCGGGTGCTTTCGCAAATTCGCGATCTGCGCGCGCAGGCGGGTCTGAACCACGCGCCGCTGGTGGCAAAGCAGGCCGATAACAATTCGACCGTGAGTTTCGCGTCAATCCTCAAACAGGGCATTGAGCAGGTGAACCAGCAGCAAAAAACCACCGCTTCAATGACAGCGGCATTCGAACGTGGCGCCCCGGGTGTCGATCTCCCGCAGGTCATGATCGAGATGCAGAAGTCGAGCGTTTCCTTTCGCGCCGTGACTGAAGTGCGCAATCGCCTGGTAAGTGCTTACCAGGACATCATGAATATGCCGGTGTAATAATCCATGGCCGCAGAAGTGTTAGTAAACCCAGCACCGCAGGGTGTTGTCGCGGGTCTCAAGCCGCTGATCCTGCTGGTCGGCCTGGCCGCAGCCGTTGCCGCCGGTGTCGGCGCCGCGCTCTGGTCCCAGGGTGCCACCTACAATCTGCTGTACGGCAATCTGGCCGGTGATGACGCCGCGCAGATTACCCAGGTGTTAGGCGGCGCCGGGATCGAGTACCAGCTCGAAAACGGCGGCGCCACGATCGCGGTGCCGGCCGAGAAAGTCGCAGACGCCAGGTTGTTGTTAGCGGGCCAGGGCCTGCCGTCCTCCGGCGGCTTTGCGTCCATGACCCGCGATTCCGGTTTTGGTCTCAGCCAGTTCATGGAGGGTGCGCGCTATCAGCACGCGCTCGAAACGGAACTCGCGCAGACGATCAGCAGCCTGCAAGCCGTGTCTGCGGCGCGCGTGCATATTGCCGCATCGCGCCAGTCCGCATTTGTCCGCGATCGCCAGCCACCCAGCGCTTCGGTATTCCTGCAACTGCGATCCGGCGGCCGGCTGAGCGGCGAACAGATTTCGTCGATTACACACCTGGTGGCGTCCAGCGTTCCGGAACTGACCTCCGAGGAGGTCACCGTCGTCGATCAGCAAGGCCGCCTGCTGTCATCGCCAAAAGGTCATGATGACGCCGCGCTGCATCAACAGCAGATTGAGCTGTCACGCCAGGTTGAAGAGGAGTATGCGCAGCGCGTTGAATCGTTGTTAGCACCTCTGGTTGGGCCCGGGCGTGTGCGCGCGCAGGTCGTAGCGCAATTCGACATGTCGGCGGTCGAGGAAGCTCGCGAACAGTATCGACCCGATAGCCAGGTCGTGCGCAGTGAACAGACTTCAGAAGAACTATCGGCCAACGGTGCGGGCGGTCCGCGCGGTGTGCCTGGTTCGCTCAGCAATCAACCGCCGGACGCAGGGGTCGCATTGCCGGCGAGCGCGGGTGGCAGCCTCGCCGCTGCCAAGGCCCCGGCCACGGGCGCGGCTGCGGCCGATGCTGGAACCGCGGCAGTGACTCCCGGAAACTCGGCAAAGCAGGCCACGCGAAATTTTGAAATTGACCGAACTGTGGCCTATACCCGCCAGCCCGGCGGGCGGCTCAAGCGGCTGTCAGTCGCTGTCCTGATCGACAACGCGCGAACTACCGGCAAGGACGGCAAAGTTGCGGAACGCGCTATGACTGACAAGGAATTGCAACGTATAACCAGCCTGGTCAAGGATGCGGTTGGATTTGATCAGTCGCGCGGCGACAGCGTCAACGTGTTAAATGCAGCCTGGAGCGGCGAGCCGATTGCCAACGGCGCGCTCGAGGCGACGTCGGTTCCGATCTGGGAAAAAGCCTGGTTGCAGCAACTGGTCAAGATTCTTGCTGGCCTGATCATCGTCATAGTTCTGGTGTTCATGGTCGTCAAACCCACCCTGAACCAGTTGTTAGCACCGTTGAAAACGTCACCCGCTGCCAGGGCTCTGCCGGGCCAGCAGGGCGGCACGGAAACTGGCGGCGCGGCCGCACCCGGTGGCGGTGCGGCTGCCGGAAATCCCGGTAATAACAACACCCTGGCTTACGAACAGCAACTGGCGCAGGCGCGGACCTTGGTCACGCAGGATCCAGCGCGTGTTGCGCAGGTGGTCAAGGGTTGGGTAGCTAACGATGCCTGACAATACGCCCGCCAAACCGCCGCAACGCGATGGTACTGAACGCGCCGCAATCCTGCTGATGACGCTCGGGGAAAAGGAAGCTGCCGACGTCCTCAAGCACATGGGTGCGCGCGAGGTCCAGCGTATTGGCAGCGCCATGACCCAGGTCGGCAATGTAACCCGTGCCGATGTCATGAACGTCGTTGCGGAATTCAACCAGCTTGCGGAGGGCCAGACTTCGCTGGGCGTGGGATCCGATGATTTCGTACGCAAGACCCTGATTACCGCGTTAGGTGAGGAGCGGGCCGCCAGTGTCATGGACCGCATTCTGACCAGCCGCCCGAGCAAAGGCCTGGACTCGCTTAAGTGGATGGAGGGGCGGGCGATTGCTGACATGATCAAGTCTGAACATCCGCAGATCATCGCCATCGTACTTTCGTACCTGGAACCCGAGCACAGCGCGGACGTTGTGTCCGCATTGCCGGAGGCGGTGCGTAACGAGGCCATGGTTCGCATCGCGCTCCTCGATGGCGTGCAGCCTGCGGCACTGCGCGAACTCGATCTGGTGATTGAAAAACAATTCACTGCGGCGGCCGGGTCGCAAACCTCAGCGTTAGGTGGGCCGAAACGTGCCGCCGACATCATCAACAACCTCGACCCTGGTGTTGAGAGCGCAGTGATGGAAATTATCCGCCAGACCGATGCAGGGCTTGGGGCGAGGATTGAAGAACTGCTGTACGTGTTCGAAAACCTGGCCGAGGTCGACGACCGCGGCATGCAGGAAATCCTGCGTCAGGTGCCAAGCGACAAACTGTTGCTGGCGCTCAAGGGTGCCGATCAGGTACTCAAGGACAAGATATTCAAGAACATGTCGCAGCGTGCCGCCGAAATGCTGAAGGACGATCTCGAATCCCGCGGACCCGTGAAACTGTCGGATGTCGAGGCGGCGCAGAAGGAGATCCTGCTCGCGGCCCGCAAACTCGCCGAGGACGGAACCATCAATCTGGGCGGCAAGGGCGACGAATATGTCTAGACCGCCGGCGACTGCCTGGCTCCTGCCTGACGTCGCGGGCCCTGTGGTGGCTTCGCGCGGCCGCTCGACCAGCGCCAACGACTTGTCGAAGCAGGTTATGGCTTCCCAGCAACGCGCTTTTGAGGAGGCACGACAGCTCGGCTTCGCAAAGGGAATGATCGAAGCCAATGCCGTGCGCGATCAATTGCTGGCGGACAGTGTGCGGCTCAACAATGCATTTGCTCAGGCCGCAAAACCACTGGCGCAACTGGACACAGCCTTGCTGGATGAATTGAGCCAGCTGGCGCTGTGTATTGGCAAACAACTGGCGCGACGCGAGCTCAGGATCGATCCGGCCCAGGTCGCCGCGATTGTCCGCGAGACTATTGCACTTCTTCCTGCTAACAGCCGCGACGTGCGCGTGCTTCTGCACCCGGCGGACGCGGCCGTATTGCGGGAAAAACTGGCACCGGCATCCGCGGAACGTGCCTGGCAGCTGCTGGAGGACCCAGTCATGGGGCGCGGTGGCTGCCGCGTGGTGAGCGAAAATGTCCGCATCGATGCAAGTTTTGAGGGCCGTGTTGCGGCAATCGCCAGCGCCCTGCTGGATCCAGGATCTGTGCCGTCGTGAACTCTGTAGTCGCAAGAATGGCAGACCGGCGTGCCGTTCTGCAGCGCCTGCCGCCGCCGCCGGTCGAGGGCCGGCTGACGCGGATGGTGGGGCTGGCCCTGGAAGCCGTTGGCGTTCAGGCGGCGGTCGGCGATCACTGCGACGTGCAACTGGCCCACGGCGGCAGCATCGAAGCGGAAGTAGTTGGCTTCTCAGGCGATCGCATTTTCCTGATGCCTACCGGCACGCCGCACGGCCTCGAGCCTTCGGCCGCGGTAGTGCCCAGCCGCCGCTCCGGTCTGGTCAAAGTCGGGCCGGCGATGTTAGGCCGGATCATCGACGGCGCCGGCGAACCGCTCGACGGCCTGGGGCCGATTGTCTGCGACGATGCAGTGCGGCTGACTGGCTCGCCGATCAACCCCTTGAGCCGTGTGCCCATCAGTACGCCTCTGGATGTCGGTATCCGGGCCCTGAATGCCTTGTTGACTGTCGGCCGGGGCCAGCGACTGGGTCTGTTTGCCGGCAGCGGCATTGGCAAGAGTGTGTTGCTAGGCATGATGGCACGCCATACCGTGGCGGATGTCATCGTGGTCGGACTGATTGGCGAACGCGGCCGGGAAGTCAGGGACTTCGTGGATCGCATTCTCGGCCAGAAGGAACGCCACCGCGCAATTGTTGTTGCGGCGCCGGCGGATCAGCCGCCGTTGATGCGTTTGCATGGCGCATGGCTGGCGACCAGCATTGCCGAGTATTTTCGCGATCAGGGCAAGGCCGTGCTGCTCATCATGGATTCTCTGACCCGTTTTGCGCAGGCGCAACGGGAAATCGGACTCGCCATCGGTGAAGCACCGGCAACCAAAGGCTATCCACCGTCGGTATTCGCGCGTTTGCCGGCGCTGGTCGAGCGCGCCGGTAATGGCGTGAACGAGCAGGGATCGATCACGGCCTTCTACACGGTCCTGACCGAGGGCGATGACCCTAACGACCCCATCGCCGACGCTGCGCGCGCCATCCTCGACGGCCACGTGGTGCTGTCACGCCGTCTGGCCGACGCTGGACACTACCCGGCCATAGACCTCGAACAATCTGTTAGCCGCGTGATGCACGATATTGTTGACCCCCAGGCTCTCGCGCTGGCGCGTCAGGCGCGCCAGTTCTTTTCGCTGTACCTGCAGGTGCGGGATTTCATTGCGATCGGACTGGCTAACCGCGATCGTGACCCGCGCATCGCCGCCGCCATACAGATCTGGCCCAGGCTGGAGAAATTCCTGACGCAGGAGATTGACGAGCGCGCGGATTTCGCCTCGAGCACCGCGATGTTGCGCGAATTGCTGGCGCAGCCGGCGACCGCGGAGGGCGAGGGTGACGCCGCGTGAAGCGATCGGACCGACTTAATGAAGTACGGCGCGTCATCGAAACCGAGCGCGACGGCGTCTCGCAGCGGCTTTCGCAAAAGCAGAGCAGCCTGACGTTTGCCGGCAATCGTCTGCAGGAGTTGTTGCAATATCGCGAGGATTACCTGCGCCGCTTCCAGAAAGACGCCAGTTCCGGTTTGAGCGGCACGCGGGTCCGTGACTACCAGGCATTTCTCGCCAAGCTCGATCAGGCGATCAAGCAGCAGCAGAGTGTGTTAGCTGGTGCACGTGCTGAAACTGATTTCGAACGCGAACAGCTTCGCGACGTGAGTGGTCACCTTGCCGCTGTCAGTGGGGTCGCGGACCGGTGGTCCGGCGAGGAACGGCGCGCCGAGGCGCGGCTTGATCAGCAGAGCAGCGACGAACTGAGTCAACGGAATTTCATCAGTCCACACACCGAGAAAGCATCATGAATTCTTCCAAATTGTCCGCGGCCGCGGCCGCGACTGCGCCTGCCAATACTGCAGCGTCTGTTGAGGGTCTTGCATTCTGGTCGCCGACGGGTCCGGCGCCGGTCGATGTAGTCACTGCAGAGGTGACAACTGAGTTCCAGTCGCTGATTGAGGAGCTGCTGCCCGATGTTATCGAGCCGGGCCTGACCGCGGCGGACTCCGGCGATCCCGGAACCACCAGCGACGCACCCGCGCAGTCTGCGAACCCGGATCTCGCGACTGCGCAACTGCTAATGCAGTTGCCACCTCTGATGCCTGGGACTCAGCCGCCCAACAATGCGGCGCCACAGGCGTTGCTGGCAATCGACAGCGGCGCGGCAGTGACCGCGGGTGCGACAGCCACGATCGCGCAAGCGGCGAGTGTCTTTGGGACTTTGGAGACTGAAGCAGATGGCGCGGCTGACGAACCTGTCCCGGCCAGGGGGGCGGCGCGATTTCATGCTGCTGTTGATCGGCCCGGCAGGGACGGCGCCGGCGCGTGGCTAACAGAGGGTGCGCTGCCGTCAGTGCCGCTTAAATTGCAGGAGCCGGCCGATCGGGCCGCGAACCCGCAGGGTCAGCACGGGGAAAGGGGCGCACACGCTGCGACACCCCAGAGTCTGCCGCAGGTAGCGGCGGCGGTCGCCGCCGCGGCCGCCGCCGCCCGTGAACTGCCGTCGCTACCGAGGATGGAGAATCCGGTTGGAACCGCTGCCTGGCGCCAGGAACTGGCTAACACGGTCAACCTGATGATCGATCGGGGCGAGCAGTCAGCCACGCTGCGTCTGTCGCCGCAGCACCTGGGGCCTCTTGAGGTGCGCATTGCGATACGCGAGGGCGAAACCAGCCTGTGGTTTGGCGCCGCGCATGCGGACACTCGAGCCGCCCTCGAGCAGGCGTTACCGCGATTGCGCGAACAGTTCGCCAGCGCCGGGTTGTCACTCGGCCAATCGTCGGTTTCGCAGGGTTCGCCGCAGGAGCCCAGGAACCTGCGGGCCGCAATGTTCTCAGGCAGCAGCGCTGCGGGCAGCGACAGCGGTGAAATGTCCGTGCCCACCGGACGAGCCACCAGCCGTATCACCGGACTGATTGATACCTACGTCTGAACCGCGCGCCAGTTCTCTGACGCGACGCGCCACCGCAGTGTGACGAAGTCGTGGTTTTGCGGTGGCACGGGGTTTGCTTGAGTACGGGGAACAAACACCTCGTAACCAGGAGCAGACATGTCAGAAGCAGCAGCGGCAGCCACCCCCGGCGCCGGCGAAAAACCGAAAACGGCCGGCAAGCGCAAGCTATTTCTGATGATCGGGGCCATCGTCGTCGTGTTAGGCGGCGGTGTCGGCGGCTTCCTGTTTTGGAACTCGAACCAGGCGCACGGCGTCGAGGCGGGCAAGAAGGACAAGCCCGCGGTGAAAGTTCCGCTGGAATTCATCACGCTCGAGCCCGCGTTCGTCGTCAATTTTGAAGCCGACCAGGCGGTGCGCTTTCTGCAAATCGAAGTACGGCTGGCGAGCCGCGATCCCGAAACCATCGAAATGCTGAAGCACAACGATCCGGTAATCCGCAACGATCTGCTGTTGATGTTCGGCAATCAGGACTACCGCGAGATTTCGACCCGCGAGGGCAAGGACCGACTGCGCCAGCAGACGCTGGCTGCGGTTCGTAAGATAGTCCAGAACGAAGGCGGCGAGGCTGCGAAAGTCGAGGGGGTTTACTTCACCTCGTTCGTGATGCAGTAGCACCACCATGGCAGATCAGGCTAACAACACGACCGCCCAGGCAGCGATCTGGTCCAGGCTGGACGCCAGCGAGGCGCAACTCGTCAATTCTGCAGGCGACAAGCTGGAGGTCATCCTGGATGTGCCAGTCACACTGTCACTTGAAGTCGGCCGCACGCGAATTGCCATCCGCAATCTTCTGCAATTGAATCAGGGCTCGGTGGTCGAGCTCGATCGCGCTGCCGGCGAACCGCTCGACGTGTTCGTGAACGGCACGCTGGTTGCGCATGGCGAGGTCGTGGTGGTCAACGACAGATTCGGCGTTCGGCTGACTGATGTCGTTAGCCCGGCCGAAAGAATTCGGCGACTCAAGTAAGTCTCGAACTGGAATCACTAGTGTTAAGAATGTTCTCCATGGCGGGCGTCTATGCCGCGCCGCAGGTCCAAGCGCCTGCCACGTCCGCTCCCGGTCTCGGCAGCGCACTGGAAATGCTGCTGGCGCTCGCGTTGGTGCTGGCGGCAGTGTTTGCGCTGGCCTGGCTGTTGCGCCGCCTGAAGTCATTTCCGGCGAGCCGGCAGGGCCTGATGCGCGCCGACGCTGAACTGGCAGTCGGCGAGAAAGAACGCGTCGTGTTGCTGGCGGTCGGCCAGCAGCAATGGTTGTTAGGAGTGACGCCGGGCGGCATTACACTGCTGCATGCCTTTGGCGCCGACTCAAATACACCGACCGGACCGGCTGCCGCGCCGCTGAACTTTTCAACAGTACTGCGTCGCAGTGTGGGCCTCAAGCCATGATCCGACGATTGCTTGGCACCCTGCTGCTGGTACTCGCGCTGGGTGGCGGTCCGCTGACTCGGGCTGCTGATCCGGCGACCATGATCGCAACCGCCGGCGCCACTGCGGCCGGGACCGCGGCAATCAGCGGCATTCCCGCGCTGCAGGTCCAGACCGGCGCCGGCGGCAGTCAGACGTACTCGCTGACCTTGCAGATGCTGGCGCTGATGACCGCGCTGACCCTGTTGCCAGCGGCGATGCTGATGATGACCGGATTCACCCGCATCATTATCGTGTTAGGGATTCTGCGCCAGGCGCTGGGCGCCGGGCAAACGCCGCCCAACCAGGTTCTGGTAGGTCTGTCACTGTTCCTGACATTCTTTGTCATGGCGCCGGTTTTTGAGCGGATCAATACCGAGGCCCTGCAACCCTATAACGCCGGCAAGATCGACACGGTTCAGGCACTCGAACGCGGCGTGCAACCGCTCAAGAACTTCATGCTGGCGCAGACACGCGAAGCAGACATCGCGGTCTTCGTGCGTATCTCCGGTGGCAAGGGCTTTGACAGACCGGAAGACGTGCCGCTTTCGATCCTGGTGCCGGCATTCGTCACCAGCGAATTGAAGACCGCATTCCTCATCGGCTTTCTGCTGTTCATTCCGTTCGTGATCATCGACCTGGTGGTCGCCAGCGTGCTCATGTCGATGGGCATGATGATGCTGTCACCGGTGCTGATATCGCTGCCCTTCAAGTTGATGCTGTTCGTACTGGTTGATGGCTGGGTACTGATCATGGGCACCCTGGCCGGGAGTTTCTACCAATGAGCCCCAGTGATGTTCTTGCCATCGGCACGCACGCGTTGCGCATCATGATCATGTTGTCCGCGCCGCTGCTGCTGGTCGCACTGGCGGTCGGCCTGTTGGTCGGCGTGTTCCAGGCCGCGACCCAGATCAACGAGATGACCCTGTCATTCATCCCGAAACTGCTGGCGGTGGCGGCGACGCTGGCGATCGCCGGACCGTGGATGCTGAATGTGCTGGTCAGCTACACGCGCGAACTGATCACCAGCATTCCTTCGCTGCTGCACTGAACGGTCCGCGCAACGTGTTGACCATTACCTCACAACAAATCGACGCGCTGCTCGCCGTGTATTTCCTGCCATTCGTGCGCGTTGGCGCATTTCTGATGGTTGCGCCGTTGTACGGCGCCGTGTTCGTTCCAGTTCGCGTCCGGCTGGTGCTGGCGCTGGCCGTCACGGTTCTGGTGGCACCGCTGTTGCCCGCTGTCGTGCGGCTGCCGCTGCTGTCGCTGGAAACCATCGTGATAGTCATTCAGCAACTTCTGATCGGAGCCGCCTGTGGTTTCGCATTGCAACTGGTGTTCGACGCGGTCGGGCTGGGTGGTCAGTTGCTAGCTAACACCATGGGCCTGTCGTTCGCGTTCAACGTCGACCCGCAGCGGGGTTCGGCAACGCCGGCGCTGGGTCGTTTCTACATGGTCATAGCCACCTTGACGTTCCTGGTGCTGAACGGACATGTGCGCCTGTTTGAGCTGCTGATAGACACTTTCCGGGGCGTCCCGGTTGGTGCCGCCGGGATCGGCACCGCGGGTCTGTGGAAACTGCTGACACTGTCGTCGCTGCTGTTCTCCGGCGCGCTTGGCGTTGCGCTCCCCGGCATCACCGCCTTGCTGGTCGTGAACATAGCATTTGGCGTCATGAGTCGTGCGGCGCCCGCGCTCAACCTGTTTGGCGTCGGGTTCCCGATCATACTCTTGTTAGGACTGGTGATTCTGCTGATCGGCCTGCCGACGATTCAAAGCTCGACCACGCTGCTGATGGATAACACCTTCAACGCGCTGGCCGACCAATTCGGAGGCGCGCGCTAGAACATGGCAGAGCAGGACCTGGCCGATCGTACCGAGCGCGCAACACCCAAGCGCATCGATGAGGCACGGAAAAGGGGTCAGGTACCGAGGTCTTCGGAGCTGGGCGCGGCGGCGGTGACAATCGCGGGCGGGGCCGGTCTCTATACGCTCGGCGCTTCCATGTCCGAAGGCATGGCCACGATGTTGCGCAAGGGCCTGTCTCTGAACCCGGTCTCGCAACTGCAGGATTCGGACATGATGGCCGCGCTAAGTAGCGCGTTTCGCGATGCCTTGCTGAGCGTCGCGCCGCTGTTCGGCTTGCTGCTGGCCGCGGCACTGCTGTCGCCGCTGGTGATTGGCGGCTGGAACTTCAGCACCACCGCCATCGGCTTCAATTTCGAGCGCTTGAACCCCATAAACGGTTTCAGTCGCATGTTTTCCACCCGTGGCTGGATCGAACTCGGTAAGTCGCTCGCCAAGTTCTCGGTGGTCGCACTGATCGCAGTGCTGCTCCTGTGGAATCGTGCGGACGAACTCACGTCATTGGCTTCGCAACCCATTGAACTCGCAATCGGGCATGCGGCCTACCTGTGTGCGGAGGCCTTGCTCGCGCTGGCCGGTGGCCTGGTTCTGATCGCGTTGATCGATGTGCCGCTGCAGCTATGGCAATACCACCGTGACCTGCGCATGACGCGCAACGAAATTCGCGAGGAAAACCGGGACGCAGAGGGATCGCCAGAGGTCAGGAGCCGCGTGCGCAGCGTGCAGCAGGCGATCGCGCGGCGCCGCATGATTCAGGAAGTTCCCAAGGCGAGTGTTGTAATCACAAACCCCGAGCATTTTGCGGTCGCACTCAAGTATGACGAGCGACGCATGAACGCGCCTGTGGTGGTCGCCAAAGGCGCCGGCGAGATCGCGCGTCGCATCCGCGAGGTCGCGGCTGAAAACAAGGTTCCGTTGGTCGAGGCGCCGCCACTGGCACGTGTCCTGTACCGCGGCGTTGAACTCGGCGCGGAAGTGCCGGCGGTGCTGTATGCCGCTGTGGCTCAGGTGTTGAGCTATGTATTCCAGCTGCAGACGCTGGCAAGTCGCAGTGATGCGAAATTGCAGCCGCCCGTGATCGACGCTGCCGTTGAGGATCTGATACCACGCAGGGGTGAGCGGCAATGAACGTGCGCGTCGCAACGACTGCCGGCTTCGACTGGCGTGCGATGCTCACCAGCGGACTGGGCGTGCCGTTAGGTGTCCTGTCGGTGCTGGCGATGATCGTCGTGCCGTTGCCAGCTGTGATACTTGACGTGTTGTTCACCTTCAACATCGCCTTGAGCATGCTAGTGGTGATGGCTGTCTTCCAGGTGCGGAAACCACTGGATTTCGCAGTGTTTCCGACCATCCTGTTGTTGGCTACGTTGCTGCGTCTGGCGCTCAACGTTGCCTCGACGCGGGTGGTACTGCTGCACGGGCACACCGGGACGTCGGCGGCCGGAAAGGTAATCGAGTCCTTTGGCGAATTCGTCATTGGCGGCAACTACGCGGTCGGCATCGTGGTATTCGCAATTCTGACGATTATCAATTTCGTCGTCGTCACCAAAGGTGCGGGCCGTATTTCCGAGGTCAGTGCGCGATTCACCCTCGATGCGATGCCCGGCAAGCAGATGGCGATCGACGCCGACATGAACGCCGGCCTTATCACGCAGGATGAAGCCCGGGCGCGCCGCACCGAGGTCAGGTCGGAGGCAGATTTCTACGGCTCGATGGACGGTGCGTCGAAGTTTGTCCGCGGCGATGCAATCGCCGGCATCCTGATCGTGCTGATCAACATGATCGGTGGCCTCCTGATCGGGACGATATCGCATTCGTTGTCATTTGCGGAAGCCACGCAACGTTATGCGCTGTTGTCCATCGGCGATGGGCTGGTCGCGCAAATTCCGGCGCTGTTGCTGTCTACGGCGGTGGCCATCATCGTCACTCGCATGTCGCGCGAGCAGGACATCGGACGTGAGGTCGCCCGGCAACTGTTCGGACAGTCACGTGCGATGGGTGTGGCGTCCGGATTGTTGTTAGCTCTGGGCTTGATTCCAGGCATGCCGAATTTCGTGTTCCTGGCCATGGGTGCCGCTTGCGGCCTGACGGCCCGCTGGCTGCGGGAGCGCGACCGGCAAAATGCCCGCACCCCGGTGGTGGAGGAAGCGCTACCGCCGCCGGTAGACATCAAGGATATCGGCTGGGAGGACGTCGCGAGCGTGGATCTGATCAGCCTGGAGGTCGGCTATCGGCTGGTGCCGCTGGTCGACAAGAACCAGTCAGGGGACTTGTTAGCACGGATACGCGGCGTGCGGCGCAAACTGACCCAGGACCTCGGGTTCCTGATCCAGGCAGTGCACATTCGCGACAATCTCGATCTTTCGCCTAACAGCTATCGGATTGCATTGTCCGGAGTGCCGGTGGGCAGCGGTACGGTGTATCCCGAGCGCGAACTGGCGATCAATCCAGGGCGTGTGTTCGGTGCACTGAACGGGATCGCCACACGCGATCCGGCATTCGGTATGGAAGCCGTCTGGATTGATCCGGGATTACGTGACCACGCACAGTCGCTCGGCTACTCCGTCGTCGATGCCAGCACCGTGATCGCGACGCACCTCAGCTACATGGTGCAGCAGCACGCGCATGAATTGCTGGGTCATGAAGAGGCGCAACAGCTGCTCAATACGCTGATCAAGTCGGCGCCAAAACTGGTTGAGGACCTGGTACCGAAGCTCCTGCCATTGAGTACCGTCGTCAAAGTATTGCAGGGCCTGTTAGCGGAACGTATTCCGGTGCGCAACTTGCGCGCCATCGTCGAGGCGCTGGCCGAAAACGCTGCGCGCGGCAATGACCCGCAGATATTGCTAGCGCAGGTACGAATTGCCCTGGGCCGTCAGATTGTTCAGGACGTTGCCGGCTTTGCCGACGAACTGCCCGTCATCACGCTGGAATCGGAGCTCGAACAGCTGCTGGTAAATTCGGTGGCCGCTAACGGCGCGACGCCGGGTCTCGAACCGGGGCTGGCGGACCGATTGCAGCAACGTCTGGCGGACGCAGCACGCAACCAGGAGACCGTGGGCGAACCCGTGGTGCTGCTCGTACCGCCGGCGTTGCGCGCCACGCTGGCGCGATTTGCGCGCGCGGCTGTGCCGCAGATGCATGTACTGGCCTGGAGTGAAATTCCCGATAACCGGCGCGTCCGGTTGGTTGCGACGGTAGGTAGATCATGAAAATCAAGACTTTTAATGTTGCTGACATGCGTCAGGGTATGCGAGCCATCAGGCAGGAGTTGGGTCCTGACGCAGTGATACTCGCCACGGAACGCACCGCCGACGGTGTGATGCTAACGGCTGCCATCGATATGGAGGCGGCGACGCTCGCGCCGCAGCAAGCAGACCGGGCCGGCGCGGCAGCCGGCAAACGGACACCGGCGGTGGCGCGGGAAGCCGCGGACCCAGCCCTCAGCGAGGAATTGCGCGTATTGCGCCGGCTGCTGGAAACGCAAATGGCGCAACTTGTGTCTAACGAATACTCACGACGCTCGCCGCTGCTCGCCGAGCTGCAGCGTGAATTCGCTGCCGCGGGTTTCGATGCGGCATTGCTGCAGGGCGTACTGGCGGAATTTCCGCAGGGCATGACGCATGGGGCTGCGCGGCGCCTGCTGATGTTGCGCCTGGCCGACCGCCTGCGCTCCACGGGCGAGCGCTGGCTGGAATTCGGTGGACGGCCGGTGCTGTTAGGAACCAGTGGCGCCGGCAAGACCAGCGCCGCACTGCGCCTTGCCGCCAAGTGGGTCCAACGGCATGGCAATCACGGAATCGCGCTGATCACTACCGACACGCGAGGATTCGCGGCGACCGAACAGTTCGCGGCGCAAGCCCGGATGCTAGGTGTGCCGAGCTACGGAGTCGCCGATACGCGGGAGCTGGGCGGGCTGATGACGACTTTGGCCGACCGGCGTCTGGTGATAACCGATACCGCCGGCTTGAGCGGCGCGTCTGAGCGCACCGAGCTTGCGGCCTGGAAGGACGCTGCGGCAGCACAGCCCGCGCTGGAATTTGTGCTGGTGGCCGCTGCCAGCGTCAGGGCGGACGTCAGCGTACGCATCATGGCGAATGCCTGCGCCCCGACATGGCAGGCGGCGTTGATTACCAAGCTCGATGATGCCGATCGCACCGGCGAATTGCTGGCTGCGCTGATTCATCACGACATACCGCTTTGCTACATCACCCGCGGTCGTCGCTGGCTGCAGGACATGGCGCCGGCGCGCGCGGCAACTCTGGTTGCCGAGGCCGTTGCATCGGCCGGTCCGGACCGACTCGATGCCAGCGCGCCCCAGCGTGCGGAGATTGCCTGATATGAAACTCTCTGGAATGCCGCCCGGCACCGTCCGTCCGCCTGTACAAACGATCGCCATCACCGGCGGCAAGGGCGGAATCGGCAAGACCACGATTGCCATCAACCTGGCCGCGGCGCTTGCGCAGCGTGGCCGCCGCACACTGCTGTTAGACGGCGATCTTGGGCTGGCCAATGCCGATGTCCTGCTGGGAATCTCGCCACCGTACACGCTCGCACATGTCATCTCAGGCGAACGAACGCTGGACGAGGTGGTCACCGAGACACCGTTCGGATTTTCGATCGTTCCGGCCGCATCGGGCATCAGCCAGATGGCTGCTCTGGATGAAACCAGTCACCTGGGGCTGGTACAGGCGTTCAGCTCGCTGTCGGCCGAGGTGGACACGCTGATCATCGACACGGCGGCAGGGATTTCACCAGGTGTGTTGCGCCTGGCGCAGGCCAGCCAGCAAGTCGTGGTCGTGGTCTGCGATGACCCGGCATCCATCACGGATGCATACGCGCTGATCAAGGTCCTGGCGCGTGAACACGGCGTCGAGCGGTTCCGGATCCTCGCCAATCGTGTCCGGCCCGAACTCGACGGACAGCACCTGTTCCAGACCATGAACACGGTGGCCGGGCGCTTCCTTGACGTAATCCTCGAATACGCCGGCGAAATTCCCGAGGACCCGATTCTGCGCCGCTCCAACCGTGAACAGCGCCCGGTTTTGAACGCCTATCCGACCTGCCGGGCGTCGCGCGCCCTCAAGTCCCTGGCCGAGCAGGTCGATAACTGGCCGGTACCCTCTGGTCCGCGCGGGCAGATCGAATTCTTCGCGGAGCGGTTGGTACGGCGGGCGGCTCCCCGTCTGGAGGTGGTGAGATGAACCCGTTAGGTGCCTATGCCGCGACAGGCTTGAGCCGGAGCGACACCGATGCTCTGGTCATGCGTCATGCTGAACTCGTCAAGCGCATTGCCTACCATCTGGCCGGCCGCTTGCCCGCGTCCGTCGAGGTCGACGATCTGATACAGGCTGGTATGTTAGGTCTATTGGAAGCAGCTGCAAATTTTACGGCTGGCCGGGGTGCCAGCTTCGAGACCTATGCCGGTATACGCATTCGCGGCGCGATGATTGACGCGCTGCGCAAGCTCGATTGGGCGCCGCGCTCGGTGCATCGCAAGTCGCGCGAAGTCGCCAAGGCGATTCGCGACCTTGAGGCGGAGTTGGGGCGCGAGGCGCGCGACGCTGAAATCGCCACCCGCATGGGCATCGACATTGCCGATTACCACCGCATCGTTCAGGACACTGTGGCTTGTCAGATGACCAACATGGACGACACAGTCGCGGGCGAAATCAACGATCATCGCAATGACCCGTTTGCGGACATGGTCGATGAGAATTTTCGCACTGAACTGACGCAGGCCATCAGCGAACTCCCGGAGCGGGAAAAACTGGTCATGTCACTTTATTACGGCGATGACCTGAACCTGAAGGAGATTGGCGCGGTTCTGAAGGTGACCGAGTCACGCGTCTGCCAGCTGCATGGCCAGGCACTTGCGCGCCTCAAGGCTCGCTTGAGTTCATGGCGCGAACAAGGGAGCGCCGCCTGAATGGATGTTGTTAGCTAGCCATGGATTTCCTGACAATAGCCGGATTCATTTTCGCGATCGCCGCCGTGGTCGTCGGTTCGATCATGAAAGGAGCTGGCATCAAGGCGCTGCTGTCCACAGCCGCATTCATGATCGTGGTCGTGGGCACGCTGGCCGCGATCTTCATTCACACGCCGCTGCCGGTTTTCCGGCACGGCATGTCGATGTTCAAGTGGATCTTCGTACCACCGGCCCAGGATTCGGCGGGCCTGATCGCCAGGTTTGTCGAATGGAGCAATATTGCCCGCAAGCAAGGTCTGTTAGCTCTGGAGCCAATGATCGA
This sequence comes from Gammaproteobacteria bacterium, assembly GCA_031363155.1. Classification (GTDB taxonomy): domain Bacteria; phylum Pseudomonadota; class Gammaproteobacteria; order Steroidobacterales; family Steroidobacteraceae; genus UBA964. The sequence continues at coordinate 89,888 of JANLTW010000094.1, read as the reverse complement.
TACCGAAAAAGATCCGTTTGTCAGGAGGGGCCTGCAACTGGTCGTGGACGGTTCCGAGCCGGATCAGATACGCGAGATTCTCGAAGTGGAAATATCGGTGCGCGAGCACGCCGACCAGGCGGGCGCACGCGTCTTTGAGGGCATGGGCATCTACTCGCCAACCCTGGGCATCATTGGCGCAGTGCTCGGACTCATGTCGGTCATGCAGAACCTGTCGGATCCGACCAAGCTGGGGGCGGGCATCGCCGCGGCATTCACCGCGACCGTGTATGGCATCGGCCTTGCAAACCTGTTCTTTCTGCCCGCGGCGGCCAAGCTCAAGGCCCTGGTCGCTTCGCAGACCCAGTACCGCGAACTGACAGTCGAAGGCATGTTGTCGATCGCGCAAGGAGAGAATCCGCGCTCCATTGAAACGAAGTTGCAGGGATTCATCAATCACTAGCGGATTGACGTTACATGGCCCGCAAAAAGCGACGCGAAGAAGAGACTCTGCATCAGGCCTGGGCGATTCCCTATGGCGACTTCGTGACGTTGCTGCTGGCTTTCTTCGTCGTGATGTACGCGGTGTCCTCGGTAAACGAAGGCAAGTACCGGGTCCTGTCAGATTCGCTCAACGCGGCTTTTCGCGGCACTCCGACCAGCGTAGAACCTGTGCAGGTCGGTGACGGCGACCTGGGCCCGGGCGCGGATCTGGAGATGTCGCTGACACAGGATGAATTGCATGCGCGGCAGATGCTGGAGGCAGTGCCCCTCAACGCAAAAGACGATCTGGTCAACAAGCTTGGGCAGTCCGGGTACCGGCGAGCTAACGAATCAGGACCTATCCGCGGTGGCGTGGTCGACCGCAGCACCGCGTCGCGGCTCGGTCAGATCGCCGACAGCGTGCAGGCGTCAGTCGCCAATCTGGTTGCCAACGACCTCGTGACAGTACGTCGCACCCGATATGCGGTCGAGGTTGAGATCAAGGCCGACGTCCTGTTCGCGAGTGGCTCGGCAACGCTGTCGCCGACCGCGGTGGATGTGATCACACGCCTGGCCGATGTATTTCGCGACTATCCGAATGCGGTGCGTGTCGAAGGACATACCGACAATCTGCCAATCAAGAGCGCCGCATTTCCCAGCAATTGGGAGTTATCCGCTGCACGCGCGGCGAGTGTGGTGCGAGTACTCGCGACCAACGGCGTCAATCCTGCACGCCTGGAAGTGCTAGGGCTCGCGGAGTACCGCCCCACCGTGACCAACGAAACCCCCGAAGGTCGTAATATCAACCGGCGCGTCATGATCCTGATATTGAATGGTTCGCCACAACCGAACCCACCGGCTGCGGCGGACGCCGCGCAATCCGCCGGCGCGCAGCGACTGGCGCAGACTCCCTGAGCATCTGCTTGGCACGATTCCTGCTTCGCTTACCTGCCGCGTCAATTTGGCGGCGCGACTGACAGGAACTGGCAAATGACCCGGCGGAACCGACAGCTGAATGATCTGCAAACTGCACTGGAACGCGTCGAGAGGCTGCAGCATGCGCAGTATTCGGCCTTGCAGGCGCTGGCTGAGCGCCTCGACCGGCTGACTGCGATGCTGGCGGCGGATACGCGTTACAGTCTGGTGGCGTCTCAGGTGCGCTCGGAGAGCGCTGCAATTTCCATGGCGCGGTCCGGCGCCAGGCTCGAGGACCTGGTCCGCAATTGCGGGCTGCGCACCGCGGAAGCGGAACTGCTGTTAGCACTGTACGGCCGCGCGAACAGCGCAGCAAGTGTGACCAGAGTCGCATAAGTAGACCGGCCAGCGAATCAAGCATGGCCGAGCTACGGCCGATAACGGGGATGGATACCTGAGGACTCAAGCATGCAGCCGGCTGAATTCATCCAACCGACCGGAACTGCCAAGCGCAGTTCGAGCGCCGAGGCGTTCGACTTCGTCAGGGCGCTCGCGGCGGAACTTTCCAGCACCAAGATCGAACTGCCAAGCTTCCCCGCCATTGCAATGCGGGTACAACGCGTATTGGCTGACGACGGCGTCTCCCCGGAGCGGGTGGTGCGGGTCGTTGGCGGCGAACCTGCACTGGCCGCGAAAATCATGTCCATGGCCAACTCGGCGGCGTTGAATCCCAGCGGCCGACAGGCCAGCGATCTGCGCAACGCGGTTGCCCGGCTTGGCTTTGACACGCTGCGCAGCGCCGCACTCGCTTTCGCCATGAGCCAGTTACGCAAGGCGGAACAGTTCAAAAGTATCGAGAAGCATCTGAATATCATCTGGGTGCGCAGCATCACGGTTGCGGCGCTTTGCCACGTCATTGCCAAACGCTGCGGGCGAATTTCGCCGGATACAGCGATGCTGACTGGCCTGCTGCACAGCGTCGGCAAGCTGTACATCCTGACACGCGCCAGCAGTTTTCCGGCGTTGTTCGCCGATCCGGTCGTGTATAACGATATCGTGCGCGACTGGCACGGCAACGTTGCCAAAGCACTGCTCGAAAGCTGGAGCATTGCGCCCGAAATCGTCGAGGCGGTCCACCAGTTTGAGGACCGCAACCGCGAGATTCGCGGTTCTGGATCGCTGACCGACGTGCTGGCCGCAAGCCATGTGTTTGCGTCGTTCAAGGATGAGCCCGACTTGCTGTATTCGAACCTGCAGGAATTCAATATCGATCAGAGACTGGGTCTCGATCGTCCGGCACTCGAAAAAATCCAGGCTGAATCGGCCACGGAAATTCACGCGCTCCGCGAAGCGCTGGGCGGTTGAACATGTCGCAACCTGAGATTTTGACAGAACCCGCGACCGCAGTTGACAAGGAAGCATTTGCGTTCGTGCAAATGCTGGCCGAAGAACTTTCCAAAGGCCAGATCGAACTGCCAAGCTTTCCGGATGCGGCCATCAAGGTACGGCAGGCGCTGACCGACGAGGAAGTCAGCATCGAGAAGGTCCAGCGCCTTGTCAGCTCGGAACCGGCGCTGGCGGCTCGCATCATGCAGATGGCAAATTCTGCCGCACTCAATCACACCGGCAGGAAGATCCTGGACGTCAAGTCGGCAATTGCGAGGATCGGTTTTAATCTGGTACGCAGTGCGTCACTGGTGTTTGCGATGGCGCAGATGCGCAAGGCCGAGCAACTGGCGCCGGTGCGGCCGTTGCTCCAGGCTCATTGGCAGCGCAGTAACAAGGTGGCGGCGTTCTGCCACATCGTTGCCAAGCGCTTTTCCAAGGTGAATCCGGACACTGCGCTGCTAACGGGCTTGCTGCATGCCGTTGGCAGGTTGTACATCATCTCCCGGTCGATCAGGCACCCCCAGCTGTTTGCGAATGCAGCTGCATTCGTTGGCATCGAACGCGAATGGGGTCCGGCGATTACCGATGCCTTGCTCGGTAACTGGGGTCTGGATGGCGCGGTGCTCGAGGCGGTCAAGGATTACGAGGACCTCGGTCGCGATCACGAAGGCGCAACCGACCTCACGGATATCCTCTCAGTCGGCGTGCTGTTAGCGAGCCTGCATGAATACCCGGACGCGCTGGAATTGAACCTGCAGAACGTCAAGGCTGCGGAACGCATGCAGCTGGATCGCCCGGCGCTGGATATATTGCTGGCTGAGTCCAGGCAGGAGATGGCAATACTGCAGGCTGCATTGACCGCCTGACCCGGCGCGGCGCCCGGCGCGCCGTTGTTAGCATGCGGGCGTATGCTAAGATTCCACGCATGCCGAACCGATTGCCTGCTTGCCTCTGTGGCGTCATCGCGTTGTTCGCCCCCGTTTCGGCGTCCGCAACCGAATTGCAGCTGGATACCGCTGGCGAAACGCTGTTCGGCGAGCTGAAGATCATAAAGACGCAGCGCAGCGATACCCTGATCGAGATCGCGCGGCAGTACAGCCTCGGCTACGAGGAAATCACGCGCGTCAATCCCGGGGTGGATCCCTGGTTGCCGGGCGAGGCCACCGAAGTGTTGCTGCCCCTGCAGCGCATACTGCCCGCGGGTTTCCGCAAAGGCATTGTCATTAACCTGGCCGAACACCGCCTGTACTATTTTGTTCCCGAGGCTGACGGCAGCACGCGCCGCGTACTCACGTTTCCGGTGAGTATCGGCAAGATGGACTGGCGCACGCCGTTAGGTGTGACGCGGATCGTCGAGAAGCGCGCCAATCCGGTCTGGATTCCACCGGCCAGCGTGCGCGCGGAACATGCGGCGCGTGGCGATCCCCTGCCGGCTCAGGTGCCGGCGGGACCCGATAACCCGCTGGGCGCTTTTGCCATGCGCCTTGGCATCCCCGGTGGTTCCTATCTGATTCACGGCACTAACAACCCGGCTGCGGTAGGCATGGCAATTACGCATGGTTGTATCCGCATGTACCCCGAGGACGTGGAAAAACTGTTTGCGTTGGTACCGGTTGGAACGCCCGTGACGTTGACCAATGAGCCGCTCAAGGTCCTGTTTCACCGCGGCGAGATCTGGCTCGAAGTGCACCCGCCGGTCGACGCCGAAGGCGCTACCACGATGGCGAATGTGTCTGATCTTGAGCCGCGTCTGAATACTCTGCTGGGCCTGGCGCCCGCAGCCATCTACTGGGACGCAGCCAAGCAGGCCTTGGCGGAGGCGCGCGGCATTCCCACGCTTATCGGGCTGGAAGTGGACAGCGACCCGAGCGGGCAACTGCAGAACAACTACAACATGCCGACCGCGCCCGGGATCTGGCGCTGGTGACGCTGGCAAGTCGCGTCAGGTCAGCGCGACCGCGTGTCCGCCGTCCACCGGCAGCACCACGCCGTTGATATAAGAGCCCGCGCCGCTGACCAGCAGCAACGCCGGACCCAGCAGCTCCGGCAGCTCACCGAGCCGTCCCGGCGGCAGTCTGGCGCGGTAGGCGCGGCCGGCCTCGCTGGCAAAATAATCCTGGTTCATCTCGGTCACAAACCAGCCCGGGGCAATTGCATTGACGCGAATGCCGAACGGCACCAGCTCCAGCGCCAGGCTCTTAGTCAATTGATGCAGCGCCGCCTTGGAAGCGGAGTAGGCGGCATAGCCGTTGGCGGCGCCCAGGCCCAGCACCGAGCCGATGTTGAGTACCGCGCCGCCTTGTTTCGCGGCCACAAGGCGCGCTGCAAACTCACGCGTCAACTCCCAGGGCGCGACAAAATTCGTTTGCAGCGTCCGATCGAGGCTCTCCCGTGGGGTCTTCAGGAAACGCATCGGCTCGGCAACGCCGGCATTGTTGACCAGGATGTTAGCCGGGCCGCCAAAATGCCCTTGAATCACGTCGAAGAATGGCACGATCGCCGCGGGGCTGGCCAGGTCCAGCGCCAGCGGCAGGGCCCGGCCGCCGGCGGCTTCGATGTCACGCGCGATTTCCTGCAGGCGCTCGACCCGGCGTGCGGCCAGGACAACGCGGGCGCCTGCGCCGGCGAGGCCTCTTGCCAGTGACGCGCCGATACCGCTCGATGCGCCGGTTACGATCGCAATCGATCCGCTGAGGTCAAAGTTGGCTGCCGTGTTGCTGCTCATGGCAAGATATTCGCATGGAAGCGCCCTCGGTCGAAAATCTTTGTGGTGCGTGGAGCCTGATCTCCTGGCGAATTGAATACGACAGCGGCCGCGCAGCTAACGAGCCGTTCGGGGCCGATCCCGTCGGGCTGCTTTTGTACGATCGTTCCGGCTGGATGTCCGCGACCATGTGCACGCGGCGGCGTTCGCCGTTCAGCGCGGCCAGTGCAGCGGCCGCCAGCGTTGAATCCAAGGCCAGGGCGCTCGACGAATACCTCGCCTACAGCGGCCGCTGGCGCCTCGAAGGGCGGGTCATCGTCCACGAAGTGACCTGTTCATTGAACCCGATTCTGATTGGCACCGAGCAACGGCGCGAGGCTGAGCTTGCGGATGATCGCCTCGATCTCTCGGCCACCGAATCCGAGACCCTGAATCAGCAGGTCAAGCGCCGTCGCCATGTCATTTGCTGGCGCCGTGCCTAGAAACTATTGAAGTAACGTCTATAACTAGCTGATTGCAATTAAAAAGAGCCCGGCATGTAGACCTGGAACGGCTCCGGGTGCAGAGGTACCGGCGCGGTGCCGTTGTCAGCGAGTACACCGGCGCTGGCCTTTTGCTGGGGCGCCGACAATATCGCGATGCCGCAGCGATTCTGGTCGATCCAGCCGAATGCTTCCGCGTACAGATTCTCGTTGGGACCGCCCAGAGGTTTAGCCAGGTCATCGACAATTGGGCAGAAGACGTCATTCGCAAAACTGAGATCCGGCGGCTGCGGCGGCAAGCCGTTGAAATAGTCTCCGTAGCCGTCACGGTTCTCGTCACCGAAGCTGATCAGCCGCAGCCGGAAATCGCAGCTGGCAATGTCGTGGGCGGTCTGGCCCACGGGCTTGCCGAAGGTCCGGGACCCGACAATCGCCACTTGCACATATGGTGCCAGAGTATTGATTGTTAGCTCGCTTGCGGAGGCGCTGCTCTCGGTGGTGAGGAACGCGATTTTCATCGGCGCGATCGACTGCGGCAGCGCGGGCGTTGCAAAGCGGACTGGCTGGCTGGCGGCGAAATTGCGATTCAGCCGGGTGCGATACATGACGTCCACGTTGGTCCTGTCACGCGCCAGCAGATTCATCAATATCTCGGCCGTCGCCACCAGTCCGCCACCGTTGTAACGCAGGTCGATGATCACATCGCGCACACCCTGGTTGCGGAAATTCAGGAACGCGGCGCGCAGCGCGTCATCCGCGGGCGAGATGAAGCTGCGGAAGTAAATATATCCTACCGGAGTGTTGCCGTTTCGCGGAATTACGAGCCCGAGGCCATCAGGTCCGTTAGGTCCGCGAGGCACCGGGTTGATTGAAAATTCCCGTTTGGTGACGGTGCGCAGCACCGTTGCGCCCGCAGGCGTCAGGACCCGAAACGTTCTGGAGATGCCCGCGGTGCTCGGGCCTAACGCATCGGTGAGGCCATTGGTGCGGGCCAGAATCGGAGCGACATTTTCCAGCGTGGTATCGGAAGTGCCGATGGCGAGGATTTCATCGCCGCGCAGGAAACTGGCATCCGCAGCCGCTGAAGCCTCAAACACCTGCGCGACAAATAATCGGGTTGCCGCGACGCGCTGGGTCAGTGACACGCCGAAGCCAACCGATTTACCGTCCGCCAGCAGCTGTTGTTCCGCCGTGATGCTGGTGATGTAGCTGAAAAAGCGATCCTTGCCCTGCGCCCGCGCGGTTGCCGCCAGCGCATCCATCAGGACGCCTGCCGTCGAATATTGATTGATGTCGACGCTCGCCGGCAGCAAGTCCAGGAACAAATAGCGGTCGCGTGTGGTGTCCAGCACGAACTGCTTTTTCGCGGTCTCGCTGCAGGGGTCGCCTGCGGTGGCGGGCGCGGAGCCGCCGCCGCCGCAACCGCTGAGGACCGACCCCAGACCTAACAGAATTGCGTGAACTTTTGTCTTCATGGACTATGCAACCGCCTTGGTTTCACCGCGCGCTGGAGTAGCGGGGCGCATTCCAAGAATCAGCAAACCGGCCACGAACAACGCCAGGCTGATCACATTGAATAGTGGGTACTCCACCGGGTGCAGCCAGTATTCCTTGTAGGCGCCGAAATGCGCGGGCATTTCCGCCGAGCCCCACAGCACAATTCCTGCGCCGATGCCGTACCGAATGGATGGCGCCACGCGAATCTGCTGCGTGCACTTGTAGACCAGGTACAGCGCCCAGGCCGTCCATGCGAAGTACAGGTACATCAGGTACTGCGAACTCGGCTTCTTGGTGCCGAGGTAAATGGCCCACAGCCAGAACTGATAACAGAACGACGTGACGAACAGCATTTCCATGGCGGTGATGCGCGCAAAGCTGCGCTTGTTGTCCGGCGTCGGCATGCCGGGAGAGAACCGGAAATTGCGGTGAATCCAACGCATCAGGTTGCACCTGGTCTGCAGGTTGAAGATGCCATAGATGATGAACAACCCCAGCATGATGGTTACGGTCGCCTGCTGCATGCTGGCCTGCGCTGGCGCCTCATAGCCACCGGGATAACCCGGTTCGACCGCATAGTTGGGGACCTTGTAGAGTTCGCCGAAAAAGCCAAACGCATACTCGAACCAACCGATCCAGGTGAACCATCCCCCTAACAGACCATAGATGGTCGCCGGAAGTTCCGCTTTCTTGAGGCCGATCCAGACCAGGCTCAGGCCCATGATGCCGATGAAAAATGCCACCCAGGCGTAGTAGCTGCCCGCAGTCAGCTGGATGATCTTGAAAGCCGTATGGCCCAGCGGCTGGGTCTGGAAACCCACGAGCAGCCCGATCAATCCCAGCACCGGCTTTTTGGTCAATACACCCACATCCGCCCCCGTCAGTTTGCAACTGCAGCCTTCGCGACTGCCTGGCGTAGTTTCTCACGGACTTCCTCGACTCGTGCAGGATCCAGGCGCGGGTCAGTGGCTTTCTGTTCGAGGACCGGTTGCAACTGCATCAGTCGCTCACGAATCCGCTGCCGCATCGGCACCGACAACGGTCGCTGCAGCAAGCCGAGGTCCCAGCTGACCAGGCTATCCACAGCCTCCAGCGCGACCGCTGGACGATCGGCAGTGACCGCGGCAGTCAGGCGCAGCCCGAAGGTGGCCGGGCTTGGAGTGAACATCGCGTCCCGGTCTAGCATTTCCAGCGCCTGGTCCGCGAAGCCTTTGGCGCTGTCGCTATTCGCGACCCGTGCGCGCCAGTCGGCACGCAGCATGGTCGCGTCGAGACGCCAGGTGTCGGTCCATGCCGCGGTCGCTAACACCGGATCGAGCGCGGCCAGGCCCTTGTAATCAGACCGTGCCGCCAGCCCGATGCCTAACAGAGTGGCGCGCGCCGAATCCGGCAGTCTGGCAATCTCAGCCGCCAGCTCCGCCGGGGGCTCGGTGCCACGCAGCGCGGTAACTTCGGGTTGCAGCGCGATGTACATGCTGGCGGCGTGGCCTGGCGCGAGCACGGCGTTTTCATGGGCCATCCGCTGGGCGCCGGCGGCGTCGCCCTGCGCGCTGCGCAGGTACCAGGCGCCGAGACGCGCGTCGGGACCGGGCCCGAGCGCGTCGATAATATGCTGTGCGCGATCACGCAGGCTGCGGTCCAGCTGCAGGTAATTGGCGTTGCGCCGGATGATGTAGTCAAAGGCCAATCGGCCGCCGAGCTGCTTGTAGACCCAGCTGCCCGGGTTCTGCAACGGGTCATAGGCAGCTAACAACCGGCCAGCCTGGTCGGCGCTCAGGCCGGAGCCAAAATTGAAAACGGTTGAGGTCGCAATGCGGTTGCGATCGTCGGTTATCAGCGCCGCGCCCTGCGCGAGTCGCGCCGCGCCTTCTTCATCGGCCGCAAGCGCAAAAACCAGGTCTTCCGTGCCGCCGATGCCGTAGCGCGAGTAGTGCGCTGGCGACACGGACAACGGCACACCGGTTGCCAGCAGTCGCTGCTCCGGCGCCAGCGAACCGGCTGATGCGGCAAACACCAGCGTGAACGGGTCAGGGCGGTAGATGCGCACCTTGCCAAATGCCGTCTGCAGGGTGTTGGTCAGCGAACGCAGCAGCGATTCGTTGACGAATGCCACATTCATCCACTGGATGAAAACACCGTTGTCATTCAGATGCTCGCGCGCCAGCGACATGAATTCCAGCGTGTAGAGATGCGATGCGCCGGCGGTCCACGGGTGCGAGGGCTGCGACACGATGACGTCATATTTGCGCGCGCTCAACTGCAGGGCACCGCGCGCGTCATTGACGATCAGGCGCAGGCGCGGATCATTGAGCGGACTGCGGCGCCGCAGCTGCTCGGTGGCGCGATTGGCATCAATGACTTTTGGCTCGAGTTCAATGACATCGATGTTGCGGATGTTAGGGGCGACGCCCTCGACCACGACCCCGCCGCCGTAACCGATGACCAGCATGTCGCGCGCCTCGGGCCGCATGATGGAGGCGAGTGGCGCGAGCCAGAATTCGCCGCTGAAGCGTGGCGCCTGGCCCGGCGTGTCCATCATAGCCTCGGGCAGGCCATTGGTGCGCAGCACCAGCCCGCCGTCCTGCGCCAGCACGACCACGCTCGCGCTGCGCCCGACCTCGTAATAGATCACGCGACCGTTGTTAGGGATCTTGAGCGGCGATGCCAGCAGCAGGGCTTCCGGACGTTGCGGCTGAAACAGCAATGCGGCCACAACGGCAATGACCGTCAGTGCGGCTGCGATGACCAGCCTCGGGCGCAGCAGCAGCCACAGCGCCGCCAGGCCTAACGCCAGGCTGGCGGCCACGCCGAGTCGCGCGCTGCCTTCGTAGCGCAGCAGCGGGATCAGCCAGAAGCCGCCGGCGATTGCGCCAACAATGGCGCCGACGGTATTCCATGCGTAAACGCGGGCGCTGGCGGCCGCCGCGGCGGCCGCTGAGGGCGCAAGAATGCGCACTGCCAGCGGGAACGTTGTGCCTATCGCGATGGTCATCGGCAACAGCAGCAGAAAACCGGTCCAGCTGTTGTCAGCCAGGCCACCGTTGTAGGGCGCAAGACCAAGCAACACGCCGTACGCGGCGGCCGCTGCGAGTGCGACTGCCAACTGCGCAGCAACGAAAGCGATCACGGCGCTGTCGCGGCTGCGCGCCAGCCATGCACCCAATCCGCCGCCGAGCGCGATGCCAGCCAGAAAACTCGCAAGCATCACCGCAAAAGCGTGGATGCTGCCGCCGATCAGGTGCGACAGCAGCCGGGTCCACAGCACTTCGTAAAAAAACGACACTGCGCCGGACAGCAGCATCAGCGGCAATATCCAGTTGGCGCTGGCCTGGGTCCAGGTGCTGGCAAGAGGCGGGTCCGGTTGCAGCTGGGCCACAGGGGCGGCGGGACCCAATTCGCTGCTGCGCTGAACCAATGAAGCTGCGAGCACGAAGACCAGGGCATTAACCGCCGCCGCCGCCCAGGTCGTATGTTCCAGGCCCAGTTCCGGCAGCAGGAAATAGGCGGTCAGCAAAGCGCCTGCGACCGCCCCGGCCGTGTTGACCGCATATAACAAGCCGATGCGTGAGCCGATCTGGGCGTCGGTAAGCACGGCGTGACGCGCAAGTACCGGCAGCGTCGCGCCCATCAGCGTCGTCGGGATCAGCAGCGCAATGAATGCTGCAGCGAGGTAATACGCAGACAATTGCAGCTGCTCGCTCGATGGCGGTTGCGGCTGGCCGCCGAACCATTGAACCAGCAGCCAAGCGCTCGCAGCTAACAACGCCGGTACCAGCAGGATGGCGCTGGCGGCGATGCCGATTTCGAGCAGCGCATAAATGCGGACGTAGCGCCGGATGCGCGGCAGCAGCGGCTCGATCAAACGCGCGCCGAGCGCAAGGCCGCCCATGTAGGCAGCGAGTACGGTCGCGACCGCGAGTTCCGACGTGCCGAAAAGCAGGCCGAATTTCCGCATCCAGGCCGTCTGGTAAACCAGCGCCGCGACCCCGCTAAGCAGGAAACACAGCAACAGCAGCACAAAATCCAGTTGCGGCGCGGCGCGTATATTGCTGGCGGCGGGTTGAGAAACTTGGGCCATGTCGCTCTGACGGGTTATTGTGCCAACCGCCATTTTGGCATGGCGGGCAAAGTTGAGGACGCAGGCTTGACAGCGAACACACGCGCTGCGGCGCAACCGCATGGTCTGATCACGCTAACGACCGACTTCGGCCTGCAGGATCCGTTTGTAGGCGTAATGAAGGGTGTGCTGCTGGCCAGGTTACCGGCGGCCAGGATCGTGGATCTGACCCACGGCATCCTGCCGCACTGGCCTGCCGAAGCAGGTTTCTGGCTCAGCAAAGCAGCGCCGTATTTTCCGCCGGGCACCGTACACGTAGCTGTCGTCGATCCCGGTGTTGGCACCTCGCGCCGCATCCTCATGGTGGAGGCGCACGAGCAGATCTTCCTGGCGCCCGACAACGGCCTGCTGGGACCGGTGCTGGACAAATTCAGCCCGAATGCCGTTTGGGAGCTGCAGACGGAGCGACAGCCGACCCTGTTCAGCCATCGGATCAGCGCGACCTTTCATGGCCGGGATCTGTTTGCGCCGGTCGCAGCGGCGCTGGCCGGCGGCCAGTTGCAGCTCGCGCAATTGGGGATCGTCACGGCGGACTGGGTCCCCGGCTGGATCGAGGAGCCGACAGTGGATGGCAACAAGATCAGCGGAGTTATCGTCACAATTGACCATTTTGGCAACCTGATAACCAACATTTCGGGTGATCTACTGCGCCGGATGACCGACCCGCATGTGCCCATTGCGGGCAAAAGACTCGCGGTTCGCCGGACCTACGGCGATGTGGCTCCCGGCGAGGATCTTGCCCTGATCAACTCGTTTGATGTGCTCGAAATAGCGCGCTCCCAGGGCAGCGCGGCGGACGCTTTGGGGCTGGAACGCGGCGCCCCTGTGGTGGTGCAGGACAGCGTTCGTTTCCGATAAGGGTGAATGCAGGTTGCAGCGCGGCGATATTTCGTTATAGTTCACGCCTCGTCACCACTGTGACGAGGCGTAACTGACTGATTTTTAAGGATTTATAAGTCACCACTATGTCCCAGCGCGATTCCGAAAGCTTTGACATCGAAGACGAATTCCTGAGCGAAGCCGCCGAGGAACCGAGCGACTACGACAAGTTTCTCGATCGTATGGACAAACGTGCGCGGCCGGCCGCGCAAGCGGTCAAACGCGGCAAGGCAGCGTGGAGCAAGCTCGAAGAAGTGCTTGCCGAACGCAAACTCGAAAAAGATTTGCGCGACGTCTACGACGACGAACTCTAAGCCGGAGGCACTATGACCGCTCCCGGCTGGGTGGTGCTCAAGTTCGGCGGCACCAGCGTTTCCACGCGCAGCAACTGGAACAACATTGCGAAGATTGCGCGCGCCCGCCGGGCTAACGGCCAACGCGTGCTGATCGTGCACTCCGCGATCTCCGGGATTACCGACCGCCTGGAAAAGCTTTTGTTAGCAGCGCAGCAGGGCGAGTATGAAGTCGCGTTGCAGGCCATTATCGACCGCCATCAGCAGCTGGCCGATGATCTTGGCATTGCCCTCGGCGTCGCGGTTGAGCAGCACCTGCGGCAGTTGCGTGAGATTGCCACCAGTGTCGCGCTGGTCCGCGAGGTCAGCGACACGACCCGCGCGCGCGGCATGGCTACCGGCGAACTCATGGCGACCGATCTGGGCGCGCGCTTCCTCGCGGCGCAGGGCCTGGATATCGCCTGGTATGACGTACGCGACATGCTGGCTGCCGAGGAACGGGACGGCGCCAATGAGAAGGCGACTGTGTTGTCAGCGACCTGCGACTTCACGCCGGACAGCGCGCTGATAGTGCGCCTGAACGCCGGCGCCGAATTTGCCCTGACCCAGGGATTCATCGCGCGCGACTCCGGCGGGCATACCGTTTTGTTAGGTCGCGGAGGTTCCGACACTTCGGCCGCCTACCTGGCAGCAAAGATTCGCGCCCAGCGGCTGGAAATCTGGACCGACGTGCCGGGCCTGTTCAGTGCTAATCCGCGCACCACGCCCGGCGCGCGCCTGCTGAAGGCCCTGCACTATGACGAGGCGCAGGAAATCGCAACCGCCGGCGCCAAGGTGTTGCACCCGCGCTGCATCCTGCCGGCGCGGCAGTACGACATTCCGTTGCACGTGTTTGCGACCCAGTCCCCGGACATCGCGGGGACGGAGATCGGCGGATCGTTCGCCGGCAGCGCGGGGCAGGTCAAGGCGGTCTGCATCAAGAAAGGCATGACACTGGTTTCGATGGAAAGCCCGGGAATGTGGCACCAGGTGGGCTTTCTCGCCGATGCCTTCGCCGTGTTCAAGCGCCAGGGCCTGTCCGTTGATCAGGTGTCGACCTCGGAGACCAGCGTGACGGTGTCGCTCGACCCGCAGGCTAACGCGCTGGACCGTGACACCCTCGATGCTCTCGTGGCCGAACTGCACACGCTGTGCCGCGTGCAGCTGATCGGCCCCTGCGCGTCAGTAAGCCTCGTGGGGCACAACATTCGCGGCATCCTGCATCGACTTGGCGACGCGCTGCAGTTGTTCGCCGAGCAACGCATCTACATGGTGAGTCAGGCAGCTAACGACCTTAACATCACCTTCCTGGTCGATGAGGACCAGGGCGACCGGCTGGTCGAGCAGCTGCACGAGTTGCTGGTCTCCGCGGTGCCCGAGGACGCGTCGCTGGGTCCGAGCTGGGGCGAGCTCTTTGGCCACAAGCAGGTCGCGGCGCCGGTCAAGGTTCCGTCGTGGTGGGTAGCCGCGCGCCCGCAGTTGCTGGAGCTGATGCAGGAGCGCGGCGCGGCGTTTGTCTATCAACGGCAGACGATCCGCGAGCGCGCTGCCCAGATCAGGTCGCTCGGCCTCGATCGCGCTTTCTATGCGATGAAGGCCAATTCCAACCCGGACGTGCTGCGGGAGATTGCCGGCGCGGGGCTCGGGCTCGAATGCGTGTCACCGGGCGAGTTGGCGGCGGCGTTCAAGGCGGTGCCCAGACTTAAGGCCGACCGCGTGCTGTTTACACCGAATTTTGCGGCGCGCGAGGAGTACCGCGATGCCTTTGCGCGCGGCGTCTGGGTCACGGTCGACAACCTGGATGTGCTGCGTCATTGGCCCGAAATTTTCGAGGGGCAGGACATCCTGCTGCGTGTCGACCCTGGCGTCGGCCGTGGACATCATCCGCACGTGCGCACCGCCGGGTCGGCATCCAAGTTCGGCATCCCGGTCGCGGAGCTTGATCAACTGCCCGATCTGCTGGCGGCTGCACCCGCCAGGATAATCGGCCTGCATGCACATGTCGGCAGCGGCGTGTTCGACATCGCGAGCTGGGTCGAAACCGCCAGGTTGTTAGCATCGCTGGCGGCGCACCAGCCGCACGCGCGTTTCATCAATATCGGCGGCGGCCTGGGCGTGCCGGATCGCGAATCGCAGGCCGCGCTGGACTTGGCAAAACTGGCCGCGGCGCTCGCCGACGTGAAGTCGCAACATCCAAAGCTGGAGTTCTGGCTCGAGCCCGGACGCTTCCTGGTTGCCGAAGCCGGCGTGCTGCTGGCCAAGGTCACGCAAATCAAGCGCAAGGGCACGACGGTGTTTGTCGGTCTGGCGACCGGCATGAATTCGCTGCTGCGACCGGCCTTGTACGGTGCGCACCACGATATCGTCAACCTGACCTGCCTGGACGTTCCGGCCACGCAAACCGTGCAGGTGGTCGGCCCGATCTGCGAGTCGGCCGACGTGTTAGGCCACGACCGCGACCTGCCTGAGACTGAAGCCGGCGACGTGCTCCTGATCGCGACCGCAGGCGCATATGGCCGCGCTATGGCGTCGAATTACAACCTGCGGGAACCGGCCGAGGAAATCCTGATCTAGGTTTTTTCTGCGCCGGCTGCGTCGCGATGCCGGCGCTCCAGTTCCGCGGTCAGTTTCCCAAGGTCGAGGTTGCGGCCATGCAGCAGCACCAGCAGGTGAAACACCAGGTCTGCCGACTCTGCTAACAGGCTGGCGTCGCCCTGGCAGGCGCCGGCCAGCGCAGTCTCCAGGCCTTCTTCGCCGACCTTTTGTGCGCGCCGCAGCGGCGTGTCCGCCAGCAACCGCGCGGTGTAGCTGCTCGCGACCGGCGCAGCGCGCCGGCCGGCCACGATGCCGTCGAGTTCCCCCAGAAACGCGCCCGGAGCGTCGGTGTCGTTGCCAAAACAGCTGCGGGTGCCGAGGTGGCAGGTGGGTCCGTGCGGAATGGCGCGTACTAACAGCGCGTCGCGGTCGCAATCGGTGCGGATGTCGACCAGCTCCAGCACGTTGCCGCTGGTCGCGCCTTTCTCCCAGAGTTCGCGGCGGCTGCGGCTGTAGAAAACCACCTTGCGGCGCTCGAGGCTGGCCTGCAGCGATTCACGGTTCATGTAACCTAACATCAGCACCGTCCCGGTGCGCGCGTGCTGGACCACCGCGGGCATGAGCCCGGCGGATTTCTCGAAGTCCAGGCTATCCAGTTGCGTGCTGCTGACTAACATGAGAGACCTCGTTGGGCTTTGCTCACAGGCGGACCACGATCCCATCGGCCGCAAGTTTGCGCTTGAGATCCGGGATGGTGATTTCGCCGGAATGAAACACGCCGGCGGCCAGCGCCGCGTCGACATGCGCGTCGCGGAACACAGCGGTGAAATGCTCGGCCGTGCCCGCGCCGCCGGATGCGACCAGGGGAACATGACATACGGCCCGGACCGCGCTGAGCTGCTCGAGATCGTAGCCTTGCCGGACGCCGTCACTGCGCATGCAGTTGAGGACGATTTCACCAGCGCCGCGCTCCTGGACTTCACGCACCCAGTCGAGCGTCGCGCGCGTGCTGTCGCGGCTGCGACCGGGGTCGCCGGTGAACTGGTACACGCGCCAGCCCTCGGGCGAGGTCTGGCTGTCGATGCCGACGACGACGCACTGCGAGCCGAATCGCGCTGCCAGGCGTTCGATCAACGCCGGATCGCTGAGCGCCGGCGAGTTCACGGATATCTTTTCTGCGCCGGCATTCAGCACCGCTTCTGCACCGGCCACGGAACTGATGCCGCCGGCCACGCAAAAAGGAATGTCCAGCACCCTGGCAACCCGATCGACCCAGGCACGATCGACGCTGCGGCCTTCGGGACTCGCCGTGATGTCGTAGAACACCAGCTCGTCCGCGCCATCATCGCGGTAGCGTGCCGCCAGCTCGAGAATGTCGCCGACGACACGGTGGTCGCGGAAACGCACGCCCTTGACGACCTGTCCGTCGCGAACATCGAGGCAGGGGATGATGCGCCGGGCTAACATCGGCGCGGCTAACGTCCAGCCTGGGTCGCGCCTGGCAGCCAGGCCGTCAGGTCGCGCGGATCCAGGCGCTCCTCGATCAGGGCCTTGCCACTGATCGCCGCGGCCAGACCAAGCCGGTCGAGGGCCGCGAGGTCGCTGACCGAACGGACACCGCCCGATGCCTGCCAGGCAAGCTGCGGAAAACGCCGCTGCGCCTCGGCATACAGCTCGATGTTAGGACCGGTGAGGGCGCCATCCCGGGCCACGTCGGTGCACAGCACATGGCGCAGCCCGGCCGCGAGAAAGCTCTCGACCGCATCCCACAGGGCGAGTTGCGTACCTTTGGTCCAGCCGCGAGTCTGCACGCGCGGCACATTGGCGGCGTCGAGTTTCACATCGAACGCCAGGCCAATTTTCTCCGCGCCGAAATGCCCTAACCAGCTGCGCACTTCATCGGCGGCGTCGACCGCAGCGCTGCCGACGATCACGCGATCCACGCCGTGCGCCAGCAGGTCGTCAACGATCGCGCGCTGGCGAATTCCGCCACCAACCTGCAACAGCAGACCGGACTGCGACGCGAGCGCGACCAGCGTGTCGCGATTGGCGAGGTGACCATCGCGCGCGCCGTCGAGATCCACGACATGCAGCCAGCGGGCGCCCATGGAGCGGTAGCGCAACAGCAGTTCATGCGGCGCCAGTTCATATTGTGTCTCGCGCGCGAAATCGCCCTGCAGCAGGCGCACACATTTGCCGCCGCGCAGATCAATCGATGGAATCAGTTCCATGGTCACTGCGCCAGGAAATTAGCTAACAACCGGGCGCCCACCGCACCGGATCGTTCCGGATGGAACTGCACGCCGCGGAAATTGCCGCGCGCGATGACGGCGGAGAACTCCGGCCCGTACTCGCAGGACGCAGTGGTCCAGGGGCCGACCGGAGCGGCAAAGCTGTGGACGAAGTACATGCGGTCCTGCGCGTCAATTTGTGCCAGCAAGGCATCGCCCTTGCGCGGCAGCAGTGTGTTCCAGCCCATATGCGGTACCGGCCGGTCCACCGACGCCTCGAGCCTCGCGACCCGCCCAGGCACGATGCCGAGCCCGGCGGTATCGCCCTCGGCGGAGCTCTCGAACAGCAGTTGCATTCCAAGGCAGATACCTAACACGGGCTGCGTCAATGTGGGCAGTAGTCGATCGAGGCCGGTCCGTTGCAGATTGCTCATCGCCGCTGCTGCGGATCCGACACCTGGCAGCAACACGCGGCGTGCCGCAACGATGTCCGCGGCCTGCTGGCTGACCACCGAACTCGATCCCAGCCTGGCGAGCGCATGTTGCAGCGATGCGAGATTCGCGCCACCGGAATCGACGATGACAACATCCGCGCTCAAAGCAGGCCCTTGGTACTCGGCAGTTCCGCGCCTTCGCGGGCGAAGGCCATGCGCAAGGCGCGCGCCGTGCCCTTGAAACAGGCCTCGATCATATGGTGCGTGTTGTCGCCGACGACCGTGACATGCAGCGCTGCCGCCAACGATTCCGCGAGTGAACGGAAGAAATGCGGTATCAGTTCGGTCGGCAGGCCGCCCACCGACTCACGGGCAAAACGACCCTCGAAAACCGCATAGGCGCGCCCGGAGAGGTCGAGCGCAACCTGTACGCGCGCCTCATCCATGGGTAATACAAAACCGTAACGCGCGATTCCCTTCTTGTCGCCCAGCGCGCGGCGCAGGGCCTCGCCCAGGGCTAACGCGCAGTCTTCCACGGTATGGTGCTCGTCGATCTCGAGATCGCCGGCACAGCGCAGGGTCAGCGAAAATCCGCCGTGCTTGGCAAGCTGCTCGAGCATGTGATCAAAGAAACCGATGCCGGTATGCACTGCAATGGGTTCGGTCGCATCCAGATTCACGTCGACCGTAATGTCCGTTTCGCGGGTCTTGCGATGCACTGTCGCGCGGCGCGCCAGCAGTGTGTCGGTCAGTGCTGGCCAGGTTTCCTCCGCGGCACCGTGCCGGCGTACCCGCAAGCCGCGTACGCCGAGATTGTCGGCAAACACGAGATCCGTGTCGCGATCACCGATCATGCAGCTCGCCTTGAGATCAACCGCATGATCGCGCACGTAGCCGGCAACCAGTGCGGTCTTCGGTTTGCGGCACTCGCAGGCATCCCGCAGGAAATGCGGGCAGACAAACACCGCGTCGAACTCGATGCCCTGGCTGCTGAACGCATCGAGAATGAACTGGTGCGCCAGATCGAATTTTTCCTGTGGCAGGCTCGCGCTGCCGAGACCGTCCTGGTTGGTCACCATCACGAGGCGGAAACCCGCCGTCTGCAGGCGTTTGACGCTGGCAAAGACATCGGGCATGAAGCGGATCTTTTCCAGTGAATCAACCTGCTCATCCGCCGGTTCTTCCACCAGTGTGCCGTCACGATCTACAAAGGCAACTTTCATGGTCGCGATCCTGACACCGCCCGCAGGCGCTGGTTTTGCTCGGGGGTGCCGACGGTCACGCGCAAGCAGTTTTCGAGTCCGCGCGTACGGCGAAAATCCCGGACTAACAGGCCGGCCTCGACCCAGCGCTCGAACAGGTGCGACTCGGGCCGGCAGCGCACCAGCAGGAAATTGGCATCGCTGGGCCAGACGTGCTCAATCGCCGGGCTCGCCTTGAGGTCCATGGCCAGTTGCTCGCGCGCCGCAACCAATTCGCGCACGCGCCTCTGGGTTTCTGCCAGCGCGGCAGGGGCAAGCGCTGCCAGCGCGCTCTCGATACTGCCGCTCGATAGTGTGTAGGGCAGGATGATCTTCCTGATCAGCTCGATGACCTGCGGGTGAGCGATGACTGCGCCGATGCGCGCCCCGGCCAGGCCATGCGCCTTCGACAATGTGCGCAGTATCGCCAGGTGCGGGTTCTGCGCGAGCAGGCGGGTCAATGAGGGTCGGCTGCTGAATTCGCCATAGGCTTCATCGATAACGACCAATGCCCGGCCACGTGCTGCTGCGATGACCTCCACGATGGAGTCTTCTGCCAGATGTGCGCCACTCGGATTGTTAGGTGAGCACAGCCAGACGATCCTGATGTTACCGTTGCTGTTGATCGCCGCCTTGACTGCGGCGGTATCGAGCGCGAAATCCTGCTCGGCGCTTAATGGCACCTCGATGACTGCGGCTCCCTGGACATGGGCCGCGACAGCGAACATGCCGAAGGTGGGCGGCGTGGTAAGCACCGCATCCTGGCCCGCCCGGCAGAAGACCCGCGTGAGGAGATCGATGGCTTCGTCGCTGCCATGGGTCGCGACCAGCTGCGCCGGTTCGACGGCGTAATACTGCGCGAGCGCCTCCAGCAGTTCCGCCGGCTGCGGCTCCGGATAGCGATTCTGTGGTGCACCGCCGCCTGGATTGTTAGGCCAGGGCAGCTCGTTGGCATGCAACCGGGTCAATTCTGGCGCCCAGCTGGCATGTGCGTAAGGGCTGAGCTCGCGGATATCCGCGCGGGCCAGAGCTAACACGGCAGCAAGGTCTGACATCAGCTTGTCGTCTCTGCGCCGGTGGCGGCCAGGCGGATGTTCACGGCATTGGCATGAGCATCCAGGCCTTCCAGCCGGGCCAGCGTGACCGCGGTGGGGCCGAGCGAACGCAAGCCATCACCGCTCAGTTCCTGCACGGTCATGCGGCGCTGAAAATCGCTCAGACCCAGTCCGCTGTAGGCGCGCGCGTGACCGTAAGTCGGCAGCACGTGATTGGTCCCGGAACAGTAATCGCCCATAGTCTCAGGCGTGTAATGCCCGAGGAACACGGAACCCGCCGTGTTGACGCGCGCCAGCCACTGCCGTGGCTCGCGTGTTTCGATGATCAAGTGTTCTGGCGCGTAATCCTCGGCAATCGCGAATGCCGTGGCCAGGTCCGGTACATGGACGATGCGCAGCGCGGTAACCGACGCGCGCAACACCGACTGGCGCGACAACGCCACAAGCTGTGCCTGCACCGCGGCGGCCGTGGCCTGCGCGATCGGTACGTTATCTGTCAACAAGATAGCCTGCGACATAGGATCGTGTTCCGCCTGCGCTAACAAATCCGCCGCTATCCATTGCGGATGCGCACTGTCATCGGCGATCACCATGACTTCCGACGGGCCCGCAGGCATGTCCAGGGCGGCGCCGTTGGCATCTTCGGCAACCAGCTGCTTCGCCGCAGTGACCCAGGCATTGCCCGGACCAAACACCTTGCAGACCTTGGGCAACGGCGCGATTCCGTAGGCCATCGCAGCGATGGCCTGCACGCCGCCGAGCTTGAAAACCGCCGTGGCGCCGGCTAACGAGGCCGCAACCAGAACCGCAGGGTCCGCAGTGCCGTCGGCCCGCGGTGGCGTACAGACGACCCGCACCGGGCAGCCGGCGAGAGTGGCAGGCACGGCCAGCATGATGGCGGTCGAGGGCAGGGGCGCGGAACCCGCCGGCACATAGAGGCCGACCGCCTGCAGTGGCCGTATCAGGCGTTCGCAGCGCACACCCGGCTCGACATCGATGGTGACGGGCGCAGTGGCGGTCGCAGCGTGAAAACGCCGCACGTTGCCAATCGCGCGTTCTATCGCCGTTACGGCGTCCGCTGGCAGCGACTTGCGCGCAGCGGCGAGTTCCGCGTCCGAGACCTGCAGTTGCGACAACTGCGTGTGCTCGAACCGGGCGGTCAACGCTAACAACGCGGCCGCACCGTCCCGCCGTACCTGGTCGATGATGGCCCTGGCTTCGCTGCGTATGCGTTCCGATTGTCCCGATGCCGGACGCGCGAACGCCGCGCGCCTTGCGCCGGCATCAAGCTCCTGCCAATTGAGAACCTGCATGAGCGGCGCCGGACTAGGGCCTGTGAACACGATGAACGGCGTAGCGACGGTGGCCCCCGCCGTGCAGCGCAAGGCGGGACGAGTGAACTGTACTGAATGTACTGGAACGAGGACCAACGCCGCGCTGCGCGGCGCGGGCTCCGTCCCTTCGGGTTGCCCTCACAAGCATTTGAGGCTGTGTTGCTCGGCCCTCACATGGAATTACCATGCATCGGGCCTCGCGCCTTGCCTGAAATGCTTGTGAGGGCAACGCAGTGTCGTTCATCGTGTTCACAGGCCCTAGGCCAGCATCTTCTCGACCGGCAGCACTAACAAGGCGCTGGCACCGGCCGCCTTGAGGCTCTCCAGCGTTTCCCAGAACACGTTTTCGCGGCATACGGCATGTACCGCAACGCGATCCGGGTGTCCTTCCAGCGGAATGACCGTGGGCCCTTCGCTGCCCGGCAGCAAGCGCGCGATGGCGGGCAGGGCGCTGCGCGGCGCGTGCAGCATGATGTATTTGCTCTCACGAACCTGCTGCACGCCATCCATGCGCATCAGCAGACGAGCGATCCAGCTCTCGCGTTCATCCGGTAGTTTCACGGGCGTCCTGATCAGGGCCGCCTGGCTCTCAAACACTGTGCACACTTCGCGCAAGTGGTTGGCCTGCAGCGTGGAGCCAGTCGAGACGAGATCGCAAATCGCATCTGCACGCCCGAGCCGCGGAGCGATTTCCACCGCGCCCGAAAGTGTCACGATTTCAGCCTGCAAATTGTTAGCCGTGAGCCAGCGTTGCAGCAGATATGGATAGGTTGTTGCCACGCGGCGATTGGCCAGCGTCTGCGGCCCCTGCCACTCGGCGCCATGGGGCACCGCGATCGACAGGCGGCAGCGGCCGAAGTCCAGGGTCCTGAGGATTTCGAAGCGCGCTTGCCCGCCCCGCGCCTCAAGCTCCAGGCGTTTTTCCTCCAGCACATTGAGTCCGACCAGACCGAGATCACAAACATCTTCCTGCACCAGATCCGGGATGTCATCGTCGCGGACGAACAGCACATCTAACGGCATGTTCTCGCCAAAACCCATCAGCTGGTCTTTGCCACGCGAGAGTTTGAGTCCGCAACGCTGCAGCACGTCCACCGAAGGGTCCGTCAGGCGGCCGGATTTCTGGATCGCCAGTTTGAGTCGCTGACTGGTGTCGGGTGAAATCATTGAGTGTGTCCTGCCGGCCGCTGATGGCGCAGCGCTGCGAGCCGGCGCGCCACGAGTGAATAGCCGCCGTTGCCAGCGGCCAGATAGCGCGCCACCCGCCCGATGGTCGTAACGCTAACACCGGTGAGCCGGTGGATCTCGCGGTAGGGGATACCGCGCTCCAGGTGCTCCACCACCGACCAGCGGTCCGCCATTGCCTGCAATTCCGCAGGCGTGCACAGGTCACGAAAGAAGGCCCGGCATTCCTCCACGGAACGCAGCTGGCAGACCGCGGCAAACAAGTTGCGTTCGTTCAGGGCCTCCTGGCGGGGGCTGATGTTCTGGTGAGTTTTCATAGTGCTCAAATGTACTAATACGCTAGTACATTAGCACGTCAGCACGCCGGGAAGCAAACGCCGTTGACGCAGCGGGTTCACAAAAGTAATATGAACTCACTCATCGAGACCGGCCGAGGGATGGGCCCAACGACGCCGGGGCAACCGCCAGATCTAACCAGTCTGGGCATGGTGCCAACTCCTGCAAGGCCTTCAGGCCTAGACAGATGAGCGGTTTGCCCGGCTGCCAGCCCTGCTGCTGTCAGATGACGGCAATCAGGTTGCGGTTATGCCGCGGCCTGCCGCCCAACTTTCGGCAGAAGCTCGGTGAGCGGCCCGAAGTTTGTTTCCCGAGGCGGTCGATATATGAGCGAAAACCCAGGCAAGACGGCGGCCCCCGGTCCCGCGCCTAACAGCGCAGCGGTTCCGGGTCCGGTCATCCGGCACCGTGATGGCATCATTGAGATCCCCGGCGAGGTGAAACTGCACCACGGCGGTGTTTTGTCGCGCGTCCGTGTGGCCTGGAGGCTGTCGGGTCCGGAGGCGGGGCCGCTGGTGGTCGCGTTAGGCGGCATTTCCGCCGACCGCCGCATCGTGGCGGCGAGTTCCCAGGAGCCAGGTTGGTGGCAGAAAATTGCGGGTGCCGGACTGGCATTGCCGTCAGATCGCTGTCGCATCCTCTCGTACGACTACCTGGGCGGCAGCGGCGATACCACCGGACCGACCGATACAGAGCCGTTTCCGACGGTCTCCAGTTACGACCAGGCCGGGATATTGCTGTGGCTGATGAATCACCTGGGCATCAAGTTCCTGCATGCGTTGTTTGGCGCATCCTACGGTGGCATGGTGGGGCTGGCGTTCGCCGAGCGTTATCCGGAGCGGCTGTCGCGTCTGTGTGTCATCAGTGCCGCGGACCGCGGCCACCCGATGGCCACCGCCTGGCGCAGCGTGCAGCGCGGCATCGTGCGCTTCGCCCAGCAGCAGGGGGATGCGCAAGGCGGACTGAAGCTCGCGCGTGCGTTAGGCATGGCGACTTATCGCAGTCCCGAGGAATTTGCGGCGCGGTTTTCCGCGGCACCGCATTACGACGGTGACCGTCATGTGTTTGCAGTCGAGAAATATCTTTTTTCGCGCGGCGATGATTTCGTCAAACGACACAGGCCCGAAGCCTATCTGGGGCTGTCCGAGTCGATTGATCTGCATCGGGTCGATACGGCGCGCATTTTCGTGCCGACGACCGCGGTCGGTGTAGTCGAAGATCAGCTGGTTCCCCTGAGCGACGTGCGGGCCATGGTCGCACGCTTGCCTAACGCCGAACTGATCGAACTCAGCTCGGTGTACGGCCACGACGCATTTCTCAAGGAGAATGAACAATTGAAACCGATCTTTGCAAGGCTGCTGGAGCCGATACGATGAGCGAGCGCCTGGACCCCGCGACGATTGCTGTTCGCGCCGGGCTGGAATCCGATCCAGCCACGGGCGCAGTGGTGCCGCCAATACACCTGACGTCAACCTTCGCGTTTCGCGCTTTTGGCGAGAAGGGCAAGTACGACTACACCCGTTCCGGCAACCCGACGCGCGATTTGTTAGCTGACACGCTGACGGCGCTGGAGCAGGGCGGCGGCGCAGTCGTCACGTCCACCGGGATGTCAGCGATCGCGCTGGTGGGACACCTGTTTCCCGTTGGCTCGCTGATTGTCGCACCACATGACTGTTACGGCGGCACTTTCCGGCTGTTTTCGGCCTGGCAGAGACGCGGCGAACTGCGCGTGCAATTCGTGAATTTCGACGACGACCGGGCGCTCAACGCGGCGCTGGCCGCCAAACCGGCGCTGTTATGGATCGAGACCCCCAGCAACCCGCTGCTGCGCATTACCGATATTGCCGACCTGGCTGCGCGCGGCCGCACCGTGGGCGCTGTGGTCGCGGTCGACAACACCTTCCTGTCGCCGGCGTGGCAACTGCCACTGACGCTCGGCGCCGATCTGGTTGTGCATTCGACCACCAAGTACCTCAACGGGCACAGCGATGTCGTGGGTGGCGCCGTGGTCGCGGCTAACAAAGAGACTGCCGAGCAGCTGGCGTGGTGGGCCAATTGCCTCGGGGTCACTGGCGCGCCTTTCGACAGTTTCCTGACTTTGCGGGGCATACGGACCTTGCAGGCGCGCCTTGATGTACATGGCCGCAATGCCCAGGCCATTGCCGGCTTCCTGCACGGGCACCCCAAGGTCAACAAGGTGTTCTATCCGGGCCTGCCCAGCCATCCGGGTCACGCGCTCGCGCAGCGACAACAAAAAGGTTTCGGTGCGATTGTCACCCTGGAGTTGCAGGGCGGCCATGAGGCCGTGGCGCAGTTCGTCAATGGGCTCAAGCTGTTTTCGCTGGCCGAGTCCCTGGGCGGCGTGGAAAGTCTGGTAGCGCATCCGGCCACCATGACGCATGCGGCGATGGAGCCAGCCGAGCGTGCCGCAGCGGGCCTTACCGAAGGGCTGCTGCGCCTGTCGGTCGGCATCGAAAATGGCGGCGACCTGATCGCCGACCTGGCAGCGGGGCTGGACCGAATCAGCTAGGCCATAGCCGCGAGCACCGCATCGCCCATCTGCGCGGTGTTCAGCACTTTGGCGCCTGCTTCCGCAAACTCGACCGTGCGCGAGCCGCGCGCAATTGCCTGGTGCACAGCCATTTCGATCGCCTGCGCTTCTGCTTCCAGACCTAACGAATGACGCAGCAACAAAGCCGCCGATAGTATGGTACCAATGGGATTGGCAATACCGCGCCCCGCGATATCTGGCGCCGAACCGTGGATCGGCTCATAAAGCCCCAGCTTGCCATCACCCAGCGATGCCGAGGGCAGCAGGCCCAGTGATCCGGCCAGCATGGCGGCCTGGTCGGTGAGAATGTCGCCAAAAAGGTTTTCGGTGAGCAGCACATCGAAGTCCCGTGGTCTGCGAATCAGGTGCATGGCTGCGGCATCGACGAACATGTGTTCGATGCTAACGCCCGGAAATTCTTCGCTGATCACTCGCTCGCTGACCGCGCGCCACAAACGCGAGGTTTCCAGCACGTTTGACTTGTCGATCTGTACGATCTTGCGGCGCCGCGACTGGGCGAGCCTACCCGCGACCCGCGTTGCGCGGATGATCTCCGCTTCGTTGTAGCGGCACTCGTCGAACGCGCCGTTCGCATCGCGACCTTTGCGGCCAAAATAGATGCCCCCGGTCAGTTCGCGCACAAATATCAGATCAACGTCGCGCAGGATCTCGGGTTTGATAACCGTGGCGTCGAGCAGGCTGGGGTGCACCTTGATCGGGCGCAGATTGGCGTATACACCTAACGCTGCGCGCAGCGCGAGCAACGCGGACTCAGGCCGGACCGGGGCTGCCGGGCCCCATTTGGGGCCACCGATGGCGCCTAACAGAACGGCGGCGGAACTCCTGCAAAGCGCGAGCGTATCCTCGGGCAGGCCGCTACCACGGGCATCAATGGCCGCTCCGCCAAACAGCGCTTCGCGAAAGTCAAAATCATGGCCAAACCGGCTGGCGACGGCGCGCAATACACGCAGCGCCTGCGCTACCACCTCCGGGCCGATACCGTCGCCGGGCAACACGGCTAGCAGGGCTTTCATCTATTTTCGTAGGCGCTGATCGCAGCGTCCTGGGACACCAGGAAGCCGAGTTCGTCGACGCCGTTGAGAATGCAATAACGCGGGAAAGCGTCGATCGGGAACTTCGTTGCCCGGCCGTCCGGCAGGCGCAGCGTGGTGCTCTCAAGGTCGATGAGTACTTCCGCGCCCGGATTTTCCAGCAGCCAGCCATGCGTTGCCGCATTGACAATGACCGGGAGCAGGCCGTTCTTAAGAGAATTGCTGCGGAAAATATCGGCGATCTCGGTGCTGACGACCGCCTGAAAACCGAAATCCTGCAGCGCCCAGGGCGCATGTTCACGCGATGAGCCGCAACCGATATTGGGCCCGGCCACGAGGATCCGGCAGCCCGCGGCTTCGGGCCGATTGAGAATGAAGTCCGGTAAAGGCTTGCCGGCTGCGTCGTAACGCCAGTCGGCGAACAAATGCGTCCCCAGGCCGCTCTTGACCGTCGTGGTGAGAAAGCGACCGGGAATAATCTGGTCAGTGTCGATGTTAGTCGCCGGCATGACAACGGTGCGCGACTTGATGGTTTTGACAGCATTCATGAATTCTAGTCCTGGGCTGTTATCAATTCGCGCGGATCGGTGACCCGTCCACGGATTGCAGACGCCGCTGCGGTCTCCGGGCTGGCTAACAAGGTGCGCGCGCCGACACCCTGGCGGCCCTCGAAGTTGCGGTTGCTGGTGCTGACAGAATACTCGCCCTTGGGGACGGTATCGCCATTCATGCCGAGGCACATCGAACAGCCCGACTCGCGCCAGTCGGCGCCCGCGGCGCGGAATATTTCGTGCAGGCCTTCTGCTTCGGCGGCGCGCTTGACCGCCTGCGAACCGGGCACGACCAGCATGGTTACTCCCTTGGCAATCTTGTGGCCACGCAGTATGTGAGCTGCGCTGCGCAAATCGGACAGGCGGCCATTGGTACAGCTGCCGATGAACACGACATTCACCGGTGAGTTGCGAATCGGTTCGCCGGGCTTCAGTCCCATGTAGCGAATGGCCGCATCGAACACCGGATCACCGCGGTGGTCCGGTATGTTGCCGGAAATGGGCGCAACCATCCCAGGGTTGGTACCCCAGGTAATCATCGGTTCGAGCTGGGTTGCGTCGATGTCGATCGACTTGTCGAACACCGCGCCGTCATCGGTTGTTAGCTTGCGCCACCGGGCGACAGCCAGGTCCCAGGCGGCGCCCTTGGGTGTACGTGGTGTCGTTGCCAGGTACTCAAACGTCGTGTCGTCGGGCGCGATCATGCCGGCACGGGCGCCGGCCTCGATGGTCATGTTGCAGACGGTCATGCGTTCATCCATCGACATCGCGCGAATTGCGGCCCCGCGATATTCAATGACATGTCCCGTGCCGCCGGACACACCCACCTTGCCGATGATCGCAAGAATCAGATCTTTGGCGGTGACGCCGGCCGGCAGATGACCGTTGACGTTGACAGCAAAGGTTTTCGGTTTGGTCTGCAACAGGCATTGCGTTGCGAGGACGTGGCCGACTTCGGTTGAGCCAATGCCAAAGGCAAGTGCGCCGAAAGCACCATGGGTGGAGGTATGGCTGTCGCCACAGACGATGGTGCGGCCCGGCTGGGTGACGCCCAGCTCCGGCCCGATAATATGCACGATGCCGCGCAGGTCGTGCTGCAAGCCTAACAATTCAACACCGAAATCGGCGCAGTTCTGTTCCAGCTGCCTGATCTGCTTCGCGGCGGAGTCAATCGTGATCGGCATGCCGCCAAACACCTGTTCGGTACGTGTTGGCGTGGCGTGATCCATGGTCGCCAGGATTTTGTCGGGGCGGCGCACTTTCAGACCGCGCGCGCGCAGCTCCGCAAAAGCCTGTGGCGATGTAACCTCGTGAGTCAGGTGCAAATCGACATAGATGATCGCCGGCGTATCGGCGCTTTGCGGCACTACTTCGTGCGTTGACCAGATCTTCTCGAACAATGTCGTCGGTTGGTTCATTGGGTGATTCCTCAAACGGCCGCTTGTGCAACCTTGCGGATGCCGGATCGTTCGACTTCCAGCCGGTTCTGTGAGCGCTGCGACTGTTCAATGCGGTTCATCACCTCAAGGAACGCGCGCGCGCTTGACTCAACGATATCGGTGCTGACACTTGCGCCGCGGTAACTGCGTTGATTATGCTCGACGTAAACGACCGCCTCGCCCTGCGCATCCTCGCCTGATGAAACGCTGTGAAGTTCAAATTTGCGCAATTGCGCATTGATGCCGGTGATGGCTTCGATCGCCTTGAAGGCCGCATCGACCGGACCGTCACCGGTGGCCGTGCGTTCGACCGCGCGACCGTCGGTATGCGTCAAAGTTAGCGTCGCGCTGGCGCCGGCGGCGTCACCGGAACGGGTGTTCATCTGGGTCAGTACCCAGGGCCCGGAGGCGGATCCTTCGGAGCGCAGCACCAATGCTTCAATATCGCCGTCGAAGAGCTCTTTCTTTTTGTCAGCCAGCGCTTTGAACTCGTCGAACACGCGATTGAGTTCGGCGTCGTCCAATTCAAACCCCAGTTCCTTGACCCGTTCACGGAAGGCATGGCGGCCGCTGTGCTTGCCTAACACCAGACTGGAGCGTGACAGGCCCACGTCCTGCGGACGCATGATTTCGTAGGTGCTGTGATGCTTCAGCATGCCGTGCTGGTGAATACCTGATTCATGGGCAAACGCGTTTTCGCCTATGACGGCCTTGTTGCGTGGTATCGGCATCCCGGTGATGCTCGACACCAGCCGCGAGGTGGGGTAGAGCCGCGTGCTGTTAACACCCGTGGTGGCGTTGAAAAAGGCCGCACGAGTTTTCAATGCCATGACGATTTCTTCCAGCGAGCAATTGCCTGCGCGCTCGCCGATGCCATTGATTGTGCATTCGACCTGACGTGCGCCGGCGACGACCGCCATCAGGCTGTTAGCCACCGCCATGCCGAGATCATCGTGGCAATGCACCGAGAGCACGATTCTGTCGATGCCGCGGACGTTCTTGCGCAGGTATCTGAACAGCTCGGAAAACTCGTGCGGTACGGTGTAACCGACGGTATCCGGGATGTTAATGGTTGTGGCGCCGGCCTCGATCGCCGACTCCACTACTTGCGCCAGAAACTCAAGCTCGGTCCGCGATGCGTCCTCGGGCGAGAATTCGACATCGTCGCAGAATTCGCGCGCGATCCTGATGCCCTCGACTGCCGAGCGGATGATTTCATCCTTGGCCATGTTGAGCTTGTACTCGCGATGGATCGCACTGGTGGCGAGAAACACGTGGATGCGGTGTTTCTCGGCATCCTGCAGCGCGCGCGCCGCGGCGGTGATGTCCTCGCGGTTGCAACGGGCCAGTCCGCAGATGGTTGCACCGTGAATTTCACGCGCGACGGCGTTGACCGACTCCCAGTCGCCGCGCGATGCCGCTGGAAATCCCGCCTCGATGATATCAACGCCCAGTTCGGCCAACGCCCGCGCGACACGGAGCTTCTCGGGCTGCGTCATGCTGCATCCTGGCGATTGCTCGCCATCGCGCAGGGTGGTGTCGAATATCAGGACTCGGTCGGGATTGGGGGCCATGTTGCTGCTCCAGCTAACAAATAATATCCTAACAAATCATGTATGGGATCTCGCAGTTCTCAGTTCCCGGCTTCCAGCCAGGGCATGCGGGCGCGTAGCGACGCGCCGACCTTTTCGATTGGATGACTGAGATCCTGCTTCAGGATCTTGTTGTACTTCTTGCGGCCAGAGTTGTTTTCCTTGATCCAGCTGCGTGCAAATTTGCCGCTCTGGATATCGCGCAATACATCACGCATCGCCTTGCGGCTCGACTTGTTCACAACGCGCGGGCCGCTGACAAAATCGCCGTACTTGGCGGTCTCTGAGATGAACTTGTGCATCTTCGCGATGCCGCCTTCATGCAGCAGATCAACGATCAGCTTGAGTTCGTGCATGCACTCGTAATAGGCGACTTCCGGCTGATAGCCGGCTTCCACCAGCGTCTCGAAACCCTGGACCACCAATTCGGTAGCGCCACCACACAGGACTGCCTGCTCGCCGAATAAATCAGTTTCGGTTTCTTCGCCAAACGTGGTCAGCAACACGCCGCCGCGGGTACCGCCAATACCGTCGGCATAGACGAGGGCGCGATCAAAGGCTGCGCCGCTGGCGTCCTTTGCCACGGCGATCAGACAGGGCACCCCGCGCCCTTGTTGATATTGCCGGCGCACCAGGCCGCCCGGGCCCTTGGGCGCAATCAGGACGACGTCCAGATCCTTGCGCGGCTTGATCTGCTTGAAATGAATGTTGAACCCGTGCGCAAACAACAGTACGGCGCCTTGCCTGAGATTGGACAGAATCGACGCGTAGACAGTTTTCTGCATCAAATCGGGAACCAGCATGGCGACGACGGTTGCACCGCGCACCGCGTTTTCGGGTACGTCTACGGCCAGACCATCGCGCTTGGCCTGCTTCCAGCTGTCGCCTTTGCGCACGCCGACCACAACGTCATAACCACTGTCTTTCAGGTTCAGCGCATGCGCACGGCCCTGACTGCCATAGCCCAGCACGCAAATGCGGGCGCCCTTGAGCGCTTTACGATTGACGTCCTTCTTGCCAAAAATTTTCATGATCAACTCCCGTTTGCTAAACCCAAAAAAAATCCCGCTGCGGCTTTTAAAGCCGGAGCGGGACCTTTGCAACCTGTCGCCCGAATCCTGATCAGAACTTCGTGCGCGCGCCCCGCTCCTGCTGTAACAGCAGTAGTACCAGGCCCAGAAGTAGCGAGTCGCGCACCTCGTGGCGCAGTTCAATTACCGGGTGAAAGTACTGGCGGGACATATCGAAGTAATGTCACCACGACCCAGCTTATCTGTCAACTTCATAAGTGCTTTCAGTACAATGCCTTGTGACCGAAAACGCACCACTTTTGCCGCCTAACGAACCCGGCGCCCAGCTGCCAGTGTGGCTGGCAACGAAATCGGGACTGGCCGACTGGATGGCCCGGCAAGATCCTGCCACCACAGCGTGGATCAATTCACAACAATTCAAGGCAGAACGAAACCGGCTGCTGGTCTGGCCGGCGCCCGACGGCAAGGTCGGCGGCGCGGTATTTGGCCTGGGAAACCTGGCAAGTGCGGAAACAATGAGCATCTGGCAGGCCGCTGCCCTTGCAGATCGCTTGCCAGCGGGGCGGTGGACGTGTCGAACAGCCCTCAGTCCGGAACCGGCCAGCCGCCTGGCCCTGGGTTTTGCGCTGGGGTCCTATCGTTTTGACAGGTATCGAAGCGCCAAGTCGCCAGCCGCAGCGCAATTGGTTATGCCCGCCGGCGCCGATGCGGCCGCGGTCAGGCAGCAGTGGTGCGCCTTGACCCGCGCGCGCGATCTCATCAATACACCGGCCAACAACCTTGGGCCTGCCGAACTGACAGATGAAGTGCAGGCGCTGGCCGATCAGTTTGGCGCGCCGCTCCGGTTGCGGTTGCTGATCGCGGCGGTGGAAAACAGTGTCGGCTCGAATGCCTATCGTCCAGGCGATGTGCTGAAGTCGCGCAAAGGGCTGACCGTAGAAATCGGCAATACGGATGCGGAAGGGCGCCTGGTTCTGGCCGACGCCCTTGCGGATGCAGACAGCGAGTCACCGGCGCTGCTGGTCGATTTCGCAACTCTGACCGGTGCGGCCCGTACCGCGCTGGGATCGGAATTGCCGGCGGCCTTCAGCCCCGACCGCGCGCTGTTGGCAGAGCTGGTCGCGGCCGGCGCGACCATAGGCGCGCTGTTTCTCAAGCGCTTCGTGACCGCGACCAAGTGCTGGATTCACCTGGATCTCTACGCGTGGAACGCGCGCGAACGTCCAGGCCGGCCAGCAGGTGCGGAAGCCCAGTGCGCGCGCGCCGTCCTGCGACTGGTCCGCGGCCGGTTCGGTTGAATCGATGCCGAATACGCGCGCTGCGCCCAGTGCCCCGGCCCTCAGATTCGCCAATGCGCTGGCGCGGCGCGAATTACTGCCGTGGATTTTGCTGGGTGTCACGCTGGGCCTGGTCGAGGGCGGCACGGCCGCAGTGCTGGTCAAACAACACTTCAGTGGGGCAGGGTCCACTGCGGCGGTAAATTTCGCGGTCAGTGTCGTCAGCGCCGCGCCGACCATTGCCAATGTGCTGAGTTTTGCCTGGGCCAACCTCGGCCACGGACGGGCGCGAGTACCACTGCTGGTGTCGCTGCAGCTGCTGTTTGCGCTGACCGTAGGCCTCATCGGGCTCGCGCCTAACGCGTTAGGCGGCCTGTTATTCACGGTACTGTCAATTCTGGCCGCGCGCATCGTCTGGGCTGGCATCCTGACTTTGCGCTCTGCAGTCTGGATTGCGAACTATCCGCGCAACACGCTGGCACGCATGACCGGTCGCATTGTAATCGGTGGATCGCTGATGGTGGCCGCCACCAGCGCACTGGTGTCGGCCGCGCTGCACTCAGGGGTGGTCGACACCCGGCAGCTATACGTCGCGGCCGCGTTGGCGGGAATCGCGGCTGCTTTCCTCTACCGGCGTACCCGCACGCGACGAGAATTCAGGCTGCTCGGGTCCGAGAATCTTGCTGGCTGCGCGGCGACCGCGTTCAGTCTGCGCGTTTTTCGCGAAGTACTGCGTGACGACAAACCGTTTCGCGATTACATGATCTGGATGGGGGTCTACGGCGCAGGCAGCGTGATGATGACGTCGCAGCTGATCGTCATCATGACCGAGCAGCTTCATATACCGAGCCAACAGCAGATCATGATGCTGACGGTCATTCCGATGCTGACGCTGCCGGTCTTCGTGCCGTTCTGGGCGCGGATTTTTGATCGCCAGCACACCGTCAGTTTCCGGTCGCAGCAGGGCTGGGTCATGGTGGGCGCCTATGTGCTCAGCAGCATCGGCGTGTTATTTGCCTGGCCGCCCGCTTTGTGGGCGGGCGCAATTTTGTTAGGCGCGGCGCTGGCAGGGGCCAATTTCGGCTGGAATCTCGGCCATCAGGACTTTGCAGCTCCGGGGCGTGCGCAGCAGTACATGGGCGTGCATGTCACTCTCGCCGGCCTGCGCGGGATGATTGCCCCGCCTTTCGGTATGCTTTGTTATCAGGGTCTGGAGGCATGGCATCGTGGAGCGGGACGATATTCGATCCTGCTACCTACCGCGGTGACTGCGGCTGGAGCTCTAGGATTCAATCACTTACGTAAACAAAGGCCCGTACAGTAGTTTATATGCCGAAAGCCAAGCCCCCCGTAGATCCGCGCGCTTTTTCCCGACTGGTCGTTGATGGCGCCA
Organism: Gammaproteobacteria bacterium; assembly: GCA_031363155.1. Taxonomy (GTDB): domain Bacteria; phylum Pseudomonadota; class Gammaproteobacteria; order Steroidobacterales; family Steroidobacteraceae; genus UBA964. The sequence goes on along the minus strand of JANLTW010000094.1, from coordinate 55,874 downwards.
AGCAAACCCCATCGCGGGCCATGCTGCGCGCCGTCGGTTTCAGCGACGCCGATTTCCTGAAGCCTCAGGTAGGTATCGCCTCGACCTGGGCCAATCTTACGCCCTGCAACATGCATATCGACCGCCTGGCGCGCGAAGCGGAGGCGGGTGTCAATGCTGCAGGCGGGAAAGGCGTTCTGTTCAACACCATCACCGTGTCGGATGGTATTTCCATGGGCTCGCCCGGCATGCGCTATTCGCTGGTATCGCGCGAAGTCATCGCGGACTCCATTGAGACCGTGGCCGGTGCGCAAGGATTTGATGGCATCGTCGCGATTGGCGGTTGCGATAAGAACATGCCGGGCTGCGCCATGGCGCTTGCGCGCCTCGATCGGCCGGCGGTGTTTGTCTACGGCGGCACGATCCAGCCAGGCGCCAAGCGTCGCGACATTGTCAGCGTGTTCGAAGCGGTGGGGGCGCATGCGGCCGGCAAGATCAGCGATGCCGAACTGACCGAGGTGGAGCGCACCGCCATACCCGGTCCCGGCAGTTGCGGTGGCATGTACACCGCCAACACCATGGCCTCGGCCATCGAAGCACTGGGCCTGTCGTTGTCTAACAGTTCGGCTCAGGAAGCTATCGCGCCCAGCAAACAATCCGATTGCCTGCGCGCCGGAGCGGCGGTGATGGAGCTCATCCGCAAGGGCATCCGGCCGCGCGACATTTTGACGCGCAAGGCCTTTGAAAACGCCATTACCGTGACCATTGCCCTGGCTGGATCAACCAACGCCGTGCTGCACCTGTTAGCCATCGCGCAGGCTGCACGCGTACGCCTGACGCTGGATGACTTTACGCGGATCGGAAAGCGCGTCCCGGTGTTAGCAGACGTCCGGCCCAGCGGCCGTTACGCGATGTCGGAGCTGATTGCGATTGGCGGCATCCTGCCTTTGATGAAGGGCTTGCTGGATCGTGGTTTATTGCACGGTGACTGCCTGACGGTGACTGGCAAGACCATGGCCGAAAACCTCGCGGCGGTTGGCGACTACCCGGCCGGCCAGGAAATCATCCGCTCCTTTGGCCAGCCGATCAAAAAGGACAGCCATCTGGTCGTGATGTACGGCAACGTCGCGCCGGATGGTGCGGTCGCGAAAATTACCGGCAAAGAAGGCCTGCGTTTCCGGGGGCGCGCGCGCGTGTTTGATGGCGAGGAGAAGGCAAGTGCCGCGATCCTGTCCGATAAGGTCAAGCCAGGCGACGTGGTGGTGATTCGCTACGAAGGACCGAAAGGGGGTCCTGGCATGCGCGAAATGCTGAGCCCGACCGGCGCCCTGATGGGCCGTGGCCTGGGCGACAAAGTCGCTCTGATTACCGACGGCCGTTTTTCGGGCGGCAGCCATGGCTTTGTTGTCGGCCACATTTCACCCGAGGCCGCCGTGGGTGGTCCATTGGCCTTACTGCGCAATGGCGATGAAATTGTCATTGATGCGGTGAAGCGCCGCATCGATGCAGGCGTTTCGGCCGCAGAATTGCAGCGCCGCGGTAAGTCCTGGCGCCAGCCAAAGGCTTATACGCAGCATGGCGTACTGGCGAAATATGCGCGTGTCGTTAGCAGCGCGTCATTGGGCGCGGTGACCGACGGTCCGCCTGAATGACCGCAATGTGTCAAGTCGCAATGTCGGCCCGGGAATTTTCGTAAACAGAACAGTTGTCTCTGGCATCTGCACCGGCTACAGTTGGTCCAGTACATAGGCGCGGTGGCATTGCACCGCGTCAACAAAAGAAAATGTTCGACCCGCAGCTAGGGTGCGGTGCGTTGAAGAAGGTAAGCCAAAGCCCATTCAAATGGCGTTTTTGGTCTGGGGGCAGGATTCGCTATTGCGGTATGCGGCAAACTTCAGTTAGTGTCGCGCGCCGGATTTGAGTGACCCGCTTGTCCGTACAACTGATATGAGTGACTGCGTAAACACATGACCGCTTACGTTCAAACCAATAGTCAGAGCCGCATCGCGGTGTTCATCCTCATTGTGACCGTGCACTTCTTCTTTGGCTGGGCACTGATGACTGGCCTGGCGCAAAAAGCCGGCATGAAAATTGTTGAGGCTCTGGTGACAGATATCGTCGAAGAGGATGTAAAAGAGGAAAAACCGCCACCACCGCCGCCGCCCGAAATGGAGCGACCGCCGGTAGAAATACCACCGCCGGAAGTGTCGATCGACATGCCGACCGAGCCGGTCGAGACGACCGCGCTGAGCAACGTGACGGACAAGCCCCAGCCGCCACCGCCACCGGCTCCGACGGCGCGGCCCACGCCGCCGAAAATAAAGTCCATGCCGGCCACCGAAGACTATTATCCGCCGTCGTCGGTACGTAACGAAGAGCAGGGCAGCTCGACCATTGAAGCCTGCGTCGATGCCAAGGGCAAGTTAAGCAAAGAACCGACCGTGCGTGCGAGTTCCGGCTTTCCGAAGCTCGACGACGCCGCGGTCAAGATGACTCGCGCCGGCCGGTTTGTGGCTGGCACGTTTGAAGGCCAGCCGATGGCCGAGTCCTGCTTTGCGTTCAAGGTCAAGTTTCAGCTAAAGAACTGACAATCAATAACTGGGAGTTTTTGTTAGGAACCGCACCGGCCATGCAGGCACGGTGTTTTTTACAAGTCAAATAGTCTGAGGACAATATGCAAGAAGCCGCCGCCGCCGCAGTTCAACAAGCCGCCGAAAGCCCGTACGGTCTGGGACCGTTGTGGGCGCAAGGTGATATCGTCGCCCGCACCACCCTGGTCATCCTGGTGATCATGTCGCTGGCTTCCTGGTTCATCATCTTCACGAAGGTGTGGGATCAGCGAAAGCTGCGCAATGCCGCCACCGCGGCTGAGGGCAAGTTCTGGAGCTCAGGCTCAATCAAGGAAGGCATTGAGCGTCTGCCGAAGGGTGATACTTTCCGCATGCTGGCCGAAGATGGTGTGCGCGCTGCGTCGCACCATGAAGGCCGGCTGACCGACCGCATCGACATGCATGAGTGGATTACTATGTCGTTGCAACGCTCTTCGGACAACGTCACCGGCAGCATGAATTCCGGCCTCGCATTCCTCGCGTCGGTCGGTTCCACGGCGCCGTTCGTCGGCCTGTTCGGCACGGTGTGGGGCATTCTGAACGCGCTTATTGCGATCGGTGTTGCCGGCCAGGCGAGCATCGACAAAGTTGCGGGTCCCGTCGGCGAAGCTTTGATCATGACGGCCATCGGCCTGGTCGTCGCGGTGCCAGCGGTCATGGGTTACAACTGGCTGATTCATCGCAACAAGCTGGTGACCGACAAAGTTCGTTCGTTCGCAGCCGACCTGCACGCCTATCTGGTCAGCGGCGCCCGTGTCGCCACTGGCAATCCGGCAGCCCCGGCTGCGGCGGTGAAGAAGTAAATTCTGACGTTTAGCGCGATCGCAGGAGCGTTGCCATGGGGATGAAATTAGGGCCGGCCGAAGAGGAGATGTCAGCGAAGGCTGATATCAACACGACGCCGCTGGTTGACGTCATGCTTGTCATGCTGATCATCTTTCTGGTCACGATTCCCGTGATCAACAAGACGGTCAAGGTCGAGCTGCCCAAGGCGGCTAACATCCCCACTGTTACAAAACCGGAAAACATCACCGTGGCAATCGACCGGAACGGCAATATCTACTGGAACGAAGGGCTGGTGCCTGATCGCACCCGGTTGCAGGAGTTGGTGATCGCGGCGGCGCGCCAGGATCCGCAACCGGAAATACATATCCGCGGGGACAGCCAAACCCGTTATGAGGCTGTGGGCCGTGTTATGTACGCGATTCAGCGCGGTGGTGTCGTCAAAGTGGGCTTCATTACCGAACCGGATCGCGGCATTCGTAGCGAACGTTAGCAGCCAGGAAACAGGCGGAGCACAAATATCATGGGAATGAGCGTTGGCCAGAGCAGTGCAGGCGGTGAGATGTGCGACATCAACACCACGCCACTTATCGACGTGATGTTGGTGTTGTTGACGATGCTGATCATCACCTTGCCGGTCATGACGCACGCGGTGAAGCTCGACATGCCGAGGCCGAATGACAATCCGCCACCGCCGGTGCCGCCCGAAGTCATCGATATCACCATCGATTTTGACGGCACAGTCCTGTGGAACGGCTCCGCGCTCAACGATCTGGGTGTGATCGACGGTTACTTCCGGCAGGAGCGTGACAAGGATCCTCAACCCGAGGTGCATTTGCGCCCCGACAAGCGTTCGCGGTACGGCACGGTTGCCAGGGTCCTGGCTTCGGCGCAACGCAATCGCATGAAAAAGATCGGCTTCGTTAATGTGGCGGAGTACCGCGAATAGGCGCGCGGTATTCGGGCAATTTGCGGAACGGTTCTGGTCTCGCCGTACTCTTACTGAGTACGGCGAGTTTACATTTGAGTCTGGCAAATTAGATGAGGATGATCATGACGAAATCAGCATTTCGCTGGATTGCACTGACGGCAGCTGCCGCATTACTGGCGATCGGGTCGAGCGTGTCATTGGCGCAGAAAGGCCCGACGCTGACCAAGGCGGTGCAGAAATCCCTGGCTGCCGCCGACGCTGCCAGCAAGAAGAAGAATTTCACGGAGTGCGTCGCTAAAGGACGTGAAGCTGAAGGTGTTCCGGCCCGTACTGCCAACGACAACAACATGATCGCCGAAGTCCTTGGCTACTGTTTCGTGCAGCAGCGCGACTACGCGAACGCGACACGGTATTACGAACAGACCCTGGACAACGTCACCGGTACCGTTCTCGAACAACGCGTACGCGCGATTTCGCAGATGTACAACGTGCAGGGCAATTACGCGAAAGCGATTGAATACGGCCAGCGCGCCATCAAGGGTGGTTTCGCGGACTCCGATATGTACATCATTGTCGGCCAGGCGTACTACCGGCAGGGTGACTACAAGACGACCGCCAAGTTTGTCGGCGACTACGTGAACGGCATCGAGCGCAATGGCAATACCCCAAAGGAAGCGCTGCTGTTGATTGTTTTTGACTCATGCCGCCGCCTTAGCGATGACTCGTGCACGACCAGCACGCTGGAAAAGCTGGTCCGCCACTACCAGAAGGAAGACTACTGGAAGAACTTGATGATCTCGATCTTCCGTACCGGTGTTACGGGCGATCGGGCGACGCTGCAGCTCTATCGGCTGGCGTCGGAGGTCAACGCAATGCCGCGTCCTACGTACTACGTCGAGATGGCCCAGCTCGCGATTGAAGCCGGCTTCCCCGGCGAGGCGCAGTCCATCGCAGAAAACGTCATTGCGAAGAAACTGTTCACGGAAAAAGCGGATGTCGAGCGTGTAAATCGCTTGCTGGCCAGTGCAAAGGCGCGCGCGGCAACCGACAGGCCGCAATTGGCCAACGAATCAGGCAAAGCGAAGAGCGGGGAGAGTCTGGTACGTTTGGGCGAGGCGTTTATGGGCTACGGTATGCTGCCACAGGCGCTCGATGCACTGACCCGGGGGATGGCGACAGCGGGCGTCAAGAACCCTCCCGATGCTCAGCTGGTGCTCGGCATCGCCCAATTCAAGTCTGGCAACAAGGCAGATGCGATCAAGGCCTTCGGCGCGGTTAAGGGCGACATTGGGCTGGAGCGACTTGCGCGTCTGTGGTCGCTGCGCGCCCAAGGCTGATAGCGTAAAACTGACAAAGACCTTCCCGCGCCGCTGATTGTTAGTAAAGCGGTCGCATGGAAAAAAAGGGGGCCGCGGGCCCCCTTTTTTATGTCTGCACGACAGCCGGTGCCGGTCGATCAGTTGCCAGACGGGGTTCGGTCCACAATGCGGCGCGCCGGGCTGATTATTCCGAGCACCACGACGGTCACCAGGACGGCAATCGCAATCCCGATAGCCAGCCCATACTTTTGCGGTTGCACCCAGATCTCATCCATGTGGCCCCATTTCTCGAGGATCTCGACGACGTTGTAGCCGATGATCGCGGTAGGAATGCCATAACGCAGTGCGGGAGCCATGCGCTGGAACCACCAGAGCCGCTGCGCCAGGTAAAGAGCCCAGATAGCGAAGAAACCGGCGCAGACAAACGTGAACCAGTGGTCGGTACCGAAGAACGCCGGGTTATAAAGGATCAGCAGCCAGATGTAACAGAACCACGTAACGTAGATTGTTTCCATGCAAACAATCGCTGCGATATTGCGAGTCTGAGCCGAGGATTTTTCGCCGGGATTCAGTCGCAGATTGCGGTGCAGCCACATGAATGCATTGCAGCGCGTGTCCTTGTTCATGAAGAAAAACAGCAGACTGGCAATCAGCACGCCCGCCGAGGACAGCATGACGCGGTATTCGGGCAGCGTATCCTTGGCACCCCAGCGCACCGCTTCCACACCCAGGTCGCGGGCTACATAAACAAAACTGAATTCCACCCAGCCCAGCCAAATCAGGCTGCCGCCGGCAAATCCCAAAAACGTAGCCGCGGCTTCGCTGCGATTGCGGCCCATCCAGGTCATAACGACACCGACCACGCCGACAATGAATGACGTCAGGTAGATACTGTCCTTGAACCAGTAGTGATCCATCATGTACATGACGAAGTGGCCGAGCCCCTGCCAGGTGAAGACGATAAGGATCGCCAGAATCGCTGGAATCGGCGCCTGGTACAGTTTCTTGTAGGCTGGTTTGGCCATGTCATGTTCCTCGCGAAAAAAGGGCGCGCAACCACTATACCCGATTACCGCACCGATGTGACCCGCCAGTCACATGGGTAAAGTTGCGCCATAAAAAAACCCCGGAAGCCCATGGCTGGCCGGGGTTTTTTGCGCGCCACCCGGCGCTGCCGCCGGCTGCGCAGTATCTTGTTAGTCTTATTTCTTCTTGCCGCCAGCGCGAACCGCAGCGCCGCCCTTGGCAGTCAACTTCCAACCGGAAGCGCCGCGCGAGGCGAGGCCCTTTTCCTTGAGGCGTGCGAGCAACACATATACGCCACGATGGCCGACCTTCGCGGCAGAGGCGAAATCGGTTCCGGTGGCGGACTTGTCAGACTTGGACATGGCGCGGAGCACGCGCAGTTCCTGGGGTGAAGGCGGCTTCATAAGTTATTAGATTTCCTGTTATGAGTGGAGTGGAAAAACCAAGCGGCGTGAATCGTACCCTAACGCGTTTTGTTTGTCACACCTGAAATTGCGGCTGCGAACCGCCCCTAACATGGCTGCGGATAACAAGCAACCAAAGGCCTGGGCAATCGATCATTTGGGGGCGTACTCAGCCTAACTGGCGACCGCGGCGACGACTTCCTCGCTGCTGCGCGGCATATCTTCCCGGGATATTTCCTCCAACTCCGCCTGGACAACGCGCATAACACGCTCGATAAATTCAGCGCGCCGGGAATCACGCTCAGCCGCAACCGCCGCGTCCGGGACGAAGTCTTCGACATCGCCGCGGCGCAGTGCTTTCCTGCGCTCCAACAGTCGCTCCACAGTATCGAGTCGATCCCGCGTGACGGACAGCTCCTCCATCAGCGATACCGTCATCCACAACAACTTGTCGATAGCCGGGTCACTGAAATACTGCGGCCGCTTGCCCTTGGCGACACGGGCGATCCGCGGTTTCCTAGTGCCCGCGCCTGGCGCATCGGCTTTGTTAGTGCCCGAGTCGTGGCGCGTGGTTTTCTTACGTTTGGTTGCCATAAATCGATCTCCAATTCATCGACTCGCGGTCAGCGCGGAGCGACCTGGACGTTGCAGAAAAAAGTCTCCCCATACAGGTTCAGGTCAGAAACTGCGCGAAGGTCTCGTTGCTATTGGAGCCCTCCCGGTTGCAGAAGAACTCGAGCAGCCGCGACGGCCTGGCAACCGGAAAATATGCTCGGCAAATCTTCAGCAGCAAATTCCGAATGGTAGCCGCCAGGCTGCCACGACTTTGTTTTCGGTCCGCGTGCATATTCAGCGTGTCATGTTGCCGTCTACATCAGTTTCTGGCTGCGGCGTGCCGTTTGCAACCAGCTAACGCCATGCGGCGAGGATCTTCCAGAGGAAATGCTCGGTGTAATTCATCTGGACGACGTCGAGTCGCGGCGCAAACTCATCGACGCGGGTCTTGTCAGCCGCGAAGCCACCCTTGAGCGCTTCGGCCGCCAGGTCGATGTTGGTCATGTAGCGAGCGAACGTCTCGTTATTGTTGTAGCTTTCCCAGTTGTGCATGAATTTTTCGATGACGTCTTTGCCGCGCGGAATCTCCAGATGCAGCATCAAGCCGCCGGGACGCAATATGCGATGACACTCCTTCATGATGCGTACCAGCGCCGATTTCGAGGTCTCGTGCAGCATGATGTGCGACACTATCAGGTCAACGCTTCCGGTATCAAACTCGGTGTGCTCGGCATTTTGCTGCCGGAAATGAACGGGCACACCTAACGCCTCGGCGCGGGCATGCGCGTAGCGCAGCACGGGTGCACCAACGTCAATGCCGTGCAGTTCAGCTTTTGGAAAAGCCCGGCCCCAGACGACGGTGCTGTTACCAATCGCGCAGCCAATATCGACAATTCGTTGCGGCCTGTAGTCCGGATGCCTTTCCCGCAGATACGCGACCAGCGTGTCGCCCATCAGGTTGTTCTCGGGTCCGAGAGCGCCATTCATGTAGATATTGATGCCCTGGTCGTAAATCACACCGGCCGCGACGTCATCGGCGGTGAAATCCGTGTGATACCCGCCCGGTTGCAGGTGAATGTCGGCTGCGCTGTGGTAGCGCGGAATCTGCAGCTGCGGGTCGATGTGCAGACTGCCGCGTTTCCTGCTGCGGCGGGCCTTGCCGGCCAACTGTCTGAACTTTGCTAACAGGCTGGACCATTGACGCTCAGTCGGATCTATCACCGATTCCCAAAGCAGTTCCTGGCTGCGGCGCTGCATCGCGCTCCAGAACTGGTAATAGGGATCGCGCGTCATCCACTGGCGCACCTCTTCCTGGTCGGCGGGCTGGCGCGCATGGGCCTTCACAAATGCGGGCTCCACACGATTCTGATAAATTCGATACGCACCCGGCATGACGCGTCCCGACAGGTGCCCGCGAAACGCGGTGACGAAATCCTGGCGCGCCTGCTCATCGTGATTGGTGCCGGCCACCATCGCGTGGCGCTTGAAACTGCTCATCGGGCTTACTCCTTGTGCGCGTGCTGCTGGCGCTCGAAAAGGTGTTCACGGTAGTCCCTGAAGGGTTTCAGGATCCGGTCGGCGAGTGCGGCGTAGCGGTGCATGCGCGCCTGACTCGCGGCAGCATCAGGCCGGTAGCTGTCGATGGCGTCGGCGGGCACAACGCCACGTGCGGCCAATTGCCGTTCCAGGGAATCGACGCGATCCAATGCGACGGCCAGCTCGCCGGTCAGCGCCAGCACCGCGGAGTGCAGCTGGTCGATCGCGGGATCATCGAAGTAGTAGGGACGATGTCCCTTCGGCCTTTGCGGTGGATCGTGCATTTCGATCATCGTGCTACCTTTTGCATGAATTCCAACCATGCGCCGTCGGGCGCCTGGACTGCGAGTAGCTCGACTTGGCCCCAGGGCATCAGGCTCAGTCGAGTACGGCCCCTGGCAATCGGCCACTGGTGCGCTGCCAGGCGCGCCTGCAGCGCGGCCAAATCGGCGACCGGGAATCTGAGGCCTAACACGCCGAGATTGGGTGGGCGGGCACGTTGTGCCAGATCGCGACCTGCGACTCCTGGCATTTGCACAAGCTCAATCTGCGTGGGTCCGTCTCTGCGGGGCCCGACGATGGTGAAGGAAATCGGCTGGGACACAACCAGATTCGCGGGCGTGCCAAAATTATTCGGCGCGTGCACCGGGTTCGTGAACTCGCCGCGATTGACGATTTCGAATCCGAGCACCTCCGTGTAGAAACGTCGCGCGACCGCGATATCGCGCACGCTTTGCATGGAATTGAAGGGTCGACGCAGGCGCAAAAGGTCGGGTTCATCCGGCATGCGCGGATTTAGCCTCTCATAAATCGAAAAACTGACCGCATCGGGCCCACGAACGATGACATTGGTCAGGCTGACGGCGGTGTCCGGCAGGTTCAGTACCACGAGGTCATTGAAAGCGTTCCATCCTTGCCGTTGCGCGGCGCGATATACCTCAGGGCTCCGATTGGATCTGGTCATCAGACTCATTATTCCGCCGGTATCCCAGGGCATAGCGCCTGCGCGTATGACCTGCGAGTCCGGATCATTGAACTGGATGAGGCGCACCAGGCCGGGTGTGGCCGACGCATCGGAAATCAGCCACTCGCGTGGCGCTGTGCCGGCGGCAGGTTTGGCTGAATAAAAGTCGAGCAGCTCAGACCTAACAGCCCCGGCGCATTGCTCCCGCCAGCCAGCTAGGTCGCGCACAAAACGGCGCATGGGTGCCGGATCCGACACGCTGATCACGGCTTCCAGCCAGCCGCGATCTTCTGCTGTACGCCAGGCGGCTGCCAGTCGCGCGTCGTGGATCGCGGCCAGTGACACGGGCGTTAGCGCCATGGCGCAGGCTGCCAGACAGACGAAAGCGGTCACCGGACGGGCGTAATTCATAATGCCGGGCTCAGCGTTGCAGCAGCTCAATCAACTCGCCAGCCGGGCCAACCGCGACGGCGGCGAGTCTGCCATGATAGGGCGCGCTGGCGATCCGCTGCGGCGGACTTAGAAACTTGAGTCCGGTTGCCGCCAGATCGTCAATCAGAAAACTTACAATGGCAATGGCAGGCGGTAATTCCGGTCCCTCGGCGCTTCGCGGCAGGGTCGCGGCTGGCATGGCATCTGCTTCAATAAAACATTTGTCCCGTAACGCAATTGCGGCAAGTTCAAATTTTGTTTCCGGTGGCAAGCCCTGCGCGTCGGACAGCACCGAAATAACAACATTCATCGCGGGCGCGAGCTGAGTGCCAAGATGGCGCGCGTAAAATTCGTTGATCGACGCAATCGATACGCCGCCCAGAATGACGATAAACACGCCATCGATGGAATAGCGCGCCTCCGGCACATCGAATTCCGCCATTTTTTCCTTGAAGCAGGTCAGATACAAGGCCTCATTGGCCGGACCGAGCACCTGCATGGCGCGGATCTTGTCGGTGAAAGACAGGTCGTGTGGCGGGCCAATCACCTTGAACGCGGTATTGGCCAGATGTCGCGCTACCGCGTCGGTGTCCTGCACCATCAACTCGGCCGCGTTCCAGCCCAGATGGTGAAATGCGCGGTAGTGCGGCGATGGCGCGCTTTGCACGAAGCGGATTGCGGTCGGACCATTGCCCTGCGGGTACAGCAGGGCGCAGGCACGCTGCGCGAGCTGTGGTTTGCCCCACAGCCTGGCCGTCTCGGCGCCTAACGGGCTGCGTGACGTAGGCAAGTACCCGAGATGGTCATTATACAGGCTGATTGAGCGCTCGATGTCAGGCGTCGCGATGGTGACACAGGTAATTCCACCTAACACTGGCATCGATCAGGCCTGCTGTATAGATTTCAGGTAGCGTTGTGCGGTCGCGAGGTCGACCACTTCGGCATATTTGGCCTGCAGGTCGAACAGATTCGCTTGGTGCGGTCCCGCTGCGCGATCGCCAACGGCTTCACGAACAACCACCGGCACGAATCCGTGCTGCACACAGTCGACCGCGCTGGCGCGAATGCACCCGCTGGTCGAGAGGCCGGCGATGAGTACCGTGTCGATTTGCATCGAGGTCAGCGTGGCTGCTAATGACGTGCCGAAGAACGCGCTGGCATATTGCTTGGAAATGACGGTTTCGCCGGCCACTGGCTCCAGGCCCTCGGCAAAGGCCGCGAGTTCCGGATGCGCACCTTGCTCGAAACACTTGAGTGCCGGCACTTTCCGAAAAAATACTCCGCCGTCGCGACCACCAGGCTGGTAGACCACGTTGGTATGCAGCACCGGGATCCCGGCCGCGCGCGCCGCGCGCAACAGGATTTCGCAGTCCGCACGCGCCTGTTCAACGCCGGCATACAGCGGCGATGTCTTGACGAGATAGGCTCGCACGAAGTCGATGACCAGAAGTGCGGGGCGGCGGCCAAACGGCAGGCTTTTGCCGAAGCCACCGCGCGCGTAGTTGTCGGCCAGGGTCTCGCTCATGGTAGGCGCGCTCTCAGATTACTTTGGCGGCGCGCAACGCCGTCATTTTTGCCGCGTCAAAGCCGAGGATGGAACTGTAAATCTCGTCGTTGTGCTGACCCAGCTCCGTCGGCGCCGCGGTGCGAATCGAACCCGGGGTTTCCGACAATTTCGGGCAGACGTTCTGCATCTGCAGTTCGCCGAACTGCGGATGCCGCGTGGTCACGATTGCCTCGCGCGCCTTGAAGTGCGGATCCGCGAGCATTTCCGGCGCGCGGTAGATCTGCCCGGCCGGAACGCCGTACTGGTCCATGAGTTCCAATACTCTGACCGTTGTCAGAGTTGAACTCCACTCGTTGATTAGCCCATCGAGCAACACTTGATGGGTACCGCGTGCCTGGTGGTTGATAAAGCGCGGGTCCTTGTGCCACTCCGGTTTACCGATCGCTTCGCACAAACGACCGAAAACGGTGTCCTGATTGGCCGCGATCAAGACCAGGTTGTCCGAGGTCTTGTAAACATTCGACGGCGCAACGTTGGGCAGGATGGCGCCGGTGCGTTCACGGATGTAGCCGGTTTTGACATATTCCGTGATCAACGATTCCATCATGTTAAGGACAGCCTCATAGAGCGCTGAGTCTACGACCTGACCGCGGCCGGTCTTTTCGCGGTAGTTGAGCGCTGCGAGTGCGCCAATACAGGCGTGAACCGCGGCAAGTTCATCGCCTATGCTAATACCCATGCGGGACGGCGGTGTGGACGGATCGCCGACCACATAGCGCAGGCCACCCATGGCTTCACCAATAGCGCCAAACCCGGCGCGGTGAGCATAGGGGCCGGTCTGACCGTAACCGGACACGCGGATCATGATCAGTCGCGGGTTGGTCGCCGACAATTCGTTCCAGCCGCAATTCCATTTTTCCATGGTGCCCGGGCGAAAATTCTCAAGTAAAAAATCAGATTTCGCAACTAAGTCTTTGAGAATGCACTGACCTTCGGCCTGGCGCATGTCCAGCGTAATGACTTTCTTGTTGCGCGCGACAACCGGCCACCATAACGACGGCTCCCCCGCTTTCTGGCGACCCCAGCTGCGCAGCGGGTCGCCCAACCCTGGCGGCTCGATCTTGATGATTTCTGCGCCCAGGTCGCCCAGCAGCTGGCCGCAAAACGGGCCCGCGATGAGGGTCCCCATTTCTATGACTCGTAAATCGGACAGGGGACCATTTTTGAACTTAGGATCGGCAGCCATGAACTCCTCGCTCAGAATTCGTCAAACAAAAGACAGGTAGTTCGGACGTTAAGGATCAGCAAATGAACGGTCAAGCAAACATGAGCCTCGCGGCCAGTCTGGTTGCTAGAATTTTCCACTTATGAACAATGCCAAACCCACGTCCATTGAAATTGTCGAAGTCGGGCCGCGCGATGGCCTGCAGAGTGAATCCGGCGTCTTCTCAACGGCGGACAAGGTTGAGTTCATCAATCAACTGATCGCGGCGGGCCTGCGGCGCCTCGAAATTACCAGTTTCGTGAATCCCAAGAAGGTCCCGCAGATGGCGGATGCGGAGGCCGTGCTGGCGGGGCTAACAAGGCGGCCGGACGTGCGTTACGTCGGCTTGGTACTGAATCAGAAAGGCTTTGAGCGCGCCGCGGTTGCCGGCTGTAACGAGATCGGCATGGCAGTGGTCGCCAGCGACACGTTCAATCGGCGCAATCAGGGCGTAGGCACCGAAGAGTCCATCGCCGCGTGGCTGCAAATCGCCCGCGAAGCCCACGCCCAGGGCATACGCCCGCAAGTCACCGTATCGGCGGCATTCGGTTGTCCCTTTGAAGGCGAAGTGCCGGTCGCCCGGGTTATTGAAGTCGCCAGGCGAGTCGCGGAAGGTAATCCGCACGAGATCGCATTTGCCGACACCATCGGGGTGGGTGTGCCATCCCAGGTGAGCGAAATCCTCGGGCGTGCCCGCGAGGCCCTGCCCGGCATGCGGTTGCGGTGCCATTTCCATAACACGCGCAATACCGGCCTGGCCAACGCCTATGCGGCGGTCATGGAAGGGGCTCACGCGCTGGACGCCAGCAGCGGCGGGATTGGCGGCTGCCCGTTCGCTCCGGCCGCCACCGGCAACATTCCAACCGAAGACCTGGTGTATATGCTGCATCGCGCCGGTATTCAGACCGGCGTCGATCTCGACGCGCTGATCGAGACCGCGCGCTGGCTGCAAGGTCCGCTGGGCCGAGTGCCGCCGGGCATGCTCGCCAAGGCCGGGAGCTTTCCGCGGACAGCGAACCAAGGCGCTTGAGCACCGGTGACAATTTCCTGCTATTTTTCGCAGGTTCCTAATTCCAATTTGTGAGCCCAAGGGGGGCGCATGTCATATCGATTGGGTGTAGATGTTGGCGGCACGTTTACCGACCTGCTGCTGGTCAATGAAAAAACCGGAATGACCTGGTCGGCCAAAGTGCCGTCCACACCAAAGGATCAATCCGTCGGGGTACTAAACGGCCTCACGCGGGTTTGCGAAAAAGCGGCCATCAGCCCGACGCAAATAGACCACGTGATGCATGGCACCACGGTCGCGACTAACACCGTGCTAACAGGCACCGGCGCGCGCTGCGGCCTCGTGACCACCAAGGGCTATCGCCAGGTACTGCAGATCGCGCGCTCCTATGTGCCTGGCGGCCTCGGCGGCTGGATAATCTACAACAAATCACTGCCGATGGCGCCGTTGGCCTGCACCATCGAGGCGGACGAGCGCGTCAGCGCCAAGGGCGAAGTCGTGCGCGCGCTGGATGAGGCCGCGCTGCGCATCAGCCTGCGTACTCTCAAATCGCAGAAGATCGAAGCGCTGACGGTATCGCTGATCAACTCGTTTGCTAACGAGGCGCACGAAAGACGCGTCAAGAAAATTGCCCAGGAAGAGCTGCCGGGCATTCCGGTGTCGCTGTCCTCGGATGTCGTTCCGGAGATGCAGGAATATGAGCGCACCGTAACCACGGTTGCCAATTCCTATGTCGGGCCGCGGGTCGATCGCTACGTGAAGAATCTACAGGCCAAGCTCAATCAGGCTGCGCAAAACGTCAAGCTGCACATCCTGCGCTCGGATGGCGGACTGGCGTCGGCATCGTCTGCGGCGGAATTCCCGGTGAATTTGCTGATGTCGGGTCCTGCCGGTGGTGTCACAGGCGCGCTGTGGGTGGCGGTGCAGGCCGGTTTCAAGAATCTTCTGACCGTGGATGTCGGCGGCACCTCAACTGACGTCGCGCTGATTCAGAACGGCGAGGCACGGCTGCGTCGCGAAACGACCGTGGGCGACGTTATCGTGCGCGCGTCATCGGTTGATATCCGCACAGTCGGTGCGGGTGGTGGCTCGATCGCGCACGTGCCGGAATTGACCAAGGCACTGCGCGTGGGTCCGCAGTCTGCGGGCGCTGATCCGGGCCCAGCCGCCTATGGCAAAGGTGGCACGGAGCCGACCGTAACCGATGCCAGCATCGTGTTAGGTTATCTGCCCGAAATGCAAAAGCTGGGCGGTGACATGGCGCTGGATCGCGCGCTCGCGACCAAGGCAGTGCAGAAGGTGGCCGACTCGCTCAAGCTGTCAATCAAGGACGCGGCGCTGGGCATCTACAGCATCGTCAACGAAAACATGGTCGGCGCGCTGCGCCTGGTATCGGTTGAACAGGGCTACGATCCGCGCGATTACGCGTTGATCGCTTTCGGCGGCGCCGGTCCGCTGCATTCCAACGCGTTGTCGCGATTGCTGGGTTCCTGGCCGTCGATCATTCCGCCGGGCCCGGGCGTGTTGTGCGCCCTGGGTGATGCAACTACAGCGGTGCGCGATGAACGTGCCCGCACCTACGTACGGCGTTTCCAGGACACCAGTGCCAAGGAAATCGAACAAATCCTCAAGTCGCTGGCTGCCGAGGCGTCCAAGGCCATCGAAGGCGAGGGCGTCGCCAAGAGCGAAATCACAACTACCTATCAAGTGGATCTGCGTTACCACGGCCAGGGCCTCAGATTGAGCATCGCGGTCGATCTCAAGGACCTGCAGAAACGCGGCCTGAAGTCTGTGTCAGATCAGTTCGACGAGGAGCACAAGCGTCTGTTCACGTTTGCGCTGCCTCTGGAGCATGAACTGGTCACCTTGCGTGCCGCGGTTCAGGGCCGTGGCATCAGCATCAAACGGCAGATGGCTGCCAAGGGCGGGCCAGACCCGAAAGCCGCGGCGGTTGCAAAACAGAAGTCCTATATGGAAGGCAAAGACGTCACCGCGACGGTGTATGACCGTGCCAAATTGAAGGCGGGCAACAAGATCAAAGGCCCCGCCATCGTGATGGAAATGGATTCGACCACGGTCATCCTGACCAAGCACACGGGCACGGTGGACAAGTACGGCAATATTTTGATCTACCCGGACAATTACAAAATTTCTAAGGGCAAAGCTCCGAAGAAAGGCAAGAGGTAAGCGCACATGCCAGCAGTCATCGTTCAGCGCAACAAGAAGCGCATGAAGAAAGTCAAAGTCGATACGGTCACGATCGACATCATCGAGAGTGCGCTACGCAACGCGCGCTACGAAATGGACACGGTGCTGTTCCGTACCGCCATGTCGCCGGGTATTCGTGAACAGCACGATGAATTCCCGATGATCGCCAACCTCGAAGGCAAGATGGTGGTGGGCCAGTTCGGCTCCTTCATCTGGGGCTTCATGCAAGGCTATGAAGGCACGGTCGAAGAAGGCGACATCTTCCTAACAAGCGACCCATACTCGGTCAACGGTGCGATCAGCCATGCGAACGACTGGCTGATGCTGATGCCGATCTACCGCGGCGGCCGCATCATCGCCTGGTCGGCGATGTTCGGCCACATGACCGATGTCGGAGGAAAAGTACCGGGCTCGCTGCCCACCGATGGCACCACCATCTATGAAGACGGTGTAGTGATTCCGCCGATCAAGATCTACAAAAAGGGCGTCCTGAACGAAGACGTGCTCAAAGTCGTGCTGCACAACTGCCGCCTGCCGCATTGGAATCTCTCGGATTTCAACGCCATCACGGCGGCATTGCGTACCGCCAGCATTCGTTGCATCGAAATCGCCGAGCGTTTTGGCGATGACATTTTCTATTCGGCGATGGACGCCATGCTCGAGCGTAACAAGCGTGCGATGCGCGAACTCATCAGGCGCACGGTGCCCGAGAAGAAGCAGTACTTCGAAGACTACATCTGCGACGACGGTCTCAACATGGGACCGTACAAAATTGCCTGCACGATGTGGCGCGAGGGCGACAAATGCATCTTTGATTTCGCGGGCACGGACCCGCAGTCGCAGTCTTCGATCAACTTTCTGTTGAACGAGGAAATGTTCAAGATGTTCGCCGGCATCTACATGATCATGGTTTTCGACCCGCAGATACTGTTCAACGACGGCTTTTATGACCTGATGGAAGTCCGCATCCCAGCGGGCACGCTGCTGAAGCCGCTCAAGCCGGCGGCACTTTCCTGCCGGACCCACGCACTCGGCCGCATTTTCGACATCCTCGGTGGCTTGTTAGGTCAGGGCAATCCAGATTTCATGTGCGCGGCCGGCTTCTCGGACAGCCCGCATTTCATGTATTCGGGTTACGACAAAAATGGCGAGTGGTACCAGCTCTACCAGATCACCTTCGGCGGCATTCCGGGCAAGCCCTTCGGCGACGGGCCGGACGGGCACTCGCTGTGGCCGTCGTTCACCAACGTGCCTAACGAGTTTCTGGAAAGCTATTTCCCGTTGCGAATCGATATCTATGAAACCATCGCCGACACCGGTGGTGCGGGCAAGTACCGCGGCGGCAACGGTTTGCGCATTGGCTATCGATTCCTCGAGCCGGGCGAGATTTCGATTCATGACGACCGCTGGCTGACCTACCCCTGGGGTGCGAACGGCGGTCAGCCGGGCGCGCGCAGTCGCAAGCTGTTGCAGCGTACTAACGGCACCGAGGAACTGATGCCGTCCAAGATCGACCACATCAAGGTCGAGACGGGAGATCTCTTGATCTCGGACACCTGGGGCGGCGGCGGCTGGGGTGACCCGACCGAACGTGCCGCGGAGCAAGTGGTATTCGACGTGGCCGCTGGCCTTGTGACAATTGAAGGCGCCAAGCGCTATGGTGTGGTGGTCAACGCGGACCACGCACTGAACAAGGCGGCGACTGAGGCGCTGCGAACCGAGATTCGCGCCAAACGCGGGCCGAAGAAAATATTTGACCGTGGCTTCGAAACGATCGAGGAGCTCAAGGGCCGTTGCAAAGCGGAAACGGGTCTGAACCCGCCCGCACCACCACGCTTCACCAAATGGGCCAAAGTGGCATCCGAGGCCGCGGCGAAAAAATCCAGGGAAAAAGCCGCCTAACACGCGGCGCGCCGAATGGGCGACGCATATACGCAGGCCGGATATTCCGCTAGCACGGTTGGTTGGGGCCGACGGGCTGCCGTGCTGGTGGTTGACTGGCAGACTGCCTTCACAGATTCGAAATACCCATTGGGTGGACTGCCGCGCCTGCATGCCGCGCGCGACAACACCGCGGCACTGCTGCAAGTCGCCCGAGCTAACAAGACGCCGGTAGCTGCATGCTATACCGCCTATTGCAGCTCCAGGGACATGCCACACTGGAAAGTGCAGGCGGTGCGCGATGATTTCTACTACGGCCACGATTGCACGCGCATGGATCCGAAGATTTTCGACGCCGGCGATTTCACCTACTGCAAGAATGCGCCGTCGATGTTTTTCCAGACGCCCCTGATTACCTTCCTGGTGCGGCAAAATGTCGACACGGTGATCGTGACAGGTTGCACCACCAGCGGCTGCGTGCGAGCGACCATTGTCGATGCGTTTTCTTTTGGCTTCAGAGTGCAGATTGCCGCCGATTGCTGCGGCGATGCCGAGGAGGGGCCTCATAACGACACCTTGCGCGACTGCGGCCGACGTTACGCAGACGTCACGACACGTGCCGTTGCCGAGGAATGGTTAGCCAAATCTCGCTGACCGGTTCGGCCACCGCACCCGGAAAGGTTTAGTGTATCGTCGCCTGCCATGACTAGTTTGCTATCGCGCCGGAATTTCCTGCAAGTGGGTGTCGCCACCAGCGGCGGATTGTTGCTGGGGTGCCAGGCGACACCACCAGCCAAGCCCGCGGTTTCTGCCGCGCAACACAACCCCCAACTCACCCCCATTGTTGCGCCGCCGCCGACCGGTCCAGGGCATTTTGGAATCTACGTCGAAATCAGTCCCGATGGCGTCGTTGCGCTGGTCAGCCCGCAATCCGAAATGGGTCAGGGCGTTCATGACGGCCTCGCCAAGATACTCGCGGATGAGCTGGATGCGGACTGGGGCGCGGTCCAGATTCGGCTGCCGTGGGCGGACAAGGAGTTTGCCAGCCCGTTGATCAAGCGCCAACGCACCGCTAACAGCGATTCGACGATTAACTATTATCAGGCGCTGCGCGAAATCGGCGCCGGGGCTCGCGAGATGCTGGTGCAGGCGGCCGCACAGCGGTGGGGCGTGCCGGCAGAGGAATGCCGCAGCAACCAGTCGCAGGTCGTGCATGGCGCCAGCGGCCGGCATCTATCCTATGGCGAGTTGGCTGCGCAGGCGGCAGCTCTGCCGGTGCCGGCAAAACCGCGCCTGAAGTCGCCCGAGCAGTTCACGCTAATTGGCAAGCCGACGCTGCGCAAGGACACGCCATCTAAGGTGGACGGTAGTGCGGTGTTCGGCATTGACGTGCGGCTCGACGGCATGGTGTTTGCGGTTCTCAGCCGCTCGCCAGCCGTCAGCAGCAAGCTTGTCAGTTTCGAGCGCGACGCGGTGCTGCGGTCGCCCGGGGTCATTGATGCGTTTGCTGTCAGCGACGGCGTCGCGGTAGTCGCCAAGTCGACCTGGCAGGCGCGCCGTGCGGCAGAATCACTGGTCGCGCGGTTTGATATCGATGCGGCCAAAGACGTTGAGCAAGCACTGATCCGCAAGCGCCTGCGCACGGCGCTGGACAATGATGCAGAAGCGCTTGCGGGGCGCGCTGTGTTCGGTGGCGCGCCATTCGACAAAGCCGCAACGCTGGCGGCGTTGGCCGCCGCGCCAGTGAAAAAGGAATGGACTTATGAAGTGCCGTTCCTCGCACATGCGGCGCTCGAGCCTCTGACTGCAACCGCCATCGTGCGCGCTGACGGCGCCGAAGTCTGGGCGCCCACCCAACAGCCCGACGCGACGGCCGACATGGTGGCGCAGGTGACGGGCCTGGCGCGCGAACGCTGCCGCGTCAACGTGACTTTCCTGGGCGGCGGTTTCGGCCGCAAGTTCGAAACCGATTTTGTGCAGCAAGCGGTCGAAATTGCTACCAAACTGCGCAATAAGCCGGTCAAGCTGACCTGGACGCGCGAGCAGGATTTTCGCCATGACCGCTATCGCCCCGCGCACGTAGCGCGCAGCCGGGTTGGACTGGACCGTGACGGGAACATTCTGGCGATGCATTCGCGTATCACCGGCATCAGCATGTGGCGCTACAAAGGCCGTCAGCATGTGCCTGGATTTGGCGATCCGTTCGCAACCGGTGGGCTGATCAACGACCGCTATGCAATTGCGAACGCCTATGTCGATCATGTGGCAACCAGTGAACCCATTCCGGTCGGCACCTGGCGCTCGGTGTCACAATCGATGAACTGCTTTTTCTTCGAGAGCGCGATCGAGGATATCGCAGCCAGTACGCGCCAGGATTCGCTGACCTTGCGGAAAAAACTGCTGGCCAAAGATCCACGCGCGATCGCGTTGTTAGATGTGTTAGCCGCCAGGGGCAATTGGGGCCAGCGCCTGCCCAAGGGCCAGGGCCGGGGGCTGGCTTTTTCGCAGGGATTTGGTTCCTATTGCGGCCAGATCTTCGAAGTTGAAGTGCGTGGCAAGAATGTCCATATCAGCCGAATAGTCTGTGCATTTGACTGCGGTCTCGTCATCGATCCGAAATTCGTCGACGCGCAAGTCACGGGTGGCATCGTCTGGGGCCTGAGCGCTGCGCGCGACGGTCAGATCACCTTTGCCAAGGGCGGCGCCGTCGAGACCAATTTTCACAATGCGCCCATCATCCGCTTGCCGGAGATGCCGGCGGTTGAAGTGCACTTGTTAGCTGGCGACAGCAAGCCTGGCGGGGCAGGCGAGGCCAGCGTGCCGCCGACGGCGCCAGCGCTCGCCAGCGCAATATATGCAGCCACCGGCCGTCGCCCACGGCGGTTGCCGCTCAGCGCCGACGGCTATCGATTCGTTTAGAGAGTCGAGCATGTCGTTGCGCACCATTGGCTTTTGGCTGGGCGCAATGATCTTCGCCGCGATGCTCAGTCTCGCGCCACCGGTGGACATGCCGCTGCCGGCCTGGCGTACCGCGGCCGTAACCGCGCTGATGGCAGTCTGGTGGTTCACGGAGGCGATACCGGTGGCATTGACCGGCACCCTGCCATTTTTACTGCTGCCCCTGCTGGGTGTGCAGCGCAGCGACAAGGTTGCCTCCAATTACATGTCGCCTGTCATCTTCCTGGTGTTAGGTAGCGCGATGCTGGGCCTGGCTCTGGAGAAGTGGGGGTTGCATCGGCGCGTCGCACTAATGGTGCTGAGACGATCGGCAGCTACTCCCGGCGCGCTGCTGTTTGCGGTGATGGCGGTTACCGCATTTGCATCGATGTGGATCAATAACTCGGCCGCAACAGTCATGATGCTGCCGATCGCCGCCGCCGTGTTAGGCGCGAGCACCCGCAGCATGGATGTGCGTGGCGTGCCGAGCAACGAGGCCGAAAGGCGCTATGCGAGCGCCATGGTCCTAGGCGTTGCCTGGGCGTCAAACATCGGGGGCCTGGGCACGCTGATCGGCACTCCGGTCAATGTCGTCGCCGCGGCAGCCATCGACAAGGTGCTGCAGGTTCACGTTGGCTTTATCGAGTGGCTGATATTTGGCGTGCCCATCGTGCTGGTGGCGCTGCCGGCAGGCTGGTGGTTGTTATGCCGCACGGTCATGGGTGCCGGTCCCGCGGCGGGGCGCCGCGAGGATGTGCTGCGAGCGCTCGGGCCAATAAATCCCCTCGGCAAGGCCGAGTGGCGGACCCTCATGGTGCTGCTGGCGACCTTGGCCGGCTGGGTCGCCGTGCCATGGCTGGAAGGGCTGCTGCCCGGTTTCGGCGATGCCTCAGTGTCGCTGGTCGCGGCTCTGGCATTGTGCCTGCTGCCAGCCGGCACCGGCGACACCTTGCTGGCCTGGAAGGATACGGTTCGCGCGCCTTGGTACCTGGTGCTTTTGTTAGGTGGTGGCATCGCGCTTGCGGACGCGGTGACCGGCAGCGGGCTCGCCAGCTGGGTAGGTGGTGCCATTGGTGGCTTCTCGAGCCAGCCGATGTGGCTGCTGCTGCCGCTGCTGGCCTTGTCGCTGATCCTGATTACCGAGTGCGCGAGCAATGTTGCGACCGCGGCAACTTTCATTCCCCTGGTCGCCGCACTGGCATTGGGCGGCGACCACGATGCCGTGCTGTTCTGTGTCCTCGCGGGTGTCGCCGCCAGCTGGGGTTTCGCGAATCCGGCGGGTACGTCATCCAACGCCATGGCTTTCGCGACCGGCAATGTTCGCATGCCGGAAATGGTTCGGGCGGGTCTGTGGTTCGACCTGGCAGGGGCGCTGCTGTTGGCAGCGGTGTGTGCGGTCTTTGTGCCGCTGGCAATGGGCTAGCTATCGGCGGTGTCAGGTCTACCCGTAATTTAACTTAATATACATTATGCGAAGTATATTCAGGACCTGATCGACCCAGCCCTGATGTCCCGGACCCTGTCGACCAGGGCTTTGAACTGGTCTGACTGGCCGCCAATCCGGTCCAGCTCTCTGAGCAGCAAGCCGCATTCTTCCACCGGCAACGGGCTGCTGTAGTAATAGCCTTGCGCGAAGTCGCAACCGGCCGCGGCCAACCGGGTCGCCTGTTCGAGGGTTTCCACGCCTTCGGCAATTGTCTGCAGCTGCAGGCTCTTGGCCATGTTGATGATTGCGCTGACGATAGCCGCGTCGTTTTCGTCCGTGGTCATGTCGCGCACAAAAGAACGATCAATCTTCAGGTAGTCGATCGGCAGATGCTTGAGGTAGCTCAGGCTTGAGTAGCCAGTGCCGAAGTCATCAATTGACACCTTGACGCCCATTGCGCGCAAGGCTCCCAGCGTGCCGATATGCCGCTCGATCTCCGTCATGATGACGCTCTCTGTCAGCTCGATCTCGAGCAGCGACGGCGAAATTCCGGCCTCGGCGGTCACCGAACGGATCAGCTCCGTCAGATTCACGCGTTGTAATTGTTGCGCCGAGACGTTGATCGCAACAGGCACTACCGGTACGCCCGTGCGCTGCCACTCGGCGAGCTGCCGGCAAACCTGGCGCAGCACGGCTTCGCCTAACTCGATGATGAGGCCGCATTCCTCGGCGACCGGAATGAACTGCATCGGTGGTACGTTGCCGAATTCCGGATGATGCCAGCGCGCCAGTGCCTCCAGCGCGACGACTCGTTCCGTTTCAAGATTCAGCATCGGCTGCAGGTGAATGGAAATCTGCTGCCCGGCGAGCGCCGCACGCAAGGCCTGTTCGAGCGCCGCGCGCTCATTGACCTTCTGGGTCATGCTGGTTTCAAACGGCAGAAACAGATCCTTGCCGCGCGTCTTGGCGTGATACAGGGCGATGTCAGCGTGGCGCAGCAGTTCGGACGCATCACTGCCATCTTCCGGAAAACGCGCAATGCCGGCACTGCTACTGAGAGTAAAGCTGCGGCCGGCAACCGCCAGCGGCTCGCGCAACTTGTCGGCGATACGCTTGGCAACAATCTGGAAAACCTGCGGGTCGGCAGCACGGACGATGACCACAAACTCGTCGGCACTGATGCGCGCTACCAGATCTTCATTCGCGACGATGCCGCGCAGCCGTTCTGCTATGGCTACCAGGAACTTGTCGCCAACTTCATGGCCGGCGACGTCATTGACGGTCTTGAAGCTGTCGATATCAATATGAAATACCGTAAGCCGATGCCCGGCGCGCGCAACTTCGGCCACCAGCGCGGGCAGCCGGTAGCTCAAATAGACTCTGTTAGGCAGCCCGGTCAGCGGATCATGATTAGCCAGGTGTTCAAGCTTGCGCTCATTGTCGAGCAGGCGGGCTTCCGCCTGGCGCCGTACCGACAGGTCGCGGATCAACAGGCAGACAATCTTGCGGTCGTTCCAGGACAGGTGATTGGCGGCCACCTCGACTTCACGCCGTGTGCCGTCGGGCGCAACGAAGCGCAGTTCCAGTGGTACGCGCGCATTGCTGGCGGCAGTCGCCAGCAAATTCCAGTATAGCGGCACTGACGCGGGTTCCAGGGCTTCCTCCAGCGGCCGCCGGCGCAATTCCGCGTGGCTGCGGCCTGTTAGCTGTTCGAGCGCCGTATTGGCTTGCAGCAATTCCTGGGTTGCAGGGTCCAGCAGCACAATGGCTTCATCCGCCTGCTCAACTACCGCCTGGTACAGCTCCTGGTTCTGCCGGATCAGGCGCGATGAGCGCTCGAGCCGCGTGTCAAACATGAAGACCGTGATCAGCACGATCAATACCAGGGTGGCAAAGGCCCACAGCAGGTATTGCGCTGTCTGCC
Source organism: Gammaproteobacteria bacterium (assembly GCA_031363155.1). Lineage (GTDB taxonomy): Bacteria > Pseudomonadota > Gammaproteobacteria > Steroidobacterales > Steroidobacteraceae > UBA964. The sequence goes on along the minus strand of JANLTW010000094.1, from coordinate 31,180 downwards.
GTCCGACGTTGTACACATTGCGATTGGTGTGGGTTGCTAGCAGCAGTGCGGCCTCCCCGTTCAAGTCGCGAATGACAATGAAGCCAGATACCTGCACATCGTTGTCGACATGCGTCTGGCGAATGTCGCCGCTGGACTTCCCGGCGACTGCGTTAGCTACACGGAGAGGCACGGCAAACCCGGGCGCTTTCTGCGTGTCCCACCAGTTGACCGGCAGCTGACTTGTTTCGGCCATATTTCTTGCCACTTCGTCAGTCATCAGGCGGACGAAAACCAGCAGGCCGCGATCCGGGCCGGTGCGCGAAGTGGGCATGATGCGATTGGCGCTGACCAGCGCGATGCCAGCTGGCGTGCGCATCAACCAGGCGCCGGTGCCGGCGCTGATTTTTCTCTGAAATGAGGTCAGCTGGGACCGAACTGCATCGCGAACTGTTTTACTCGCGGGCACGTCGTAACGATCACCCTCGGGGTACTGTTCCGCCGAATAGACTTCGCTGCCGAGTTCATCCACGAGATAAACCAAATTGACGTTCATCTCGCGCAGGCCGGGCTTGGAAAAATTAGTCTCCGCAAAGCGCGGATTGCGAGTACGCACGAAGTCGAATGCTTCGTCCCAGTTTGCGTAGTCGTTGCTGACCACGGACATCTGCCGTAACTCTGCATCCAGCGCGCGCTCAACTTGCCGCAAGCTTTGTTGGGTAGCGTCCTGTTCCAGTCGCTCAAAGCTGACCATCAGAACAAATCTGACCAACAAGGCCACCGCTGCCAGGAACAGGCTTCCCGTCAGTGCAAAAAGGAAAAATCGTTTGAGTGGCCGCGACATAGGTTTGCGAGCTGACACTGAACCAGGCTCGCGGCGACAGCGATGTGCGGCGTCGCAATATGGCAAGCCGGCCGCAGTTCATGGCACCCAGACGCGGTTTTTGCGACACACTACCGCCTATGGCAGCGGTGTTGGTGTTCCTGGCGCTTGTTTTATCAGAGTTTTCCTTACCCGCGCGGGCACTGGTCCGGCGCGGCAAGGCTCGGCTGCTCAATCTGTCCGCCGGGGTCGTAAACAGCCTGGTGCTACGCCTGGCCTTGCCTGCGGGGTTGGCGACCTGGGCCGGCATCGCGACCACCCAACTGGGGCGCGATCCCTTGCCCGTATGGGCGGGCCTGTTGGTACTGGATCTCGCACTGTACCTGCAGCACTGGGCCTGCCACCGGTACCCGATCCTGTGGCGTTTGCATGCCGTTCATCACAGCGACTCTGAGTTAGACGTCACGACTGGACTACGATTCCATCCCTTGGAAGCGCTGGCTTCGACGCTGTGGAAAGGCGCAATCATTATCGCCTTCGGCATCGGCACAAACACCGTCTGGCTGTTTGAGGTGCTGTTGCTGGCGGCGTCCTGTTTCAGCCACGCCAACATCCGCTGGACCGGGCGGGCCGCTCATTGGCTGGACCAGATATGGATGACTCCTGCCTGTCATCGGGTACATCACGGCCTGTCAGGAACGTCACAGCGCAGCAACCTGGCCTTCGGTATGACGCTTTGGGATCGGATGTTTGGCACCTGGAGCGCTGCCAATAGCGATGGACCTGTCGGTCTGCCGGGCGACATTGGGCGGGATTCAGACAAGTTGCGAAAATTCCTGATATTCCCTTTTATAATTAAATAGTTATACAGACTAATTAAAGTAAAATAGTCGGTTACGCCGACGCTCTCGCGGCTCTGTCGCTCATTTGCGAATTACGAAAAAAATCCTGTTGCGCCCTAACAGGAACCGGGGCTATCCTTACGCTACGAACTTGATTTTATTGGGATTGCCCGCTTGAGCAAATCTCAACAAAATCGAGAAAAATCGTCTAAGTGGCTAACAAAAATAGGCGTGTAACAAAAACGCCACAGCTGGGGTCGCATGAATTCCGAATCTGTCTGGCAGCATTTCGCCGCTGCAACCGAGCTACTCGCCGGGCCTGGATCGATCAAGGATCGCCTGTTCGAGGCCTATCACAATGAACTGGCCGAACTTGCATTCGAGCAACTGCCGCTGGAATTGCGCGCCGAATACATCCGCTGGCACACCAGCATGAATCGCGTGCGGCCGTTGCGCGGCGAAGATGCGGTACGCGCGACGCTCAGAAAAATCTCTGGCATCGAGGCGGATCGCCTGGCCCAGACATTGGTGAAACTGAGCATTCGTCTGCTGAGGAGTTCGCCACCTAACACGCAGGAGGCCACGGACGTTCGACTGCAGGCCGGCGGCGGCGGCTCGGTCGTGCAGCTATTTCCCGGCTAACGCCGGAACATCAGTCGGGTTTGAACTCAACGACATCCCAGCGCCCGGTGCGCTCGCCGCGCGTCGTCTCGCGTATCGCATCGACCAGAGCACGCTCATCCCAGTCAAGAACGACATTCGCCAGGTCCGTTAGAGTGCGCGGCAGAGTTGCGCTGGAGCCGAACGGGCGCAGCAACAGAACCGGCTTCTTGGCCGCCTGTGCGAAAGTCATTTCGAATACCAGCAGGTCGGACTTGGCAGGAAATTGGCTTGCCAGGGCGATTGCGACCTCTGCCTTGGCGATTTGGCGGCGCAGACTTTCGCGCTGTATCTCGGCGCTTGCGCTGCCGGAAACCTCGGCCGGCAACGAGCAATTTCGGTAATAGAATCCCCGGGCGCTTTCCAAATACTCGAAAACGCGCAGGTAGTCGTCGCTTTCATCCCAGCCGTGGGTTACAAAGATCCTGAAAGGCTCATGCTGCGACATGCTTGAATTTTAGCGCGAACCAACGATTAGATGCGTCTGCTGATTTACAACATTCGATATGCAACGGGTACCGGACCCACGTTTCACCTGCCGGTACCCGGAGCGGGCTATTTGCGCAGCAACCGGCGGGTCTTGCTCGGGATCGCCGAATTCATCCGCACGACGGACCCCGATCTGGTTGGTCTGATTGAGGTCGACACGGGCTCGGTGCGCAGCCGGATGATCAACCAGGCCGAGTTCATTGCCGACAAGATTGGTCATTATTCGATTTACGAATGCAAATACGGCCTGAGCTCGTTTGGTTCGCGGCTGCCCATCCTGCGAAAACAAAGCAATGCCTTTCTGGCGGCGCCACGCGTCGAAGGCGAGCGCTTCCACTATTTTGCGACCGGTATCAAGCGACTGATCATCGAGCTCGAGCTGCAGGAAGTTTGCGTCTTCCTGGTGCACCTGTCGATCAAGTACCGCCACCGCCAGCAGCAATTGCGAACCCTGCACGACCTGTTGAGGGAAACCAGCAAGCCGGTCATCGTGGCTGGCGACTTCAATACTTTCTGGGGTATCGACGAGTTGTATCTGTTCATGAAGGCGGCGGGTCTGCGCAGCGCCAACACCGCACGGTTGCCGAGTTTTCCCGCGCGCTCGCCGCGTGCCGAGCTGGATTTTGTGCTGGTCAGCGACACGATTGAGATATTGGATTTCAAAGTACCTGATGTACTCTGGTCGGACCATCGGCCTATGGTCTGCGATTTCCGCGTCCGCTGATGTAGGTTGCTGACAACGGAGTAGTTTCGGATGACAAGCGTAGCAAGTACGAACTGGCGCAGTGAGCAGGATGCCGAGGGCGTCCTGTGGTTGACCCTCGATCGACCGGACACCTCGGCCAATACACTGGGACGCGAAGTACTCGTAGAACTGGACGCGTTGTTGCAGCCGGTGCTGGCTGCGCCACCCCGTGGCCTGGTAATCCAGTCAGGCAAGACAAGTGGCTTTGTCGCCGGCGCCGACATCAAGGAATTCACCCAGCTGCAGACGCCCGAGGTCGCCTATGGCCATGTCGTTGCAGCGCACCGCGTGCTGGAACAACTGGCATCTTTGTCCTGCCCGACGATCGCGCTGATTCACGGCTTTGCGCTCGGTGGCGGCCTGGAACTGGCCCTGGCCTGCCGTTATCGCATCGCGGTCGGCGATGACCGGCTGGCGCTGGGCTTGCCCGAGGTGCAACTCGGAATCCATCCGGGGTTCGGCGGCACCGTGCGCAGCGTGCGCCTGCTGGGCATGCGCGTCGCCATGGACATGATGCTGACGGGTCGCACGCTGCGTGCTGACAAGGCACTAAGGAGCGGTCTGGTCGATCGTCTGGTCGCAACGCCTGCAGATCTCGCAAACGCTGCGCGGCAATTCGTCAGCAGCCCGCCGGCACCCCGCCGCCCGGCTTTGTTAGACCGTTGCCTGTCGTTCGGGCTGCTCAGACCCTTGGTGGCGCCCGGCCTCGTCAAGCAGGTCGCGAAACGCGCCAAGCGCGAACACTACCCGGCGCCTTACGCGATTGTCGACCTCTGGAAACGCTTCGGTGCCCATGGGCATGCAGCCTTCGACGCCGAGGCCAGATCGATCGCGGCGCTGTTCGCGACGCCGACCGCGCGCAATCTGGTGCGGGTATTCTTGTTGCAGGATCAACTCAAGAGTCGCGCTGCCAAGGCCAACGCCAATATTCAACGCGTGCACGTGGTTGGCGCCGGCGTCATGGGCGGCGACATCGCTGCCTGGTGCGCAGTCCGGGGCTTGTCGGTCACGCTGCAGGATCGTGCTGCGGAATTCGTTGAGCCAGCCATGCAGCGCGCGCGCGAGCAATTCGAAAAGCGCTACAAGGGTTCGCCGAAAGTGGCAGCAACCATGCAGCGATTGCGCGCCGACGTCGCCGGCGATGGCGTGCCCGACGCCGACGTCGTCATCGAGGCGATTTTCGAAAATGCCGCGGCCAAAGAGGAGCTCTACGCGCGCCTCGAACCGCGTATGAAACCCACCGCGCTGCTGGCGACCAACACTTCGTCGATCATGATTGAAGTGCTGGCCGCCAAGCTGGCCAATCCGGCGCGGCTGGCAGGCCTGCATTTTTTCAATCCGGTCGCGCAAATGCCGCTGGTCGAAATTGTGCGTGGGCGCGGCACAGATCCAGCGATGCTGGATGTAGCGTTGGCATTCGTACGCAAGATCGACAAGATCCCGGTACCCTGCGCCAGCGCTCCGGGATTCATTGTCAATCGCGTGTTGGTGCCGTACTTGTTCGAATCGATGCATGCCGCCGCGGAAGGCATGTCGTTCGAGACTATCGATCAATGCATGGTCGATTTCGGCATGCCGATGGGGCCGGTGGAACTGGCGGACGTGGTCGGCCTGGATGTTTGCAAACATGTCGGCCAGATTGTTAGCCAGGCGCTGCAGCGCGAGCGCCCGGACATGACACAGCTCGATGCGCTGGTCACGGCGAAAAAGCTGGGCCGCAAGACCGGCGCAGGCTTTTATCGCTGGCAGGACGGCAAGGCGGTCAAGGCGCCTGGGGCGCCCACCGCTGCACCCGATGACCTCCAGGATCGCCTGGTGTTAGCCCTGGTAAACGAGTGCGTGGCCTGCCTGCGCGAAAAAGTGGTCGACAGCGAGGACGCCCTCGATGCCGCAGTGATATTCGGCGCCGGCTTTGCGCCCTTTCGGGGCGGCCCGATGGCCTATGCGCGGCAGCGCGGCCTGGAGGCCGTTAATCAGCGTTTACAGGCGCTGCACGCGAGATACGGTTCGCGTTTTCAGCCTGACGCGCACTGGCAGGCATTGCTTTATTCTGTAAAGGCGTGACATGCGTAACGGGTTGCGGCTCAAGTGCATGTTACGATTTCCGAAGATTGCAGTGCAGCATGGCCTGGTAGATGAACGAAGACAGAGAAGTAACACCCGAAATGTTGATGTCCCTCTCGCCGCTCGCCGGTATGAAGAAGGACAACATCCTTGCGCTCTGTAAAAAAGTAACCATCAGGAAAATGTCGCCCGGTCGCCAGCTTTTCAAGGAGGGCGACAAGGATCGAAAGACCATGTGGGTTATCGGTGGCCTGGTGGAACTGCGCGAAGGCGACCGCACCGTCGCGATGATTCGCGGCGGCACCGCCGAAGCGCTTAACCCGCTGGGTGGCATGCAATTGCCGCGCAAGATGTCAGCCCGGTCGGTCGATGAAATTGAATTCCTGGTGGTCGACACCGAAATGCTCGACGTCATGATCACCTGGGACAAGACCGGCACCTATGAAGTCGCTGACCTGCGCCACGTGGTCGGTGGCCCGGGCGCCGATGCTGACGACGACTGGATGACTACACTTTTGTCGAGCAACGCCTTTCAGAAAATTCCGCCTACCAGCATTCAGGCCATTTTCCTGCGCATGCAGCGCACCGCGTACCGAGCGGGTGAAACCATCATCAAGCAGGGCGATGAAGGCGATTTTTTCTACGCAATTGTCAGCGGCAAGTGCGTCGTGACACGTGAAACCCCGCTCAACAAGGATGGCTTCAAGCTCGCGGAACTCGGCCCCGGCGACTCATTCGGTGAGGAAGCCCTGATTGCCGAGGCCAAGCGCAATGCAACCGTCACCATGGCAACCGACGGCGTGCTGATGCGCCTTGGCAAGTCCGACTTCCGCGAACTCATGAACGAGCCGCTGGTGCATTACGTCGATGACAAACAGGCGCACGAACTGATTGCCGGTGGCGGTCAATGGCTCGACGTGCGTCTGCCGAGCGAGTTTCAAACCATGAATATTGAAAACTCGATCAATATTCCGCTTTATTTCATCCGCCTAAAGCTGAACACGCTCGATCCCGGCAAGCCCTATGTGATCTGCTGTGATACCGGCCGGCGAAGTGCGGCAGCTGCGTTCATCCTGGTAGAGAAAGGCTTCGAGGCCTACGTCCTGCAGGGCGGGCTCAATAACAACATGAAGAGTCTGCAGTTGCGCCGTTCGGCGTAACGATCAAATTCGGCCCTTACATCGTGTGCGTGGCTTTATCGCCGGCGATTGCGCCAGCGAGATAAGTTTCGATTTTCTTCTGCGTCTGGCCGCGGTCCTGATCAGAAAACTGCACGCCGATACCCGCGGTACGCTTGCCCTGAGCGCCTTTGGGCGTGACCCAGATTACGCGGCCAGCAACCGGCAGCTTCTCGTCTTCGCCCATCAGGTTGAGCAGCATGAAGACTTCGTCACCGAGCCGGTAATTGCTGTTGGTAGGAATGAACAAACCACCGTTGCGGACGAATGCCATGTAAGCGAGATACAAGGCGCTTTTGTCCTTAATGGTCAGCGTTAGCAGGCCTGGCTTGCCGCCACCAACGCGCGGCGCCGGACTCATCGATCACCGCCTGGCGCAACGCCAGCGCTGCGCAGCGCAGCCTGAGCCGCCGTCAGCAGGACTGTCAAACCGTGGCGCCGATTGACCGGCGTTTCCGCAAGCAAGCGATCGTCACGCACCCGGTCCAGAACTTCGAACATGGCCCGTAGTTTCGGCATCTCCAGGGCGGAGAGCAAGTGCGGTCTGCTCGTTCTCGCGCTATGCAGCAGGTATTTTGTGATCAGGTTCTCCAACCCAACGAGCCGGGAGTCGTAGCGGTCATCGTCCCATTGCTTGGCAAGCAGCAGCGGTTCGCGTTCGCCCGCGGCCAGCGCGAGCGCATCAGCCTCCAGTTCCTCGGCCTGCTGCAGCACGGCCGCGAGTTCTGACTCGCAAACAATCGTCGGACAGTTGCCCGTGATCGACAGCACCCGTTGCCAGGATTCGGACCTGCCACCGCATCTTTCACTGAGCCATTGCGCGGAATCGGCACGCGCAGGCAGCGGCAAATCGATTTTCAGACAGCGGCTGCGAATCGTGGCGGGCAGTCGCGAGGGTGACGAGGTTGCTAACACCAGCAAACTGCCAGCCGGGGGCTCTTCGAGCATTTTCAGAAATGAATTGGCCGCGTTGCGGTTCAGTCGCTCGGCCGGATAGACCAGTGCAGTGCGCTGGCGTCCGCCATGACCAGTCATCGCCAATTGACTCAGGAGCTCGCGCACCTGATCGATACGAATTTCCTTGGAGTCCTCGACCGGCGTCAGCAGATAGTGGTCGGGGTGATTGCCCTGGGCATTCCAGACGCATGATTTGCAAACGCCACAGGGCGCGCGTGCGGCGTCCGAGCAATGCGGCAGAGCGATCAACCAGTCGGCGAATACCCTGAGCCCTGCGCCCGGTTGGCCGCTCACCAGCAATGAATGCGGAGTACGCTCGCCGGCCAGGGCGGCGCGCGCCCGGGTCATGGGCTGCTGCAGCCAGGGTAATTCTGTCACCGACAGGACCGCGCTCGCGCTCATGGGTGGAGCCGCTCCTGCAGTGCGTTCCAGGCGGCATCACATAGTGCATCGACGCCAAGTTCGGACGCCGGCAAGACCACGAAGCGCGCGGGCTCCCGGGCCGCCAGTGCGAGATAGTGCGCACGCACGCGCGTAAAAAACGCCAGGGTTTCGGACTCGATCCGGTCGGTTCCCGTGCCACGGGCGCGCGAGCGTTGTAATCCCATTTCGGGCGGCAGATCTAACAAAAATGTCAGGTCCGGGATCAGGTCCGCATGCACCAGTTGCGCGAGCGACTCGATCAGCTCGCCGGATACACAGCGGCCTGCTCCCTGGTAGCTGCGGGTGGCATCGGTGAAGCGGTCGCAAATTACCCAGTCACCGCGCAGGACCGCGGGCCGTATCAGGTTATCGACGTGGATGGCACGCGCGGCAAACATCAACAGCGTCTCACTCGCGGGCGAAATCTGTTCCGTGCCGCGATCCAGCACCGCGCTGCGGATCTTTTCTGCGAGCGGCGTGCCACCAGGTTCCCGGGTCAGCAGCACCTGCCGCCCGCCCGCGCCGAGTCGTTCACGCAGCCGTAACCCAAGCGTTGACTTGCCGGCGCCTTCAATGCCCTCGAGCGTAATGAATGCACCCCTCATGGCCCGGCGCTCCGGGCAGCCTGGCGCTGGCTGCGTAACATGTCGGCTACGGCGCGCTCATGCGCAGCGTAGTCCTTGTTGAAAACGTGCCGTCCATCGCCGCGCCCGGTTGCCACAAAAAACAGCGCATCGCTGGCCGCTGGCCGCAGTGCTGCCGTGATCGCCCCGGCACCCGGAAGCGCGATGGGTGTCGGTGGCAGGCCGCTGCGGGTGTAGGTGTTATAGACGGTATCCGTGCGCAAGTCCGCGGTGCGAATATTGCCATCGTAAGCGCTGCCGAGACCATAGATTACGGTCGGATCTGATTGCAAGCGCATGCCCTGGCGCAGCCGGTTGACAAATACCGCCGCGATTTGCGGCCGTTCATCGGCCATGCCAGTCTCTTTTTCAATGATCGATGCTAACACCAGGGCCTGATCTTTGTTAGCGATCGGCAAATCGGCGGCGCGTGTTTCCCAGGCGCTGTCGAGCCGCTCCTGCATGCGGGTGAACGCCTGGCGATAGATCTGCAGGTCGCGGGTACCGGCCGCGAAGCGATAGGTGTCCGGAAAGAACCGCCCTTCCGGGGACCGCTGCGCGGCGCCCAGCGCCTGCATGACGACTGCGTCGGTCTTGCCGCGAAGGGTCGCATCAATTGCCGGATGCCGCTCGATCGCGGCGCGGGCCTCGGCGAATGTCCGGCCTTCCGGGATCGTCAAACTGGCGAGCTCAACCTGGCCCAAGGCCAACAACTGCACCAACTGCTGCAAGCTCGCGCGGGCCGGCAAACGATAGCGCCCGGCCTTGAAAACGGGGTCCTGGCCCGCGGCACGCAGCGCCAGCTCAGCGGCGCGTGCGTCACTTACGGCGCCGTTTTTTTCCAACAGCAGCAGGACCTGCCGGCGGCTTGCCCCCGCCGGCACATCGACGCGCAGCTCCTCTGCAAGGGGCCCGGCTCGTGTTAGCTCAGAGCTCAGATAACGAAAGACCCAAAAACCAGTGGCCAGCAGTACTGCAGCGGCAACCAGCGCAATGAGTCGGACCTTGCGGGAGCGACCAGGCGCTTGGGCGGCATTGCCGTGATCCAGGGGCATCAGGCGTCCAGCAAGCTGATTCGGGCCGCCAGCTGCAGGGCGCAGCGGCCAGGCACTGACCAGGCCTTTTGCCCACTGCCAAGCGCGAAATGCAACACGCTGACTGACAGCACCTGCCAGCGAATATTGCTCATGAAGACTTCTTCGGCATGCAATAGCGAGTCCAGGTCGGCCATCGTTTCGGTGACAACAAAGCCTAGCGCATCTGCCTCACGCATTACTACGCGCCGCATGACGCCTGCTACGCCACAGCGGTCGAGCTGCGGGGTGAAAAGCTGCGTGCCGTTGCGCCAGAAAATATTGCTGCAGGTGCCACTAACAAGCGAGCCACTGCTGGATGACAGAAGTCCTTCGTGCAACACCAGACCGCCGGCCGCGCCGGCAGTCTGCCATTCAGCGGTCGCCAGGACCTGCTCCAGCCGATTCAGGGTCTTCAGGCCCGCAAGCCACGGGTTTTCACCGAGGCGCAGCTCGCAGTGCCAGGTTACGAGACTGTCCGGCAGGCCGGCCGGTACGTCCGGGTACCCCAACAGCAGGCGACGCGCCTTATTCAAACCCCTGGGCGAGTAACCACGCTGCATCGCATCACCGCGCGTCAACATGAACTTGAGCACGCCCACTGTCAGCTGCACCGCGGCCGACAGCCATTCGCTGCGCAACTGCTCACGCTGCGGCGGATTCAGACCGAGGCGCATGGCCCCCGAATACAAACGGTCCAGATGCATCTCGATAAATCGGATGCGACCCCCGCGCACCCGCATGGACTCGAACAGACCATCTCCATATTGCAGACCACGGTCGATGACTGGCACAGATGCAGCGGGCGCTCCGTCGACCCAGCTGTATGCCGGTTGACTCATACGGATCCGGTCAAGGCGGCTAACAAGCCGCGCGCTTTAGCGCGGGTCTCCTCCAGCTCGCGCTGGGCATTCGAGTCCGCAACGATGCCCGCGCCAGTTCGAAAGCGGATTTCCGTTTCGCCAATGACGAGCGTCCGAATCAGGATATTGAAATCACACTGACCATTGAGTCCCAGATAGCCCAGGGAACCGCTGTAAGCGCCCCGTCCCTGGCCCTCAAGCTGCGCGATCAACTGCATGCAACGTATTTTGGGGACGCCGGTAATCGTGCCGCCCGGAAATACTGCACGTAACGCATCGATCATTGTCAGGCCAGCGCGCAGGCGACCGCGCACGCTGGAAACAATGTGGTGCACGTGCTGGTAGCTCTCGACTGTCAGGAATTCATCGACTTCAACACTGCCGCCTTCACACACGCGGCCCAGATCATTCCGCTCAAGATCGATCAGCATGATGTGCTCGGCGCGTTCCTTGGGGTGGGCGACCAAGGCCGCCATCTCGGCCGCATCCGCACGGCGACTGCGCGGACGCGTACCGGCAATCGGCCGCGTTGCGACAGCCCGTCCCGACACCTGGATCAGCCTTTCTGGCGAAGAACTCAATACTGCAAAGGTTTCCGTCTGCAACAGAGCAGCAAAAGGCCCGGGGTTGGCGTGGCGCAGGCGCGGATACAGTTCGCGGATCGCGGCCGCGCGCGCCACCGGCAGCCGAGCCCGCCAACCACGTGACAGATTCGCCTGATAGATGTCACCCGCGGCGATGTGCTCCTGGGCGCGATGCACCGCGCTGAGAAATTGCTCGGGCGGGTCTTCCTGCACCACGTAGCGGACTGTTAGCTCCGCAAGGTCAGGGTCCGGGCGGGTACGGGCAACACACGCCAGGTCGGCGATGCAGGCATCGAGCAAAGCTTCGCTGCCCGCTTCGCCGCTGATAACAACCAACTGCGACCCCACGCCGGCAGCAAGCTGCACCGGGCAATAAGCGGCGTACGCGCTCAGGGAATCGATCGATGGTGGCAATCGCAAGGTCGATTCAACCTCGGCAGCGCACTCGTAACCCAGATACACGACCCAGCCACCCAGCCAGTCGAGTGACGGGCCGCGCTGGCCTATTTCCTGGTACCAGGCCTGCAGCGCATCCAGAAAACCCGGCTGCTCGCGGGCATGGGTGCCGGCCACCGCGCCAGCGGCGTCACGATGCAGGGTCGCGCCATTGCTGCGAAACAGCAGGTGGCGGTTCGCCAGCGGTCCTGCGCCGGCGCTGTCGAGAAACACCGGATAGCGATCCGGGTAGCGAAGCGCGAGCTGCAGCAGGACCGCGGGCCCGGCGGAGACTTCGACGCGCAGCCCCGCGGGGCGGGTCATATCAGGCACTAAATCGTCGGAACACGACAGTGCCATTGGTGCCGCCAAAACCAAAGGAATTGGATACCGCAACCTCGATCGGCATACGGCGCGCCGTATGCGGCACGTAGTCGAGGTCGCAGTCCGGATCCGGCGAATCCAGATTGATTGTCGGCGGCGCGACCTGGTCGCGGATCGCGAGTATCGAAAATATCGCTTCCACCACGCCCGCAGCGCCTAACAAATGACCGGTCATGGACTTGGTCGAGCTGACAGCAAGCCTGGCGGCGTGCGCACCAAAAGCACTCTTGATGGCGGCGGTCTCGGCCTTGTCGCCTAACGGCGTGGAAGTCGCGTGGGCATTCAGGTACTGCACAGTGTCGGCGTTGATGCTGGCATCGCGGAGTGCATTGCGCATCGCGAGGCGCGCACCGTCGCCGTCTTCCGGTGGCGCGGTCATGTGAAACGCATCGCCGCTCATGCCAAATCCGATCATTTCGGCGTAGATGCGCGCGCCGCGCGCCCGCGCGTGTTCAAGTTCTTCCAGCACGATCGCACCGCCGCCGTCACTGGCAACAAAGCCATCGCGATCCTTGTCCCAGGGTCGAGACGCCCTGGTCGGCGCGTCATTGCGTGTGGAGAGTGCCCTGGCTTGTCCGAAGCCGCCGATACCTAACACAGTCATCGCCATCTCAGCGCCACCCGCGATGATGACATCCGCATCGCCGTACTGGATGATGCGGGCGCCCAGACCAATAGCGTGCGTCGAAGTCGTGCAGGCCGTGACGATGCCAAGGTTGGGCCCTTTGAAGCCGTAACGGATCGACAGGTGCCCCGCGATCATGTTGATGATCGACGATGGAATGAAGAATGGCGAGATCTTGCGCGGCGACCGGGCGCTGAGATACGCGTCATGTTCGTTCTGAATGGTCTCGAGACCACCGATACCGGCGCCGGCAATGGCACCGACGCGTTCCTTGTCGACGCGCTCGAAATCGAGGCCGCTGTCGCTGATCGCCTGGATGCCGGCCGCGACGCCGTACTGCAGGAACTGATCCATCCGCCGCGCTTCCTTGGGCTGGATGTACTGCGACACATCGAAGCCCCTGACCTCGCCGCCAAAGCGGGTCGGAAACTGGCTGGCGTCAAAGCGTGTAATGGGACCAATGCCGCTTTCACCACTCAGGATCGCCCCCCAGGCGGTATCGACCGTGCTGCCGACAGGCGACACTATCCCTAAGCCGGTGACGACGACCCGCCGTTTGCTCACCGGTCTCCCCCCACGTTGTTAGGCTGGTGCGCCGGGGGCATTAAATACGCGTCAGGATGCTTTGCGGCGCTCAGAGACGTAGTCGATGGCCTGCTGGACAGTCGTGATCTTTTCGGCATCTTCATCCGGAATCTCGGTCTCAAACTCTTCTTCGAGCGCCATGACCAGTTCGACGGTGTCCAGCGAATCGGCGCCTAAATCGTCGACAAAAGAGGCGCTGTTGGTGACCTGCTCAGGCTTTACGCCCAATTGTTCGGCCACGATTGCTTTGACTTGCTGTTCAACTGTGCTCATCGATTTGATGTCCTAAGTGGTACCCCCAAAAGGGCGCGGTATTGTATGGGATGCCCCGCCCAACTGCTACTCAGGGCGCTTTTATCTCGCCTGAGTCCTTGTTTTTTAAGGGTTTTTACTGTGGTATTTTTGCTACGGCGGTCCGTCAGGCCAGGTACATTCCGCCGTTCACGTGCAGTGTTTGCCCCGTGATATAGCCCGCCTGCGGCGACGCCAGGAAGAGTACCGTGGCCGCCACATCTTCGACCGTACCCAGGCGGCCCGCTGGAATCTGACTCAACAGCTGCTGGCGCTGCTGGTCGTTCAAGCCGCGAGTCATGTCGGTGTCGATAAAACCTGGTGCCACGGCATTGACGGTCACGTTGCGCGAGGCCAGCTCTTTGGCGAGCGACTTCGTGAAGCCGATGATTCCCGCCTTGGCGGCCGCGTAGTTCGTCTGGCCGGCGTTGCCGGTGACCCCGACCACCGAGGTCAGGTTGATGATGCGGCCCCTGCGCTCCTTCACCATGCGCCTCAGGCAGGCTTTCGACAGCCGGAAGACCGACGACAGGTTGGTATTGATGACCGCGTCCCAGTCCTCCTCCTTCATGCGCATCAGCAAGCCGTCGCGGGTGATCGCGGCGTTGTTGATCAGGATCGTCGGCATCCCCACGCCTTGCTCCAGATCCTTGAGCAGCGCATCGATACTGGCGGCCTCTGACACATTAAGTACCGCGCCCCGGCCCTGGAACCCAAACGACGCCAGCGCAGTTGTAATGCGCTCCGCCCCTTCTGCGGTGGTGGCGGTGCCGATCACGCGCGCGCCCGCCGCCGACAGCCCGACTGCGATTGCCGCGCCAATGCCGCGCGACGCGCCGGTTACCAGTACCAGATCATTTTCAAACATGTTTGTTAGCTCCGTCAGCTGGCAAGGGCGGCCGCGAAGGTGGCCGCATCGTCAATGGTCAGGTAGGCGACATCGGTACGTCTTTCGACCCGTTTGGTCATCGGCGTCAGCACGCGCCCGGGCCCGCACTCGATAAAGCGGGTGGCGCCCGCCGCTAACAAAGCACGTATGACACCAGTCCAGCGTACCGGCCGCGCCGGCTGGCGCGCCAGCCGGTCACGGATGTCCTCCGGGTCCATGTGTTCGGCGGCATCGACGCCCGAGATGTAACGAATCCGCGGCGTCGCAATGGCGACGCCCTGCAGACGTTCGCGCAGGCGTGCCGCGGCCGGCACCATCAGGCTGCTGTGCGCCGGCACGCTCATCGGCAGCATGATCGCGCGCTTCGCGCCGCGCGCCTTGCAGGCCTCGATGGCACGCTGTACCGCGCCGATTTCTCCGGCGATGACGACCTGGCCCGGCGCATTGAAATTCACCGGTTCCACGACCTTGCCCTGTGCGGCCTCATGACAGGCTGCCGCGACGTCGGCGTCGTCAATACCAAGAATCGCTGCAATCCCGCCCTCGCCGACCGGCACGGCATCCTGCATCGCGCGACCGCGGAATTGCGTCAGCTGCAACGCGTCCGAAAAACACAGGGACCCCGCCGCCACCAGCGCGGAATATTCGCCCAGACTGTGCCCACTGACATATGCCGGACGCGCGCCGCCACGTTCGCACCAGACGCGCCAGGTCGCGATACCCGCAGCGAGCATGGCGGGCTGCGTAAATTCAGTGCGGTCCAATTGTTCCTTTGGCCCGTGCGTAATCAGGGCCCACAAGTCATAACCCAGCGCTGCACTGGCCTCGCGAAAAGTCCCGGCGACCTGACAGCTGCCGGCGGCAAGTTCGGCCAGCATGCCGACGGATTGCGATCCCTGCCCTGGAAATATCATCGCCGTCGTCATGCGCCACCCGTCTGTGAATTGGCTCACGATTATAGCGGCCCGGGCGGCCCGAAACGCTCATCGTGCGGTGCTATGATCACGCCTATGTCGCTTGCAAGCTTGCCCCGGTCGCGTGGTTTCACGCTGATCGAAATCATGGTGGTCGTAGTAATCATCGGCCTCCTGGCCGCATTCGTCGTGCCGCGCGTTGTCGGTCAGGTGGACCAGGCGCGTGTTGTAAAAGCACAGGGCGATATTCAGAAAATTGAAGCGGCGCTGGCGATGTATCGCCTCGACACGTCGCGGTACCCGAGCACCGATCAGGGTATGAAGGCCCTGGTTATGCAGCCGGAGAATGTGCGCAATTGGCGTCCGGGCGGCTATCTGAGCAAGGCCAGTGTTGACCCCTGGGGAGCACCCTATCTCTACCGGTCTCCGGGTCTTGGCGGCACGGCCGATTACGATGTTTATTCTCTGGGCCCGGACGGTGAAGAAGGCACGCCTGAGAAGGACGTCGACAACATCACCAATCACGGCGTCGAAGCCGCGACTCCTTAGGTACGAGCGGCCCATGCGTGCAGCGCGCGGCTTCACGCTGATCGAAATCATGGTGGTTGTGGTCATCATGGGCGTGATGATCGCCGGCGGCGTGCTGGCCCTCGGCCTGGCCGATGGCGGTGATCGGGCCCTGACGCGCACCCGCGAACGCCTGATCGAACTTGCCAATTACGCCCGCGAACGCGCCGCGGTCGAGGGCCGCGACTACGCGCTCGCAGCAGCGCCGCAAGAATGCCAGTTCCTGGCCTGGGATGTGCGTACCCGCGAGTGGCTGCCGGCCGACGCTGACTTGTTAGGTAAGCCGATAAGCGTGCCGGAGGGCTTGCGTTTCAGCGCGCGCGTCGAAGGTCGGCCGGTACTGCTGAAAGCCTTGCGCGACCCTGGTGCCAAGGATGAGCCCCACCCAATCGCTATCTTTTATGCCGGCGGCGAAATGAGCGAGTTTGAGTTGTTGCTGGGCGACGAGTCCCGGGCGGACAAGCTGACCTTGCGCGCCAACAATGCGCCACAGGATGTCGCTGCGAGCCGCGCGCAATCGATTCCGCAACCGCGCATCGACATCCTGGTCGATGGCAAACTGTTGGACTGACTGCATGCAGCGCGCACGCGGTTTCACTTTGATCGAGGTCCTGGTCGCGCTGATTATCGTGGCGCTGGCCGCCGCAGCCTCGATGGAAGCCGTCTCCGGCGCGGCGGATACAGTCACCGTACTGCGCGAGCGCAGCTTTGCGCAATGGATAGCATTAAATCGGATTGCCGAGCAGCGTGTCGCGGCGACGCCACCGTCCGACGGTTCCAGCGACGGCGTGGTGGAATTCGCCGGCCGCCGGTGGGAATGGGATCAGAACATCGAGCGACTGGCGTTAGCCGGCCTGCGGCGCATCGACGTCAGCGTGCGTCTGGCAGCGGAGGCGGGCCCGGCAAGCGCGGCTGACAACGCCGGGAAAAACTACCTGGTCACGGCGACCAGTGTGTTAGGCACGGCGGTTGCAATATCGCGCGGCGACACCCCCGACTGGGAGCCTGTCGGCGGCCCGCCGGGCGCGGGCAATCCCAATGCGCCCCTGGCACCCACGCCACCCGCCACTGGGACCTGATACTCAATTTGCCAGGAATCACTGAAAAATTGCGCGGCTTCACGCTGATCGAGATCCTGGTCGCGATCTTTGTGTTCGCGATCATGTTTGCGATCGGCTATGGCGCGGTCAGCGCAGCGGCGCAGCACAAGGCCAGCATAGCGACTGCCGAGACCCGGCTGCGCGACCTGCAAAACACCATGCGCTGGCTGAGCCTGGATTTCACGCAGTTGGTGTCGCGACCGGTGCGCGACCTGCCCGGCTCCGGCGAAGAAGCCGCACTGCGCATCGATCCGCGCAACAACGTGCTGGCGAATTTGACGCGCGGCGGCTGGCGCAACAGCGCCGGCATCGCGCGCAGCAATCTGCAGCGGGTGCAGTACCTGTTAGATGACGGCCAACTGGTGCGCCTGGAATGGCCGGTGTTAGATGCGGCGCAGAGTGCGATACCACGCCGGCGCGCGTTGCTGGGCAAGGTTCGCAGCGTCACGGTGCGCGCCATGAACATGGGGCGGCAATGGACCGACAGCTGGCCACCCGCCACGGTGCCGGCGAACTCGGCTAATCTGCGTCTACGCCCGTTGGCGGTGGAAATAATTCTGGAAACCGAGGATTTTGGCACGCTGCGCCGGGTAATTGAGGTGCCGGGATGAGGCGCGAGCGCGGCGTCGCGCTGTTAGCGGCGATCGTGATATTCGCCATCGCGGCCGCAATTGCCGTCGGCATCCAGTTTCGCAGCGCGCTGGCGCTGCGGCGCGCGGCAGGGAACGCGGCACTGGACCAGGCGTTTCAGGCGCAGGCTGGCGCAGAAGCGGTCGCAGCCTGGGGGCTGGCGGATGACACCAATCAAACCGATGACTGGACCGAATCCTGGCACCAGCTGCAGGGTCCGATGGAACTCATCGACGGCGTTAGTATTGCCGGACAGGTCACGGACCTGGACGGCCGCTTCAATCTCAACAGCCTGGTGGACGACCAGGGCGCGAAGGACCCGGTCGCAGTGGAAATCTTCCGGCGCCTGCTGAAGACACTCGACATCCCGGAACAAAAGTCGGACCTGGTTGTCGACTACATTGACTCGGACCAGCAGACCGAGCCCAATGGCGCGGAAGATAGTTTCTATACATCGCAGCAACCGTCGAATCGGCCACCAAACCGTCCTATGCTGCAGCTGTCCGAGTTGTTGGCCATTCCGCAGATCGGCGCGGAGATTTACCAGCGGCTGGCGCCGCATGTCACGGCCCTGCCCCGCAATCGGCGAGAAATCAATCTCTGCAGCGCCAGCGGCGTGCTGCTGGATGCATTGGTCGATCAGCGGTTATGGTCCGCGAATGCCAGTACGCTGGAGGCCCAGCGAAAGTCGGGCTGCTATCCGAATGTCCTGCAGTTTGAGCAGCTTTTCAGTGCCAACCCGGCCGAATACCAGAAGATCAAGAGCCGGGTCAAGGTGCAATCTAACTTCTTCGAACTGCGCAGCTTGGTTACAATCGGTACCCAACCATTCGACCTGCAAAGCTTCTTGATGCGCGCTACCGGCGCTACCGGCAAGCCCGAGGTGCGGGTGTTAACACGGACCATGGCAGAATGAACCGTTATCTGTTAGTTCGACTGTCGCGTGACGCAGGTGGCAGCCTTGCGGCGAGCTGGCTGGGCTGCGACGCGCGCGGCATGGTCAGTGCGCCTCCGCTGGCGGGCTCGCTTGCCGAAGCCGCAAACATGGCGGCCAACGCCGAAGTCATCGTGCTGGTGCCTGCCGACGACGTCGTCAATCTGTACGCCGATCTGCCCGCACGCACCACGGGCCGCTGGCAGTTCGCCGTGCCTTATGCGATCGAGGAACAGCTGGCGGATAACATCGAGGATATGCATGTTGCGGTAGGCGAACGGCCGGCGGATGGCAGCCGCGTGCCTGTCAGCGTGATCGCGCGCGACCGGCTGCAACAATACCTCGCAGCGCTCGAGGCCGCCGGTATCCGCGTCGCCGCGCTTTACCCAGAATCCGCGCTGCTGCCGGCCAATCCCGGGCAGATTATCGGTTTGTTGTTAGGTGATTCGGTGTTGGTACGCCTGCAGGATGGCACGCACTGCACGGTGCCTGCCGATCCACTGGGCGCCGCATTTGATATCGCCTGCGGCGGCGAACCGGCGCATCGTTCGCTGTTGTTGTATGCAACGCCGGCCGAGTGGCAATCGCGCAGCGACCAGGTCGACGCCTTGCGCGAACGATTCCTCACCGTGAAAGTGCAACTGCTCGCGCAGGGACCCTTGCCGCTGTTTGCGCAGCAATTGCCGCAAGCGCGGCCCATCAATCTGCTGCAGGGCGATTATCCTTCGTCCGCCAATGCCGGCGCGGGTTGGCAGGAATGGCGCGTGGCGGTGGTGCTGGCGCTGGTTCTGTCAGGCCTGTTAGCTGGCAGTCAATGGCTGAAATGGTCGCGGCTGCGCACCGCCGAGCAGCAGGTAGACGCGCGTCTTACCGAACTTGGCCGCAGCCTGTTAGCCGACGCGGCGCCCGCCGACCCTGCGCTGCTGCGCAAAGCGGTCATGACCCGTCTCAGCGGCGCCGGCGCCGGTGATGATGTCGCGCTGGCGCTGATGACAGCGCTTGCCAATGCGCGCGGCGCCGCGCCACAGGCGCGGATCGAATCGTTGCGATTTCAGAACGGCGCGCTCGAAATCAGGGTTCGCGCTGACAACGCTGACAGCCTGGAGCGCATCAACACCCAGTTGCGCGGCGGGGGCATGCAGGCCGAATTGCTGAGCGGCGCGGCTGCGGAGTCCGGCTACGCTGGCCAGATTCGTATCCGCCGCGGTGGCGCATCATGATGGCTTGGTGGCGTAGCCGCGAACCACGCGAGCAACTCTTTCTGGGCATCGGTGGCGCCGTTGCGGTCCTGATTTTGTTGTTTGCGCTGTTAGCTCCGCTGTACGGGCGCGTGAGCGCCGCCGAACAACGACTGTCGCGCAAGCAGGATGACCTGCGCTGGCTTGAGGCCACCGCACCACAGGTGATGGCGGCCGGCCCGGGACTGGCCGCGACCCCGGCAACTCCGGAAAATGCGTTGGTAATTGTCGATCGGGTTGCGCGCGAATCCGGACTCGGCAATTCCGTCAGCCAGGTGCAGCCCACAGGATCGGGCCAGTTGCAGGCCAGTCTCAAGGATGCAGCGTTCGACAATATCGTTGCGTGGCTGGCGCGGCTGCGTCAGCAGCACAGCATCAGCATTGTCGGCATGTCTGTCAGTCCCAGCTCGACACCCGGTGTGGTGAATGCGTCCGTGCAGCTCAAAGTTGCCGGCCGTTAGTATCTGATGCGCTGGCGCGCGATTCTCATTCTCGGCATCGTGTTCCTGGGCGTGGTGATTGCGCGCTGGCCGGCCAGCGCGCTCGTGCGCCAACTGCCGGCACCGCTGGCCTGCCCGCAGGCGCGCGGCACGCTGTGGCGCGGCGCCTGCGACAACACCACTGTCGGTGGCGTAACCCTCGGTCAGCTGAGCTGGCAGCTGCGGTTCTGGCCCTTGCTAACAGGCCGGGTCGCCGCGCACCTGCAGTTGCGTGGATCAGGAGTGCGTCTGGATGCTGATCTGCTCGCGCGCCGCGACCAGAGCCTGCAACTGCGCGCGCTGCAGGGAACGGCGCAACTGGCCGCGCTGGCTCCAATCCTGCGCGCCGGCGGCGTCAGGGTACCGGCGGGATTCGGCGGCGAGGTGCGAGCACGTCTGCAGGAGCTGCGCGTGGCGGCAAACGGTCGAACCGCGCTGGTTCGCGGCACGTTAGAGATCGACAATCTCACCCAGGCCGTTGCGCCTACCGCTCTGGGCTCCTGGCTGCTCAGTTTTGACGGTGCCCTGAGTGCCGAAAACGATCCCATCGGCAGCCTGGTGGATCGCGGCGGGCCGTTTGATTTCCGGGGCACGCTGCGCCTGACGCCTGCACCCGGCTATGTATTGGAAGGCGCGCTCGCACCGCGCGCCGGCGTCCCTCCGGATGTGGTCAACGCGTTGCGTTACATGGGTGGCGCGGATTCCTCGGGCCGCAGGCCATTCGGGCTCGAAGGCAATTTTTAGCAGGAACGTGGTTCGTCTATCGAGGGTCGTCTGTTAGCTCGATCCGCTCGTGCCGCAAGCCTGCGCCGCCGCGCTCTGCCGCTGTGCGAACTTCCATGCCAGTCAGGCTCCTCAACTATAGATTACGATTTGCTGCATCATCGGAAAATACAGCGCCGCGCGCACCGGGCCGCCCTGCTGGGCTAACAAGCGGCAGTAACGCTGCATTTGTGGTTGATAACGGCGCTTCTCGTTTTCCAGGAACTCGGCAATTTTGCCACCCAGATGCTGCCCGGATTTATAGTCGATAACCCAGCGTTGGCCCTCGCGATCCACAAAGTACCGGTCTACGACAATGGCCGCCAATTCACCGTCCAGCAAGCCACTGTGCGCTTGCTCGCAATGCGCTTCGGGGTGCGCGGGGTCCAGAATCCAGCGTCCGGTGGCGTGCTTCAGGGTCGCGCGCAGCGCATCGCCGATGCGACTCACCGCCCTGGCAATGCGTACCGGAGCAACACCGAGGGCGCGTAGCTCGGCCGCCCACAGCGGATCGTCCGGCAACTCTGTCGGCAACACGCCCTGCTCGCGCGCAGCCACCGCAATTCGCTGCAGTGCGGCGTGCAACACGGTGCCAACATGGCGCGATTCGATGCCGGCCCAGTCGAATTCCGGTTCCTGTTCGGGGCGCGGAGCGCCCGCCGGGCGGACCCGGGTATCCAGCACGGCATCCGCAGCCGGGACCTGCCATGCATCTGGCAATCGGCGCGCATGCCTCGGCTCTGGCGTTAGCCCCGTCGCAGCGGGCAAGGCATTCGCAGCCATGTCAACGACCGCCGCTGTGCGATCCAGCGCATCGCCCGCGCGAAAACTTGCGGCCAGCACCGGCCACAACAGATTCAGCGTCGAGTCCGCCCGTGGCGGCCGCCATTCGCCTGCATCATCCTTCATCAGGCTGGCCACCCAGTGCAACGATTCGCGGGCCCGCGTCGCCGCGACATACATGAGCCGCAGTTTTTCCTGGGCGGCGCGCTGCCGGGCCAGTTTCATCAGGAACGCATAGACCCCATCAGTCTCGCCAGCCGCGGCATCGGGTCTCGCAGCTAACACAAGATTCGCAGGCGCGCCGTGGTCGCCGGGAATCTCCCGCCAGGCTAACAGACGTCGCGTTTCGGCTGTCCATTTCACCGCGAGGCCGGTGAGAATCACATGATCATATTCCAGCCCCTTGGCCTGATGGATCGGAAGAATCTCCAACCGCGTATTCGGGCCCGCTTGCGCATACAGATCCTGCGTGAGCGAGGCCAGCGAGTGGCGGCCGCGCCAGTCGCGGCCGGCTGCCGCCAGAGCCAGCCGATCGAGGTAGTTTTCAGCGTCGTGCAGGTCGGCGCCCGCACCCAGACAGGCGGGTCCGCCGAGATTCACCCAGGTGTTGCTGACTGTCGACGCAATGCCATCCTGGGCCGCGCCGGTCAATCCTGCTAACAAACACGCTGCCACCGGTGGCAATCGTGGAGCGGTACCGGGCGGCCAGGTGTTGTGATCCAGACAATGTTGCAGAGCGCTCGCCATGGCGCCGTTGCCAGCGGACCGCGCCAACGCCTCGAGCACGTCCAGCGATGCCGCACACCAGGGCGCCCGCAGCACCGCGAGCCAGGCAATCCGGTCCATCGGGTCCAGCAGTGCCTGCGTCAACGAATTCAAATCCTGAATGGCCGGCAGATCCGCCAGCGCGACCATCTTGACGCCGCGCACCGGCCAACCCCGTTCGCGCAGCAATTCGGTCAGTCCCGCGACGCTGTTGCGCGTCTGGGTCAGGATCGCGATGCTGCCGCGCGGCGACGCTTGTCGAATCTGCGCGACCAGCGCCAGAATTCGCTCCGCCTCGAGCTCGCGCGCGCTCCGGCCAACACTCCTTGCTAACAAATGAAACCGCACTGTTCCAGGGGCACCGTCGATTCGTGCCGCCACCGCGCCCGTGTAGGCCGCCTGGCCGGCCTGCAAGTCATCCTGCTGCGGCATCAACGGCGCAAAACTGCGATTCACAAATTCGACGATGGTTGACTGACTGCGAAAATTGCGGTGCAGCTCCAGATACCGCAGCTTCAACTCGCCAAGCCCCTCGCGCCTTGCGCGCAGGAACAGCGCAACTTCCGCATCGCGAAAGCCGTAGATCGACTGCATCGGATCGCCGACCAGCAGTACGCTGCGGCCGTCGCCAGCGCTCCATCCGAGCGTGAGTTTCTGCAGCAGCTCAAACTGATCGATCGACGTGTCCTGGTACTCATCCACCAGGATGTGCTGCAGCGACTCACCGAGGCGCAGTGCGAACTCCGTGGGTTCGGACTCGTCAGACAACGCTGCTCGCGCGCGACCGCTGACCGTGATCAGGTCGCGCAGGCCCAGGGCCCCCATCAACTCCTCCAATGCCGCCGCCGCCAGCGGCAACAGCGCCCGCAGAGCCTGTAGCGCGCTACGGCTGTCTGCCGACAGCTGCGCGTGCGGCAGTTCCTTCAGCGCCACCAGCACCTCGCGCGCTCCCGGCAGCAATTTCAGCTCGTCCGCCAGCTCCTTGAGCAATGCTTTGTGCTGATCCGCAACACCGGGCAGGCCGTTAGCCGACGGAAAACGGCTGCGCATTTCATTTTTCCCCGTCAGGAAATAGCGACCCAGCAATCGCCACATCGGCAACAGCTCCGGCAGCGGTTGCAGTTGCCGCGTTGTGCACCAGGCGGCCCAGTCCAGGTCCTGGTCACCGTGCGCGACACGTTCGCCCGCCGTATCCCGCAGCACGCGCGCGGCGCGTTGCAGAAAATCAGCCCCTATCTCCTGTTGCGCCCGCTCCTGGGTCGCGACCGACAGCCGCTGCAGGCAGCTGGCAACTTCGGCGCATTGTTGGTCGAATGCCAGGGTTCCGAGGTGCTGCCACCAGCGGTGCCGCTGCGTCAGCAGCATGGCCAATTCTTCCTCGAGGGTGTTCCAGCGGTTATCGACCAGGCGCAGCAAGCGCGCGAGGTGCTCACGCCGCTCGGAATCCTGTGCCGCCAGTTCCAGCGCCTGGCGCGCGGCGTCGCGGTAAATGCCCACCGGCCTTTCGACGATATCGCCATCGCCCGTGCCGGCACTCGCCGGCAGCTGCGCAGCAATCCAGTGATTCAACGATTCGATGGTCTGGATACGCAATTGCGCCGGGTTCTGCAGCAGATCCCAGCCCTGACGCGTTGCATGACGCAGGGTTTGCTGCGCGAGATCGATCGTGCGGCGCAAACTGTCGTTCGCGCCGGCGGGCACCGGCTGCGCGCCACTGGCATGCGCAAGCGCAGCCAGCACCCGCTCGCGCATTTCCGCAGCGGCTTTGCGCGTAAAGGTGATCGCGAGCACCTGTTCAGGCCTGCTGACTGTTGTTAGCAGTACCAGCAGCCGCTGTACCAGCACGGTAGTCTTGCCACTGCCGGCAGGCGCACGCAGCAGGATCGAGTCGGCAGACTCGACCGCTTCACGGCGCACGTCGCTGTCATCCAGCATCGCCACCGTTAGCTCCGTTGTCATCGCTGTCGTCACTGTCGTCGTCATCGATACCGGCCAGCCCGAGGCGTTCATCGCGCCGGCACAGGCCCCTCAGGTCGCAGTACTCGCACGCGCCTTTCAGGGGCTGCAGCCTGGCATCGCCCTGCCAGAGCCGTGTCGCCAGTTCATGGACGCGCCGGCTCCAGCCCGGCGCAGCCGTCGACCAGTCCAGCGTCTGCTTGGCCGGCGCCAAAGGCGGAAATAGCGCGAGCGCGGGTGCGGCCGCGCCGCCAGCGGTGACTTTGCCGGACAGCAGGTGCCAGGTCAGCAGGCCCGCCACTGCAGTCCCCGCAGCTAACAGGGCTTCACGATAGATGAGCAACTGAATTTCCCGTGGCGGCTCATCGCGCCAGCGCGGCTTGCCTGATTTACCAGTCTTGTAATCGATCACGAGGGTCTGATCGCCAATGCGATCCACGCGATCGAGTCGCACCTGAAAGTGCACGCCGTCCAGCGTCAAAGGCCGTTCAGCTTCGAGCTCTTCAATCACAAAGGGGCCGCGCTTGCGTTCCGCGTTCAGCAGTGCGGTGATTCGTTCCGTCAGGCGGCGCTCCTCGACCGCGTACGCTGCACGGCGCGCGGCCGGAAAATTCTCGCCCTTCGCCAGCTGCTCGCGTATCAGCGCCGCGACGATGTTAGCAACGAAGCCGGCTGTCTCGGATTCCGGAATTTTCGCGAGGCCGGCGGACCCGCGGAGCTGGTCCCAGACGCACTGCAATGCCAGATGCAGCAGCGACCCGCTTTGCAGAGACTCGATGCCCGGAACCGCATCGTCCTTTTGCACCTGCGCCAGGCGCAGTTGCGCCGAACCGCGAAACGCGCATTCGTTGAAGAGATTCATTGCCGCGGCGCCGCTACGGAGCTCGCCCTGAATACGCCGCGAATACGAGTCATCGACGAATTGCAGCAACGCAGGCGCCGCCGCCTGCACTTGGGCCGCGCGGCCGCGCCGCGGCGCCGCCGCTGACTCTGCGGCAGTCTCCTTGAGCCCCAGCTCCAGCAGCAACTGGCTGACACTGGCGACGTGCTCATCCAGTAATGCGGGATAGCTCAGATGCAGATCGCCGGTCGTGCAACGCCACGCGGTCAGCTCGCTGCGGGCTTGCTGTAAACGGCCAGCAGCACTCGCAGCCGGCATTCCAGATTCTGTTTGCAGGGGCTTCGGTACCCAGGAATCCGGTTGCGGAGCCAGCGGCCACTGCGCGGCCGCGAGCCCGCAGACCCAGATTCCATCGTATTGCAGGATCGGATCCTGCGTTGAACGCGCAACATGCAGTCGACTGTCTGAGCGTCGCTCGGGCCACGGCGATCGCGCCGCGCGCGCCGCCAGCAATGCCAGCGCTCGTTGCAGCGAATCCGAACCGCCGAGCGCCGCAAGCTGGTTGCACTCGATCAGCAACTCCTGCCAGGCCTGCTGCAAACTGAAATCCTGGTCCGGGTTGCCAGTGCTCCACGCCAGCGGCAACAACTTGCTGGCGGCCGCCAGACGATCGGACCAGTCGTTTGCCTGCTCCTTGTTAGCGACCAGCGCGTCATGCGCCGGCTGCAATTGCGCCAGCCATTGCTGCGCGGCTTCGAGAGCCGTCCCGGCCCCGGAGCGCAATAACGCCGCGATGCGCGCCAGATTGACATCGCCGGTGGCCTGCGTTGCTAACAATTGCGCCAACTGCGCGCGCGCCACCTGCTCCGTCAGTGCGGCGCCGCCATCGCGCAGGCCGGTGCAGCACTCCGCGACTGGCAGACTCCCGGCCAGCAGGCGCAGCAGAAACAACTGCTGGCGCACGGCCGGCGCGTCCACCAGGCGTCGTAGCCGATCCAGAAAAATGGCCTCGTCACGACCCATGTCGAGTCGAACTGACGCTGCCAGTGCGCGCTGCAACGCAGCGTCATACGCCAGGCCTGGCGGTACGACGACCAGCAGCCGCGCCGCGGAATTCTGTTCAAGCCTGTGGCAGGCCCAGCTCAATGCCGCGGCCACCTCGTCCGCCGATGTTGGCGCGGCGTGTAGTGCGATTGCATGGCTGGACGCCAAAGACCCGGGCGCCGCGTCAGCCGACGATTCCGTCCAATCCCGATAGGCGCGCGGTACGGCGGCAAACCCGAGCGCGACGCGGCGCTTGGGTGCGGGGAAATCCCCAGGCCGGCAAAGCGCAGGCGCGCCAATACCCCAGCTCCGCGCGCGATTGCGCAAGTGCTCGAACGCAGCCAGCAAGGCTGCCGTTTCCGGCGTGGCGAAGGCCGCAACCCGGGCGGGTGCAATGCCCTGATCCCGCAGCAGGTGCAGGCTGCGCTGCCAGGCATCGGCCAGTCCGTTGGCCGACGCGCTGCCGGTGGCACCTGCATCCTGTGCCAGCGCGAATTCACGCAACAGAGCCCATTCGGTCGCGCGGCTAATCAGCGGTTGTCGGGCATCGGCGGCCACTCGAGCGAGCAGCGCAGAAGGTGTTGCGATATCGGGCGTCGACCACACCGCGCGGCCAGCCTTGAGTTGCTGGTCGGCGTAGGCAAGGCGAATGACGGCCGCGCGCGCCGGATCCGGTACCAGAATGCCGTGCCCCGTCGCGAGCGCCGAGCGGATTTCCGGCGGCAGACTCATGCACAGAGTCTATGGGAAACGGGGGCTATTTGAAGCGCGCGCGCGCCTCAACGACATTGGACGGACCCCCGCGTATCGCGGCGTAGTCCGACAGCAACTCCTCGGTGCGCGTAAATACCACTTTCAGGGTCGCGACATCGGGCAGGTTGGTGATGCGGAAACTGTTGCGGTAGGGAACATTGAAACTGGTGCCGGGCGCAACCAGCACATGTTTGCGCTCCAGCAAGTCGAGGGCGAACTGCTGATCGTCGATGTCCGGCAATTCATTCGCCTTGATGCGCGGCAACGCGTAGATCGCGCCTGCAACGGTGCCCGGTAATTCGAGGTACCTGCTGGCCGCCACGCCCTCGACAATGGCGCGGCGCGACTCGTAAAGACGGCCCCCGGGGGCCACCAGGTCCCTGATGCTCTGGTAGCCACCTAACGCGGTCTGCACCGCCCACTGGCTCGGCACGTTGCTGCACAGACGCAGGGAAGCTAACAACTCGAGCGCTTCCATGTAGTCGGTCGCCGCCGATACCTTGCCGGACATGACCGCCCAGCCGACCCGCAGGCCGCAGGCGCGATAGACCTTGGAAATGCCCGACATGGTCACGCACAGCGTGTCGTGCACCAGCGTCGCCATGGGAATGAACGGCGCGCCGTCATACAGGATCTGGTCGTAGATTTCATCCGAAAACACCACCAGTGAGTGCCGCTCGGCCAGCGCGGCCAGCTGCTCCAGCACCGTGCGTGGATACACCGCGCCAGTCGGGTTGTTAGGATTGATGATGACAATCGCCCGGGTGCGCGGCGTAACCATGCGCGCCAGCTCCTCGGGGTCCGGGACATAGCCCGCTTCGGGACGGCAGGGATAATGCACCGCCTTGCCGCCGTTCAACATGACTGCAGCGGTCCAGAGCGGATAGTCCGGGCTCGGCACCAGCACTTCATCGCCCGGATTCAGCAGTGCCCGCAGGCCAAGATCGATAAGCTCGCTGACACCGTTACCGATGAAAACGTCTTCTGCGCTGACGCCGGTGACACCGCGCGCCTGCTGCTGCATGACCACGGCTTCGCGCGCCGGGAAAATGCCCTTCTGATGACAGTAGCCCTCGGACTCGCCCAGGTTTTCGATCATCGCGAGACGCATGGTCTCGGGCGTCCGGAAGCCAAACAGGGCCGGATTGCCGATGTTCAGCGAAAGGATTTCATAGCCCTGTCGGGCCAGTTCCAGCGCGCGCCGCGCGAGACGGCCGCGAATTTCATACTTGACGCCGCGCAGGCTGGCGCTGGTCGCAATGGTGGATCCAGGTTGCATCTCGAAAGCATACCCAGTGATGGGCGTAAACCCAAGGATTTACAGCAGATTTAGGCTCAACATCTCAACGCAACAGCTGGCACAGATCGATCCTGCGGCCCTTCCCGGTCAGCGGCTGGGCAGGATCGCCCAACTCGTCGATGGCGGACTGCCAGTTGCCATCCGGCAGCCAGAGTCCCTTGCCGTTGGGATTGCTCCAAAAAGCTGTCAAGAGGCCCTTGCACGATGTATGACCTCTTTTTACGTTCGGTGTATAATACACTCCATGTATAGGTTCATAAGCCCCTCCCCATGACCCCGCCAGAACCACCCCTACACTCCCCATCGACCCCCGACCCAGGACCGATGCTCATGCCCAAACGCATTGCAGGCGAAGCCCCCGGCGGCTTCGGCCCCCGACTCGCGCAACTGCGCAAACAAGCCGGACTCACGCAAACCGCACTCGCCCAGGAGATCGGGATTTCTCAGCGCATGATGGCCTACTACGAAGGCCCGACGTCCTTCCCCCCGGCCACCTTGCTGCCGAAGATCGCGCGCGTGCTCAATGTATCCATCGAGACGCTGCTGGGCACCGAGACCGCCAAGCGCAAAGCCAAGCCCCTCGATACCCGCATGCAGCGGCGCCTCACGCAAATTGCGAGCCTGCCCACGGAAGAGCGCCGCCAGATCATGCAACTCGTCGACGCCTTCATCGAACGCGGGCAATTGAAGCGCCGCGCCACCCAGGACGCACGCAGCACGGACCGCACCGCCGAACGTGCCGTCGCGCGCGCCTAACATCGATTACGGAGCCCGCCATGACCAACGTCACCGTCTCACTGCCCGATGATTTAGCCCAAGCCGCCCGCTCTGCAGGTCTTTTGCGCGATGAAGCGATCGCCACCTTGTTGCGCGACGCCATGAAGAAGCGCCAGGTCGATCAGCTCTTCGGCACCATGGACAAACTCGCCAAGCTCGAGCCACGCCTCACTGAAGAAGAAATCGACGCCGAGATCGCCGCCGCACGCGCCGAGCGCCGCAGCCGTGCGGATCGTCGCTGATACCAACACCGTCGTCTCGGCTTTCCTCTGGGGCGGACTCCCCGCAGAGGTCTTGAGCGCCGCGCGCGCTCAGCGGATCACGCTGTTTACCAGCGCGACGCTCCTCGCCGAGTTAGAGGACGTCCTCACGCGCGACAAACACGCCGCCCGCATCCGCACGGTCGGCAGCACGCCCCTCGCCATGCTCACAGGTTATCGCGCCCTGACCACTCTCGTGCGCGCCCCCGCCATCGCCCCCGTGAGCCGCGATCCCGATGATCATCACGTGCTTGCCTGTGCGCTCGCCGCCGAAGCCTCCCTCATCGTCACCCGCGACCAGGACTTGTTGGTCCTCAAACAGTTCCAGGGCATCAATATCGTCGACGCGAGAGAGGCACTCGCACTCATCGAGGCGGCGAAGTGACCGATCAATTTGCACTTTACCTAACGATTGAACACCTGAAGGCCTGCGGCGAAAATTCCAAACGCTTGGGTTCGTTAACGAGGTCGGCAGGTAATCTAAAGTCTTCGTAGGAAATAGTCCCTTTCAAAGTTTTTCCTGGTGCGACGCGAAAGAAACAACCACCAGGACAGTAACCGGTATTGAAGTCGGAAACTGGAAGTTTCTTATCGCCCACAACCAAAAACATGATGTCCGACGCCTGATCGATTTTTCCGGCCGCGTTCGGCCAGTTGGACGGCGACAAACACATCATGTGCTTCGATTCGTTCGCAAAAATCAACTCAATTCTCTTGTTGACCGGATTGTCAACGAATTGGTAGTCGATCGGCGTTAGCACAGCACGTGTGGCGCACGCAGCTAGAATCACGGAAGCAATTGCTATAACGGATTTCATTGCATGTTAGGAAACACGATACTCATGATATTGTCCGGATTGAAGTCCGCCTGCAGCGTTCCCATCAAATCCTTGAATGATTGCTGCTGCGCAGGATCACCGAACTTGTACCCAAACTGGCCATTTGAACCACGTTGGTCAGTGTAGTTGGCCGTGTGCAGGGACTCATGCCCAACAACCCACTGGGTCATTGCATTTCCAGCATTCCAAGCATTCTTGTTGCCAAGGTTGACAAGCATTTCGCGACCTCGGTCCGGCACACGCGCAGCGCCATTCGCACTGCCGCCCCGCGCCTCGTATTGCTGTTGAGTCAACCCCGTAGCAACAGTACCGTCAAACTCACCATTTGCATCAAAACCGTCACTCCGCAATGCCGCTGCACCTTCACGAAGCCCGGCCGCTTTGAATGCTAGACGTGATCCGTCCTTTCCCTTGGCCTCTAACTTCGCGGCTTTTTGCTCAAGTTTGCCAGCAGCCTTCTCCATCGCTGTAGCGGTCCGCTTCTGAGCAGCGTCGAACTTCTTCCACTCGTCGTCCGTAAACCCCCCGCCCCGCCCATAAGTCCCAGAAGGATCCGTCCTGTTCGCCGGATCGTTGTAGGTATATGCGTAGAGGTTGAGGTCATCGTCCAGCGCCCATAAGTCATCGAAAACGCAACGCTAACGCGTCGACAACAAAGTACACCCCTGTCGCCAAGAGCAACACCAGCCAGAACCCAAGTCCGACAATGACGATGCTCAATACAAT
>JANLTW010000014.1:0-1877 GCA_031363155.1 Gammaproteobacteria bacterium | reverse complement strand
CGCGACGCCGGAGCTCGAAGAACCGGGCGCGAACTACCGCGGATCCGCCTACGCACAGCGTGTCAGCCGCAGACTGCAGCGAAGTTTTGGACTGGTGGAAGACGACGGCTGGCGCATCGGCCTCTTGAATGTGTATTGCGTAGTCTATCGCACTGCAGGCGCCAACTTGCCAGCACAATCCCTGCTCGCAAGACTCGCGGCACAACCAGACGTCGAGTCGGTGCAGCTGCTCAATCACTTTGAAACGCGAGCCATCTATCGTGCCTACGACGATCCGTACTTTCGGCTGCAATCCGGACTCGGCGCCCTGCGCGTGCCGGAAGCTCAGCGCTGGTCAGCAGGTGATGGCATCCGTGTAGCTGTCGTCGACACGGGCGTCGACGCCACGCATCCGGATCTCGCGAACCGTATCGAATCCAGCCGCGATTTTATCGCGAACAGTCTCAGCGCGCGGGTGGCCGAACGCCACGGCACCGCAGTCGCTGGCGCGATCGCCGCGGTTGCAAACAATGGCATCGGAATTGTCGGCGTGGCGCCTAACGCGCGCTTGCTGGTGCTGCGTGCGTGCTGGCAAGCCGGACCACAGGCGCAAGGGCATTGCAATTCCCTGACGCTGGCGCGCGCGCTGGAGTTCGCGATCAATCGCCGTGCCAATATCATCAATCTGTCACTGACCGGCCCGCGCGATGCCTTGCTGGAAAGGCTGGTAGCCATCGCGATCGTACGCAACATCGTTGTGGTCGGGGCTGCCGACCGCCCCAACGAGTTTCCATCCAGTGTGCCGGGCGTCGTCGCGGTCGGCGACTCTGACGCACCCGCCACGGAAGCTAACAAATTGCAACCGGGTCACAGCCTTGGCGCACCCGGTCGCGAGATCCTGACTTTGGTGCCGGGTGGGCACTATGATTTTGTCTCGGGGTCATCGATGTCGGCGGCGCTTGCCAGTGGGGTCGTCGCGCTGGTGCTGTCCGCGCAACGTGATCCCCGCGCCGCCGCCGACCGCACCGGCAACATGGTTGCGCTGCTGCAACGCACAGCCCAGGGCGAGCCAGCCATTGGACGTGGACGACTGCGCATGATCGATGCCTGTCAGGCCTTGGCTGACCGAACCGGGCGCCCACCATGCTCTCGCGATACGCCGGTGGCAGTGTCCGGGCTTGCACCTGGCGAATCCCTGAAACGCAAATAGAACTCACGCCATGTGAACCGGCTCCGGCGCGGCTGGGTACAAACGTTCACAGGACGTTTGTCCTGACGATAACGACAACAAGGAGACCTCCCGATGAAGAAGCATGTTCTGTTGGCAGTGGCCGCCACCCTGTGCGCGAGCGCAGTGTCGCTGGCCGATGATTCGTCCGGACCCGAGCGCTATGCGGCTCGGCTGGCGCCTTCCAACGAGACGCCCGCAGCGTCGTCCACGGCATCCGGTCGATTTACGGCGACCGTGGACGAAGCGGGCCAAACAATAAGCTACGAGCTCCGTTGGGAAGGCTTGAACGGCAACGTGCTACAGGCCCATATCCACTTCGGGCAGCCCTTTGTATCTGGTGGCATCTCGATTTGGCTTTGCGGCACTGGCAGCACACAGCCCCTGGCGGGTCCAGCCGGTACCCAGGCTTGTCCGGCTGCAGCGGCGGCGACGATCACCGGTACCATCACGCCGGCGAACGTCATTGGCCCGGTCGGGCAGGGTATCGCCGCGGGTGAATTCGCGGAAATTGTTCGAGCGATTCGCTCCGGGTTCACCTACGCCAATGTGCACAGCAGCGTTGCGCCGGGCGGTGAAATCCGCGGCACGTTGAGGCGCGTCCGCGGCCGCGGTGACCATGACGACTGAATGAACCCTTGAGGGTTTTAGTGGCGCAGAGATGCTGGCC
>JANLTW010000160.1:0-73790 GCA_031363155.1 Gammaproteobacteria bacterium | reverse complement strand
CGAAAGCGCAACGCCCAGCATGCGGCCGACGAGGAAAGCGAGCAATCCCGCGCCGCCGCCGATGAGCACCATGCGCAAGCCATTGCCCCAGGCGTTGCGGCCGCTGAACAGGCTCATCACCATGCCGACGCCGAACAGGGCGACGCCGGTGACGGCGATCGTTGCCATCATCGCTTTGTCACCCGCCAGGCGCAGCAGAAACGGCACCAGTGGCAGCGTCGCGCCAACCGCGAAAGCTGCGAACGACGACGAGGCCGCACCCCACGGGGAGCCCAGTTCATCCGGATTGAGTCCGAGTTCTTCGCGCGACAACACATCGAGCGCGTGTCGGGATTTGACAGTAGTTCGCGCGCCATGGTGCGCGCGCGATCCAGATCCATGCCGCGCGCGTTGTAGATCAGCGCGAGTTCTTCGGCTTCTTCCTCCGGATATTCGGCCAGTTCTTCGCGCTCGAGCGCGATCTGGTATTCGTACATCTCGCGCTGCGAGCGCACCGAAATGTATTCACCCGATGCCATGGACAGCGCGCCCGCCAACAGTCCCGCGACGCCGGTGACCAGCACCGAATCGCTGCTCGCCCCGGCGGCGGCTACGCCAAAGACCAGCGCCGCATTCGACACCAGTCCATCGTTGATGCCAAACACCGCGGCGCGCAGATTGCCGCCGCCGAAGCCGCGATGGCGTTCGCCGACCTGTGCGATCGAGGTCGGCATTTCGTGACCGGCAGACTGACTGCTCGTATACACCGACAAGCCTCGCAGTTTCATTGCCGCCAGCACCGGGCGCACTTTGCGCGGACCCAGAGCGCGTACCAGCGCGGCGACAATATTGCCGCGCATCGACGGCACGAACAGGTGATCGCCGGGATGACGCTCGCGCCACTGGTCCGCCTGCTGTTCGGCGGCAGTCGCGAGTTTCAGAAACAGCTGTGACTTGGCGCTATCGCGCTCCACAGCTGCGACGATCCGGTACAGCCAGGCTGATTCTTTCTCGTGACGCCAGCTGTCGACGCCGCTGCCGCTCATGACCTAGCGATCATTGTTGGCGTCGTCTTCGTCCGGGTCATCGTCGTCGTCGTCGTCATCATCATCGTCCCAGTCGTCTTCCTCTTCCTCTTCCTCTTCTTCATCCTCGTCCTCATCTTCGTCCTCATCTTCGTCCTCATCCGACCAGCCTTCCGGCTCCTCGGTGACTTCGAGGTCCAGCTCGTGCCAGGTGTCGATGTCGATTTCCTCGATTTCGCGGTCGAGGTATTCGATTTCAACGACTTCCGTGTCTTCGTCGACCGATAGCACGCGAAAGGTCTCTTCTTCCGCAACGTTTTCGTACCAGCGGCCGCGAACCGGTTCGTGATCTCTGCTCACAAGCTTTCCTGATGACTGCGCGTCTCGGTGTGCGCGCTCCGACGCCCAGTTTAGGCAAGCTGCTGCAGGGAGGCAATTAGGGTTGCTATATTGCGGGCATGTCCGCACCGCCTATTGCCAAAGCCCGACGTATCGTCGTCAAAGTCGGATCCACGCTGCTGGTGGATGGCGCCAGCGGTCGTTTGAATCGCGCCTGGCTCGAAACGCTGGCCGACGACCTTGCCCGGCTGCGCAAACGCGGCCAGGAAGTCATCCTGGTGTCTTCGGGGGCGATCGCGCTGGGTCGACGTACCCTCGGACTGGCAAGCGGTGAGCTGAAGCTGGAGGAAAGCCAGGCCGCGGCCGCGGTCGGGCAAATTCGCCTCGCCCACGCGTACAAGGAGCTGCTGGACGCACGCAATCTGCCGGTGGCGCAGATCTTGCTGACGCTGCAGGACAGCGAAGAGCGGCGCCGCTATCTCAACGCGCGTGCGACGCTCAAGACCCTGTTGTCGCTCGGCGCCATTCCGGTCATTAATGAAAACGATACGGTCGCCACCTCCGAAATCCGCTATGGCGACAATGACCGCCTCGCTGCGCGTGTCGCGCAAATGACTGGCGCCGACTGCCTGGTGCTGCTGTCCGATGTGGACGGGCTCTATACGGCCGACCCTAACAAAGATCCGGGCGCGCAGCTGTTGCCGCGGATTTCGAGGATCACGCCCGAAATCGAAGCACTCGCGGGTGTGTCGACCTCGGGTCTCGGGCGCGGCGGCATGGTGACCAAGTTGTTAGCCGCGAAGATCGCGGTCGCCGCCGGCTGCCATATGTGCATTGCGGCGGGGCATTACCCGCATCCGCTGCGACGCATCGAAAAAGAAAGCCGCGGCAGCTGGTTTGTTCCGCAAACGAGCGCGCGCAGCGCGCGCGCCCAGTGGATCGCCGGCAGCCTGGCGCCGGCGGGCGCATTGCGCATCGATGACGGCGCGTTACGCGCCTTGCGCGCCGGCAAGAGTCTGCTGCCGGCCGGAGTCACGGCCATCGACGGCCGCTTCGAACGCGGCGATACCGTGAGCATACGCGCCGCGGATGGCGCGGAAATTGCCCGCGGCCTCGTGACCTGGTCGGATGACGATGCGCGCCGCGTGTTAGGGCGGAAATCCGCTGAAATCGAGGCGCTGCTCGGGTTTCGCGGCCGCACGGAACTCGTGCATCGCGATGATCTCGTGATGCTGGAGCGGCTCGCCGATGAACACTGACAATCTGTTGGCACAAATGCGTGCCCTCGGCGCTGCGGCGGTGGCCGCACAGGCACCACTGGCGCTGTCTTTCGGGGTCGCGCGCGACGCGGCGCTGCGCGCGGCTGCCGCCGACTTGCGCGCGCGCCAGGGCGCGATCCTGGAGGCTAACAACACCGATCTCGCGGCAGCGCGCGGGCGCGGCCTGTCGGCGGCGCTGCTCGACCGGCTGGCGCTCGATGCCGGCGGCATCGAAGCGATGGCGCGGGGGCTCGAGGATATTGCCGCGCTGCCCGATCCGATCGGCCGGGTGCTCGCCGAGTGGACGCGGCCTAACGGCCTGCGGATCCAGCGCGTGGCTGTGCCGCTCGGCGTGATTGCGATCATTTATGAAAGCCGGCCAAACGTAACCGCGGATGCCGGCGCCTTGTGCCTCAAGTCCGCCAATCCCGTGATCCTGCGCGGCGGCTCGGAGAGCGCTCACTCCAGCGCGGCGATCTACGCGGCGCTGTCAGAGGGTTTGCGCGCCGCCGGGCTGCCTGCGGCCGCAATCCAGCTGGTGCCAACCACCGATCGCGCCGCGGTCGGCATGTTGCTCGCGGACCTGAGCGAGTACATCGATGTCGTCGTGCCGCGCGGCGGCCGCAGCCTGGTCGAGCGCGTGCAGCGCGAGGCGCGCGTACCGGTGATCGGCCATCTGGAGGGCGTTTGCCATGTCTATGTGCAC
This sequence comes from Gammaproteobacteria bacterium, assembly GCA_031363155.1. GTDB lineage: Bacteria > Pseudomonadota > Gammaproteobacteria > Steroidobacterales > Steroidobacteraceae > UBA964. The sequence continues at coordinate 70,482 of JANLTW010000160.1, read as the reverse complement.
GCAGCCGCGGATCCCATCATGGCCCGCGACATCCTGGTCAATTCCAAGTTGCGGCGCACCGGTGTCTGTGGGGCCGCCGAGACGCTGCTGCTGGACGCGGCGCTGCCCGCCGCTACGGGTCGCGACCTGCTGGCCGCATTGTTAGATGCGGGCTGTGCGGTGCGTGGCGATGCTGATTGCCAGGCGCTGGATCCGCGTGTGACGGTGGCCACTGAGGCCGACTGGTCCACCGAATATCTCGACAAGATCATTGCGGCGCGCGTCGTGCCGGGCACCGACGCCGCGCTAGCGCATATCGCGCGCTATGGCTCGGCGCATACCGAGACGATCGTGACGGCCGACGCGACCGCGGCGGAGTATTTTCTGTCGCGTTGTGACAGCGCGATCGTGCTGCACAACGCCTCGACCCAGTTTGCCGACGGCGGTGAATTCGGCATGGGCGCGGAAATCGGCATTTCGACCGATCGCTTTCACGCGCGCGGGCCGGTCGGAGTCGAGCAGCTGACCAGCTACAAGTACCTGGTGCGCGGCAAGGGGCAGGTCAGGCCGTAGGCGCCGCGGCGCCTCAGTGATCGTGTGGCTGCGCGTGGGCGTGTTCGTGGCTGTGCGCAGCCGGTGCGGCGCAGCGTTCGCAATTGACCCAGCCCGAATCGCCATTGACGTAGTGTTCTTTTTTCCAGACCGGCACGCGATGCTTGACCTCATCGATGATGTAACGGCAGGCGCGAAATGCTTCATCGCGATGCGCGGCGCTGACCCCGACCCAGACGGCGACATCGCCGATGCCGAGATCCCCCAGCCGATGCACGCACAGCGCGGCGTTGATTGGAAAACGGCTGCGGGCTTCCTCGATGATGCGTGCGCCTTCCTTGACACCTAACAATTCAAAGGCCTGGTACTCGAGGCGCGTGACCGCCATGCCTTCGTTGTGATTGCGCACCCAGCCCTCGAAGGCGCAGAAGCCGCCGCTGCCGCCGTTGGCCAGCCGCCGCGGATAGTCGGCAACGGTCAGCGGCGCGTGGCTGAATTCAAAAGTGGCCACGGCACCGCTCAGCCGCCCGCCACCGGCGGGATGAAGACGACCTCGTCGCCATCGTGGAGGTCCTGGGTCCAGTCGGCGAACTCGGCGTTGATCGCGACCCGCAGCTGGTCCATGGCCAGCGTAAACGGATAACGCTGCTGCAGTTCGGCGAATAACGCGGCTGCAGTGCGCGCCTGGGTCGCGAGTTGCTCGTGGCGGCGGCCCGCCTGGTCGCGCAGCAGTGCGAAATACTGCACGCGGATGCTCTTGGCGGTTGCTGCCGCCGGGTTCAGGTCCAGCATCGCCGCAGCATACTCCTGCGGCGTGTTGATGTTGTCGAGTGCGCGCGCGTTCGGCGCTGTTAGCAGGTGGGTCGGATGCAGGCGCAGGAACTTGCGCGGGCACTGCCCGCCGTCGGCCACGTACTGCGCCACCGCGGCGCTGCTCCGGGGTTCATAGATCGCGCACAAAGGTTCCGGCTGTCCGTCATGGGCAGACCGGAACGCGGTCGCCAGCGCGCTGCGCGACCGTCCGTGCTCCAGGGCGCTGAGGGTCGCCTCGTCGAGGAACGGCAGGTCGCAGGCTAACACCCACCAGGCGGCGCCGGGATGCTGCGCCTGGGCGCTCGCGATGCCGGCGATCGGGCCGGCGAGTCCCGGCTGGTCGACGACTTGCGGCCGGATGGCGCGCGCCGGATCGCCGCGCTGATCGTCGCGCACCGAGACAAAAACCCTATCGACATGCGGAGCTAACAGGCGGCAGGTGTGATCGAGCTGCGATTCGCCATGATATTGCAGGCGCGCCTTGTCGCTTTGCATCCGCGAGCTGCGGCCGCCGGCGAGTACCAGACCATAAAGGGGTTCGGACATGGCGACCTATCTTACCCGCCGCGCTTGAACGTGCGCTTGCCGCCCGACTTGCGCAGCAACCGCACCGGGCCAATCTCGATGTCGTGCGACAGCGCCTTGCACATATCGTAGATCGTCAGTGCCGCCATCGAGGCGCCGGTCAGTGCTTCCATTTCAACGCCGGTACGATAGCGGGCCGCCACCTCGCACACGATATGAATGCGGTTGCCGCGCCCGTGCTCGATATCGAGATTGCAACGTTCGATCGGCAGCGGGTGGCAAAAGGGGATCAGGTCGTGGGTGCGTTTCGCAGCCTGCACGCCGGCGATGATCGCGGTGTCAAACACCGGGCCCTTGCGCGTGCGGTGCCCGCTGGCGCGCAGCGCGCGCGACACGGCCGCCGGCAGAGTCACCCAGGCTTCAGCGGCGGCTTCGCGCAGCGTGATCTCCTTGGCGCCGACATCCACCATGGCGGGGCGGTTGGCCTTGTCGAGATGTGTCAGCCTGCCCATCGTCAGCCGCCGATGTGAAACATTTCGACTTTGTTAGCCTGGGCAGCACGATTCGAGGCACGCAGTTCGCTGTAGCGGTCCCGGCGACCGGACCAGAGCTCGCGCCACAGCGCCTCGATCTCGGCGTCGCTTGCGCCACCGCGCAGCGGCCCGCGCAGGTCGAACCCTTTCTGGGCAAACAGGCAGGTGAAAAACTCTCCGGCCGATGACAGCCGGCCGCGCGCGCAATCGCCGCAGAACGGCTGCGAAATCGAGGAGATGAACCCGACTTCGCCGGCGCCGTCCGCATAGCTGTAGCGTTCCGCCACTTCGCCGCGATACTGCCGGGCCTGCGGCACGATCGGCCAGCGCGCGTTGATGCGCTCGAGCAGCTGCGCCGACGGCAGCACCAGGTCCGCGCGCCAGTCGTTGCGGTTGCCGACATCCATGTACTCGATCATGCGGACGATGACCTCGGTGCCGCGGAAGTGCGCGAGCAGATCCAGCACCGTATGCTCGTTGACGCCTTTCTGCACCACCGTGTTGATCTTGATCGGCGTGAGGCCGGCGCGCAGCGCGGCCTCGATGCCTGCCAGCACGTCGCCGACTTCGCCGAGTCCGCCGTTCATGGTGCGGAACACCCCGGGATCGAGGCTGTCGAGGCTGACGGTCACGCGCTTCAGGCCGGCGGCGCTCAATTCGGTCGCGTACTTGGCTAACAAAACGCCGTTGGTCGTCAGCGCGACGTCGTCGACGCCTGGCAGGCTGCTGAGGTCGCCGATCAGGTCGGTCAGATTCGGCCGCAGCAGCGGCTCGCCGCCGGTGAGCCGCAGCTTGCGTACCCCCAGCCGGGTGGCGATGCGCGCGAGGCGCAGGATTTCCGGGAAATCGAGCCGCTCGCTCGAGCGTAAAAAGCGATAGCCGTCGTGAAACGTCGCTTTCGGCATGCAATACGGGCAGCGGAAATTGCAGCGATCCATGACCGAGATGCGCAGGTCGTGCATCGGGCGGGCGAGCTGGTCGCGCAGCGCGTTAGGCGGGAATGGGACGATGGTTTCGTTCATGGTTTACCAGCGCCAGCAGCGTGTCACAAAACCCCTGGCAAAGCGATTGGGGCCCGGCGGCAGTTCGACAAAACCATCGGTCCCCGTCAGCGAGGTGAAGTCGCCCGAGCCGTTGGTCGGTCGCGGCTCCGCCCAGTCGCGGCCCCAGTCATCGCCGACAATCCTTACCGGCAGGAAGCTTGTTAGCGTATGCCGCACTTCGAAAGGCTGCAGCAATGCCAGGCGTTGCGGCGCGATCGGCGCCTCACCCATCGCCGCGTACAGGGCCGGCGTGACATAACGCGCAAGGCATACCAGCGTTGAAACCGGGTTGCCCGGCAGACCAAAAACCGCCTGGCCGGCCGGACCAATGCCGAACCACAGCGGGCGGCCCGGCCGCTGCTCGACCTTGTGAAAGACTTCGCGCACGCCGAGGTCGCGCAGCGCGCCCGGCACCAGGTCGAGCGCCCCCATTGATACGCCGCCACTCAGGATCAGCACATCGTGCGTATCCAGGTGAAAGCGCAGGCGTGCGCGCAGTTCATCCACATCGTCGCGCACATGATCGTCGGCTGCGCGCCGGAAGCCGCGCTGCCGCAGTGCCGCGAGCACGCCGTACACATTCGAGCGGCGCACCTGGTGCGGCAACACCGGCTCGCCCGGCTCAATGAGTTCATTGCCCGTGGAAATGACCACGATGTTAGGTTGCGACGACACCCGGACCCGCGCCATGCCGGCGCCGGCGGCCACGGCAATTTCGGGCGCCGTGAGCCGCGTGCCCGCAGCCAGCAACAGCGCCCCCTGGGTGGAATCGCTACCGCGTGCGTGGATGTTCAGGCCGGCAGTGACGGCGAGTCCGTCTTCAAGGCGCGCGACGCCTGCCTGGATGCGCAGCCGCTCGATGGGCACCACGGCGTCGCAGCCCTCGGGCAGCATGGCCCCGGTCATGATTTCAATACAGTGATTGCCGCCCGCGAGGGTCAGCGGGGCGTCGCCGGCCGCCTGGCGCGCCTGGAGGCGAAATTCCCGCAGTTTTTCCGTAGCGGCGGCGCGCAGTGTGATGCCGTCCATCGCAACCCGGTCGAAGGGCGGCGCGTCGCGCTCGCCATAGACGTTCTCGCGCAGCACCGCGCCGCCGCACTGCGCGAGCGGCAGGGATTCAATCGGCAGGCAAGTAACGTGTTCGCCGATCAGGCGATCAGCGATCGCGGGCGTGATCATGCGCGCAGTTTACTGCAGCGGGCATGACCGTCATCGCCCGAAGCTCAGGTTTTCTTGTTCTTTTCCAGGTAAATCTTACGCTGCTCGTTAAAACGCCCGGCCAGCTCCTCAGCTTCCTTGACGGCCGCATTGATTTTCTGCGCCATCTTCAGCTTCAATTCGGCCTTGCGTTCCTCAGTCAGCGGCTCAGCGGCCGTGTCGATAGTGGTGTTCGTTTCTGTCTCGACGCAGGCGGAATAGTCGGCAATCGCCTTGTCGAATGCCCTGACTTCGGACTGCGACGCTTTCATTTGATCCAGCGTTGCACTGCGGCCATCCGGAACTTTGATATTCCCTTTCGGGTAGGAGCAGGCCGCCAGTGCGGCATTGCCGGCCAGGCTCAGGCCGACGAGGGTGGCTAACGGCAACAGTATTCTCATGTGCAAGACCTCAGGACGGGGCCACAGGGGCCGGGCTAATGGTTAAAGTACCAGTGAAATTTTGAGCTACGAAGCGTGAACTTTGCCTGAACGAGAGCGCCAATGAAACTCGTCTTTACGCCCAACCCGAATTACGTCCATAAGGTGCTCGTTGTCGCCCATGAGGCGGGTTTCGCAGGCAGCCTGCAGTTCGAGCGCCAGGTGCCGTTTGACGCTGACACGCGGATCTGGGACTACAACCCGCTGGGCAAGGTCCCGGTGCTGGTCATGGACGACGGCCAGAGCCTTTATGGAGGCCTGGTCATTTGTGAATACCTCGACTCGCTGGCCGGGCGGGACACCGGCCTGTATCCCGTCGGTGCGGGCCGCTTCCCGGCCAAACGTATGATGATGACCGGTGACGGGCTGTTTGACGCAACCACCAATATGCGGGTCGAGGGCTGGCGCCCGCCCGCCGAGCGGCACCTGGACATCATGCAGCGCGAGCGGCGAAAAATATTCAACTGCCTCGAGCAGATGGAACGCGATGCGGCCGCGTTCGCTAACAACGGACTGCATATTGGCCAGGTGTGTTTTGCCGGCGGACTGAGCTACCTCGAGCATCGCGACCCGATACGCGAGCATGCGCTCGAGCCGGGCGATGCGGGCTTCAGCTGGCGCACCGGGCGACCGAACCTCGTACGCTGGTACGACTCCATCCAGACCCGGCCTGCGGTTGCCTTTCGCTTGCAGTGGTTCAGGGAGACCGGCGAAATCCGGCAAGTCCCCAGACCCTAGCGCGCGATAGCTTACAATCGACGCGTTGCTATCCCACACGCGCGCCCTTAGCTCAGCTGGATAGAGCATCAGGCTTCGAACCTGAGGGTCGGCGGTTCGAATCCGTCAGGGCGCGCCAGACAGCACAGGTTAGAATCGACCCGCTTGCTGACGCACTTTTGTCCCTATTAGTTCCGGTGCGCTATGAAGTCGGCAATACCACGCAAAGTGGGATGATCGAAGACATCAATAGCCTGGAATTTGCCTGGATGCCGATCTTCAATGGCAAGAATAATTTCGGTCAATTCCAGAGAATCGAGTCCAGCCTCAAAGAGATTGACGTCGGGTCCGATGGGGAGCGTTTTTACGATCTCTTTGGCGATGGTTTCGAGTTCCGCAACGCGTGGATCCGCATCGACCTCCGCCGGGATTATGATGAACGAAAGTTGTCTCAGGGCTGCGTCATATTCTCCATCGAGATACGCATCCAACAGTTTTGCGCGTTGAATTTTGCCACTGGTCGTCTTTGGGATCTTGGAAACGGGAATGACATGATCGACTGCGAGCCCTGTTTGCCCACTAATTGACGCGCGAACGGCTTCGACAACACGGGGAAACGTCTGGATGTCTTGCCTGTAGAGCACGAATACCAGCAATTCCTCAGTCTCGCCGTCACTCGATCTACTGCCCGCGACAACAACCTTGCCAAGATCGAGTCCGCTAACACGTGAGGCAATTTCCTCGATGTCATGCGGATAGTAGTTCTGGCCGTTGACGATGATAATGTCCTTGCTACGGCCCGTAACAACGAGTTTGCCGTCGACGATCACGCCACAGTCTCCGGTTCGCAGCCAGCCGTCGCCTGTGAAAAGATCGGCGCACGCACTAGCATCACCATAGATTCGCCTGGCGACGCTCGCCCCGAGCACCTGGACGTGACCAACTTTGCCAGCGTCTAGTTCGCTGTCCGCGTTATCGGCGATACGCAATTGAACATCACGAATCGCACTCCCAATTTTCACGAAACTAACTGCGTCAATATTGTCTGTGGCGACAGATTCGTAAGAATCACCAATTTTCAGAGCGTGTCTATTCACAATGATTTTGGAAAATTCATCGCCGACCTTGGCCATGGCAACCCCGATAGTTGCTTCTGCAAGTCCATATACTGGAAACATCGAACTCTTTTTTAGACCATATGGTGCAAGTGCGTCGAGAAATGCTTCGGATAGCGCAAACGATATTGGCTCCGCGCCATTTGTTATCAGGGTTACGCACGAAAGGTCAAGATCTGGCAAAACTTTGCGCGCGAAAATACTCAGGAAATGTTTGTAGCCAAAGTTTGGTGAGCAAAGTTGCGTAGCACGGAGCTGGTCAGTCTTGATCATCCACAGCAATGGACGTCGCACAAAAAGACCGGTATCCATTATCGCATGATTCATGCCGGCAGCTAACGGGCAAAGGTGGTATGCAATCAGACCCATGTCATGGGTCAAAGGCATCCAGCTCAGGGCGGAATCTTGATCGTGCCATTCCACGCGTTCAACGAGAGCTCGAATGTTGATACACAGATTGCGATGCGACAGGCAAACACCCTTCGGTTCTCTGGTTGAGCCCGACGAATACTGAATAAATGCAATATCGTCTGGCGACACCTTGCAAGGCATGCCCATGCCGCCGTTACTAACAGAACTAGTCAATACTGTTAGTTTGTCGAGGATGCGCGCGACTTCGTCACATGACTGACTTCTCGATAATTCTAGCAATCTATCCAGCAAATCAGAATCCGTGCAAAGTGCTACGCGTTGCAACTGAAGAAGAATGCGAAACAGCTTGAGACGGTGCTCGTCACCGATGCCCACCGCAACAGGCACCGGCACCAAACCGCCAAGTATCGCTGCCCAGAACGCGACGACGAACTTTTCGTTCGACCTGGTGAAAATGACCATTTCATCGCCGCATGTCAGTCCACGCTGTTGCAGCGAGCCAAGGAACCCGATCGCCTGATCCCATAGTGCGGCAAATGTCACGACACTTTCGTCGTCTGCGCCGTCAATAAAACGAATGCTACGATCGCTGCCGCGCGCATCGGCAAGCAAATCAGCTAACGTTGCATAGAGTTGCATTTGGCTAGTTGCGTAGGGTCGGTCGAAGCATGATGTCGCGAGCCGAGCGCATAAGGATTCCCATTTCAGGCTCAGGGTCTCCATCATCCATCAAAGTCATGCGAAATCTAGGCAGCAACAATCCGAGGTGAGTCTTCATTTCGAGAAATGAAAAATATTCACCGATGCAGCGACGCGGACCCAGTGAGAACGGGAAATACGGTCGGCTGTTGCTGTGAGTCCTGGTGGCGGCAAATCTGGTTGGATCGAAACGAAGGGGGTGGGGCCAGTGCTTATCCATTCGTTGCAAGATATATGGAGAAATGTAGATATCTGTGCCTGGCGGAACATCATAGTTCAACAACTTGTCATCGTGTTGCGCGCGGCGCGTTAGCAGCCAGGCTGGCGGGTACAGCCGCAACGTTTCATCAATTACCTGCTGCGTATACGTCATGTTGGCGAGGTCATCCGGATTGACTGCCAAACTGTGCGGCGACAACCGCGCAAATTCATTAAGCAATTGTTGCTCGACAACGGGATGTTTGGTGACCAGAAACCAGATCCAGTTGAGCGTGCTCGCCGCGGTTTCGTATCCAGCGACAATCAGTATCAACAGTTCATCAACCAATTCCTTGTCCGAATATCCGACGCCATCTTTATCCGTTGCTTTCATGTACATTGAAAGAAAGTCGAATGATTGCTTGCCGCTGCGCCGCGTCTCGATAATTTCGAGCAGAATCATTCGCAGTTCGTGAAATTTCGGCACGGCGCTTATTTCGCGCGTCGTGTCGCTGCGTACAAAGGCGAAAGGATTTTCACCATTCGCGAAACATCGAGATTCGTAATCAGATCCGAGGATACTAATCAGAATTACCTCGAGCGCGAAGTCGCTGGTTTCTTCCGTAATGTTTATCGCGCCCGCTTGAGAAGCAATGGCACTCCACCTGTCCAAGATTTTGATGCAACAACGAAACATCACCTTGATCATTTCATGCATATGTTGCCGACTGAAAGATGGTTGAATCATGCGTCGCGAACGGCGCCAGATATCGCCATCGCTGACTATCAATCCATTGCCGAGCAACATTTTTATTCGTTCAAAACCTGGGCCCTTGATATAGGTGGAATGGTGCTTGACGAGAATGTTTCGCACGTCCGCAGCTTCGTTTACAAAGTATGCAACGCGCCTGTTCGGTTTGACCAAGCGAATCGTATCGCCGTACTCGGCTCGGAGTTCTTGCAGTGTTGCCAAGGTTTTGGCGTCGACATTCAGTTGCACAGGGTAATTCGGACCCGGAGGGCTCCTGAGACTATGAGAGTCAACTGAAATCATTAGTGTGATTAGTTGGTGTCCTGCGGTCGTAGTGCAGCTCAGCTGTATTATTACTCCAGCCGAAGTGATACTGCGAGTGCAGGCACCCAGCCAATGGCAAAGGGCAACAAGAGGGTACGCGCCAATGGAAGACCAAGCGATCGAGTCCCGACGCAGTTCGCGGTCAAGCCGACATATGACTCCGCAACGCCGGCTGGGTTATGTCCTGGGTGCATATCTGGTCCGCGCAGTGTTTCGCCTGTTGACGTCTACGTACCGAATTAAGGCGGTTATTGGCGCGGGATACGCTGAATCGTTTATCAACGGCGATGCTGTATGTGCGCCGTCCTACTGGCATCAGCATCAACTAGTCTGCAATATGCTTTTTCGGCAATGGCTACGACGCGGCTTCAAAATGTGCTTCCTGATGTCCGCGTCAGTCGATGCAGAGGTAACCGCCCGCATTGCGCGAGCCTGGGGCGGTAAGGTTGCTCGCGGATCAGCCAATCAGAATAGCGCCACTTTGGCGATGCGGGACATGCTCGGCATGGTGAAGAATGGATACTCGATCGTTACGACGGCCGATGGACCCCGTGGGCCCAAACACGAATTTAAAGCCGGTGTTGTCGTAACAGCACTGACTGGGCGCATACCGATTCTGCCAATTGGGTGCGCAGCCGACAGAGCCTGGTACCTCAATAACTGGGATAAGTTCATGATTCCGAAGCCGTTTAGCCGGATTGTTTTGGCTATCGGCAAACCGTATACGATTCCATCACCTGTTACTGTGGACGATATAGAGTTGCACCGGCTGAATGTACAGGCAGCAATCATGGCCTTAATGCAGGAATCCGAGGATAGGTTGCGGTACAACTAACAGGTGTCAGAGCGCCTGCGACTTGAGGCGCTGTTTAAAAGAGTGTTTCGAGATCCGCGCGGGGCCTGCAAGCAGCTGGAAAACTATGCTGCCTTTCGTTAGGTTAGCCTATTGACCATTGCGCCTCGAACTCGCCACGCTCCTCGCTAGATCTCTGCCCATCTGTCCGTGTTGTCGACGCAGCATGCAATCCATTAATTTAATGACACAGTAGTACTAGGAGCAGAGCTTGTCGACCGCGCCCGCCGGCAAAGAATTACGACGTATATTTGGCAGCTTTGCCACGGGCGTGACTGTCATCACCGGCATTCATCCGGATGGCCGTCCGGTGGGCGTCACGGCCAACTCCTTCACCTCGGTGTCGCTCGATCCGCCGCTGGTGCTGTTCTGCCTGGCTAACAGCAGTACCAGTATGGATGCGTTCCAGGTGGCGGCACCGTTCGCGGTCAGTATGCTGAATGCCAGGCAGACCGACCGGGCGCTGCACTTTTCGCGCTCCAACCCTAACAAAATCGAGATCGACGACGAATGGCGCGCGGCGCCCCAGCCGCCGGCCATACCCGGCGCGCTGGCGCGCCTGGAATGCGTGGTGCTACGGATCGAGCAGGCCGGCGATCACCAGGTCATCTATGGCGCTGTGCAAAAAGCCTGGGCCGAGACCGGCGAGCCGCTGCTGTTTTTCCGGGGCCGGTTCGGTGTGCTGGATAGCCCGGAGGTCTGGCACGATGATCCGCAGGATGCCTGGTCCAACACGCGCCCTTACCCACCCCGGGAGCGCGGCCGGGAGCGTGGTTAGAACGCCAAGGGTTTGCGGCGGGCGCCGGTACGGTCCCGTACAATCGACTGCATGAAAACCGGGGTCATTGGGCTGGGCGCAATGGGCGCGCCGATGGCGCGCAATCTGGCGCGCGCCGGCCTGCTGCATGCGCTTTGGAATCGTACCACCGCCAAGGCCGCCACGCTGGCTCAGGAGCTCGGCTGCCGGCACTCGGCAACGCCCGCCGAACTGACAAAAAACTGTGACGTCGTGCTGGTCAACGTCTCGGCCGACGCCGACGTGCTGGCGGTCGGGGTGCAGATTGCGCCGGGCCTGCGGCCCGGAATGATCGTGATCGATTGTTCGACTGTCAGCGCGGACACTGCGCGGCAGCTTGGCCGCCAGGTCGCGGACGCCGGCGCGCACTTCCTGGACGCGCCGGTCAGCGGCGGCGTCGAAGGCGCGAAGCAGGGCACGCTCGCCATCATGGTCGGTGGCGACGCGCAAATACTGGCACGCGCACGGCCGGTGTTAGCTGCGATCGGCAAGACCATTACGCATTTCGGGCCGAACGGCGCCGGCCAGGCCGCCAAGGCAACCAACCAGATTCTGTGCGCGGGCGTGATCCAGGCGGTCGGCGAGGCGATGTCATTCGCGAAAGCGGAAGACCTGCCGTTAGGCGCGTTGATCGATACCTTGTCGAACGGTGCGGGTGGCAGCTGGTATTTCCAAAATCGCGCGCCGTTCATGCAACGCGACGCCTATCCGGCGGGTTTTAAAGTGCGACTGCACCTGAAGGACCTCGGAATCTGCGCGGACATGGCCGCCCGCCACGGTGGCAGCCTGCCGATGGTCGACGCGGTGCGCGCCGACTACCAGCGCCTGATCGATGCCGGCTATGGCGATGAAGATATTTCGGCCATTCACCGTTTGAGTGCAGCGCTTTTTGGACGGGAGAAACCAACGTGACCGAATTTGATGCCTACTGGATGCCCTTTACCGCCAACCGCGCATTCAAGAAAGCGCCACGTATTCTGGTTTCGGCCAAGGGGCGTTATTACCGGGATTCTGAAGGCCGTGAGATGTTAGATGGATTCTCAGGCCTGTGGACCAGCGGCCTCGGGCACTGTCACCCGGACATCGTCGCCGCGGTACAGCAGCAGGTGGCTACGCTCGACTACGCGCTGGCCTTCCAGGCCGGGCACCCAAAGGTTTTCGAACTGGCCGACCAGGTTGTCAAGATCGCGCCGCCCGGACTGAGCCGCGTGTTCTTCACCAATTCCGGCTCGGAATCGGTGGATACGGCGATGAAGATCGCGCTTGCCTATCACCGCGCCCGCGGCGAGGGCACGCGCACGCGCTTTGTCGGTCGCGAACGCGGTTATCACGGCGTGAATTTTGGCGGCATGTCGGTGGGCGGTGTGCCCGCCAATCGCAAGACGTTTTCCGCGGCCATGCTGCCGGGCACGGTGCATATTCGCCACACCCACAGTCCGGCGGATATGGCGTTCTCGCGCGGTCAGCCCGCCTGGGGCGCGCACCTCGCGGAGGACCTCGAGCGGCAGATTCTGCTGCATGATCCGTCGAACATTGCGGCGATGATCGTCGAGCCGGTGCAGGGATCGGCCGGCGTGATCGTGCCACCGTTAGGATATCTCGAGAAGCTGCGGGAAATATGCAGCAAGCACGGTGTGCTGCTGATTTTCGACGAGGTCATCACGGCGTTTGGGCGCGTCGGTCATGCCTTTGGTGCGCAGCGCTTCAAGGTGACGCCGGACCTGATCACGACCGCCAAGGGCCTGACCAACGGCGTCGTGCCGATGGGCGCCGTGCTGGCGCGGGAGGAGGTCTATCAGGCGCTGATGCAGGGTCCGGACGGCGCCATCGAACTGTTTCATGGCTACACCTATTCGGGGCACCCGCTCGCGGTAGCTGCAGGCCTTGCCACGTTAGGTGTGTACGCCCGCGATAACATCTTCGCGCAGGCGCGGGCCCGCGAGACCGGCTTCGAGCAGCTGCTGCACAGCTTGCGCGGCGAGCCTCATGTGGCCGACATCCGCAATATTGGTCTAATGGGCGCGATCGACGTCGGCATGCGGCCGGGGGCGCCCGGCGCGCGCGGCATGGACGTGTTCCTGCGCTGCTGGCAGGACGGCGTCGTGGTGCGCTCGACCGGCGACACGATCGCCATTGCACCGATATTCGACACCACCGATGCGGAACTTGAACGCATCGTGACAACAGTGCGTAATGCGCTGCGGGCACTGACCTAGGGCACGGGCGTCGCCGCCTCATCTAACAGGAGCCGAGCATGGTTTACGAACCGACACTGACCGAGCAAACCCGGCAGGATTTCGTGCTCAGCCTCAAACTGCTCACCAATGGGCCGATTCAGCAGCGCGTGCGCGATGCCTACCGGCAACGCCTCGCCGCCGCGCAGGCGCCGCCAGCCAATGAGTCGCCGGCGGAACGCCACGCGCGCGAGCGGCAGCTCGCGCAGCAGCCGGAGTTCCGGCACTGGGCCGCGTTTACCCACGGCTCGCAGTCGATGATGTGGCGGGCCGTTGACTTGACGGCCAGGCGCGTCGCTGCCGACGCACACCGCCAGTTTGATTCATTGGCTAACAAAAAGACCCTGGGTTCGCTGCAGCTGGAGCCGTCGCTGTCAGTGCCCACTCCGATCGCCAATACCGAGATTCACAGGCAGCCCGGCGGCTTCGTAGGCGGCGAGCAGGACGACAGCATGCTGCCGGGGCTGCGCTATTTCGGCAGCAGTCGGATCTACGCGCCGGGCAAGGGTAGTGTCTACGCCGGCAGGGATGCGCGCGGTGCGTTCCTGGTCGAGCAGATCCAGCAGCAGTTCCCGGGGATCCGTCCGGCCAGGATTCTCGAGTTGGGCTGTGGGCTCGCGGTTGTGTCGCACTCGGTCGCGCTCGCCTGGCCTGACGCCGAGTATCACGCGGTCGACGTGGCGGGTCCGCTGCTGCAGATGGCGCATCTGCTGGCGGAGGACAAGGGCATCCGCATGCATTTTCATCAGCGTGATGCCGCCCACACCGGTTTCCCGGACGGCCACTTCGACCTGATCATTTCGCACATCCTGTTTCATGAGACCAATTCGGCGCGGCTGCCGCAGATCCTGCGCGAGTGCCGCCGTTTGTTAGCACCGCAGGGCGTGATGCTGCATGTGGATGTCGCCACGCAGGTGACGCGCCTCGGCTTTGACGATCAGCTGATGAATGACTGGCAGGTGCGCTGGAATGGCGAGCCGTTCTGGGCGGCGTTCGCCCGCGTCGATATGCGCGCGGAAATGCTCAAAGCGGGCTTCGCAGTCGACAAGGTGTTCGCCGATCACCGCGCCAAGCCGGGTGCCGGTGTTAGCTACGTGTTTGGCGCCGCCGCCTGAATGCGTCAGTCGACCGCGATACTCAGGCCGCGCTTGACCGTGCGCAGCACCACGCTGGTGCGCATGTCGCGCACCCCCGGAATCCGCAGCAGCCGGCGCAGGGTGAAATCGGACAACGCATCGATGTCGCGGACCGCGACGTGCAGTAGAAAATCCATGTCGCCGGTCAGCGCATAACAGGCGCTGACCTCGGGCAAGTCCTCAACCGTGCGACGGAAACGCTCGGCCAGTTCGTCGCTGTGCTGTTCCAGTTTGATCTGTACGACCGCCTGGATCGCGGACCCGACCTTGCGGGGATCGACGATCGCGGTATAGCCCTGAATGACCCCCGCGGCCTCCAGCTCGCGCACGCGACGCGCGATCGGAGTGGGCGACAGGCCGATGGTGTCCGCCAATTCCACGGTGGTCATCCGGCCGTTACGCTGCAGCGCAGCAAGAATCCGCTTGTCGGTGGTGTCAAGATCCATATTGACTGTATAACACCAAGAACAGATAAAAAAATAGAGGAAATAGCTAAATTTTATCGCAAATGTAACTGAAATAGTAGTTTTCCGGCCTTTCGGCACGCGCATGCTTCAACAATGAGCAGCCTGCCCACACCCCCGACCCGGCACGCGGTCCAGCTGCGCGGCGATTACCGCCACGCCCGCGTCGACTTCACGGTGGACCAGGACTACGGCGCATACACGGCGCTGGATCAGTCGCTGTGGCGCAAGTTATTCACCCGTCAGCAGTCGCTGCTGCCGGCCTACGCCGCGGACCACTGCCTGACCGGCCTCAAGTTGTTAGGTTGCAAAGCGGATACGATACCGCGCCTGACGGAATTGAGCGACACGCTGCAGCGCATCTGCGGCTGGCAGGTCGTCGGCGTGCCCGGTTTGTTGCCGGAGCGGGATTTCTTCCAGTTTCTGGCGGATCGGCGCTTTCCGGTCACCACCTGGATGCGGCGGCCCGAAGAACTCGACTATCTGGTCGAGCCCGATTTTTTTCATGACTGCTTCGGGCATTTGCCACTGCTGACAGATCCGGAGTTCGGCAATTTCGTACAGGCCTATGGCCAACGCGGCGCCGCGGCAGCGGCTGCGACAGAGCTGCAGCGCCTGGCGCGCTTGTACTGGTACACGGTGGAATTTGGCCTGATGCGCTGCGCCTCGGGACTGCGGGCTTATGGTGCCGGTATCGTTTCCTCTTTCGGCGAAACCCTGTGGGCAATCGATTCGCCGCAGCCACAGCGACTGCGTTTTGATCCGGCCACGGTGATGGCGACGCCCTATCTGATCGATGAATTTCAGTCTCGTTACTTCGTCATCGACTCGTTCGAGCAGTTGATCGATGCAGTGCTCGGTTCGGAGACCGAAGCCGCCGCGCATCGCGTAAACTGCAACGATGGGGTCGTCGACAACCCGCAAAGCTCCTGAACTCCTGAAGCCCGGCCTTTGGCGCCTGCGCGCGCCTAACGCTGGGCCCATGACCGGTCCGGGCACCAATACTTATTTGTTAGGCGACCCGATCGTCGCGGTGGTGGATCCGGGGCCGCTCGATGAGTCGCATCGCGACGCGCTGCGCGCTGTTGCGCCGCGGCTCCGGTACGTGTTCGTCACCCATACCCATGGCGATCATTCACCCCTGGCGCGGCCGCTGGCGGAGGCCACCGGTGCACAATTGGTCGGCCGCCCGCCGCCCGCCGATGGGCGCCAGGACTTGACCACTGCCGGCGCCCGTGAGCCGCGGGATGGCGAGCAATTCGATCTCGGCTCCGCTTCGCTGACCGCCGTCTACACACCGGGCCATGCATCCAATCATGTCTGTTACCTGTTCGAGCCCGACGGCGTGCTGCTGTCCGGCGATCATGTGCTCGACGGCGTGACGCCGGTGATTCTGCCGCCCGATGGCGATTTGCAGGACTACCTGGCGTCGCTGCGCCGCTTGTTAGCACTGCCGCTGCAGCATATTGGACCGGGGCACGGCGGCCTGATCCCGGAGCCGCATCGCGTCATCGAAGGCGTGATCGCGCACCGGCTGAAGCGCGAACAAAAAGTGCGCGGCGTGCTGCAGCGCCTGGGTGCCGGCAGCATGGATCAGCTGCTGGTGCCGATTTACGACGACGTGCCGCCCGCCATGCATGTATGGGCGCGGCTGACCCTGGAAGCGCACCTGATCAAACTGCAGCGCGACGGCGAATGTGTGCGCGAGGGCCCGATCTGGCGCTATCGCGGCCCCGCAAGCTGACAGCACTGACTTGCGCACCGATGCCAGCTGTTGACGTGGTCTTGCGGCAGCTGCATCTGCAGCGCGGCGGCCGCGGAATACTGCGCGCCATCAACTGGCAGCTGCGTGCGGGCCAGCGCTGGGTACTGGTGGGCGGCAATGGTGCGGGGAAGACGCAGTTGCTGAAAATCGTCGCAGGCGCGGTGTGGCCCGATCCGGTCGCGCGCGGCACCCGGCCGTGCAGGCGCTATCGCTGGCGCGGCCGCTGGCACGACCAGCCGCGAGACGTGCTCGCGCACATTGCTTACCTGGGCCCGGAACGCCAGGACCGCTATGCGCGCTATGAATGGAATTTTTCCATCGCCGACCTGGTAGCTACAGGGTTCGACCGGGTAGACATTCCTGAGAAGGCGATGACCGAGTCCAGGCGCCGCAAGGTGCTGCAGATACTGTGTGCACTCGGGCTGGAAACTCTGGCTGACAGACGGATACTTGAAATCTCCTCGGGCGAGCGGCGCCTCGTTTTGTTAGCACGGGCGCTCGCGAGCCGGCCGGCGCTGTTGCTGCTGGATGAAACTCTGACCCACCTCGATGCGCAAAATGAGCAGCGCCTGCGGCGTTGGTTCGCCGCGAGCGCACGGTCCGGGCCGGCCTGGGTCATGAGCACCCACCGCCCGGATCACCTGCCGGACTCGGCAACCCATGCGCTGGTGCTGCGCGGCGGGCGTGTGCTCGCGGCCGGCGGCAGGCGGCAGGCCGTGGTGCGGCAGGCCCTGGCGAAGGTGTTTGGTCCCCCGGTCGGGAACCGGACCCGGCGTGCTGCGCCAGCCGTAGCGAGCCGCCGCGCTGCGCGCACGCTGTTAGCCGTTGCAGAGGGCGAGCTGTGGCTGGAAGGCCAGTTGATCCTGCGTGATATCGATCTGCGCTTGCGCGCCGGCGAGTGCTGCGTTCTTGCCGGGCCTAACGGCAGTGGCAAGACCACGTTGTTGCGTGCGCTGTATGGCGATTTCCCCTTTGCGCTCGGCAGCCGGATCCTGCGCACCGGCGTCAGGCCGGGCGAGGCGTTGCAGAATTTCCGGCTGCGCTGCGGTTTTGTCGCGCCGCAGTTGCAGACCGATTACCCGCGGCAGTCAACCGTGCTGGAAACCGTGGTGTCAGGCTGGCAGGCGAGCTACGGACTCAATGAGGCTCCGGATGCTGCCGCGCTCGCAGCAGCTGCCGAGACGCTGAAGTTCTGGCGGCTGGCATGCTGGTCGCGGCGCCGGCTGGCGGAGCTGTCGTATGGCCAGGTCCGTCGGGTGCTGTTCGCGCGTGCCTGGATTCGTGCACCGCAGGTGTTGTTGCTCGACGAACCATTCGCGGGCCTGGATGTCCGCCAGCGAGCGCTGATCGCACAGCGGATCGAGCACGCCCGCGCCGCTGGCACCGCCATTCTGATGGCGAGCCACCATCGCGATGAATGGCCGACGACTTGCACCGGCGTGTTGCGCATCGACGGGCGGCGGCTGGTTCTTGAGCGTTAGGCCGACCGGTGCGCGGTTGGGCCGGCGCACGTCGTCCAGGCCGGCACATGGCTCGCGCACAATGCAGCCCTTTCGCAGGCCGGGCTCTGGCCGAGGATCGCAATCGCCATGGCGAAGTTGCTGGTGTTGTGGCTGGTGGTCTTCATCAGCCTGATGGGATTCGGCATTACGGCGGTGCCATTTCCGATCGTTGCGGAACAGTTTCACGCCTCGCCGTTCTGGATCACCTGGGGCAGTTCCGGGGTTTTCTCGCTGTTCCAACTGGTGGCAACGCCATTGTGGGGCCGCCTGAGCGACCAGATCGGGCGCAAGCCGGTGTTGATTGTTAGCCTGATCGGCGCATTCCTGGCCTATGTGTGGACCGCGTACGCCGACGGACTGATCGTGCTGATTGCGGCCCGCGCGTTCGCCGGACTCATGTCCGGCAACCTGTCGGCGGCCTTCGCCTATGTGTCCGACATTACCGAACCTGGCAACCGCGCGCGCTATCTCGGAATCATCAGTTCCGCGTTCGGCCTGGGATTTGCCGCAGGCCCGGTTCTCGGGGGCCAGCTTGGCAGGATGCCGGATGGCACCGCGACCTTGTTCGCGCCGGGCCTGACAGCCGCGGCCCTGACAATTGTCGCAATTGTGGGCGCCATGTTTTTCCTGAAAGAGAGCCTGCCGGCGGAGGTGCGCGCGCAGCGCAAGGCCATGGTGACCGCATCAGGCGTGCGGGAATCGGCGTCTCCGTTTGCGTTGTTAGGTAAGAAACCGGTGCTCGCAGGATTGAGTTTTGCCGCACTGGCTGTCAGCTGCGGCGGCGCAGCGATGCAATCGATCTACCCGATCTGGGCCCGGGACATTTTCCTGCTGCAGCTGAATGCGATTGGCGCGCATTTCGGCGTTTTCGCCTGCTGCTCGGCGTTTGGTCAGGCGGTCTTGACCGGGATTCTGGTCAAACGCATGGGCGAGAAGAGTGTCGCCTTGCTGGCGGTCGCGGGTGTTGCGGTTGGCCTGGTGCTGTTCGCGCTGGCGCACAGTCTTGTTGCCACCTGGGTGGCGCTGATTGTCCTTGGTCTGGGCCTCGGCATTTTCACGCCCTCGGTCACGAGTCTCGTGTCGTTCGAGGCCGCAGCCACGAATCGGGGCGCAGTGATGGGCGTTTTCAATGCCGGCTCCAGCGCGGGCCGTGTGTTAGGTCCGGCCTATGCAGGTGAGAGTTATCGTCACCTGGGGCCGGGGGCGCCATACCTGATTTCTGCGATACTGACTGTCGTTGGCGGGATCTTCCTGTTACGCGCCAGAGCCCAGCGCGTCGCGCGGACCGCTACCACCTGAGGGAAAAATCATGAAGACTGCGATTACTGCTCGATTGGTCCGACAACTGCTGCTGGCGTCAGTAGTCTGGTTCCTGCCCGGTGCGTTGCTGGCCGCTGACGTTGCGATGCCGACCGTGTTAGTCACCGGATCGTCGCGCGGCATCGGCTTTGAGCTGGTGCGTGTGTATGCAGAACGCGGTTACCAGGTGATTGCCACCGCACGCAAACCGGCGGAATCCAAAGACCTGAATGTATTGGCGACCAGCTCGAAGAATGTGCGCCTCGAAACGCTGGATGTCGTCGATGCGGCCAGCATTGCTGCGCTCGCCGAGCGCCTCAAGGGCCAGCCGATCGACATCCTGATCAACAACGCCGGCGACACCGATGAGTTTCGTGGTCAGTCGTTTGGCAAGCTGGCGCACGATCGTTTCAGCTACGCGATGGAACTGAATGCGCACGGCCCGATCCGCGTTGCCGAAGCGCTGTTCCCTAACATGCAGGCGGGACAGCAGAAGAAAATCCTGGCCGTGTCGTCGTTAGCCGGCTCCATGGGCGCGAATGGCGGCGGCATGCCGGGCGGGTACTGGTACAAGTCGAGCAAGGCGGCGCTCAACATGCTGATGCTGACCCTGGCCAATGACTTGAAACCGAAAGGCTTTATCGTCGCCTGTTTATCGCCGGGCCAGGTTGATACGCACGGTTACGCGGCGCGCGGCATCCGCATGCCCGGTACCGTGGACATCGGTGTCAGCGTCGGTGGCTTGGTCAAGGTAATCGACGGCTTGACGCTGGCGCAGACCGGCACCTTTATTCGTTACAACGGCGAAGTGCAGCCCTGGTGAGGCGCGTTCAGGCGGCGGCGAAAAATTCGCGACAGATATTCGCCAGCCGCTGACTGGCGAAGTCCATGGCCGAGCCAGGCAGGTCCGGCAGTTCCACGACCTTGCCGTCAGGCGCCAGTTGCGCCGCCCTGCGGCTGGCAACTGCAAGGTTTTCGTTGAGCACGATCGCTAACAAAGGCCGCGACAGCCGGGTCAGTGCCAGAGCCATGTCGTAATTGAAGACGGCAGCGAAGCCCCAATGCGAGCGCACCCCGGCGCGCATGATCTCGGTAAATCGCAGCAGCATCCGTTCCGGTGACAAACCGGCCGGGATGGCTGCAGCGTCGCGTTCCCAGGCCGAACACAGGAACTGGCGGTCGGTAAAATACGGCCGCGGCTTCGCAAATTGCGTGCGCAGCCGCTCAAGCTCGGCCGGTTCAAAGAGCGGCATGCCAATCGCTGCGATACGCCGGACACGGACCGGCGATTGGATTGCCGCCGCAACCGCAATCGCGGCGCCGGTGTGTTGTCCGACGAAGTCCAGGCCTGCGGACCGGGTGCTTCGATCTAACAGAGCGTCCAGTCCTGCGAGGATCGCTGCCGCATAGTCCTGGATGCCGGGAGGGGCGGGCGGCGCGTCCGAACCGCCAAAGCCCGGCACGTCCGGTGCAATCACCAGCCGCTGATCCGCAAGCGCCAGCGCGAATTCGTCGAAATCGCGTCCGGAACGCGGCGCCATGGGCAAACAAACGACCGCTGGCGCTTTAGGTCGGCGGGTCAATGGCTCGGTGATGGTCAGGTGAATCTGGCCATATGGGCCCGGCACGTAGAGTCGATGCTGCCGCGCGCCCGGTGGACTGCGTGGCCGCGTCGCCGCAGCGCCAGGTGTTAGCAGGCCGGCACCGCCAAGTGCCACGCCGGCGCCGAGAAAACCGCGCCGGCTGGTCACGCGAGATCGGCGTCGGTTACGATCTGACGCTTGCGGAACAGCGACATGAAGAAGCGGCCCGCCGCTTTACCGCCGGTCAGCCAGGCGACGCGTGCACCCGCGCGGCTGTTCAGCAACACCTGTTGCGCGAGCCACGGCGTCACGGTATCGACGCGATCCGCGAGGATGTTGTAGATCCGCTTGGTGCGCTCCCAATCCCTGGGGTTGTTGCTGCCCATGTCCCGTTTCAGCAAATCTGTTAGCACGATACCTGGACTGAGGTAACAGATGCGCACTTTGCTGTTGCCGGCTTCCGCCAGCAGGCATTTGTTGAAATAGGTCAGCGCGAATTTGCTCGCCCCATACAGACCCATCCCCGGGTTGATCATGCCGTTGGAGCCATAACCTTCCATGTTGTAGATGTAGCCGCCATCGGTCTGGGCTGCCATACCCTGCATCGCCACCTGGGTGCCCCACATCATGCCCAGTATGTTGGTGGTCGCGACGCGTTCGATATCGTCGTCGCGCAATTCGCCGCCGCGCTGCCGCGGATGCGAGACACCGGCGTTATTGATCCAGATATCGACGCCGCCGAAGGCGCGGACACTGTCATCCCAGAGATGCTGCACCTGGTCGCGGCTCGAGACTTCACAGGCCACGCCATGCAATTTGCCGCTGTGCACCGTTAGCGGGCGCAAGTCTGTTAGGGCCTGGTCCACCGCCGCCTGGCTGCGGCCGGAGATTGCGACTGCATGGCCGCGGCGCAGGAATTCGGCCGCCATGCCGTTACCGATGCCGCGCGTGCTGCCCGTCACCACGATCCGTTTCTGCTTGTCCATGCCGCGATGCTAGGCGCTGGCCTTGCTTGGGCCGGCGCGCGAGTCGCCAACGTCCAATCAGCGGTCGCAGCGACGCTGGTATCTCGGCGCCGGGTGGCGCCCCGTATCCTTGTGCACCTTTTCGTGAGGGCTGATCTTTGGGCGAGCTGAGCGTTGTCATTACCGGCGCTACCCAGGGCATAGGCTATGGCTATGCGCGCGAGCTGCTGCAGCGCGGTCATCGCGTGTTGATCTGTGGCCGCGACGCAGTGCGGGTTGCCGAGGCCGTCGCCAAACTGCAGGCGCAGTGCCAGGCCGGTGAGCGTGTCGATGGCGCAGCCTGCGACACCTCGGATCTGGCGGCGCTGCAGGCGCTGTGGGACCGCGCCCTCAGTCGTTTCGGCCGGGTCGATATTTTCATCAATAACGCCGGCTATGCGCGCACCGGAGCGCGGTTCGTCGACAACACGCCGGCCGAAATTGAGGCCATGGTCCGCGCCAACGTGATCGGCAGCATCAAGGCCTCCCAGGTCGCAATCGCCGGCTTCAAAAAGCAGGGTTCAGGAAAACTTTACCTGACGTTAGGTGGCGGGGGTGCAGGTGGCCGCGTGGTGCCGGGCATGTCGGTCTATTCCACCACCAAGCGCGCGGTCAAATATTTTGCTGACACGCTGGTGAAAGAATTGCGCGAAGCCGGCAACGACCGGATTCTGGTGGGAACCATCAGTCCGGGAGTCAACATTACCGAGGGCATGTTGCGCGAATTCGCCGAGCTGACGCCGGCCATGCGCAACAAGGCGCTCAAGCAGCTCAATTTCATCGGTGACCATGTTGAGACAACGACCGCCTATATCGTTGAGCGGCTCCTGGCTAACAACAAGCAGGGTCAGGCGATCACCTGGCTGACCGGCGGTCGCATGCTCAAGCGCGGATTGTCGATGTTGTTCAGTAAACGCGATGTGCTGTCGCGTTATGGATTAAAGGTGCAAGCATGAGTACAGGATTCAAGCCGTGGGTGAGCGGCGACATTTTCATTGCGGTGACGGATCTCAACAATCCGGCGGACGATCATGCGGGTATCGCTCATATCCGCCAGTACGGCGCGGATCGCGCGCTCAAAGCGGATGTCAGCCTGACCCAGACGTCACATCTGGTTGGCGGGCTCAAGTTCGACCGCCACGGCGTGCTGTGGGCGTTTGACAGTCACGATCATGTGGTGCTCAACCTGCATCGCGACGGCCGGGTCGTGGTCCGTGATTTTCCGCCGCGCGCATTTTCACATGTGAGCTTCGCAGCGGATGATTCACTGTATCTCGGCGAGCACGTGGTTGGCGACAGCATCAAGCCTGAAATCCAGGCGCGCATGAAAACCTATATCTCCAGGATGCCGGGCAGCGAACGCTTTGGCGACGGCCATGTGTTCAAGTTCGACGCGACCGGGAAATTGCAGAAGGAATATGCGACCCAGACCCACGGCGGCATGGGCGGGTTTCTGGGCGTGACGATGTCGGCGCTGACTGCCGACGGCAAACGCCTGGTCTATTGCAGCGAAACCGGCCCGCGCCTGCTGCACTACGATCTGGCTAACGACCGACAGCTGCCTGATATCCAGAACATCCAGCCGCCGTTTCCACCCGGCCCGCCGCCGATGTTTTTCGGGATGGACTACGGCCCGGATGGTGCGCTGTACGTATTGCGCGGTGGCTCCATCCACGTAGTGGATGAAAAATCGGGCGCCACCACGCGACAGATTCCGCTGGAAGGTTTTGGCTGGGCGGTGCTGGATCTCGCCCGGGACGGCAGTTACGCGTTCGTCGCGAGCTTTTTTACCGGCGAAGTAGCCAAGATCGATCTCACGACCGGCCACAAGCTGGGCAGCATTCAAACCGGCGCCGTCAAGGCACTCGCCGGCGTCGTCGAATATCAAGGGGAGCAGGGCTAACATGATCGTAGTAACAGGTGCTACCGGGCGTACCGGTGCCAGTGCGGCGCTGGAACTCGCCGCGCGCAGGATCCCGGTGCGGGCGCTGGTGCGAAAAGCCGACAAGGCCACCAAGCTGCAGGCTGCAGGCGTGCACTTGGCGTTAGGCGATGTCGATGACGCGGCGGCGCTGGCGGCGGCGATGCAGGGCGTCACCGGGGTGCTGGTGTGCCTGCCAAATGGCGAAGCACAGCTGCGCCGCGAGAAAGCGATTGTCGATGCGGCTGTGGCCGCGGGCGCCCGGCACGTGGTCAAGATATCATCGGTCGAAGCGGCGGCGCATATGCACAATCCCGTGCATCAGACTCACTGGCAGTCGGAAGAGCATATCCGCTCCAAGGCCGTCGCCTGGACGATGGTGCGGCCGACTTTCTACATGCAGAATTTTCTCGGCAGCGGCGCCAGTATCAAGTCCGACGGCAAATTCTATTTCCCGTTTGGCGAGCAGGGCGCGGCGGCGCTGATCGATTCGCGCGATGCCGGCTGGTTTGCTGGCCACGTGCTCGCGACCGATGGCCATGCTAACAAAAGCTATGACATCACCAGCCGCGACAAAATGACATTTCACCAGGTCGCGGAAGTATTCTCGAAGGTGTTAGGCCGGAAAATCACCTATGTCCCCCAGGACCCGGTGGCCTATAAGGCGTTTCTCGGCAAGTTCGTCACCAGCGCGTGGCATCTGAACGCGGTGTGCGACATTTTTGCGGAAATCGCCAACGGTTACTCGGTGAAAATCACGGACACTTTCCAGCAGGTGAGTGGCCGCGAACCGTTATCGCTGGAAGGCTTTATCCGCGAGCACCTGGCGCTGTACCAGACCTGAGGAATCCCGCCGCCAGTTGCAGGTAGTGCTGCCAGGGGCGCTCGAACCCGGGCACTTTGCCGAGGATGTTGCGGTCACGGGCTAACACGCTGGCCAAATAGAGCGCGCGCGCCGCGAGCAACGCGGGCAGCGCCTGCTGTTCCGGCGCGCTCAGTGGCCGCAGTGCCTGATAGCCGGCGAGGAAAGCGTGGTCGAGCGACGGATCGAGACCTTCGCTGCGACTGCGCCAGATGAAGGGCGTCAGGTCGACGCACAACGCGCCCAGGCCGCAATCGTCAAAATCGAGCGCGTACAGCCTGCCGTCGGCGCCGCGGCGCAGATTGCCGAAATGCAGATCGCCGTGCAGTGACCCGGCCGGCAATTCGCGTTCCTGTGCGAGAACGCCAGCAATGCCGGCACGAACCGCGGCCACGATGCTTTTTTCGTGCGCGTCGCCTAACGCGGCGTCCAGCGCCGGTGCGGTGCGCGCCAGTTTCTCGCCGAGGCGGTGGCGGCGTGC
Source organism: Gammaproteobacteria bacterium (assembly GCA_031363155.1). GTDB lineage: Bacteria > Pseudomonadota > Gammaproteobacteria > Steroidobacterales > Steroidobacteraceae > UBA964. The sequence goes on along the minus strand of JANLTW010000160.1, from coordinate 45,324 downwards.
GGTGGCGGGCAGGCCGGCGCCGCAGCTGTGAATCGCGGCCAGCAGCCGGCCAGCGGCACGCGCGTCCTCAATTTCGAGATTCGGTCCAAGAGTCCGCCCCTCAATCCACGGATAGACGCAGATCATGCGTGGACCTTCCAGCGCCAAAATTTCCAGGCCGATCGCGCCACGCCGGGTGCGCACGGCAGCCGCTGTCGCAATTCCAGCCGCAGCCAGCGCCGCGGACCAGTCGATCTCGTCACGCAGCTGCGCGGGCGTACGCAGTCCGCTCTTGAGTACCCGGATGGCGTGCAACTTGTTAGCAGCGCGGAGCCGGTACCAGTCATTTTGCCCATGCTGGAGCAGTTCGACCTGCTGCGGTGGCTCCAGTGACCAGTATTTGGCAACCAGCGCGCCCAGCGATGCGGCCTGCAGGATCGAGTGGCCGACGGCGACGGCTTCACTGGCGCGGATAAAGTCCGGGTGCGGCGCGCTCGATTCCATGCCGCATGATATACATCATGGTCATGGGGTCGCACGCAACTGGATTGCACGGTGGCATACATGAAGTGATCGTCGGCGTGCCCGACCTCAGGGTTGCGATCGCGCATTGGCACGCCTTCGGTTACGCGGTTGTAAGTCAGGGGCATCTGGAGGCCGACGCGGCGCACACGTTGTATGGCCGGCAGCGCGCGCTGCAGGCGGCCCGTCTGGGCCACGGCGGTGCCAGCAGCGGCCTGATTCGTTTGCAGCAATGGAGCGAAGCCGCGGGTCCGGGTCTCGGATCAGCTCCCTTGCGAACCGCGGGCAGCCGCTGGACCGTACACCGAACCCATGACATCACGCCGGCATTGGTTTGGGGGCGGTATCTGCAGAAATCGCTCGCCGGCACCAACATCGCGGGGCCGGTTATTCACAGCGTCGATGCCAGCTCGGCTTCGATCAATCATGCGGTGCTGACAGCGCATTTTCGCCACGTACTGATGGTGCGCCACGGAATCGATGTGCCGCGATACGGCACGCCGGACCGGGCCAGTTTGTTAGGCGCCAGTGAAGCTGCACATGCGGGTATCGTGGTTGTCGCGGCCCAGGCCGGCAGACTTTCGTTCTACTCGCGGCTGGGATTCAAGGCAATGAGCCAAAGGCGCGTGCAATACGATCCGCAGAGTGTCGCCACGCAATTGTTGCCACTCTATCCGGGCGAGGCCCTGGTGGAGCACGACTTCGACGACCCGGCATCGCTGCCCGGTCCCGGTCAGTTGCCCGGGCGGCTGCGCGCGTTGGTGCTGGAACCTGGCGCCGGTACCGGCTTTCAGACCGCGCCCGGTGACGACGGTTACAACCTCTACAGCCTGCGGCACGCGGGGTTCGGCGCGGCCGATGCCGGCTGCGGCTGGCTCGTGGGTCTGGGCGCGCGGTCGTTAGGTGCCGGGCGCGACGAATTTGGCGAATCGGCCTGCCGGTTCCGGGCGCCGGATGGCTACGAATGGCTGGGATTACCGGCTGGTTAGTACAACTTTGTGGCGGCTCGCCGGTCTATACTGGTTATCCTTTTGCAAGAGTCAGCGATGAAATATTTTTGGGCCGTGTGTCTGGGTGCGTTGTTGTGTAGCGCCCCGGCAGCCTGGGCCGATAACCCGATGCCGACCGACGCGGAACTGGAAGCGGCCGGCGCCCGCATCGGGTCCATTCGCATCGTATCGCTCGACATTTTCGACCTGGACGATCCGCGCGAGAACAAGGCGCTTTACCGGGCGGCGAATCGGCTGCACGTGGAAACGCGTGAGTCGACGCTGCGGGCACAGCTGCTGTTCAACGAAGGCGATCTTTATTCGCGCCGGCTTCTCGACGAGACGGCGCGCAACATGCGGCGCCTGCGTTTCCTGCGCGAGCCCGAAGTGCGTGCGGTTGCCTATCACGACGGGTTGGTCGACATTGAAGTCCATTCGCACGATGTCTGGACGCTGAATCCCGGCGTCTCATTTGGACGGGCGGGCGGCAAGAACCGCACCGGTTTTGAGATCGAAGATCACAATTTGTTAGGTTACGGCAAGCATCTGTCGCTGGGCTACCGCAAGGATGTCGATCGCAGCAAGCAGTACCTGCGCTGGACCGACCCCAACGTGCTCGGGTCCCGCTGGACCGACGTCATCGAGATTGCGGACACCGATGACGGCCGTACTCTGCGCCTGTCAGCGGAGCGGCCGTTCTTTGCGCTTTATTCCCGCTGGAGCGCCGGGTTCACGCTGGCGTCTGAAGACAGCCAGCACGATCGCTATTCGCTCGGCACCGCCATCGACCGCTACGACGTGCAACGCCGCTACGCGGACGTATTCGGCGGCTGGTCCAAGGGGCTGCGCAACAGCTGGGTGCGTCGAACCATTGCGGGTGTGCGTTACGACGACAATCAGTTCGCCAGCATCCCGGGGCTGGCCACTTTGCCGGTGCCGCAGAACCGGCGCCTCGCGTATCCCTATGTACGCGTCGAATGGCTGGAGGATGATTTCGTGGTGGCCGCTAACCTGGATCAGATCCAGCGCAGCGAGGACCAGCAGTTCGGGAGACTGTTCAGTGCGCAACTCGGCGTGGCGGCCGACGCCCTGGGCAGCGATCGCGACGCCGCGCTGCTGGGTTTTAGCGCCCACCGCGGCTGGCGACTGTCCGAGAAGTCGCAGATTTTTGTCGATGGCAACCTGAGCGGCCGTTTTGGCAGTGGCCAGGCCGAGAATGTGCTGGGGTCTTTCGATACCCGCCTGTACCGGCGCAACGGCCGTCGCATGACGTTTTATGCCAGCCTGAGCGGCGACTGGACCGATCGCCGCGATGCCGATCGCGACCTGATCCTGGGTGGTGAGGACGGCCTGCGGGGCTATCCGCTGCGCTATCAGTCCGGCAGGAGTCGTGTGCTGCTGACGGTCGAGCAGCGCCTGTACACCAACTGGTACCTGTTCCGCCTCGCGCACGTGGGTGCGGCCGCGTTCATTGACGTCGGCCGAGTCTATGGGCAGGACGTCACCAATACGCCTAACAAAGGTTGGCTGGCGGACGCCGGCATCGGGCTGCGACTCGGCAATGCCCGCTCGGCGCTGGGCAATGTACTGCATATCGATCTCGCGTATCCGCTCAATGCCGACCCGTCTATTGATAAACTGCAGATTCTGGTGCAGACCAAGCGGAGTTTCTGATGCCCCAGGATTTCGGCCCGGTGCTGCAGCGCTTCCGACCCGCGCTGACGTTTGCCATCTGGTATCTGGTTTCAAGCAGCCTGTTGCGGGTGGTGCTGTGGTTTTCCTTTGGCCGCGAGGCGGGGGTCGGCGCCGCCAACCTGCTGTGGTTCCTGCCGGTGGGACTGCTGGCGGACGCGGTGCAAACGCTATACCTGCTGGCGCCGTTCATGATCTGCACCTGGCTGCTGCGCGATCGCTGGTACCGGGCGGGCTGGATGCGCTCGGTGTTGTTAGCTGGCGGCGCGTTTTTCCTGTTCTTCCTCGGCTTTGTCGTGGCGGCGGAATATTTCTTTTTCGAGGAGTTCACGTCGCGTTTCAATGTGGTATCGGTCGACTATCTGCTCTACCCAACCGAGGTCATCGGCGACATCCGCAGTGAATATCCGTTAGGCGTCATTTTCTCCACAGCCGGCGTGATTGCCGTGGCGAGTGTCTGGGCGTTGCGCGCACAGGTCTTGTGCGGGCAGGCGGTAACGGCGCGGTTTGCGGCTCGCAGCCGGGTATTTGGCGGTTATTTCGCCGCGCTGCTGCTGGCGATTGGCTTCTTTGACACCAGCCTGCTGGCACGATCGCGTGATCGCGTGGCTAACGAGCTCGCGATCAATGGTCCATCCAGTTTCTTCCGGGCCCTGCGCACCAGCGAAATCGATTACCACCCCTGGTACGTCACGCGCCCGACCCGCGACAATGTCGCGCGGCTCGAGCAGCAGCTGAGCAGCGGGCCAGGAACCTTGCGCCGCGATGCTAACGGCTGGCTGGTCCGCGACGTCCCGCCGAATCCGCAGGGTCTCGGCAAACTCAACGTCGTGATCCTGGCGAGCGAGTCTTTTGGTGCCGAGTTCAGCAAGCTGTATGGCTCGGATCGCGACTGGACGCCGGCCTTTGATCGCCTGGCGCAGGGTGGCCTGTGGTTCCGTCAAATGTACGCATCGGGCAACCGCACGGTGCGCGGGCTGGAAGCCATCACCTCATCGATCCCGCCGATTCCCACCGTCTCGATCCTGCATCGAGCGGGCAGCGACAACATCGCCAACTGGGGCGCGATCATGCGCGCCAACGGCTATCACACCACGTTCTTCTATGGTGGGTACGGCAGCTTCGATGACATGAACCGTTTCTATGCCAGCAACGGCTTCGAGGTCGTCGATCGGCTGCAGATCCCGGAGCCAACACGCTTTGAAAATATCTGGGGCGTGTCCGACGAAGACCTGTTCGACACCGCGCTGAAACATTTCGATGGGCTCAGCAACCAGGGCAAGCGCTTCTTCGGCATTGTCATGAATACCTCCAACCACAAGCCCTTCACCTTCCGGGAAGGGATTGCCGGCGTCAAAGCCGAGGGCGGTGGCCGGGAGTCCGGCGTCAGGTATGCAGACTTTGCCAAGAATTATTTCATCGAGAGTGCGCGCAAAAAGCCGTGGTTTGATGACACGCTGTTCATCATCGTCGCGGATCATGGCGCGCGGGTTTACGGCCGTGCGGAAATTCCGATCGCCAGCTACCGCATTCCCATGCTTTTCTATTCGCCCAGGCACCTCAAGCCGGGCGTGCATGAGTCGCTGACCACGCAGATCGACATTGCTCCCACGGCGCTCGGTCTGTTAGGTATCGGCTATGCAGCGCCGTTCTTCGGCCAGGATGTGCTGAATACGCCGCCGGAAAAGCATGTGGCTTTCTTCAGTCACAACCACAATGCCGCGTTGATGCGTGACAACCAGATGAGCATCCTCGGGTTGCGCAAGACGCTCAAGAACGAATCCTACAATCCCGCGACCGGCGAGTATGGTGCCGGAACCGCGGACCCGGACCGGGATGCGCTGACCATCGCGTATTACCAGACCGCGTTCGAGATGTTTCGCGCCCACCAGTTCGTGACGCCGCCGCAGCCGGTTCTGCCAGCTCACTGACCCTGGCAGGCGAGCGTGCCGGAGCGGCCGGGAATTTCACCCTGCAGTATCGTCTGCGTGGGCAGTGCCTGCCGGTCCACGGTTCGCGCCAGCTCGCCTAACGAGCAGGGCTGCACGCCGGCCCGAGTCCAGCCGTGCAGCAGGGCGTCAAATGCGGGTGTGAGCCGCATGCCCTCGATCTCGGCATGCAGCGTGAATACCTGGTCGCGCCCGGCCTGTTGCCGGGTCAGGGCCAGTACCCGTGCGGCGACGTTAGCTTCGGTGCAGCCATCCAGCCCGATCATTTCATCCAGCGTCGGCAGAGTCGTCGGAATCTGCAGGCACACCGGCTTGCCGCTCGCGGTCCGTGGCAGGAACGGAGCGGTGCCGCGTGTGTCGCTCGCCAGTTCAAAGCCAAATTCTGCCTCGAGTTCCGGCACGAATTCGTTGACCTGCCAGCCCGCGGCGCCATGTATCTGGGGCGCGGTCGCGAAAATCCGCTGAAATTCCTGCACTGCGAGGCTCATCTGCCGGCGAGCCCAGGCTGCGTCGCGATTCACCACGTTGTCCTGCCACAGCACGTGGTCGTGACAATGAACGCCGACTTCAAAGCCTGCATCACGGACCGCGCGCAGCACACTCTCGGCGCGACGGCCGATACGCGGACCCGGCCATAGCAGGCCGTAGCTCAGGGTCTTGAGGCCGTAATTCGCACCGACCGAAGTGCGCAGCGCTTTGGCCAGAAAACCCGGACGAAAAATGCGCCGCAAAGCCCGACCCGTGTTATCGGGTCCGAGGCTGAAAAGAAAAGTGGCGTTGATCCCGTGCCGCTGCAGCATGCTAACAAGCGGCGGCACCCCCTCGAGTGTGCCGCGCAGCGTATCGACATCCACTTTCAGCGCAAGGCGGGTCATCGCCTGCCAGGGCGGTCAGCCATTCTTGTCGATTTTTGGGCCGAGCGCCGGGAAGCTGCCGGTCGCGGAGCCGCTGGTGAGGTTACGGGCATCCTGCAGGTCGCCGGCATAGGCATCGAAAATCCCCTGCAGCGCCGTGTGCATGTCGATCCTGGGCGACCAACCGAGTTCCTTGCAGGTGTTCTCGATCTTGGGCACGCGGTTCTGGATGTCCTGGTAGCCGGCGCCGTAATAGCGTGCCGAGGACACGTCGGTGATCTGCACCTTGTGCGCGCTGTCGCGATATTCCGGGCGTGACCTGGCGACCTCCAGCATCATTTCCGCCAGCTGCCGGATCGAATAGTTGTTAGCTGGATTGCCGATGTTGTAGATCTTGCCGCTGGCGATGCCGGCCGGGTTCGCGATGATGCGCAGCAGGCAATCCATCGCATCATCGACATAGGTGAACGAACGCATCTGCGCGCCGCCGTCGACCAGCTGGATGTTCTCGCCGCGCACGATGTGGCCGAGGAACTGGGTCAGCACGCGCGAGCTGCCTTCCTTTGGAGTGTGGATGCTGTCGAGGCCGGCGCCGATCCAGTTGAACGGGCGGATCAGCGTGAAATCGAGCTCGCCCTTCAGGCCGTAGCTCCAGATGATCCGGTCCAGCAACTGCTTGGCGCAGGAATAGATCCAGCGCGACTTGTTGATCGGCCCCAGCACCAGGTGCGAGGTTTCCGGATCGAATTCCTTGTCGGTGCTCATGCCGTAAACCTCGGAGGTCGACGGAAAGATCACGCGTTTGCGGTATTTGACGCAGTGGCGAATGATGGGCAGGTTGGCCTCGAAATCGAGCTCGAACACCCGCAACGGATCGCTCACGTAGGTCGAGGGGGTCGCGATCGCAACCAGCGGCAGCACCATGTCGCATTTGCGGACGTTGTACTCGATCCATTCCTTGTTGATCGTGATGTCGCCTTCGACAAAGTGAAAGCGTGGATTGGCACGGAACGCCTCGACGCGCTCGCTCTGCAGGTCCATGCCGTACACGTAGTTGTCGGTCTTCTGCAGCAACTCGCGCGTCAGGTGGTGGCCGATAAAACCATTGACGCCCAGAATCAGGATTCGTTTCATATTGTTAGTTCTTTGATTCAAGTGGTGAGCGGCACCATCGCAGCACCGCAACGGCTGGCGAGATTCGCCGCGGTCAGCGCCTGGCCATCCAGTTCCGCACGCGTCAATGTCAGGCGTTTGCCGTCCGCGCAGTCTAACAGGAGTGACTCGCCTTCGGCATAAAGGCAGGGCGCGCGACCGTGGTGTCGCGCTGGCTGGTCATCGTTGTGGCTGCCAAGGGCACGCAGTTCGCGGCCGCGAAAATCGGCGAAGGCGCCGGGAAATGGCGGGGCCACGGCCCGAATGAGGTTGTGGATGCGGGCGGCCGGCCAGGTCCAGTCAATCCGGCCATCCTCGGGCCGCCGGCGCCCGTAATAGGACCCGGCGGCGAGATCCAGAGGTTCGCAGGGCGCGGTGCCGGCTATCAATGCAGGCAGGCAGCGCGTCAGCAGTCGTTCGGCCGCGGCCGCGACTGCTGCGCTGACCTCCAGCGCTGTGTCATTGATGCCGATCGCAACGGTCTCGCGCCCCACCACCGGGCCGGCGTCTGGCTTCGACAGCATGTAATGCAGCGTCGCGCCAGTCTGGGTTTCGCCGTGCACCAGCGCCCAGTTGACCGGCACGCGACCGCGATACTTGGGCAACAGTGAACCGTGCATGTTGAGCGCGCCGCAGGCCGGCAGAGCTAACAATACGTCGGGAAGCAGGTAGCGGTAATAGAATGAAAACAGGAAATCCGGGCGTGGATCGCTGAGTCGCACCAGCCATTCCGGGTCGCCCGGTGATGCGGGCGTGGCAACCCTGAGTCCCTGCTCACGGGCGAGATCCGCGACGCTGCTGAACCAACGCTGCTCGGCGGGATCGTCTTCGTGGGTAAGTACCCAGGTGACCTTGATGCCCTGCTGCAGCAGTACCCGCACACACCGCACGCCCACTTCGGAGTAGGCGCAGACCAGGGCGGTGGTCATGGGTCGGGTTGGTCCCGCTGCGCCTCGACCACCGCATCGATCAGGTATTTCGGCCGCTTGCGGACCTGCAGGTAGATGCGTCCGACGTATTCACCTAACAGGCCGATGCCAAAGAGGGTGATGCCGATCAGCAGGAACACGATCGCGAACAGCGTAAAGAGACCTTCCGCTTCCGGGCCGACGACCAGGCGGCGAATTGTCAGGAATACGACAAACAGGAACGACAGCAGCGAAATGACGATTCCGGCCATCGAAAAGAACTGCAGTGGCACCAGCGAGAAACCGGTCATCAGATCGAAATTGAGGCGGATCAGCTTGTAGAGCGAATACTTGGATTCGCCGCTCAGCCGCTCATCGTGCGCTACCTGGATCTCAGTGCCGTGCAGCGCATACATGCTGCCTAACGCCGGCAGAAACGTCGACACTTCGCGCGTCTGGTTGATGGCATCGACGATGTTGCGGGAGTAACCGCGCAGCATGCAGCCCTGGTCGGTCATGCGGATGCCGGAAATCTTCTCGCGGATCCAGTTCATCAGCACCGAGGCCTTGCGCCGCCACCACAGGTCCTGGCGATTCATCCGCACGGTGCCGACATAATCGTGACCCTGTTCGTAACTGGCGACCAGCTTGGCGATTTCTTCCGGCGGGTTCTGCAAATCGGCATCGAGCGTGATGATGAACTCGCCCCTGGCGCGCTCAAATCCCGCCATGATCGCGGCGTGCTGTCCGAAATTGCCGCGCAATATCACGATGCGTGTCTGCGCCGGCCGCTGCTGAAACATTTCCCGCAGCAGGGCGACGGATTTGTCCTTGCTGCCGTCGTCAATGAAGATGACTTCATAGGAGCGTTGCAGCGCATCGAGCGCGGGATAGAGCCGCGCCGACAGGTCGCGCAGGCAGGATTCCTCGTTATAGACCGGAATGACAATGCTGATGGCAGGCACAGCCTGCGCGACCAGTGCGTTCATGGTCATGCGCGATCGCCTGACACTTGAGCGATAGCATCGCAGACGCGGTGCACATCGTCATCGGCCATGCTCGGGAACAAGGGCAGCGTCACGGTTTCTTCACCCACCCTCGATGCGTTGGGAAATAACGCGGCGTCGAAGCCCAGGTGGCGGTAGGCGCTGAGGCCGGGAATGCAGGGGTAGTGAATGCCGAGCGCAATGTTGTGATTGCTCATGGCCCTGATGAACTCGACCCGCGACATGCCGAGGCGCTTGAAAGGCAGCAGCAGCGTGAACATGTTCCAGCAGTGCCCATCATCGCCGCGGGCCGGCAGCACGCCCGGCGGTCGATCGCCGAACCGGGCCAAGTAGATGCCTGCCAGTTCGCGCCGCCGCGCGGAGAAACTGTCCAGCTGCGCCAGCTGTCGAATGCCGATAACCGCGGAAATATCCGACAGGTTGTACTTGCCGCCGGCACGGACAACATCGACATTGCCGTCCGCGTCCTTTTCGATGCCATGAAACCGTTCGGCGTCGATCAGCCGGCACTCGGACGGATTGGCAACCGCGATTGCGCCGCCTTCGATCGTCGTCATGTTCTTGTTAGGGTGAAAGCTGAAGCAGGTCAGGTCGCCAAAGGACCCGATCCGCTTGCCGCGCCACAGCGTACCGATGGCATGCGCGGCATCCTCGACCAGGCGCAACCTGTGACGCACGCAAATCGCCAGCAGCCGGTCCATGTCGACCGGCAGGCCGGCGAAGTGCACCGGCATGACGGCGCGCGTCTTGCTGGTAATAGCGGCTTCGATTTTCGCCACGTCGATATTGCGGCTTGCCAGTTCCACATCGACGAATACCGGTCGCGCGCCGACGCGCAGCACCACGTTCGCACTGGCGGCAAAACTCATCGCCGGCACGATGACCTCGTCGCCAGGGCCTATAGCCGCTGCCAGCAAGGCCAGCTCGAGCGCGGCAGTGCCCGAGGTCATGGTCCGCACTGCGCGGCCGCCGAGATAACCGGACAGGTCGGCTTCGAATTTTGCGACGTTAGGTCCGGAGGTTATCCATGCCGAACGGATGACGCTGGCGACCGCGTCAACGGTTGCTTCATCCAGGGTGGGCCTGGCGAATGGCAGTCGCGCGCTCATGTAGGACTCCGGGTCAGGAGATACACCCCCACGACGATGACAAAAATTCCCGCAACCTTGCTCGCATGCAGCGGTTCTCCGAATAGCCAGTAGGCGAGCAGCGCGTTGACGATATAACCGATCGACAGCATCGGGTAGGCGATGCTGACCGGCGCACGTGACAGCGCCAGCACCCACACGATGACGCTGACCGCATAACAACCGATGCCGCCCCAGGATCCAGGGTGCGACAGTAACCTCGGCAGCGCGGCCGTCAGGCCCGTGCTGCTGAGCGCGATCACGCCGGTCGCGCTGGTGGCCGCCTTGAGCAGCAGTTGTGCTGCGGCATTAAGCAGCACGCCCACCAGAATCAGAGTCCAGGTCAGAGCACTCATGGGCGACTCACGGCGACCCGCCGCCGGTCCTGGCCTAACACGCGCATCGGCAGGCCGCGGTTCGCGAGTTCCTGGTAGGTCGCGGTCGGCAGCACCGCTGCCGCGGCCGGCAGCTCGCGCCAGCGCTGCTCGAACTCAGCCAGTGAATCGATGGCGAGCTGCGGCGCATGCTCGATGCCATAGGCCAGTTCGCCGCGATAGTCGACCAGTGTCATGGTTCGTCCCAAATAAAATGGCAGTGTCTGGTCGTAGGTTTGCACACTGAACAGCGGCGTGCCAGCAGGCAAGGAGGCCAGCACTGGAGCCAGCGCGCGCCCCGAACGCAATTGCTCTTCATGTCCCAGGCTCGCGAACAACAGCGTCAGGCTCCCAAACCATCCCGCAGCTACAACGGCAACCGCCAGCAGGCTGCGGTCCTGGCGCTTCGTCCAAACAAGTCCGGCAACGGTGGCGACTGCCAGTAACAGGATGGCGATTATACCCCAGCGGGCGCGCACGGCGACCTCGGCAATGTAGGCGTCGGAGCTCACCGACGCGGGCCACAGGCCGGCGACTAACAGCGCGAACGACAAGAGCAGCAGCGCCGCGGCGCCGAACCACAGCCCGGGGATGCGTCCCCGCGGCGCGTCCAGCGCTGTTAGCAACGCAAGCGGTGGCAACACTGGCAGCATGTAGGGGGCAAGCTTGGACTGCGACAGCGAGAAGAACACAATCACGAATACGCACCACAGCCATAGCAGACGCTGCGCATTGAAGCGTCCGGTTGCAGCGCCAGAGCGCCAGCCCAGCAGCAAGGTCCGCGCCATGGCTGGCAGCCATGGCAGACAACCGAGTGCAAGGACCGCACCGAAATACCACCACGGCTCGACGCGATCCGCGAAATCGGTCAAATAGCGTTCAAAGTGCTGGTTGACGAAGAAGAAATGCCAGAAATCCGGATTGGCACGGCCTACGGCCAGAAACCACGGCACCGTAACCGCAAATAGCAACAGTAAACCAGAGAACGGGCGCAGGTTGCGCAGCGTTGTGCGATCGCGTTGCCAGAGCAGGTAGATGCCAAGCACGCCAGCGGCGATGACCAGGGCGACAACGCCCTTGGTCAGGACCGCAAGACCTAACAAAATCCAGGTCGCGGGCATCCACTGCCGGCCGCCGTCAGGCAATTGCGCCAGGCAGAATGTTGCCAGCATGCCGGTCATCAGCGCCGTGAACGCCATGTCCAGTGTCAGGGTCTGGCCCAGCACAAAATGCAGCACCGAAGATCCGAGCATGCAGGCCGCGAGCCAGCCGGTATTGGCGCCTTGCAGGCGCCGGCCCAGCAGCCAGACCAGCCACACGTTGGCCATCGCAGCTAACAGCGCCACCAGTCGTGCCGACCATTCACTGACGCCGAAGGTGCCGAGGCTGAGCGCCGTCAGCCAGTACTGCAGTGGTGGCTTTTCCAGGTAGGCAAGACCATTCAATCGCGGCGTGGTCCAGTCGCCGCTGGCAAGCATTTCGCGCGGAATCTCGGCGTAGCGCCCTTCATCCGGATTGTTGAGTGGCCGCCCAATCGCAAGGGCGAGCCAGATGAGCGCACAGAGCGCGAAAACAATGCCTGCGCCCCGGTTGCAAGCAGCGGATTGCCTGATATTCATGATCCGGGTGTCCTGATCATGCCAGCCAGCCAAAGTGGCGGCGAGGCCAGCAGCTCCCACAGGTTGATACGCCAGGATTGCGGCGTCAAGAATGCTGGTACAGGCATAGGGCGTGCATTTTACGTCAACCGGCACTGTTAGGTGGCTGTAATAAGGCGGCGTGGCTTAATATCTGCGGCATGCTTTATTCGATTGGCGCGCGCACGCCGGAATTTGGATTACGCTGCTATGTGGCGCCCAGTGCCGATGTCATTGGATCGGTGCGGCTCGGCATCGAGGCCAGCATCTGGTTCGGCGCGGTCATCCGCGGGGATAACGACTGGATCGTGATCGGTGACGGCAGCAATGTGCAGGATGGCACGGTGATACACACCGACGAAGGGTTCCCCACGCACATCGCAGCTAACGTGACCATCGGTCATCAGGCGCTGCTGCACCGCTGCACCGTTGGCGATGAGACGCTGATTGGCAGTGGCGCCATGGTGCTGGATCGCGCGCGGATCGGCGCTCATTGCGTCATTGCCGCGGGCGCCCTGATCACACCCGACACGGTAATTCCCGAGGGGTCGCTGGTCATGGGGGCGCCGGGCAGGATCGTGCGTGCGGTGGGCGAACGCGAATTGCAGATGATCCGCCGCGCGGCCGCCAGTTACCGGGCGCGTGCCCAGGCCTTTGCCGATCTGCAGCCGTTGCAGTCGAACGCGAAATAGATCTCCCGGCCGGCCGGTCCATTGCCTGTTGGACCCTTTTTCATCACTTTGCCTGACGCCGATGCCCAAGAGTGTGTAATCGATTATTCCGGAGCTAACAAATGAGCCTGCTGTCACCGGTGTCGCGCCTGAATGAATTCGCCGGGCGAATTCTCACTGCCCTGCAGGCGCCGGCATTGCTGGCTGCCAGGCTCTACGTCAGCTGGGTGCTCCTGAAGTCCGGGTATCTGAAATTCTCCTCGTGGGAATCAACCCTGGGATTGTTTCGCGACGAATATCAGGTGCCGCTGCTGCCGCCGGATGTGGCGGCGGTGGCCGGCACCGCCGGCGAGCCGTTCTTTCCGGTGTTGCCGGTGCTGGGTTTGTGGGGCCGGCTCGGCGCGCTGTGCCAGCATCTGTTGTGGGCGGTCCTCGTCGGCGCCATCGCCCTGTTCGGGTCAGGGAAGTTGCCCTTGGATCACTGGCTCGAAAAAATGCACCAGCCGGCGCGACCGCATTAATATTCCGTCTCACGGGAGACGGTGATGCAGGCAGGTATCGAGGCATTTTTTGACACGGCAACGGCGACGGTCAGCTATGTCGCTTATGACCGCGTGTCCCGCGAGGCTGCCATAATCGATCCGCTGCTGGATTTCGATGTCCGCTCCGGGCATATCAGCACCCGGTCCGCGCAAAATTTGCTGGAATTTGTCGCCGCCAACAGCCTGCGTGTTAGCTGGATCCTGGAAACCCACGTGCATGCCGATCATCTGACGGCCGCCGATTTCCTGCGCCGCGAGACCGGCGCGCCGGTCGCGATCGGCGCTGCCGTGCGCGAGGTCCAGAGCTGGTTCGTGCCGCGCCTGAATCTGACCGGTACCGTGGCCACCGATGGCTCGCAATTCGATCGGCTGTTGCAGGATGGCGAGCAGTTGCCGCTCGGGGATCTGGTCATCAATGCACTCGCCGTGCCGGGGCACACGCCGGCAGACATGGCCTGGCAGATTGGCGCGGATATTTTTGTCGGCGATTCGATATTCATGCCAGACGTGGGCAGCGCGCGCTGCGATTTCCCGGGTGGTGACGCCGCGCGGATCTATGCGTCCATTCGGCGCCTGCTGAGCATGGATCCTGATACCCGGTTGTGGGTTTGCCACGATTATCCGCCCGCGGGCCGCAACGCCTCCTGGCTAACAACCGTAGCTGAACAGCGCGCGCGCAATGTGCATGTGCGCGACGGCATCACCGCACAGGAGTTTGTGCACATGCGGCGGACTCGCGATGCGACGCTCGCGGTGCCCGCGCTGCTGTGGCCGTCGCTGCAGGTCAATCTGCGCGCCGGCCGCTTGCCGGAACCCGATGCGAACGGGCAGGCCTTTCTCAGAATCCCGTTGTCAGGCCAGCTTGCTGCTAACAAACACCCGCAGCCGGTTCAAGGGCAGGGCGCTGCGGCAACGCCGCGCCTGACGCTGGGCGACGCACGCGCGGCCGTGCTGCGTGGCAATGGCCGTTTCGCTGAGCTATTCAGTCATGGCAGCCTGAGCGTAGAGTTTTATCAGCCACCAGGCATTGATACCCAGCAGCCGCACGCGCGCGATGAGGTCTATGTGATTGCGTCCGGTCGCGGGGATTTTCTGGTGGGCGAGAACCGCCAGCCCTTCGAGCCTGGCGAGGTCCTCGTCGTGCCAGCCGGCCAGCCGCACCGCTTCGAAAACTTCAGCGCCGACTTTGGCGCCTGGGTGTTCTTCTACGGCCCCGAAGGTGGCGAGGCTGTCACCTCTTGATGGCTTGACAAACCCTATAAACAGAGTACTCTGTAATTTAGAGTATACGCAGGAGTTTGCCCCCATGGAAGAGTCTAAAGCCGCCGAAGATCTCGCTTTTATCCGCAGGATCATGGATGAAAGCAGCACGTTCGCCGAAGCTGGCGGCGATCAGTTTGTCGTTTGGGGTACCGTCACCGGCCTCGGCATGCTGGGCACCTGGGCCATTGCCAACCGCTATCTTCCCGGGACCGGGAACACGATCTGGACCCTCTGGGTGCTGGCGCTGGCGGCCGGGTTTCTGCTGTCGTACTGGCGCAGCCGCGGACAGAAGCGCCGGCCAGTCAGCAACAGCGTCAACCGGCAAATTGGCGCGGTCTGGTTCGCGGTCGGCATGCCGATGCTTTTGCTGTTCTTCGTTGGCCAGTCGTATGAGCTGTTGCGGCCACAGGCGATACCGGCGACCGCCGCGGCCTTGTTAGGTAGCGGCGTCTATCTGACCGGCACGCTGGCCAGAATCAAATGGCTGCGCAACCTGGCGTTCGTCTGGTGGCTCGCCAGCATTGTGCTGATGCTGGTGCACGGCGCGACTGTGTTTCTGGTTTACGCCGTACTGGTATTTGCACTCTACGTTCTGCCCGGCATCAAGCTGAGCCAGATGGCGCGCCGCGCCGGAGTCTGAGCGTGGCCGAATTTGATCACACGCTGATTGACGACGTCATTCACTCGCGGCTGCGGCTCGCGATCATGGCGGTGCTGGCGTCGGTGGAGCGCGCGGAGTTTTCGTTCCTGCGCCGCCAGGTCAATGCCACCGATGGCAACCTGGGAGCGCATCTGCGCAAGCTGGAAGAAGCGGGCTATATCCGCACCGAAAAGCAGTTTGTCGATCGCAAGCCGCGCACTGATTGCTACCTGACCGACGTCGGCCGCAGCGCGTTTCGCAGTTATGTCGATCGACTCGGCAGTCTGGTCCAGGTGGCAAACGTCAACCCTGCGAATGGAGAAATAAAATGAGTATCCAATGTTAGTCATTCAAAATCTGCGAAAAAATTTCGGCGCGCGCTGTGCTGTGAAGGACATCTCGTTCGTGGTCGGCAAGGGCGAGACAGTCGGCCTGCTGGGGCCCAACGGTGCCGGCAAGACCACGGCCATTGCCATGATTTGCGGCATCGCCAAGGCCGATGCCGGCAGCGTGCTGCTGAACAACCAAGCCATCACACCGGAATCCCGTGCGCTTAAACAGCGAGTCGGGCTCGTGCCCCAGGACCTCGCGCTCTACGAGGAATTGTCCGCCTGGGCCAATATCGAACTGTTTGGCGGCCTGTATGGCGTGACCGGCCCGTTGCTGGAACAGCGCGGCACAGCGGCCTTGCAACTGGTCGGCCTTGCGGATCGCCGTTGCGAAGCGATCAAGAACTTCAGCGGCGGCATGAAAAGACGCGTCAACATTGCCTGCGCGCTGCTGCATGATCCCGATCTCATCCTGATGGACGAGCCAACCGTAGGCGTCGATCCGCAGTCGCGCAACGCCATTTTCGACAATATCGAAACGCTCAAGCGTCAGGGCAAGACGCTGATCTACACCACCCACTACATGGAAGAGGCCGAGCGGCTCTGCGACCGGATCATCATCATGGATCGCGGCGAAATTGTCGCGAACGACACGGTTGCGGGGCTTTATGCGCAATTGCCTGTCAAACGTGACGCAGTGATCGAATTGTCCGCCAACGATGCTGACGACGCGCTGCTCCAGGAGCTGGCAGTGCGCTTCGGCAAGCGGTTTCAAATGCAGCAGCGCGGGGCCAAACTCGACGACGTTTTCATGCAGCTCACGGGCCATGCGTTGCGTGACGCCAGCGATGCCGGCGCGGCGCCATGAACAGCAACGCAATCGCCGCCCTGATCCGCAATGATATTCGCCTTTATCTGTCGGATCGTCGAGCCATGCTCGTTGGTATCCTGGTGCCGATACTGATTGCCGCCTTTTTTGGCTATGTGTTTGGCGGCCTGGGCTCGAAGAAGGAGGCCGGCAAGATTCCGGTTGCGATGGTCGATGCAGACCAGAGCGCCGTCAGTCGCGCCATTTTGCAGGGCCTGCAACTGGATTCGATCGTCAATGTTCAGTCGTTAGATCGCGCAGCAGCGGAAAACCAGGTTCGCACCGGTGCAATCGATGCGGCCGTCATTCTGCCAAAGGGTTTCGGCGATCAGAGCGCTCGCGCGCTGTTTACCGGCGAGAACAAGGCCGTCATCGAACTGCTGGTCGACCCGAGCAAGGGCACCAGCGCGCAAGTCGTGCAGGGATTGTTAGCCCAGCATGCGATGCAGCAAATATCCAAAGACGCCTTTAGCGGCGCCGGTGGTGCGCGCACGATGGATGATTTTCTGGGGACTCTCGGAGAGCCCAAAGCCGGCGAAGGCGCTGATAGAACCGAGCTGCGCGATCTGCTGCGTTCGGCGCGCCGCTGGAATTCACGCAATGCCGCCGGTGCGACTGCAGCCGGAACCGGGACTGCTAACAACGGCGCAAGCGCCGGACTCAGCATTCCCTATACCGTGACCAGCCGTCAAATGACCGCGCGCAACGACATCCCCTACAACGGTTACGCGCATTCTTTCGCCGGCATGTCGGTGCAGTTCATCCTGTTTGCCGGCATTGATGCCGGAGTGCTGCTGTTGCTGTTGCGGGGTCGCGGTATCTGGCAGCGCATCCGCTCGGCGCCGTTGCACAAGTCGCAGTTCCTGTTCGCGCGCGCGACCGCGACCATGCTGATCAGCCTGTTCACGCTGACGGTCGTCTATGCCGTCGCCATGCTGGTATTTGGTGTGCGAATCGACGGCAGCCTTCCTGGATTTATCGCCATCGCGGTGGCATTTTGTCTGCTGAATGCCTGCTTCGGTCTGATGCTGGCCACACTGGGCAAGAGCGCAGCAACCGCCCGCGGCCTCGCGACCATGGCTGTGCTGCTGCTGGTGATGTTAGGCGGCGCCTGGGTGCCGGCATTCGTATTTCCCGGCTGGCTGCAACAACTGTCGCGGCTGAGCCCGGCGCGCTGGGCCGTGGACGGTTTCGATGGCATGACCTGGCGCGGCCTGCCGTTCGACGCGGCCATCATGCCGACCGTGGTACTGCTGGGTTCGGCCTTGCTGTTCCTGACGATTGCCATTTGGCGATTTCGCTGGCAAGAGTAGCGGTCACCAGATTTCTCAAAGATGCAGGTGGGCCTCGAAAATCTCGACCGCCTGGCCAATGATCCAGACGGCGCTGGGGCCCATGTCATCGAACTCCAGCTCGATGTCGATTTCGCCGGGCCGGCCGACGAAATGACCCTGGGTCGCATGCAACGCGGCCCGTCCGTCAACCGCGGTGAGCAGCCCCAGCTGCGCAAGGTAGGTGCCGAGAATGCCATGCGCGTTGCCGCTGACCGGATCCTCCGGGATACCCAGCGCCGGGCAGAACATCCGCGATTCGGTCTGGCTGCCACCAGCGGCGCCCTGCAAGGTAAAAACGAAATGTCCGGCGGCGCCGAGTTGTGCCGACAGCGTGTTGAGGCGCGCGAAATCCGGCTTCAGGTGTTTCAATTGTTCATGACTGCGCACGCCGATCATCAGCCGCGTGCTGGAACTGCCGGCGATGCGCATCGGGCAGCGCGGATCAAGATCGGCGCTCGACAGAGCCAGCGCATCTAACACGGCAAGCCGTTCGCGCTCGTTGAGCTCGCGGCCCATCGCTGGCGCCGGCTGGCGAATCGCGATCGACCGGTCCAGCCCGTGTCCGCGCACTTCGACTTCGACGATGCCAGCCTTCTGTTTCTGCCGCCGCCGCTGCGCGTCGGCGCCTCGCCGTGACAACACGAACTGCGCGGCGATGGTCGCATGTCCGACGAAGGCTGCTTCTGTCCTGGGGGTGAAAAACCGGATCCGCAGGTCATGATCGGGGCCATCGGCCGGCAGCACGAATGCCGTGTCGGCGTTGTTCAACTCGCGTGCGATCAACAGCATTTCTGCGTCGCTCAGGACCTCGGCACCTAACACGACGCCGGCGGGGTTGCCGGTGAAACGCCGCTGGGTGAAGGCGTCGATCTGAAACACGTGCACACTGCGTGTCATAAGCAGATTCTCATTCGATCAGGGTTGTCGATCAGGGTTGTCGATCAGACAGCGATTGCCGAATCCGCAGCGCGCGCGGTCCGTTTGCGATCCGCTTCCAGCAGCTGGCGCTTGCGCAGGCGGATGGATTCCGGCGTTACCTCGACCAGTTCGTCATCATTGATGAATTCCACGGCGTATTCCAGCGTCAGCGGAATCGGCGTCGTCAGCAACAATGCATCGTCTTTGCCCGCCGCACGCACGTTGGTGAGTTTCTTGGTCTTGATCGGATTCACGACCAGGTCGTTGTCGCGGCTGTGAATCCCGATGATCATGCCTTCGTAGACCTTGGAACCGTGCTCGACGAACAGGCGGCCGCGTTCCTGCAACGTGAACAGCGAGTAGGCGACCGCTTCGCCCTTTTCGTTGCTGATCAGCACGCCGTTGTGGCGCTCGGGGATCTCGCCCTTGACGATGCCATAGCCGTCGAAGATGTGGCTGGCGAGTCCGGTGCCGCGCGTCATGGTGAGGAATTCAGCGTGAAAGCCGATCAGGCCGCGGGCCGGCACACGATAGTCGAGCCGCGCCCGGCCCTGGCCGTCGACCGACATGTCTAACAACTCACCGCGCCGCGTGCCCAGTTCCTGCATGACCGCGCCCTGGTGTTCTTCGGCGAGGTCCACAGTCAGCGCTTCGAACGGTTCCTGCAGCACGCCGTCGATTACGCGACGCAGCACCTGCGGTTTGCCGACCGCGACCTCGTAGCCTTCGCGCCGCATGTTTTCGATCAGGATCGTCAGGTGCAGTTCGCCGCGGCCGGATACGCGGAATACGTCGGCGTCCGCCGTATCTTCGACCCGTAGTGCGACATTGCTTTCAAGTTCGCGGTACAGGCGGTCGCGAATCTGGCGGCTGGTGACGAATTTGCCCTCGCGGCCCGCGAGCGGCGAGGTGTTGACCTGGAATGTCATGACCAGCGTGGGTTCATCCACCAGGATCGGCGGCAGGCCGGACGGCGCCAGCGGATCGCAGAGCGTAAGGCCGATGGTTACATCTTCAATGCCAGTGACCGCGACGATGTCGCCGGCACTGGCTTCATCCACGCTCTTGCGCTCGAGTCCATGGAAAGTGAGGACCTGCGCGACCTTGCCGCTGCCAAGATCCGCAGCGCCGTTACGCAGGCTGACATTCATGCCGGGACGCAGCGTACCGCGGCGGATGCGGCCGATGCCGATGCGGCCGACATACGAGTTGTAATCCAGTGTCGAGATCTGCAGCTGCAGCGGCGCATCGGGCTCGGCCGGCGGCGGTGGCACGTGCTCGATCACGGCGTTGAACAGCGCTTCCATGTTGTTAGGCCGAGGGCTGGTCGCGAGGCTGCTGGTGGCCCAGCCCTCGAGCGCCGATGCATAGATGATCTGAAAATCGAGCTGCGCATCCGTGGCGCCGAGCTTGTCGAACAGCTCGAATGTCCGGTCCACGACCCAGTCCGGCCGCGCACCCGGGCGATCGACCTTGTTGACCACGACGATGGCCTTGTGACCTAACGCCAGCGCCTTGCGCGTGACAAAACGGGTTTGCGGCATCGGTCCTTCGACCGCATCGACGACCAGCAGCACGCCGTCCACCATCGACAGCACGCGTTCGACTTCGCCGCCGAAGTCCGCGTGCCCCGGGGTGTCGACGATGTTGATACGCGTGTCGCCGTACTCGACGGCACAGTTCTTGGCGAGGATCGTGATGCCGCGCTCGCGTTCGATGTCATTGGAATCCATGACCCGTTCGGCGATGCGTTGATGCGCCGCAAAGGTACCCGACTGCTTCAGCAGGCAGTCGACCAGCGTGGTCTTGCCATGATCGACGTGAGCGATGATGGCGATATTGCGAATTGGGCGTGGCGCTGACATGCTTTTTTGGGGACGATTGGCGCAGGAAAAAAGGGCGCGAAGGGTACCAGAGCGCCGCCCTAAGAGCGACTTTTTCGCGTAAGTCCGCTAACATATCGCGTCACACACCTTGGGGTGGCCCTGTAACGGGCCTGAGACGCGGCAGAAGCCGTAAACCCGTTGAACCTGATCCGGTTAGCACCGGCGTAGGGAGCAGGTAAATGAGCAAGTACACACACGTTTTCATTGGTCTCTTGTTGCCACTCGGCCTGCCCTCGGGCGCCGGTGCCGCGGACGATGCACCGCTGGCTGAGGTGTTGGTTACCGCCAGCTTGCGCAGAGTTCCGTTGCTGCAATTGCCCAATAGCGTGACCGTGCTGGACGCGACGAGCCTGGCCCGGTCCGGCACCGAACACCTGCAGGACCTGTTGCTGCTGGTGCCCAACCTCAACTGGGCCAGTGGCACATCGCGGCCGCGTTATTTCCAGCTGCGCGGCGTCGGTGAGACCGAACAGTGGCAGGGCGCGCCCAATTCTTCAGTTGGGTTCCTGATCGATGACATCGATTTTTCCGGTGTCGGCATGCCGGCGGGCAGTTTTGACCTCGGACAGGTCGAGGTGTTGCGTGGACCGCAGGGCACAAGCTATGGCGCCAACGCATTGGCGGGCCTGATTGCGCTCAAGGGACGTGAGCCGACCGCGGCGTTCGAGTCCGCACTGCAGCTGACCGCAGGTGACTTTGCAACCCGCTCGATTGCCGGACTGGTCAGTGGCCCGCTTGGATCGCCGGACTTGTTAGGTCGGTTGAGCGTGCAGCGCCATCGCAGCGATGGATTTCGGCGCAATCTGAGCCTGCAGCGGGACGATACCAACGGCTATGACGAAACTTTTGCGCGCGGCAAGTTGCACTACCGCATGGGCGCACGCACGCGGCTGGCGTTGACTGGTCTGTGGGCGGATCTCGACAACGGTTACGACGCCTTTGCGCTCGATAATTCCCGTAACACGCGCTCGGATAAACCGGGCCGTGACGCGCAGCGCTCCCTGGGCGCAGCGGCGGTGCTGGAACACGAATTACGCAACGGCTCCAGCCTGCGCAGTGTCAGCGCGCTGGCTGATTCCCGCATCGTCTATGGCTTTGACGGCGACTGGACCGCGGCGCCGGATAACGACTTTACCTCGGACATCGATCGCGTCCATCGGGTTGTCAGTCAGGACCTGCGCTGGCTGTCCGCGGCAGGCGGCGGCTGTGCGCCATGCTGGGTGCTGGGACTGTACGGACAGAATCTGCAGGAATCGCTGGCGCAGCTGGACCTTTACAATGGCGCTGTGTATCGCGAGCTAACAAGTGATTATCGCGCAGACCACCTTGCGGCCTACGGGCAGCTGGAGTTTGACTGGTCGCCAGCCACGCGGCTGACACTGGGCCTGCGGCGCGAACAGCGCAGCGCCCGCTACCAGGATTCCGACGCCACCCGCTACCAGCCTCGCGACCGCATGAGCGGCGGGCAGCTGAGCCTCGCACATACCTGGGGCGGCGGCAGCGCAAGCGCGGCATGGCGCTGGTATGCCAGCCTGGCACGCGGTTACAAGGCGGGTGGCTTCAATATCGGCGCGGCCGTGCCAGCGTCGCAGCGCGGCTATGGCCCGGAATTTCTGTGGAGCGCCGAAACCGGCTTGAGCGCTGCGAGCGGCGACGGCCGCCGGCTGCTGCGCCTCGCGCTGTTTGCGATGCGGCGGCGCGAGCAGCAGGTTGCCACCTCGTTGCAACTCGATCCGGCCGACCCGCTGTCGTTCCTGTACCTCACCACTAACAAAGGCCGCGGCCGCAACGACGGGCTGGAAGCCGAGGGTCGCTGGCAGCTGACGCAACGCCTGAGTCTCTCGGGTTCGTTAGGACTGCTGCGCGCGCGACGCGCCGATGGCCGCGATCAGGAACATGCGCCGCGCGAGCAGCTCTCGGTCAGCCTCGACTGGCGGCAGCCGCAGGGCTGGTTCATGCATGCCGACGTGCAGCAGGTCGCGCGTTTTTTTTTCTCCGACAGCCATGCCCAGGTGTCGACGCCGTACACGCTGCTCAACCTGAAGCTGGGCATTGAGCGCGGCGTCTGGTCCGGGTCGCTGTGGCTGAAAAACGTGTTGCACGAGCGCTACGCGCAACGCGGTTTCTTCTTCGGCAATGAGCCGCCGGATTTTCCCGAGAAACTCTATCTGCAGCAGTCCGACCCGCGCCAGGTCGGGCTCACGGTGAGTTACCGCTTCAGCCAGCGCCCATGACAGCTTTGCTACAGCAGTTTCAGGCCGTCAGTGGTCTGGAAGCCCTGGCCTTGCTCACCGGCATTGGCTATGCGGTGCTGGCGGTGCGGCACAGCCGCTGGTGCTGGGTGTCCGGCGCCGTCAGTTCCGCGTTGTTAGCCTGGCTGGCATCCCGGCAGCAGCTGCCGATGCAGGCGATCATGCAGGCCAGCTATGTGGCGTTTTCGAGCTACGGCTTCTGGTCCTGGAGCCGTTGCACAACCGGCGCGGCAAGTCCGCGGATAACAACCTGGCCGCTGCGCTGGCACCTGCTCAGCCTGATGAGCATCGCAGTCCTGTGCCTGCTGGTCGCGCCCTGGCTCGCGCGCTACACCCAGGCAGCCTGGCCGCGACTCGACACTGCAATCATGTTAGCGAGTTACCTCGCGACTTGGATGACGGCTGCTTCCAAGCTGGAAAACTGGGCCTACTGGGTTGTGATTGATTTGAGTTCGATGCTGCTCTATAGCGCACAGGGATTGCAGTTGGCGGCGGTGCTCTATGGGGTCTACGCGGCGATCGCAATTGTCGGCCTGCGCAGCTGGTGGCTGCGATGGCGGAGTGCGCCGGCGTGATGGGCGATTGGCGGCGGCTGGTGCCGGGCTGGCGCTCCGGCAGTCCCTTGTTAGAGTGCTATGAGCTCGGGCACGGCAGTGGCGGCGAGGTCTGGCGCGTGTCGACCTCGCAGGGGAGCTGGGTCGCGAAGCAACACCGGCATCAAGACGCCGCGGTCGATTTGCGGCGCATGCAGGAACTGCAAGATCTTGCGGCACAGCACGGACTCGCGCCCCGCATCGTGACCATCGATCTCAGCAGCCGCATTGAAATCTCGGAGTGGCTGCGCGGCGTGGTTGCGACCGGCGCCGATTTTGCGCAACCCGCATACCTGCAGCGGGTCGCGCAGCGCCTGGGTGACTTGCATCAGATCCCGGTGCCACGCGCCTGGGCGGCCCGGGCTGACTGGCAGTTCGATATCCTGCGTCATTTGCAGTTGCGCTGGAGTCGTGTGCAGCTGCGGGCCGAGTTCGCAGCTCACGCTCAACTGGCGGTGCGCATGCGCGAGGCCTGTGCAAGGGTCGCGGTCATCCAGAATCGGCAGCGCCCGGTGTCGCTCCTGCACCTGGATCTGCATGCCGGCAATTTGTTAGCTGGCGGAGCATGGGTGCTGCTCGACTGGGAGTATGCCGGTCTCGGCGACCCCATCTGGGACCTGGCTTCACTGCTGGCGCCGCTGCCGCCGGATGAGCGCCTGGGCCTGCAATTGATCCGCGCGGCGGGACGCCACAGCGACACGAACTGGCAGCAACTGCAGGCGGCGCGCGAGCTGTTCGTGCTGTTGAATGACCTTTGGCGCGCGGAACGGTTGCCGCTCGCAGCGGTGGACTGAGCCGCGGTTTGCGGGCGTCTTTGCGCTGGCAGCGGCGCGGCAATCTAGGCAAACTACGCCCGCAGCGCGCCCCGGTGGTGCTGCTGTATCGTATGCAACCCGATGAAAAGACAGGAATCTCAATGCCCGAGTTGAAAGTTGTCGATCGCGATGGGGTCGAGCACCCGGTAACGGCGAAAGCCGACGTGAAGGTGATGGAGGCGCTGCGTGAGCTGGACTACGGCGTCGCCGCGATTTGTGGCGGCATGTGTTCGTGCGCGACCTGCCACATCTACATTGACCCCGCATGGCAGGGCAAGTTGCCGGCCGCGATGTCAGACGAACGCGAACTGCTCAGTGAGCTGACACATTACAAACCGAACTCGCGCCTCTCCTGCCAGGTCGAAATGACCGAGGCACTGTCAGGCATGCGGGTCATCATCGCTGCCGACGAATAAGGCGCAGACCATGTCTGAATCGACAATCCTGGTTGAGCAGCGCGGCGCGGTGGCGCTGGTGACGCTGAACCGTCCCGAGAACGCCAATGTGCTGAATGTAGCCATGGGACGGCAGCTGCTCGACACGGTCGTAGCGCTCGAGGCGAACCCGGCAGTTCGCGCCGTCGTCATCACCGGCGCGGGCAAGCATTTCTGCTTCGGCGGCGATTTGCGCGGCATGATGGCGCAAGGCGGCGCGGTCGATGCCTATCTGGGTGAGCTGACATCGTTCCTGCACGCGGCGATTTCTCATCTGGCGCGCATGGACGCGCCGGTCATAGCCGCGGTCAATGGCACCGCTGCGGGTGGCGGCATTGGCCTGGTGACGGCCGCAGACCTGTGCGTGTGCGGCAGCAGCAGCAAGTTTTCTCTGGCCTACTCGGGCGTGGCCCTGACCCCGGACTGCAGCAGCTCCTTTTTCCTGCCGCGGCTGGTGGGGCATCGCCGGGCGATGGAACTGATCCTGACCAACCGTTTGTTAGGCGCCGAGGAAGCCTTGTCCTGGGGCCTGGTCAATCAGGTCGTGGCCGATTCTGAGGTGCTGACCGAGGCGCTCAAGCTCGCAGACAAACTCGCCGCAGGCCCAAAGCATGCTGTCGGCAAGGCCAAGCGATTGTTAGCTGCGTCGGCCGGCGCACTGGAAACTCACCTGGCGCTCGAGGGCCGGACGATTGCCAGCCAGGCGGCAACGCCTGAGGGTCAGGAGGGCATTCAGGCCTTCCTCGACAAACGCAAACCAAGCTACCTTTAGGTATCCATGAAATGGTTTTTTGGTCTGCTGATTGGCGCCGGGGTCCTCGCGGTGGTCAGGATTTACTACCTGGTGCAGAAGGCCAGAAACGCGCACCACACGGTTGATTTCGACGAACATCTGATTACGCGCCTGCGCGCCGATGGACTCGATCCCTTCCGGCAACATGCGGTCGATTTTTTCCTGGCGTTGCCGGACGATGCGGCGGCTAACAAACTACTGGACGCGCTCAAGGCGCGGGGTATGCAGGGCGATATGCATGCGACACCGGACGCCGCGGATTTTCCGGTCAGCGTCCATGTCAGCCGTGAACTCTACCTGACGGTCGGCGCAATCAAGGCCCTGGCCGCGGAGCTCGGGCAGCTGGCGCAGGAGCATGGCGGCCGCTACGACGGCTGGGCCGTTGGCCGTGCGGCGTCGTAAGCCGGACCGCGAGGAGACCGAAGGCCGCCTGCTGGCGGCTTTTGAAACAGTCTGGAATCGCGATGGTGTCCAGGGACTGGGCGTCAACGCCGTTCTCAAGGAAGCTGGCGTCGGCAAAAGCCTGCTGTATCGCTATTTCGGTAATTTCACCGGCTTGGCCCGCGCCTGGTCGCAGCGCGAGAGTTTCCTGCCGAAGCCGGGCGTCGTCGATCCGTCTACGGACGGCCGCGGGGTATCCCAGGCCGATCGGCATGTACGCGCGGCCCTTGCCTACGCCCGGGCACTTCGCAGCCGGCCGCGTACCTGCGAGTTGTTAGCGGTCGAGTTGCTGCGGCGCTCGGCGATGACCGCGACGCTGGATGCGATGCGTGCCAAGTTCGGCCGCGAGATGCGTGAGTTCGTCATGGCGAGCGGCGCGACTGACAGCGAGCGGGCCTTTGAGTTGTCATTTTTTGTGACCGCGGCGCTGACCTATCTGTCGATGCGCGCGGGTTCGGTGCCGGAGTATTACGGGCTGAAACTGGATCGCGACAGCGACTGGCGCCGTATCGAGACGATGCTGACGGATCTTGCCGGCCGCGTGCTCAAAGACGGCTAGGCTGACAAATACGGCTCAGCCGCGTTTGGACGCCTGGGCCTTGACCGCCTCGGCGGCCGCCTTGATGGCTACCTGATCGCCGAGGTAGCGGCTGCTGAGCGGCTGGAGCCTGGCATCCAATTCGTACAGCAACGGCACACCCGTCGGAATATTCAGCTCCACGATGTCCTGTTCCGATACCTGGTCGAGCATCTTGACCAGCGCGCGCAGGCTGTTGCCATGGGCCGCTACCAGCACGTTCTTGCCGCTGCTGAGCGCCGGCGCCACCCGCTCGTTCCAGAATGGCAGCACCCGCGCCAGCGTGTCGGCCAGAGACTCCGCGGCCGGCAGCAGCTTCTGATCCACGCCTGCGTACCGGACGTCGAAGCGCGGATGGCGCGGATCGTCGGCAGCTAATGGCGGCGGCGGAATGTCATAGCTGCGGCGCCAGGTCTTCACCTGAGCTGCGCCGTGCCTGGCGACCGTCTCGGACTTGTTCAGGCCCTGCAGCGCACCGTAATGACGTTCATTGAGCCGCCAGCTGTTTTCCACCGGTATCCACATGCGATCCATCTGCTCGAGCGCGATCCACAACGTGCGTATCGCGCGTTTCAATACCGAGGTGTAGGCAAGGTCGGGATTGAACCCCGCCTTGAGCAGCTCCTGGCCACCCTGTGCCGCTTCGTCCCGCCCCTGGTCCGACAGGTCCACGTCGTGCCAGCCGGTGAACAGGTTGTCGACGTTCCAGACGCTCTGGCCGTGACGTATCAGGACAAGTTTGCCGGGCATGCCGCAGGTCTCTCCAGAATCAGGTGCGCCGCAATTCTAACATTGGCGCCCGTGCCGGGAGCTCTCAGTCGGCATGGCCGTCCAGGCCATGAGCGCAGCGGCGCGACCGGTTTTGCAGGGTGGCGCCATACACGGCTTCGTTAGCTGCCCGGCGCTCGCGCGCGGCACCCGGGTGGCGCAGGTGAAAGGCGATGCCGCCGAACAACAGGCTCTGGCGCCGGATGCCGCTGAATTCCAGGCGTGCGCACAGTTCCTTGTCCTCCGGACCCCAGCCGGTGATTTCTTCGTTGAAGCCATTGACCGCGCACAGATCCCGGCGCCAGAAACCCTGGTTGCAGCCCTTGATGGCGATCAGCGTGTTAGCAATCGTGCGCAGGCGGACAGACGCTCGCGGCGCGTGCAATGCATACAGGCGGCGCAGGCCGCCGAGACCCGCGCTGCCTGCGGTCGGCACGGTCAGCGGTGCCGCCAGCAGTTCCCGCGTGCGTGACTCATCCAGCAGCATGCGCACGCCCTGGGTGTAGTGACCGACTTTTGCGAATCGCCGATGATCGGCGACGAAGTGCGGGTGCAGCAGCATGTCGCCGTCCACCAACACGAGGTAGTCGCCCTGTGCCGCATGGATCGCCATGTTGCGTGAGCGTGTCAGGCGAAAGCCCTGGTGTTCCTGCCACAGATGCCGCACCGGGACTGCGCTTTGGCGGCTGGCGGCGCGTACCACATCCGCCGTGCTGTCGCTGGAGCCGTCATCGGCTACCAGGATTTCCGCCGGAGATTCCCGCTGCGCGATCGCGGTCGCAAGCACCGCCGCCAGCGCGTCGGGGCGCTGGTAAGTGGTGACTATCAGGCTCAGGACCGGCCCATTCCCGCGCACGACTGGGCTTGGCACGACTGGGCTTGGCACGATTGGCGGTCCGCGTCAGCCAGCGAGTCTGCGCAATGCGTCCACGCCCACCGACAAGGTCGCGAAATCAGCGTTGCCGCTGCCGCGTATGTCCTTCAGCGTGCGCTGCCATACGGTCAGTGACGCGCCCAGGCTTGTTAGCCAACTGGCGATTCGCTGATCCGCAGTGCCGCGGGACCGATGCGTGAGCGCGCGACCGCTCAGGCTGCGTTGCAGCTTGGCTGCGGCGTCCCGCAAACCCGAGCGCGCCACCGCCTGCCACTGGCCATCCACTGGCATGCGTTCGATTTCGGAGCGCAACCAGTCGAGGCCCAGACCGGCGCCGCAACGGAACCAGATGCTGGCGGTGTCCTCGATCTTGCCGTGGTTTTGGGCGGCCAGTTCGGCAATGTCCCAGGCCGAGCCGAGCGCCTCGATATTGGCCATGAAACCAGCGAGCTCTTTTGGCACTCCGGCCTTGTGCAGTATCGCCAATGACTGTTGCTGGTGCTCGCGATCGATACCGGCCAGCGACTTGTCGAGCGTCCGGGCGAGACGTGCCAGAGGCTCGGCAAATTCCCTGACACGCGCCTCGATGGCGAGCTCGCTGCGCCGCTCGCGCAGCAGCCAGTAGGTACTGTGGCGCAGTATGCGGCTGGTCTCGGCCATCATGCCGTACTGCACCGGCGCCGGAATGCGGTTATCCAGCTCCTCGATCCGGGCCCATTGCGCGCGCATGCCAAAGGCCTCGCGCGCGATCGAGTAGGCGCGGGTAATTTCCGCCGGCGTCGCGCCGGTATCGTCCTGCGCACGCAGCACAAAACTCGGTCCCATGCGATTCACCAGGCTGTTAGTCGCCGCGGTCGCGATGATTTCACGGCGCAGGCGGTGTTTGCCGATGGCGCGCGCAAACCGTCGGCGTATCGGGTCGGCGAAATAACGCTCCAGTTCGTTGCCAAGGTAGCTGTCCTCGGGAACGTCTGAATCCAGCAGCTGGTTGTTGAGCGAGATCTTGCTGTAGGCTAACAAAACCGCGAGCTCCGGGCGCGTGAATCCGAGTCCCTGCTTGCGGCGCTCGGCGATGCTCTCATCGTCGGGCAGGTACTCGAGCGCACGATCGAGTTCTCCGGCCCGCTCCATGCTGCGAATCAGGTACTGCAGTTCGGCCATGCGCCGTGTCGCCTGCGCTTCCAGCGTGCTGATCGCCTGGCTCTGCAGGTAATTGTTGCGCAGCACCTGCGCCGCGACCTCGTCGGTCATCCTGGCTAACAAAGAGTCGCGATCGCGACGTTTCAACCGGCCGGCGCGTTCCTCGGGGCTCAGCAGGATCTTGAGATTGACCTCCAGGTCCGAGGTGTTTACGCCGGCCGAGTTGTCGATGAAGTCGGTGTTGATGCGACCACCGGCCAGTGCGTACTCGACCCGGCCACGCTGCGAAAAGCCGAGGTTGCCGCCCTCGCCAACGACGCGGGCACGCAGCTTGCCGCCGTCGATGCGCACCGCATCATTGGCGCGGTCGCGGGCATCCTGATGACTTTCAGTGCTGGCCTTGACATAGGTGCCGATGCCGCCGTTCCACAGCAAGTCGACTTGCATGCCGAGAATGCCGTGGATCACAACGTTGGGCGCCGCGCTGGCCCCCAGACCTAACATGACCTGCGCCTCGTTGGACAGGGGAATAGTCTTGGCACTGCGCGCAAAGATGCCGCCGCCGCGCGATAGCAGCTTGCGGTCGTAGTCATCCCAGCTGGATCTGGGCAGGTTGAAGAGTCGCTCGCGTTCGGCAAACGAGCGCGCGGCGTCCGGTGCCGGGTCGAGGAAAATATGCTGGTGGTTGAAGGCCGCCTGCAGGCAGATGTGTTTCGACAACAGCATGCCGTTGCCGAAAACGTCGCCGGCCATGTCGCCGACGCCGGCCACGGTGAAGTCCTGCTCCTGCGTATCGATGCCCATTTCCCGAAAATGGCGTTTCACGCATTCCCAGGCGCCGCGCGCCGTGATGCCCATTTTCTTGTGGTCGTAACCCGCGGAGCCGCCGGAGGCGAACGCATCCCCCAGCCAGAAGCCGTGATCAACCGAGATCTTGTTAGCAATGTCGGAGAAGGTGGCGGTGCCCTTGTCGGCGGCAACGACCAGGTAGGGATCGTCGGGGTCGCGCCGTACCACCGATTGCGGTGGGACGATCTTGCCGTTGACGATATTGTCGGTCACGTCGAGCAGTCCGCGGATGAAGATCTGGTAGCTGGCGATGCCTTCCGCCTGGACCGCATCGCGATTGGCCCCGGCCGGCATTTGTTTCGGAAAGAAGCCGCCTTTGGCGCCCACTGGCACGATCAATGTGTTCTTGACGTTCTGCGCCTTCATCAGCCCTAACACTTCGGTGCGGAAATCTTCGCGGCGATCCGACCAGCGTATGCCGCCGCGTGCGACCTGTCCCATGCGCAGGTGCACGCCCTCGACGCGCGGCGAGTACACGAAAATCTCGAATTTGGGCCGCGGTGCAGGCAAATCCGGGATCTGGCGCGGATCGAACTTGAATACGACATAGGACTTGGCAGCACCCCGGGCATCTGCCTGGTAGAAATTGGTACGCAGCGTTGCGGCAATGACCGCGAGATAAGCACGCAGTATCCGATCGTCGTCAGCGCTGGTCACGCCATCCAGCCCCTTGCGGATGGCGGCGATGGTGGACTTGATGGCCGGCGCGCGTGCGCCGCGGAACTGCGGCGCGAACTGCGCGGAGAACAATTCGAGAAACTGCCGCGCGATGCCCGCATGTGTCGCCAGCACGCGCTCCATGTTGGCCTGGCTGAACGGCAGGCCGGTCTGCAGCAGATAACGGCAATACGATCGCAGGATCACGATCTCGCGCGCGTTCAGGCCCGCGCCTAACAACAGGCGGTTGAAGCCGTCGTTCTCCACGTCGCCGCGCCAGGCGGCGAGAAAGCCCTCGCTGAAGCGCGCTGCCACCGCATCGATGTCAAGGCCGGTGCCGGAGCGCGAATCGAATTCAAAGTCCTGCACACAGGCGGGTCCGCCGGCGACGTCGCGCAGCGAATAGGGCCGTTCGGCCAGCACGCGCAGACCGAAGTTCTCCATCATCGGCAGCAAGTCCGAGATCGGGATCGGATCGCCGAGTTTGACGAGCTTCAGATGCGCCCGGTTGAGCGGCGCGCCCGGTGGTCGATGCAGGCTGAGGTGCAGGGCTTCCGGGCTGGCACACAAGGTTTCCAGAGCCGCGATGTCATCCAGCGAATCGACTGGCTCGACTTCATCCTGATAGGCGACCGGAAAGCTTTTCCTGTAGCGCTGCGCCAGCGTAAGCGCTGCGGTGGGCTCATGTCTGGCCAGCAAGGCCTCGCGCAAGCGGTCATCCCAGGTCATGGCGGCCCGGGCGATGTCATGTTCCAGTGTGCCGAAGTCGGGCGCTGGGCGATCCGCGACCGCGAGCCTGACGACGACATGCAGGCGCGCGTGGCTGGTGTCGGAAATCTGCACCTGTGTTTCGACGTGCGTGCCGCCAAAACGCGTCAGGATCAGTTTTTCAATACGCAGGCGCACATCGGTCGTATAGCGGTCGCGCGGCACATAGACCATGCAGGACCAGAATCGGCCGAAGGGATCGCGGCGCATCATGAGGCGCGTCTGGCGGCGCTCGTACAGGTTGACCACGCCGCGCGCGATATCGACCAGCTCCGCGGTCGTCGCCTGAAACAGTTCGTCGCGCGGATAGGTTTCCATGACAGCTGACACGGCCTTGGCATCGTGACCCGCCGGGTCGAGCCCAAAGTGCTGGATGACCTGTTGCACTTTGCGGCGCAGAACCGGAATTTCGCCGGGGCTCGCGAAATACGCCGTCGACGTCCACAGGCCCAGAAAGCGGTGTTCGCCACAGGGCTCGCCCGTCGCATCGAACTCCTTGACGGCGACATAGTCCAGGTAAGTGCCGCGGTGTACAGTCGAGGTGGAATTGGCCTTGGTCAGCACCAAAACCGAATGATCGCGCGCCAGCGCGCGCATGGTTCCGGCCAATTTGTTAGGCGCGGTAGCGCCGCGACCGCGCGCCGAGTCATTGCGCAGTATGCCGAGGCCGCTCTTGCTGGTCGGGAGCAGCAGGTCGATTTCGCTGCCGCGCCGCAGCTGATAGTGCCGGTAGCCCAGAAAAATGAAGTGTTCGCCTTCCATCCAGTCGAGCAGCGCGCACGCTTCCCGCGTCTCTACAGCCGCTGTGCGCCGCGGCGGTGAGGCCGCCAGGCCCGCGGAGATTGCACGGATCCTGGCGCGAATCGCGCGCCAGTCGGCGACCGCAACACGCACGTCACGCAGTGATTTGGTGATCGAATCCTGCAAGGCCTGGCAATGCGCGGCCGACTCCTGCCGATCGATTTCGAACATCTGCCAGGACTCCTGCACCTTGCCGTCCTTCGGATCTGCTAACAGCAGCGATCGGCAGCGCCCGCTGGCGTCGCGCTGCGCGCTGAACACCGGGTGTGCGATAAAGTTGACGCCGGCGGCTGCCGCCGCCAGGACAATATTGATCGAGTCCAGCAGGAACGGCATGTTGTCGGCGATGACAAAAACAATCGTGCCCTGGGATTCAAAACCATCCAGCTTCTGCGCGGGATTGAACACGCGGACCAGTGGCGTGCCGCGCCGTCGCCTGGCCCCCAGGTGGCGATGAGCTAACGCAATCGACCGGAGCAGCTTCGCGGCACGTTCCGCGAGATCAATGTCGCCGACGCCGCGGAAGTACGCGCGCAGGAATGCGGCGCTGCTGGCATCGCGATCGCGCGCCGGGGCGGCGGCCACGATTTTCTCGATCAGACTCAGTCGGGCCTTGGGTACGCTTTGCGACACGAGCGATGCTCCCGGTTGACGATGTGGTATGGCAGGCAGTTTAGGCAAGCCGAGTGTAATTGGCACGGGCTGTGTGGCATGCCGACGCAGCTCACAGGAAAACCCTCATAACTCATGCGCCGGGCCCAGTTCGGCTGCGCGTCCCGGTAATTTGCGCAGCACGGCATCCATTTGCCGCTACTCGGCCGCGCTCAAGGTGCCGATCGTGGGCCGCTCGCAGGCGAGCGCTCAGGTGAGGTGCGGCCTGGCGAGATAGCGCTTGGTCTGCATTTCGACCAGGCGGCTCGCAGCGCGTTCGAATTCGAATTTGAGGCGCTCGCCGCGATACAGTGCGGCTGGCGGCGCGGCCGCGGACACGATCAGTTTCACGCCGCGATCATAGAACTCGTCCACCAGTGCGATGCAGCGGCGCGCGTCATTGTCATCGGCCGCCGTCAGCATCGGGATGTCAGCCACCAGCACCGACTGGTACTCACGCGCGATCTCGATGTAATCGGTCTGGCCACGCGGCCCGCCGCAGATCGCAGCAAACTCGAACCAGATGACATTGTCACTTTCGCGGACTATCGGGATCTTGCGCCCCAGCACGGTGATCTGTCTGGTGCCGTCGTCGGCTTCGTCATCCGCTAGATCGTCATAAATTATCCGCAGCGCAGCCGGCGTTGCGGCATCCGCCGAGTCGAGGTAGATGCGCGCCTTGGTCAGCTGGCGCAGTCGATAGTCGAAGCCGCCATCGACCGCGACCACGTCCAGCTGCTGCTCCAGGTGGGCGATGGCCGGCAGGAAACGCTGGCGCTGCAGGCCGTTGCGGTACAGGCCCTGTGGCGGCACGTTAGAGGTGAAAACCAGGGTCACGCCGTTGGCAGTCAGGCGCTGAAACAGGCTGCCGAGCAGCATGGCGTCGGTGATATCACTGATGAACAGTTCATCGAGACACAGCACCCGGCACTTTTGTGCAATATCCGCGGCAACCGGCGCGAGCGGATCGGTTTTTTTTGCGTGCCGCTTGAGCCCCGCATGTACTTGCTGCATGAAGCGGTGAAAGTGGCTGCGCTGGCGGCGTTCAAAAGGCAGGCTTTGAAAGAAAAGCTCCATGAGCCAGGTCTTGCCGCGGCCCACGCCGCCCCACAGGTAGGCGCCGCGCACCGCAGCAGCCTGTTTGCTGACACGCAAACTGCGTAACAACTTCTGGACCGTGTCGGCCTGGTCGCGCTCCGCGCGGATCAGCCGCGCGCGCAGCAGCTCCAGTTTTTCCAGCGCCTGCTGCTGCGCCGGGTCAGCGCTGAATCCCTGCGTCGCAAGTTCCGCGTCATAACGCTTGCGCAGGCCGGAGCGGCGAGGGCGGGATTCCGACACCATGAGTGGCGCGCCTGCTTACAACGACTGATAGATCGGGCCTGAGCCACCCTCGGGAGTCGTCCAGGTGATGATCTGGTACGGATCCTTGATGTCGCACGCCTTGCAGTGCACGCAATTGGCCGCGTTGATCTGCAGGCGCTTGCCGCCCGCGCCGTCGTCCACCATTTCGTAGACGTTCGCCGGGCAGAAGTTCTGGCAGGGATTGCCGAACTCCTGCGCACACCTGGTTGCGCAGATGCTGGTGTCGGCGACCTTGAGGTGCGCGGGCTGCGCTTCGTCATGCGAGTTGTTAGCAAAGAACACTGACGCGAGCCGGTCGCGCGGCGGCAGGCTGCGGTCGACCCAGTCGCGGTCCGGGGAGCTGAACTCAGCCAGTCGCTTGGTTTCCGCATGGCAGGCCTTGTTCTTCAGGGTCCACGGCGAGTGGCCGGCGGTGACCGTCTCCCAGGCGCCGTTGGCCATGCCGAACCACAGCCCGCGCTTGAAGCCGGGCTTGATATTGCGCACCTTGCGCAGTTCCTGGCCGCCGGGCGATGCGCGCCACAGCGCATCGAATCCGGCGCTCCCGCCGGTCGCCGCGATGTGCTCGGCAGCTAACATGCCGCTGCGCAGCGCCTGGTGGATGCCCTTGATCTTCGGCACATTGAGCGTGCCGCCGGCATCGCCGATCAGCAGTGCGCCCGGCATCTCGAGGCGCGGCGTTGATTGCCAGCCGCCAGCCGAAATCGTGCGTGCACCGGCCGCGACGATCTCGCCGCCCTCCAGCAGTGGGCGCACCGACGGATGATGCTTGAATTGCTGGAAGGCCTCGAAGGGCTTGAGGCGCGGATCGCGATAGTCGAGGCCAACCACATAGCCGATGTAGACGCGATTGCGGTCCAGGTGATAGATGAAACTGCCGCCATAGGTGCCGCTGTCGAGCGGCCAGCCAACGCTGTGCTGGATCAGTCCGGGCTCCACGCGCCCCTCCGGCAATTGCCACAGTTCCTTGAAACCGAGACCGTAGGTCTGTGGGTCGCAGTCCTGGTCGAGCGCAAACGTGCGGATCAGCTGCTTGCTGACATTGCCACGGCAGCCTTCGGCTAACACGGTGATGTGCGCGCGCACTTCGGGGCCGGGGGTGAAATTTGGACCCGGCGAGCCATCCTTGCTGACGCCCTGGTCGCCGATCTGCACACCGGCTACCTTGCCGTCCGCGTCATGGAGCGTCTGTGCGGCGGAATATCCCGGGAAGATATTAATGCCGAGAGTCTCAGCACGCTGCGCCAGAATCGGCATCAGTTCACCTAACGAAACAATGAAATTGCCGGCATTGTGCTGCTGTGGCGGCGTCGGCAGGCGGGTCTTGCCGCTGCGGGTCAGGAAACTGAATTCATCGCGCTTCGCCGGCACGCAGATCGACGGCGGCGTCTTGCGCCAGTCGGCCAGCAGCTCATCCAGCGGGCCGGGCTCGATCACGGCGCCGGACAGCGCCTGCGCGCCGATCGCGGCGGCCTTTTCGAGCACGATGATCTCGAGGTCGGCCTGGCGCTCCTTGAGGCGAATCGCGCACGCGAGCCCCGCCGGCCCACCGCCGACGATGACGACGTCGCACTCCATTACATCCCGTTCAATTGCCTGGGTCATGATCCGAACTCCACTAACAAACTGCGGGCTGACAAATGCCGGACTAGATGATTTCGAGCGCCATCGCGGTGGCTTCGCCGCCGCCAATGCACAACGATGCCACGCCGCGCTTGCCGCCGCGGGCCCGCAACGCGTGCACCAGGGTCGCAACGATACGCGCGCCGGTCGTGCCCACCGGATGCCCCAGTGCGCAGGCGCCGCCATTGACATTCAGGCGCGCATGATCGATACCGAGGTCGCGCGCGGCGGCCATGGCGACCGCCGCGAAGGCTTCGTTGACTTCCCACAGATCGACGCTGTTAGCTTCCCAGCCGGCCCCCTGCAGCGCCTTGCGGATCGCGCCGGCTGGCGCAGTCGTGAACCACGCGGGTTCCTGCGCGTGGCTGGCGTAGGACACGATGCGCGCGAGCGGCTTGAGGCCGCGCGCCCTGGCAATGGATTCGCGTGTCAGGATGGCAGCCGCAGCACCATCCGAAATTGACGACGACGATGCGGCTGTCACCGCGCCATCCTTGCGGAACGCAGGTTTCAGCGTCGGAATCTTGGCGATGTCGCAGGTGAAGGGCGTTTCATCCTGGCTGACAACGACATCGCCCTTGCGGCTCTTGACCGTGACCGGGGCGAGCTCCGCGGCAAAAGCGCCGGATTCCACCGCCGCCAGTGCGCGCCGCACCGATTCGGCCGCAAAAGCATCCATCGCGGCGCGCGTGAACTGGTATTTATCGGCGGTATTTTCCGCAAAGCAGCCCATCATCTGGCCATCCCAGGGGCTTTGCAGGCCGTCATAGAACATGTGATCCAGCAGTTCGCCATTGCCCATGCGATAGCCGGAGCGCGCTTTCAGCAGCAGGTACGGCGCATTGGTCATGCATTCGAGCCCGCCGGCCAGCATGATATTGGCGCCGCCGGCGCGAATCTGGTCCGCCGCCAGCATCAGCGCTTTCATGCCCGAACCGCACATCTTGTTGATGGTGGTGGCCGGCGTTGCCACCGGTACGCCAGCGCCGATCGCGGCTTGACGCGCGGGCGCCTGGCCGAGGCCCGCGGGCAATACGCAGCCCATGATGGTCTCGTCGATTTCGTTAGCTTTGATGCCAGCCGCGTCGATCGCTGCCTTGCAGGCAGCGCTGCCCAGGGCCGGCGCCGTGGTGGCGGAATACACGCCCTGAAAAGCGCCAATCGGTGTGCGCTTGGCAGAGAGCAGAACAATTGCGTCAGACATTTGCCACTTCTCCAGCTTTCATGATCTTCTCCACGGTGACATTTTAGGCCTGTGCCTCAAAACCTGCATGACTCAGCGGCGCCGGGAGCGGTCCGCGCGCGGCGCCAGTCCGAGCTCAAACAAATCGATGAAGCGTGCGGCGATTTCTGCAGGCGTCAGCGCCTCGCGACCGCGATGCCAGTGGGCGATCCAGTTGAGCGCTCCGGCGACGGCGAACGCCGTCATCTTGGGATCGCAGCCACGAATCGAACCATCCTCGATGCCGGCGCGCAGCAGGCGGCGCAGGCCCTGGTCGATTTCCGACTTCAGTTGTTTGACCCGCGAGCTCAATGCGGCGTCGAGGTCCAGGTCCTCCGCGCGCACCATGCACCAGCCAAAATCGCCGGTAATGGCTTCGGCATAACCAGCTAACACCCGCACCAGGCGTTCGCGCGCAGTGGTGCCGCTGTGCTCGGCGGTCTTGAAGGCGGCGCGGATCTGCTCGACGCCGGTGCAGAAGCACTCAAACAGCAGCTGCTGTTTGTTGCCCACGTAGTGATAGACCAGCGGCTTGGTGACCCCCACGGCGGCGGCGACATCATCCAGCGAGGTGTTATGAAAGCCATTGGCGCGGAACGCCTGGGCGGCGGCGCGGATCAACGCGGTGCGTTTGCGCTCGCGTTCGGCGTCCCGCGCTGCAACATCGCGCCAGGGTGACAGGGACGGTGGGCGCCCCCGGCGCGGCGGCGTGACGGACTTGGCGGTCAAAGACCTTGTCTTTAGCATGCAAGCTATCGTATCATTAATTTACTGACGAGTAATTTAAGTTACGTGCAGGTAAATTGCAATATGGCCAGTCCCTCGAAAGCGCAATCACAGTCAGCAATTACGGCCGCCGAGCCCCAAGCGCCGCTGCGCTTTGTCACCGCGGCATCGCTGTTTGACGGCCATGATGCGGCAATCAACATGATCCGGCGGCTGCTGCAGTCGGGCGGCGCCGAGGTCGTGCACCTCGGGCACAACCGCTCGGTGGCCGACATCGTGCGCGCGGCGATCCAGGAAGACGCCGATGCGGTCGCGGTCAGTTCCTACCAGGGCGGCCATAACGAATATTTTGCCTACATGGTCGATACCTTGCGCGCCGAAGGCTGCGAGCACATACGCGTGATCGTCGGCGGCGGCGGCACGATCGCGCCGCAGGAGATAGCGGCGCTGGAACACCACGGCGTCGAAAAAATATACACGCCGGAAGATGGCCGCTTGTTAGGTCTGCAGGGCATGATCAACGATGTGTTGCGACGGGTGCGGGCCGCGCGCCGGCCGGCATTTGCGATGGCGCCACTCAACGCCGGCGAGCATCGCCAGCTGGCGCGCTGCATCACGATGCTGGAAGGCGAGGCGGGCCAGCAGGGGGCCGGGACCGAGGCCCTGCGCAAGGCACTGGCGCGGCCGGTGGCGCGCGCGCCGGTGGTCGGTATCACCGGCACCGGCGGCGCCGGCAAGTCATCGCTCACCGACGAACTGCTGCAGCGGCTGATTCGTGCGTACCCGGAGCGGAAAATTGCCGTGGTCGCCGTGGATCCGACCCGCCGTCGTTCGGGCGGCGCCTTGTTAGGCGATCGCATTCGCATGAACAGCCTGTCGAATTCCAGCGTGTTCATGCGCTCACTGGCGACACGGCGCCAGAATCTCGCGACCAGTGTGGTGCTGAAGGACGTGATCGAGCTCTATCAGCAGGCGGGCTTCGATCTGATCCTGGTGGAGACCGCGGGCATTGGCCAGAGCGACACGGAAATTGTCGACCTGGTGGACATTTCCACCTATGTGATGACCGCCGACTATGGCGCCGCGAGCCAGCTCGAGAAGATCGACATGCTCGATTTCGCCGATCTGGTGGTGCTCAACAAATTTGAAAAACGCGGCGCCGCGGACGCGCTGCGCGATGTGCGCAAGCAATGGCGGCGCAATCACCCGCAGCGCATGAAAATTGCCGACAGCGATGTGCCGGTGTACCCGACCATTGCCAGCCGGTTCAACGATCCGGGCGTCAATCGCCTGTTCGCAGCCCTGTGTGCGCGCCTCGACGCCAATGCCGGTACTACCGGGAACTGGCTGAGCGCTGCGATCTCCAAGGTGGCGCCGGCCACGACCGCGGAGATCGGCCGCACTGCGCTTATCCCTGAGAATCGCGGCCGCTACCTGGCTGACATTGCCGCCGTGGTCCGCGCTACCCGTACGGAGCTGGAGCAAGCGGCCAAGGCGGCCAGCGAGGCGCAAAGCCTGCATCGCGCCCTGCAGGTCTTGGGCGATGCCGAATTGCCGGCTTTGTTGGATCGCTATCCCGCCGCCGTGCTCGAGAGCGGCAAGTCCGAAGCGGCGTGGCAGGCGCTGCGGCTCGCCTACCACCGGGCGCTGGATGCGGTCGGCGCCGGGGGCGTGGCGCAGCTGCGGGAATGGCCGGCGCGGATCAAGGCGATCACCGAGGCGCAATACAGCTACGTGGTGCGCGGCAAAGAGGTGCGCGGCGACAACTACCTCGAGACCCTGAGCCGCAACAAGGTGCCGAAAATTGCCGCGCCGCGGCTCACGGACCTGGGCGACATCCTGCGCTTCCTCGGCAACGAGAATCTGCCGGGCGCCTATCCCTACACTGCCGGCGTCTATCCGTATCGCCGCGAGGCCGAAGACCCCGCGCGCATGTTTGCCGGCGAAGGCACGCCCGAGCGCACCAATCGCCGCTTTCATTTGTTAGCTCGCGACGCCGACGCCACGCGCCTGTCGACCGCATTCGATTCGACCACGCTGTATGGCGAGGACCCGGACCTGCGTCCGGACATCTACGGCCGCACCGGCAATTCCGGCGTCAGCATCGCGACGCTGGATGATATGAAGAAACTCTATTCGGGTTTCGACCTGTGCGCGCCGAACACCTCCGTGTCGATGACCATCAACGGCCCGGCACCAATGCTGCTCGCGATGTTCATGAACACCGCCATCGATCAGCGGGTCGAGCGGTTTCTGCGTAGCGAGGGCCGCTGGCCGCGCGCCGCGCGGCATATCGACCAGTTGCGTGCACAGCAGCAGGCGGCCGGCATCCCGAGCGCGAGCTACGTGGGCGAGCTGCCCGAGGGTCATGACGGTCTCGGCCTTGGTTTGTTAGGCCTGAGTTCGGATCAGCTGGTGGGCATTGTCGTCGACGGCCAGGAACTGCTGAGCGCAGCCGAGTACCGCAAGATTGCCGCCGCAGCGCAGAGTCTGGCGCGCGGCACCGTGCAGGCGGACATCCTCAAGGAGGATCAGGCGCAGAACACCTGCATTTTCTCCACCGAATTTGCCATGCGACTGATGGGTGACGTGCAGCAGTATTTCATCGACCACAACGTGCGCAATTTCTACTCGGTATCGATATCCGGCTACCACATCGCCGAGGCTGGCGCCAATCCGATCAGCCAGCTGGCCTTTACGCTCTCGAACGGCTTCACCATCGTCGAGTACTACCTCGCACGCGGCATGCAGATCGATGACTTCGCTGCCAACCTGAGCTTTTTCTTCTCGAATGGCATGGACGCCGAGTATGCGGTGATTGGCCGGGTCGCGCGGCGCATCTGGGCGCGCGCGATGCGTGAACGCTACGGCGCCAGCGCGCGCAGCCAGATGCTGAAATATCACATCCAGACCTCGGGCCGCAGCCTGCACGCGCGCGAGATCCAGTTCAACGATATCCGCACCACGCTGCAGGCCTTGTACGCGTTGTTCGACAACTGCAATTCCCTGCACACCAATGCCTTTGATGAAGCGCTGACCACGCCGACCGAAGAAAGCGTGCGGCGCGCGGTCGCGATCCAGCTGATCATCAATCGCGAACTGGGATTGAACGCGACCCAGAATCCCTGGCAGGGTTCCTACATGATTGACTACCTGACCGACATGGTGGAAGAGGCCGTGTGCCGCGAGTTTGAATCCATCAGCGAGCGCGGCGGTGTGTTAGGTGCGATGGAAACCATGTACCAGCGTGGCAAGATCCAGGAAGAAAGCCTGTACTACGAAACCCGCAAGCACGATGGCAGCCTGCCGATCATTGGCGTCAATACCTTCCTCAGCAAACACGATGCGGCCGCGGAGCATGCGGCGGTGGCGCTGATCCGTTCCACCGAGGAAGAAAAGCAGCAGCAGGTCACCGGCGTGCAGTCGTTTCAGTCGCGGGGCACGGCGCAGCGTGCCGCGGCGCTCGGGCAGCTGCGTGCGACGGCGGCGGGCAATGGCAACACCTTTGGTGACTTGATGGTCGCCGCGCGTTGCGCGTCGTTAGGCCAGATCTCGCGGGCCCTGTATGAAGTCGGTGGCCAGTACCGTCGCAACATGTAACGCGGGCCGGCGCGTCAGTGCGGCGCCAGATCGGGCTCGCCCAGGCGGCTGAGGATCGCGGCCCGCGAGCGGTCGCGCAGCTCGATCGGGTCCGGTGTGGTGCCGTCCGGCACTTGCAGCGGTGCCAGCATCTCCACTTCGATGACGCCTGGTCGCAGCAGGAAACCATCCGGTGGCAGGCGCTCGCGCGTGCCGCGGATCACGCAGGGTACGACTGTTAGCTGTGAGCGTGCTGCAACGGTGAACGCGCCCGAATGAAACTTCAGCAGCCCGGGCTTGTTGTGAAAGGTGCCTTCCGGGAAAAAAACCAGCGATTGTCCGCGGCTGGCGCTGCGCAGCAACCGCCGCGCGTCGGACGCGCCCTGGTGGCGGTTGACGCGGTCGACGAATTCCGAACCTATGCGCCGCAACAAAAAACCGGCCAAAGGAACCCGGGCCATTTCCTGCTTGATGACAAAAGAAAAACGCGTCGGCAGGGCGGCTTTCATCACCGGCCCATCGAGGTAGCTGCAATGGTTGGCGACCACCACGCAGGGGCCGGCGGGAAGATGCTGCAGCCCGGTGACCCGCAGGCGCATACCGGACGCCACGAGCATCATTCGCGCCATGGCGCCGGCCAGCGCGCGCCGCGCCCGCAATCCGGGCACCAGCAACACGCCCAGCAGCGTAATGACGCCGAGAATTGCGATGGCAAGCCACGCGTAAATTCCCCACAGACCGTAGGCTAGCGGCATCGTCGGTTTTGAACCTTTACTGTGACCGAGTTCTCTTTATGTTAATGCGTATCGACAACCGTGAATAAGGTCACTGCGGATTAACCGACGTCGAACCGATACTCCTCCTGCGAATCCCAAGTGGCAACAGTTTTGCCGTTACGCAATCGAGGCTGAATTGATCAAAGCAGCAACAGCAGCAGGGAAGGTAGCGAAGGTGGACACCACG
Source organism: Gammaproteobacteria bacterium (assembly GCA_031363155.1). Taxonomy (GTDB): domain Bacteria; phylum Pseudomonadota; class Gammaproteobacteria; order Steroidobacterales; family Steroidobacteraceae; genus UBA964. Next base: position 2,795 of record JANLTW010000160.1, on the reverse strand, counting down.
GATCCCGCCATCACGCGCTTTCTTGATGCCGTCTGGATGGAGCGCGGGCTGTCGGTCAATACACTGGCGGCATATCGCGCCGATTTAACCGCCCTGAATCGCTGGCTCGCAGAACGCGACATCCGCATTCTCGATACCACCCGTTCGGATCTGCTGGGTTTCATTGCTGCGCGCGTCGAATTGGGCGCGCGCCCGCGTTCCACCGCGCGACAACTGTCATCGTTCCGCCGCTTCTTCCGCCACTTCCTGCGTGAGGGCAGCGTCAAGCAAGACCCGACGGCGCAGATTGCGATGCCCAAGATCGGCCGTTCGCTGCCCAAGTCCCTGTCCGAGGAGGAAGTCGAATCCCTGCTCTCGGCGCCGCTGGTCACCGATCCGTTAGGTCATCGTGACCGCACCATGCTTGAAGTGCTGTACGCAACGGGATTGCGGGTAACAGAGCTGGTGAGCCTCAAGTACAGCCAGGTCAACCTCAATCAGGGCGTGATTCGCGTGCTCGGCAAGGGCAATCGCGAACGCCTGATTCCGGTCGGCGAAGAGGCGGTGCGCTGGCTGGGCGAATTCATCAATGGTGCGCGCAGTGAGATCCTGCTGGACCGCGCCACGGACTATCTGTTTCCGACCCGCCGCGGTGATCGCATGACGCGCCAGGCCTTCTGGCACATCATCAAGCGTTACGCGCGCAAGTCTCTTATTGAAAAAGCACTCTCGCCGCATACCTTGCGGCACGCGTTCGCGACCCATCTTCTCAATCATGGCGCGGACCTGCGTGTGGTGCAGATGTTGCTGGGTCACAGTGATTTGTCGACCACGCAGATCTATACCCATGTGGCGCGCGAGCGCATGAAGGAAATGCACGCCACGCACCATCCGCGCGGTTAAGTCGCAATTCCAGCCGGACCGCAGTCCCAGGGCTGGATCCTTGAGTTAGACTTGAACCCTTCGGCTGTTATGCGGTCGAACGGTTACCCTTACGGGATGGGACGGCGGCGGCATGAAACTTGGTAATTCCTGGGTTCTTTTACTTAGCCTGTGTGCAGCGCCGGTGCTACTGGCGCAATCGCCCGGCAAGCCGGTCGCGCGCCCCGACGTTCGTCTGGACATATCCCGCAAATTTCCCGGGACCAAGGTTGACGACGTCCGAGTGTCGCCGGTTCCGGGTGTCTTCGAAGTCATGCGCGGTACTGATGTCGTTTACGTCAGTGGCGACGCCAAATACGCCATTGCCGGCGATCTGTACGACCTCAACAACCAGAGCAACAACCTGACCGAGCGCCGGCGCCGCGAAATTCGCATGCAGATGTTAGCTGCGGTGCCGGATTCACAGGCCGTGGTGTTCGCGCCCAAGGTTGCCAAATATACCGTCACCGTTTTTACCGACGTCGACTGCGGCTATTGCCGGCAACTCCACAGCAAGATCGCCCAGTACAACGATCTGGGCATCAAGGTTCGTTATCTTTTCTTCCCGCGCAGTGGCCCGGACACGGAGTCCTGGGACAAGGCGGAGCAGGTCTGGTGTTCCGCGAACCGCAACGAAGCGCTGACCAAGGCCAAGCTCGGCGAGGCCCTCAAGGTCGCGAAGTGTGCCGGCACGCCGGTGAAACGCGATTATGAACTGGGCGAGAACATGGGTCTGCGCGGCACGCCGGGTATCGTGCTGGCCAACGGCGAGCTGTTGGGCGGCTACTTGCCGCCCATCAATCTGGTCGCGAAATTACAGGCCATGGCGTCGGGCAAGTAAGCCCGGCGGCTGCTAGAAAGCTAACGCTCCAGCAGTTTCAGCTTGTCGGGCACGCCTTCCCAGTCCTTGGCGTCGGCCGGCGCCTTACCCATCTCGGTGATCACCGGCCATTTGCGCGACAGCTCTGCGTTCAGCGCTTTATAAGCTTCCTGGCCCGCTGGTATCTCTTCTTCTGAGTAGATCGCTTCGACCGGGCATTCCGGCTCGCAAAGCGTGCAATCAATGCATTCATCCGGATCGATGACCAGGAAATTGGGGCCCTCATGGAAGCAGTCCACCGGACAGACTTCCACGCAGTCCATGTACTTGCACTTGATGCATTGTTCGGTAACAACAAAAGTCATTGCGGTCCTCTTGCGGGCTATTCTGCCCTACCGGGCGCGCCGGTTGAACTGAGTGAAGTGGTATCCGTCCACTCCGCCGGTCCGGTCTTCCAGAAAGCGGCGCAGCGTGTAGTCGGTACTGAGGAAGGCGATGTCCGCCCACGGCAACTCATCGGCGGTGACCAGCCTGGCCTCGAGGCTCTCGGGCCCGGCGCCAATGTCAGGATCCAGCAAACGGGCGCGGAAAAATACGTGCACCTGGTGCGCGGGCAGGACGTGCACGACGGTTAGCAGCGACAGGATCTCGACTTTGGCCAGGGCTTCCTCGTGGGCCTCGCGGGCCGCCCCCTGCTGCAGGGTTTCGCCGTTTTCGAGGAACCCTGCCGGCACGGTCCAGTAGCCGACCCGCGGTTCTATTGCCCGCTTGCAGATCAGGATCCGGCCCTCGAATTCGGGCACGCAGCCGACCACGATCTTCGGGTTCTGGTAATGAATGACGCCGCAGCCGTCGCAGACGAAGCGCGGCAACAAATCACCCTCTGGCACGCGCAAACTGACCGGCGCGCCACAATCGCTGCAATATTTCATGATTTAGTGAACCTGGTGCCCGGGGGGAGAATCGAACTCCCATGACCTTGCGGCCGGCAGATTTTGAGTCTGCTGTGTCTACCAGTTCCACCACCCGGGCGGGCAGTCAAAAACGGGGCGGGAGTGTAGCGCAGCAGGGCGTG
>JANLTW010000070.1:0-21159 GCA_031363155.1 Gammaproteobacteria bacterium | reverse complement strand
CGAGACCGGCAGGTCACCACAGAAGGCGCTGAGCGGTCGCCCCGTCGGTCCACAGTTGTAAGCCGGAACAATGTACGCAGGCGAAGAGTCGCGCACGTCGTCGGTATGGTAGGCAAACACCTTGGCAAGGAATTTCTCGTTAGGCGCAAATTCCAGCGCGGTCGACACGTTCTTGGTTTCAAAGCCGCCTAAACCGCCGCTGGGTTCGGCCTGATTGTCCCAGCTGCCATCGAACGAGTGATAGCTCGCCGCAACCCGCGCGCGAAACGTGTCGGACACAGGCCCCGAGACCATCAGGCGAACTTCCCGCCGGTTGTCGCTACCTAACGTCGCCGCCACCTTGCTCGCGAAAGATTTCGTGGGCGCCGCAGGTACATAGTTGATGGCGCCGTTGAAAGCATTGTGGCCGTAGAGCGCCGACTGCGGACCTTTGACCACTTCGATGCGATCGACATCCAGAATTTCGAGATTGGTCGCATTCAAATTGGTCAGATAAACGCCACCATAAAAAACGGCGACATTTCGATCCGGGCTGCCAAGGTTGGTCTGCGAGATGCCGCGGATAACGGGGGTACCCAGCTGGCTCTGAATTGCATCAAAATAGGTCAAGCCTGGCGTGAACAGTGCGACGTCATAGAGGTTCTGGATGCCTTTGGCCTCGATGTCCTTGCTGGTCAGCACCGACACGGCAATCGGCACATCGATCAGCGTTTCCTCGCGCTTTCTGGCGGTGACGATAATTTCCTCGAGCCCAATGGAGCTTTTGGCAGGTTCCTGAGCAGTCGCCACTCCCGGCGCGATGCCCACGGCCAGAAAGGCGCCCAAACCGACGCACATCAGTCTAATTTCACGCTGCATAAACCCCTCCAAGAATGACATTCGAACGCCAGGCCATGTTAAGCCCATGGCTGCGAATGTAGCAGCCACGGTGGGCTCACGCTAGCACGGAAAATCGACGGCCCGGAACACGCGCCAGCCCGCCTCCCGGTATTCGGGCATAAGATTGCGGCCCTATGCCAAAATCAATTCATGGAATCTGCGATGTCCGAAGCGAGCGCCTGCAACTCAACGATCCAGCGCTGCAGCGCTGCAGCGCGTGCGGAGTACAGCAATGCGCCGCGCATGGAGAGACAGGCCATCAATTCGCCCGACACGATAACCGGCACACTGACATGGACTTCGCGTTGCAAGCGACGAACCCGACAGATGTAGCCCGCGTGGCGCAGCGCTGCTGCACGGGCGCCCACAGGCGCTCGATTGCGGTACGCATGAAAAAGCGTCATTTCGCACGAGCGCGTGGCTGGCAGCCCATTGCCGGCTACGTGCCGCTCACCAGACGCGGACCAGTTGGTATCGGTCGAAGCGCGCACGCACAACTGATTGTTAGCTTCTGTCACCAGCAATACCGGCAAACCAAGTTTTCGCGTCCACTCCAGCATGCGCGGCCGAGCGATTTGGTCGACCAGCTTGTCGTCATGAAATCCGGCGCTCAATTGGCGCACACCAGCTGCCAGCACGAACTGGTGACCCAAGTCGTCATGTCGCAGCAGATCGAGATCGGTGAGGACCATCAGAATCCGATGCGCCGTGGAATATTTCAGCCCGAGCTTGCGGGCCATAACCGAGTTGGTGGTCACTCCCACACGATTCGTCTCGGCAAGCACGCGCAGTCCCCGGGTCAATGCTTGCAGATTTTCGCGGGACGAGGTCCGTGCGATGCCTGGGCGTGATTTTCGCAGCGTTGTCACCGATACGGAGCATAGGCGAGACCGGCCGCTTCGTGAAGCAGACGACATCAAGTCACTGCGCCATGGTATCGAGGTGCTGCGTATGGCCGCGTCGCTCGGCACCGTATCAACGACCGAGGTCGCAAGCGCGTGCGGAGTCTCACGCCCCGCCGGCTATCGGCTGCTGCAAACCTTGCAACGCGAAGGGTATTTGGCTGCGCAAGGCACCGGACGACATATTCGCTATCGGCTAACGCCACGCATTCGCGAACTCAGCCATGGTTACGAAGGCGGCGTTGTGGTGCTTGATGCAGCCATGCCAATCATGACTGAGTGGACACGCGTAAATGGCTGGCCACTCGCATTGTCAACGCCGGCGGGCGACCACAGTATCTGCCTATTCGCGACGGATCCCACGGCCGCCCGCGTATTGATACGTTATCGCGCAGGCGCAACCATGACGGCACTCATGTCCGCCAGCGCCATGGTGTGCCTCGCCTACCAGTCCACTGCGGTCCAGGCCGATGCAATACGCCGCATGGTCGGATTGCCCCTGCCCGCATACGCTCGTGCACGCAGCTCAGCGGATATAGCAACGCTGCTTGAGCAGACACGACGCAACGGATACGCGGTCTTCCACCCCGATGGGCTGCGGGAAGCGAGCCTCGCAGTACCGGTCTGGCTTGATGGGGCATTGAGCGCCAGTCTCGCAATGCGCTTCATGCTGGTCGCCGAAGGAGGCAGCAGCGGACATGCGCAGCGACTGCGAATACTGCGCGGTCTCTGTGAACGCATAACCCGCCGTGCCGAGGTCTTACTGCACGCCTGATGGCGCGAGGTCAAATGTAAGGTCAAATGTATGGAAAGAACGGTCCATCAGGACGCTGGCCGACCGGCACCTTGGCAAGATCGACACCCGGCACACGCATGCTGAGCGCATCGGGCCGCCACACGACATCGTCGCCGGCCCAGCGCGTTGTAAAGGCGATGCGCGGACGATCCGATTTGTTAGCTACCGAGCCGTGCAACGTATAGGGATGAATCAGCAAGGCGTCGCCCGCGCGAAAATCCCAGGTAATGGCTTCATACTCACCTGCGGCGATCAGCGCTTCGACGTCCGGCATGGCTGCATAACCCGCCGGCATGGCCTGCTCCTGCGCTACATACACGGGCGGCCGAAACATCAGCGGATTGCGGTGGCTGCCGCGAATGCACCTGAGTGGCGCCATGGTCTGATCGACGTCGGACATGGCGATCCATAGCGAGGGGATTTGCTTGCCCTTGCATGGAAATGCTGCGATGTCGTGATGCCATGGCGAGCCTGCGCCGTCGGCCAGGGGGTCGTGTATGAATGTCAGGTCGTACCAATACTGCAGTCGTTGTGCGCCGATAACCGCCGCCACCACCGGCGCCACGTCTGCAGCGGTGAAGAAACTACGGACCACAGGATCCTCGCGCCACAACCAGCGCATGGTGAAACGGCCCGGCGCGTAACTATATTCTGCAGCGCCTTGCCGGCCGTCCCCAGACTCCATGCCGGATTGTTTGCCCGCGGGATCGCGCGTCGGTCCCTGCTGCAGCGTGGCGCGCGCATTCTGCAGTACCCGGACCAGCCGCTCGACCCAGTCGGACCCAAGCAGATTGGGCACTTTGACGACGCCATCACGCGCATATACCGACGCGAACCCGGCCAACTGTTCTGCAGTAAATCCGGACTGACTCATAACTAGGCCGATTGCCCACCATCGACAGCCAGCATTGCACCATTGACGTATTCGCTGTTAGGTGAGGCAAGGTAAAGCACAGCGGCCGCGATGTCCTTGGGACTGCCAATGCGGGCAAGGCCGTATTTCTGGATCAACATGTTACTAAGCTCCGCAAAGTCCGCGGCACTCGCCACATTGCTGCGCATCATGTGAGTGTCGATGGGACCTGGCAGGACCGCGTTGACCCGGATACCGTAGCGTCGGTGTCCGCAATGCAGCGCCGCGACACGCGTCAACGCCAGCACCGCCGATTTCGAGACGCCGTAGGCCGGCGAGTCCGCATGCAGGCGCGCTGCGATTGCCGACGATACATTGACGATTGCCCCGCCGCCCTTGTCTTTCATCGCCTTGATCGCATGCTGGCAGCCTAGAAACATACCATCGGCATTTACCGCAAAATGCGCGCGCCATTCGTCAAGTGACGTGTTCTCCAGATCCAAGCCGGCCTTGAGGTAGCCGGCATTGTTGACCAGGACATCGATTCGACCATGCGTTGCCAGCACCGCGGCCATCATCCGGCGCCAGTCAGCATCCTGACTCACATCAAGCTTGATAAATTGTGACTGCGGTCCGAGGCGCAGTGCCAACGCATGCCCCTGATCAGCTCGGATTCCGGTGACAATGACGTGTGCGCCGGCTGCCGCAAACTGCGCGGCGATTTCGCTGCCTATGCCGCCCTCCGCGCCCGTGACTGCGACCACCCGATTTTCAAACTCGGCCATGGGCACAGGTGTACCGGCTATTGCCACACGCTGTCGACCCTCAAGGCGACACAATCCCGGTATGCGGGCGCAGTTACGCAAGCGGCCGTGCCAAAATGAGCGGCGTCGTGAAGCAGGACGGAAACCCGAACTGAACGATAGGAGGCGCTGCGTGGCCTGGAAACTGGCGTCGCTGCTGGTTCTTTTAGCTGTGCCATGGGTGGCCCGGCCTGTTGTACCGGCGCTGCTGGCGATTGCAATTGCTACGTTCGTCCTGAGCATGCTGCCGCGCACGACGCGACGGATCGTCGCGACCGCGATGCTTGGCATGGCAACTAGCAATGGTGCGATTATTCTGTTCGCAACGGGCGTATTCCAGGCGCCCATGACCCAAGAATTTGGCTGGACCCGAACCCAATATTTCACGGCGGTCCAACTCACGATACCGGGCACGGTGCTGATGGCGCCGCTGATTGGCTCCCTGCTGGACCGCTACGGTGTCCGCCGCGTCGTTTTGCCGTCGTTGCTGCTGCTGGCCGCGCTGGTTGGCGCGCTGTGGTTCCTGTCTAACAGTCTGTTGGTGTTTTACAGCGCATTTGCCTTGTTACCGATTCTCGGTGCTGGTACATCATCGGCAGCCTGGGCCCGCCTGATTGCAACCTGGTTTCACAAGCGGCGTGGGCTTGCGTTAGGCGCAGCGCTATCCGGCATGGGCATTGGCGGTGCGTTGCTGTCACCGTTGCTGCAATGGCTTGTTGAGACCTCGGGTTGGCGCAGCGGTTTTGTCAGTATCTCGGCACTTTTGTTAGGTGTTACACTGCCGGTCGCCTGCCTGTGGCTGCGCGATACGCCGCAAGAGCTTGGGATTGCGCAGGATGGTGTGCCGCTCGGCAATGAGGCCGATCCGGTGGCCACCTCGTCGAGCGACAGGCCGATGCCACAATCCGGCCTGACCATGAGCGAGACGTTGCGCAACGGGCGCTTTTGGCGAATCGGCGCGATTTTCCTGGTGCTCGGATTCGCCGTCGGCGGACTGATGTTCCAGCTGATTCCAGTGCTCACCCACAACGGCATGGCCGCGAGCGAGGCCGCCGGGGTTGCGGGCGTCATGGGGCTCGCGTTGGTTGCCGGCCGGGCATTTTCGGGATATTTGCTCGATCGGCTGTATGCGCCCCGAGTGGCCATGGCATTTTTGTTAGGGCCGATCGCTGGCGCTCTAATGCTTGCGACCGGCGCCAGCGGCTCGCTGGCTACTATTGCCGGATTGCTGATCGGTCTTGCCGCCGGCGCGGAAGTTGACGTGCTTGCCTATCTGGTCGCCCGGTATTTCGGGCTGCGCAGTTATGCGCGCAGCTATGGCTGGCTGTACGCGGCCTGGGCGACCGGTTCGGGATTCGGCCCGCTGCTGGCCGCACAAATATATGATCGCACCGGCGAATATCGGCCGGCACTGCTGATTTACGCAGCACTGTTTGGCTTTGCATGCCTGCTGTTGATGGGCTTGGGCGCCTATCCAAAGTTAGATACGCAAACACCCGCGCCACAGCCTACCAACGCTTCTTGAGTCCCAGCTGGGTACGCGTTTCCGCCGGTGTCAGCACGCCGATGTCGATCGACTTCAAAATGTGATGCGCGCGCTCGACCAGCTGGCCGTTGGTCGCCAACTGCCCTTTGCCAAGATAAAGATTGTCTTCCAATCCCACGCGGCAATGGCCGCCCGCCAATGCCGCCTGCGCGACCATCGGCATTTCAGCGCGCGCAATTGCGAACGCTGCCCAGTCCGAATTGATTGGCAGTGCGTTCTTCATCGCGAGCATGGCCTCCATGCTCGCGGGCGCACCCCATGCAATACCCAGGCACAATTGAAACAAGGGCCGACCGTCGATAAGCCCCTTGGCAATCAGGTGCCTGGCTATCTCGATCTGTCCAAAATCAAACACCTCCAGTTCCGGCTTGACGCCGACCCGCTGCGCAATTTCAGCCATGCGTTCCAGATCCCGCACCCGATTGACAACCACATTGTTAGCAAAATTCATGCTGCCGCAATCAAGCGTGCACATCTCAGGCAGTAGTTCTTCGACGTGCCGCATGCGCTCCGCAGGGGTCGCAAGATCCGTCCCCGCAACCATACGTGAGGGATCGTCGTCAGCAAGATTCAACTGCCCACCCATGCCGGCAGTCAGATTCAGCACGATGTCGGCGCCACTGTTCCGAACGCGAGCGACCACCTCGCGAAAGTGCTCTGGATCGCGACCGCCCTGGCCCGTGCGCGGATCGCGCACATGCACGTGGACAACGGATGCCCCCGCCTCGGCTGCTTCAACACAGGCCGCCGCAATCTGTTGCGGTGTCACCGGCACCTTGTCGCTCCTGCCGGCCGTGTCGCCGGCACCGGTCACCGCGCAGGTCAGCATCACTTTGCGATTCATAGTGTGGCGAGATCAATATGGAACTGCGCACCGAACCGATGCTGCAGATTGCGCTTCAGCAAGTCGCCGCCATCCGCCTCAAAAAATTTCGCATCATGCTGCTCGAGATTGCGGTTGGTTTCATGGGTTACGATGGCCACAAAATGAGTGTCGTCCTGCAGCGGGAATGGCACCTCATGCCAGGTGCCCACATGCATGCAGACACCGCAACTGCCGTCGAAGAAAAACGCACGCACATTGCCGAGGTCCGGCAGATCGGCCTGCGACTCATCCATCGAGCCATCGGGACGCCGGCGGGTGGGCTTGCCGAGCACCATGACAAACGGCTTGCCCGACAAGGGAATGAAGGTTTGCGTGTGCTTGGAGTGATATTCCATCCAGCGAATCACGGGTTCGCGCCGATTGAACGAAACCAGGTTCAGGGTCAGGTCGCTGTTAGACACGAACTGCACCGGCGTGCGCACTTGCACCTTGTCACCGTAGTAGTCGATCCGGCCCCAGGCCGCGGAATCCGGCCGGCCTATGACGAAACCATAACCTGCCAGCAATGCGGGAGTTGCAGGCTCCACCGGCAGCGAAATAGTCTTCACAGCGTCGCTCATGGCGGCAAGTTCGCACAATGCCGGCCGGTTCGGCCAGCAATGAACGCATGGCAACCGGAGTGCGGGCGCAGGTGCCCGCACTCCGGTGACCGTCAGAACAATGGCCCAGACAGCTGCTGCCCAGGGGCATGATCAGCACCATGCCGTTAAGTCGCCGACAGTTCGCCAAGGGGCTTGCCGCCGGCACTGCACTTCCTGCCGCTACCTTGGCAGCCGGCCCGGCATCTAACACTGGCGCGCTCGCGATCGCCGATGCATTGGTCATCGGCGCTGGACTGTCCGGTTTGCAATCAGCGCTGCTGCTTGAGGAACTGGGCGCCAAGGTTCAGGTGATCGAAGCCCGCCATCGCATCGGGGGCCGCGTCTACACGTTGACGGACCGGCCCGGCTTTCCGGAAGTCGGCGGCAATGGCTTTGCAGCCGGCTATGGGCGAGTGCTGGACCGGGTTCGATCACTTAAGCTTCCCTTGTTAGATACGGCGCCGATGCGCGCGCGTTTTCCAAAGCTGGAACTCGCGTTAGGTGCAGAGGTCATCACACGTGATGCCTGGGCAGGGTCCGCCGCGAATCCACTGCCAGCCGATGCACGCAGCCGGTTTCCCTGGGAATTCGGCGGCGCTTACCTGGCGCGCAATAATCCGCTGCAATCGGTGGACGCCTGGCTCGATGCCTCAAGCGCGCCGCTGGACGTGTCGCTGCATGACTGGCTCGCAGGTCGCGGTCTGGACGAACGCATCATCCAACTCTGTTGGAGCACCAATCCCTATTTCGGATCCTCAGCGTTCGATGTCTCTGCCCTGCAGTGCTTGTTCAACGACGCCTGGATCAAGGCGGTCACCCAGGGATCCAATTCAGCGCTGTCGATTGATGGCGGCAATTACCAATTGCCGCGAGCCATGGCCGCGAGTTTGAAGCGCGAAGTGCATCTCAATCAAGAAGCCGTGTCATTGCAGGACGATGGCACCACCGTGACCGCGACCTGTCGCAATGGCTCGCGTTACCGAGCCAGACACGTCATTTGCTCGGTGCCCTTTTCCGTGCTGCGCCATTTGCACCTGGATCCGGTGCTGCCAGGGGCCCAGGCAGAGGCTGTCAACAATCTGCCCTACATGCAAAACACGCTGGTGTTTTTCGTTCCGAAGCGGCGCTACTGGGAGCAAGACGGGCTCAGCCCGAGCATGTGGACCAATGGACTTGCGGGCGCCGTCATGGGACAGCGCTTTGGCAAAGACCCGAACGAAGTCACCGCGATCGTTGCGAATCCGCGCGGTCATGCCGCGACCTGGCTTGATCGCCTGGCGCCAAACGACGCGATTCAGCGGGTGCGCCAGGAAATTGAAAGCCTGCGGCCCGCCGCGCGTGGCGCACTCGTGGACGGCTGGATACATTCCTGGGGCCGGGACCCGTACGCAGCGGGCGACTGGGCCGTCTACGGGCCCGGGCAAATCCGGCGCTTCGCGCGCAATCTGGGCGACGCACATGGGCGCATTCATTTCTGCGGCGAGCATACGGCGCGCGCCAATCGTGGCATGGAAGGCGCGATGGAGTCCGCCGAACGCGTGACGCTCGAAGTTTCCGAGAATCTCTGACCAATCTCGAGTGAGGAATCAACAGATGCGCATATCCCCCATGGACGATTCAGGCATCAGCCGCCGGCTATTCTTGTTAGCCGCCGACGTGGCGATACTCGACACGCCGCGCGGCATGCTCGATACCTACATCCGCATGACCGGCGATACGTCCGGCAAGCCCTATATTGGCTGCTATTCCGGCCATTTGTTCGCGGTACAACCTAACGACATTGTCGAGCCCCTGTGCGGATTCACAGGCTTCGGACTTGGCTGGGACCGGCCGCAGGCGAACGGCGACTATCACCATGCCTGGAAAGAAGTCGGTTACTACACCGATCTGCGCGGCGGCGAGATTCTCGAGCAATGGCGTAATCCGCTGAACGGCGAGCTCTGCGATGTGATGCATATCCACAATCGCTCGGTCAATATGAAACTGACCACCACGGTCAATCTGCCGCCGCCGGGATCCAACCGCAAGATCGGCTATAGCAACTTTCCGCAACTCGACAACCCTGTACATCCCTATGGCCTGCCGTACGCGATACTCGATGACCAGCTGTCGATCTTCTACGATGGCCGCGGTTACGTACCCAGTCCGCTGGACCCGAAAACCCGGGTGCGTGAATCCGCGGGCGCGATGATGTCGGTCGCAGAATTTTTCATGCTCACCAGCCGCAAGAGCGAGGCGCTAAACCCCAAAGTCACGAGCGCCGCCTGTACCGGTTCCTGGACGCGCATCGGCCCATGGCTTCCCTGGATGCTGTTAGGCCAGCGGCCAGGGCATCTTTTTTATCGCAGCGCGACTACACCTGCAAACGCTACCCGGAATTTCTGCAATTTCCGACCGACTTCAGCATGCCGATGGAATCATCGTGGGACGTCTTCAAACGCGAATTCAAGCCACGACCCTGAACACCGGTCACCGGCGCCTTCGATCACTACCACTCAGCCCTTGAGCACTGCGCCCGGTTCCTTCGCAAGGTCCGGGAACTTCTGCTCAAACAGCTTGCGCCACGTCGCCGGCATCGACGCGTAATCGTAGACCTTGCGGCCGTAGCAGCGCGACACGTAGGCGCCCTGGTAGTCGCCCATCTGCAGCCAGCCCGGGAAATCAAGAATGTCGTTGAACATCTGCGCCGCGGGAGGATTCTTCATCCTCGGGTTCAACACGTCGGCGACGGAGCCGATGTAGGTCGACCAGTCGTTGACAGTGAAGCTGCGCTTGCCCGCCTCGAGCGGCTCGTTGTGCATCATGATGTCGCCCTGCAGATGCACGGTGTCGCCTTCGACCCAGGCGGGTCCGATGTCGGTGTGGCGCGTGGTCTTCATGCCCGGTGCATCGCCGCCCGCAAACGCGCTGCCGCCGCGCTTCTCCATGACAGTGGTCCTCACGCGCGGCTTTCCATAGGGCACATCGACGGTCTTGCTGGTGAACGGGTTGTCAAATTTCTCCAGCAGAGTGGTGGCGCCCGGTGCGGTGTAGAAATTGCTGCCCGACAACTTGACCTCGTACTTGCCATCGGGCAGGTCGCGCGTTGTAAACCAGGCGGCGACGTACATGTCCCAGAACGGCGTCGCGACGCTGCCGGTGACGCCATAGCGCGTGCCCCTCATCCACCAGAACGTCAGCTTGTCGTCCATGGAATATGCGAGCTTGCGGAACGCCAGCGCCAGCTGATCCGGGTTGTTAGGGTCGAAGACCGCACTACCCTTGCCGGCGGCGAGAACGAGCGTGGGCAGCACGGAGGCGGCGGCGCCGGCGAAGAGACCGAGTGCAGTGCGACGGTGAATCATTTGAAGTACCTTCCGTTATCAGTTGGCCTTACCAGTTGCGTTTGCTGATGAAGTGCTTAGACGCCTCTTCCGAGGTCTTCGGCACGTAGCTCGCCTGCGCGTTAGGTCCGTTGCGCGGCACGAACTTGGCAAACACGGGCATCAGCATCTCGATCGGCACGTCCGCGATGGAACGCGTGCGGCGGAACTCCGCCATCGGAATCACCGTCGTAACGAACTCCTCGTTGAACGAGCGCGCGCGCGCGGCAATGCGTCCGTTAGCCCCGAAGATCGCGGTGTCGCCCGAGCCGGCGAACTCAGGGAACCCGGGCTGCTCGGGCGAGATCGAGTTGTTGCAGACGACAGTCCAAATCCGGTTGTGCAGAGAAATCATCTGCGTGTCTTCGAGGCTGTAACCGCCGGAGGACGAACTCAAGCGGATCTCCAGTCCCTTCATCGCGTGCGCGCGCATCACGTCCGGCTGCCCGGGTGTGATCGAGCAGGATATGTTGCCGATGTCGGTACGCGCGATCGGCAGCACCGCATCCTCGCCGTACATCTCGCGGTAGCGGTCGAGTACGTCATAGATCGAGGTCGTGAAGATGTCCCAGCCGGGCTTGAAGCCGCGGGAATTGTTGGTCTTCCAGTGGTTCGCGACCACCTTGCCGTCGGGACCGATCAAAATGCCATTGAGCAGCAGGTGGCCCGGCCAGTCCTTGTCCTTCGCATAGGTGCCGAAGCTGAGGTAGCAGCCGTACTGCCTGGCCTTCCTGCCGAGCGCTTCTGTCTCCGGGCCCGGAACCTCGATCGCCACGCGCAGCACCTCATCGAGAGTCCACGGATTCCAGCCCATGATCGGCTGTTCGTGGAAACAGATCAGGTCCTGCGGCCCCGGGAAGCCGTTCGCCGCATCGATCAGGTCAATCATGTGATCGACGTTAGCTTTCATCTCGCGCGCCGGGTTCTTGGTATCGCGTACCGCGCGGATGATCGACTGGACCGCGGTGACGCGCAGCGCGTCCCGGCGCAGCGGCACCATCTCGTACTTGCCCTTGTCGTGCACGCTGACGTTCGAGTCGCCCTGCGCGGCACTCGCCGTACCGGCGCCCAGCGAGGCGGCAGCCGCGCCAAGTACGGTGGCGCTCAGCAGGTCGCGACGATTGACAGGTCGAATGGAATTGGATTTCTGGTCGGACACGTTAGCTCCTTGAGTTCCTGGATGAGAGGCGGCGGTGACCCGGCAGTCCCCGAAGAATCGAGTTGACCAGAAATGCATGGTCCCAGTTCTCCACGGTCGGTCCATGTCGAAAGATAACAAGCTGCTCGGACGGCACCATATAAATTACGCGGAATCCGCCCCCTTCCATCATGCGCAAATCGTTGGCGAGAAACGGCTCCGACTGCGGCAGGATGCCGGGCTGTCCTTCAAAAAAGCTGCGCTTGGCAACATAGGGGTTGCCAAGCCAAAGACCGAGCCCGTGGCTTGGATTACGGGGCGACGGAGTCGCCATCGTGCGCACCCAACCCACGGGTAACACCTGCTTACCCTGCCACCGGCCGTCCTGAAGAACAAGGACACCGAGACGCGCCCAGTCGCGGGGTGTAGCCCGCATGCAGCACATCACGCGGGCGACACCGCCCGGACGGTCCATCTGAAAGGTCGCATCGGAGGCTCCGATCGGTCCCCACACGCGCTCGGACAGCAGCGTCTGGATCGGCACGCCTAACGCGCGTTCGATCACCAGCGCGAGCAGTTGCATGTTCTCCTGCGCGTATTCAAAGCGCGATCCGGGTGGACTCGTGGCGTCGTAGGCAAGTGCCGCACGCACCACGTCGCCGCAATAGGCAAGGCACAGGTCTTTGTTGCCCGCGATGATCTCAAGACCCAGTTGCGGAGTGACTTCGAGACCGGAAACCTGCTGGCCGAGTTGCTGGACGGTGATACGCCCGCGCGGATCGTCGCGCCATTCGGTGATGAACTTGCCAATCGGATCGTCCAGGGCGACCTTGCCCGCGGCAACCGCGAATCCCAGCAGCATTGGCGTAACGCTGCGCGTGATGGCGCGGCCATTCACGAGTTCGTCGGGACGCACGCCGTTCCAGTAGCGCTCAAGCTGCACCACCCCACGATGCACGACAATGAGCGCGCCGGTCTTGTGCGCGGCTGCCCAGTCGGCGGCTTCGTTCAGTGCCGCGGCAGCGATGCTGGTACGGCCAGTCGCGGCGGCTGGCAGGAAGGCCGCGGGTGCACCACGGATGACGGCATCGGGCCAATAAAAATAGGCGTCGGGTTCGTAGACGTCCGGTGGGCGCGATGTCATACGCCACCAGAACACCGGGTCGCTGTAAGTCGGGTCGCGCAGTGCCGCCTCAGGATCGACGACTCCCGGTGGCATTTTTGCGGCGGTCTCCGCGGCACAAACCTCGCCTGCGCCTGGCACGACCATGAGCCACGCGCAGGTGTATACAACGGCCACGCTGCGCCGCACGCGTCGCCACCGATTTTGCAGGTTGGTCATTTCCGTGGGCTCCCGTCGAGTACGCGCTCGGGATTGTCGAGCACGTCCGGATGGAGGCGGCGTGTTAGCTCCAGAAAGTGCGCGGGACAGTCGGACCAGCGCTCTGCCTTGGCGCCCATGCCGTTTTCCGCCGTGTGACCATTCACGCCTTCCATCTGCATCCATGGGCGAAAGCCGGAGAGCGCCGAATATGAGTAGTCGGCCGCCACCGACTGCGTGCCAGCGTTGGCCAACGCCGCCGCCGCCGCGCGCCAGATCATCCATTCCCGATAGAACACTGTCGGAGGCTTGGCGCGATCGGGGTACACCCGGCCATACTCGTCCGCCCGCAGCAGGACATCATCGCCAACCGCCCACACGGGACCGATCGAGCGTACGAGATGCACCGCGGACCGTGGAGCGAACTGCGCGGCATTGGCCGCGACCTTCACGGGCTCAAATTCTTCCCACTCATCGAGCGCCACCGCAAAGCGGACTTTGGTGGGACCGAATCGGTAACGCGGTACCTGCACCGTGCGGCCGGTCTGCGGCATCTTCAGGGTATCGAGCAGCTCGCCCGTGGCAAGGTCGGTGTAGTGCGCAATCTCGAGGACCGTCACTTCGTAACGATCCTCGGCGATACGCTGCCAGCGCTGCATGGCGCCGGCGATGAGGCCGCACAGCGGCACAATTTCGCCGTCGATGACCGTCGAGCGCGTGGCATTCAGCCAGCCGAAAGTGATCTTCCCGTCGGTGCGGCCGCGCATGCGCGCAAATGTGTCCAGCAGCGCCTTACCCGACAGACGCGACACCAGCGCCTCGGCGTTAGTCGCAGACTCGGCGTTAGGCGCAGAATGGGCGACAGTCGCCGACAAGGCCAAGCTTGACAGCATGCCTTTGAGACAGGCGCGGCGTGGCACGTGGCTTGTCATGGCTTTTCCCTCACTGCGACCCGCGTGAGCGAGGCCGCGAACTTGCTTATTTCACGATTGAACCGCTCAGGACTCTCAATAAAAACTGAGTGTCCGTCGGCCGGATACATTTCAAGGCGCGCTCGCGGCAGCGCTGCGATCAGTTGCCGACCATCCGCCTCGCGTGCACCGGCGTCCTTGCCTCCGATCATGAAAAGCATCGGCACGGTCTGCAGAACCGGAATCAGGTCCGTGTTGTCGAAGGGTTGCGAGTACATGCCGACACGCGCGGTCTGCGGCAACAGCATGCTGATCGCGGCGGCTCGCTCGATCCAGTGCGCCGGCATCGGGCGGGCAGTCAGGTACGCAGCCATCGCATGTGCTGCGCGCCACTTCCGATCGAGATCCGCACTCGCCAGGTCGTCACGAAGCTGCACGAATTTGGGGTCGGGTGGTGGCGGCGGCTGGCGTGTATCCGGCTTGGTCAGGCCGCCGTAGGCCCCGGTCAGAACGATGCCGCCGATGCCCTGGGTCCCGTGCACGCGCACGTAGTCGAGGACCACCAGCGTGCCGTATGACCAGCCGACTAACAAGGGATCGCGTAGCTCGAGGCCGCGGATAACACTGTCCAGATCGGTGGCCCAGATTGCCCGGTCGGAATACGCTTCCGAATTCCAGGGCTTGCCCGAATTCCCATGGCCGCGCAGATCAAAGGCCACCAGGAAAAGGCTGCGCCGCAGCGACGAGCGGAATTGATTCTCGAAAGCGAGATAGCTCTGTCCGATGCCGTGAACAAAGACCACGGGGCGAGCGGCCCGGTCGCCCGTCGTCACGACGTTGAGCGGCACACCTGCGGCGCCCGCAACAGTCCTGAACTCGTATGCGGGCTCTGCGGCCAAGGCCGCTGGCGGCGCGAACACGGCCACGAGGATCGACGCTGCAGCAGTGGTCATGCGCGCCTGGCATTTTTTGTTAGCCATTGTTGCTCCCTATTCCCTGACATCGGCCGCCAGGCTGCGCAACGGCGCCATGCCGCCATAGATGAGTACGGCGCCGGACGACAGCAGCAGCAAGGACGCGGCAACCAGCGAGTACCTGACCAGTTCGTTAGCACCAAAGAGATAATCCGTAAACAGGGCGACCACCGCCGGACCGCCGGCCTGGCCAATCAGATTGGCGGCTAACAGGTAGCCGGCTACCACCACGGCACGCATCCGCGGTGGACACAGCACCGGCAGCAGACTGGGACCAGCGCCAAAGGCCAGCGTGCCAAAAAAAACCGCTGCGGCCAGGCAGGCAACCGAGCCGGCCGTGTTATCGATCACCGAAAATGTTGCGGCGAACGGCAAGGATCCCAGCGCGGAAATCATCGCCACGCGCAGATGCGCATCGAGCCACCCGGCACGCTGCAACCGTCCGACCAGCCAGCCACCCGAGGTCACGCCACCGGTCCCGCAAATGAGAAATATCAGACCGTAGGTATAACCGACATCGCTCGGCGTCCAACCGTGGTTGCGGATGAAGTGCGCCGGTACCCAGGCGCCGAGCGCGAACTGGTTGGCAGCTAACAAAGAGATGCCGCCGAAAACCGCCCACATGATCCTGCGATGCTGCGCGCAGAATGCTAACACCTCGCGCAGACTGGGCTGGTCCGGATCCTGCGCCGCGGCGCGCCGGCGTCGCAACGGCTCGCGAACCGTTGCCAGCAACACCAGCGCCATGACCGCCCCGGGCAGCGAGGCCAGGACAAATGCCACCTGCCAGGTGCTGAGCCGGCCGACCCATGGCAAGGCGGCATGGTCGATTGTCCCCAGCCATGCGATTACCGCTCCTCCGGCGAGCAGCGCCAGGCCCGAGCCGACGAAACTGGCACTGGTAAAGACGCTCAGCGGCAGCGCGAGTCGCGCCGGACGAAAAAGGTCCGCGAGCATCGAGAATCCGGCCGGGGTCAGCACCGCCTCGCCGATCCCAACACCGACTCGCGCGACGAAGAACTGCGTAAAGCTGCGCGCCAAACCGCAGGCGGCGGTCGCGACGGTTGCGAGCAGCATGCCGGCGGCGATTAGAATCTTGCGCGGGCCCGAATCGGCAAGCCGCCCCAGCGGTATCGCGGCGATTGCGTAGAACAGCGCGAACGCCAATCCCTGCAGCAGGCTGATCTGCGTATCGGATATCTGCAAATCCCGCTTGATGTCCTCGACCAGCAGATTGATGATTTGCCGGTCGATGAATGCCGCCATGCTTACAAGACACAGCAGCAGCACGACATACCAGCCCTGGCGTCCGGACGGCCACGGATGTTCCTGGACCGTCGTCGCTGCGATGGCGTCTGAGGTCGCCACGTTAGCTGCGTGCCGCGGCGAGCAACAGGTCCGCGGCTTTCTCGGCGATCATGATGGTCGCGGCATTGGTGTTAGCAGCAATCAGGCGCGGCATGACCGACGCGTCGACGACCCGCAGATTTTCCACGCCAGTTACCTCCAGCTCGGGACTCACCACCGCCCCCGGATCGACGCCCATGCGGCAGGTCCCGACCGGATGATAGCCGAGTGCGGTGGTCCGCCTCAGGTATCCGAGCCACTCCGCGTCGGTTTGGATGGCGGGACCCGGCAGGCGCTCGCTTTTCACCCACGGCCTGAACGCCGCGCTGGCTAACAAACGGCGCGCGAACCTGGCGCCTGCCAACTGGCGGCGCAGGTCTTCGGCATCGGCTAACAGATGATGCTCGATGCGCGGCGCTGCGTCGCTGGCCGGTGACCTGAGACTGATACGCCCCCGCGCTCGCGGCCGGCAGGCATTCACCACCACGGTCACAGCGGGTTTGTCATACGGGATCACGCCCTTTTCATCGAAGCCAAACGCGAACGGTCCGAACAGCAGCTGCAGATCTGGTATGGGTTCAGCTGCGGCTGAACGGACGAAACCCACGCCGTGTGGATATGGGCTGGACACCGGTCCGCGCCGCGTCAGCAACCAGCGCAGCAGGTGCAGCCCGGCACGCCAGCTGGTGTTTTCGACGTTATACGTGGACACATTAACATCGGCGCTCACCAGTGAATTGGCGTGCTCCTGCAGATTGGCGCCGACTTCGGCCCGATCTGCGACTATCGGAATACCCAATGCTGTCAGGTCGGTGGCCGGGCCGATTCCGGATCGCAACAGCAACGCTGGCGAGCCCAGCGTACCCGCCGACACAATCACTGTCGCGGCTGCAAATTCCACCCGCGTGCCATCGTCGCGGCGCCCGCGCACGCCGCGACAACGTCGCCCGTCGAACAACAGCGCCTCGACCGAGATCCGAGTCTCGATGCGCAAATTCGCGCGCATTCTGGCGGGATCCAGATAGCCCCGGGCCGTGCTCCAGCGACGACCCCAGTGCTGGGTCAGCTGCGGTACCGCCACTCCTGACTGGTCGAGCCCGTTGTAATCGGCGTTCGCGTGCATCCCGCATTCAGCGGCTGCCGCCATGAACACCGCGGCTAACGGATGGGTGGTGCGCAGTGCCGAGACGTGCATCGGCCCGGAACGACCGCGGATGGCCGGGTCGCCAAATGGTGTTTGCTCGGCGCGTTGGAAGTAACGGGCGACTTCCGCATAACTCCAGCCGCGATTCCCCAGCGCCGCCCAACCGTCGAAATCCTCGCGCGCCCCCCGCACCCACAGCATGCCGTTGATGGAACTGGACCCGCCAAGCGTCTTGCCCGCCGGCCACAGGTCCACTTTATCGTGCCGGCTTGGGTCCGGTTCCGCCAGATGGCACCAGTCAAAGCGCGGATTGCCGATTGCGCGCGTGATGCCGGCCGGAATCTGCACCAACGGCGAGCGGTCGGATCCCCCGGCTTCGAGCAGCAGAACGTTCGCTGTGCCTTCTGCGGACAGTCGGTTTGCCAGCACGCAACCCGCCGACCCTGCCCCGACAATCAGGTAATCCCAGGTCGTCATGTCATTGGGTTAGCGCTGAGGCGACCTTGGACGCCAAGCCATGCATAATACGCATGGCAACTATGGAACTGCGGCAACTCCGGCATTTTGTAGCGGTGGTCGACCTGGGCAATCTGTCCCGGGCTGCCGATCGCGTGGCTATCAGCCAGCCTGCCCTGACCCGCAGCATCAAGAACCTGGAAGACACGTTGCGCGTGCAGTTGCTGGATCGCAAGCCGCGCGGCGTGGTGCCGACCGAGGCCGGCCTGGCGCTCTATCACCATGCGTCGGTGGTGCTCAATGCCTGCCAGCAGATGACGCGCGAAGTTCGCGAACGGGAGCGTGGCATTACCGGGTCGGTCCGGCTGGGAATCGCGTCGATGTTCTCGAGGCATATCGTCAACGACGTGGTTGTTAGCCTTGCAAGCGCACATCCGAAGCTTGCGCTGGCCATCACCTCGGGTTTTTACGAGGACCTGGTCCGCAGCATGAGCGACGGCCGCCTCGACCTGATTTTTTCCAATTTCCCACACGTCGCGGTTACCTCCGAATTGCGGCTGGAGCCGCTGCTGCGGGTCAAATCGCCAATTGTGGTCGGCGATCGTCACCCGGTCGCGCGTCGTAAACAGATCACCCGCAGCGACTTGGTCGATCAGCGCTGGGTGATCGTCGATCAACCGCATGCACAAGATGCCCTGCAATCGGCGTTCGCGGCCGAAGGCTTGCCCGGTCCCTTAAGTCTACTACGCACCAGTTCACTCAACCTGATGATTGCCCTGGTCGAATCAGGCAGTTTTGTTAGCCAGATTCCCGAACACCTGATCGACACGCAACTGGCGCGTGGCCGCATGCGCGTGCTGCCGATCGCCAACGGCACTGTCGAGCGCCACGCGGGGCTCATTTATCGCGATTTCTCGCTCGGCCGGCCGGGCGTCGCCTATGTCGTCGATGCCATGCGCCGCGCGTGCGCGAAATTCAAGCCTGGCGCGGCAACGTACGACGGGACGCCTCCAGCTCGCGATTGAACAACGCATATTCATTGATCTGCGCCTCGCGGCTACGATCCCAGCGGGTCGCGAACTCGCGCGGATAAATCGCATCGCAGTCGTCGCGTCGGCCGTCCGCGGACCATACCAGTGGACACAGCGGCCCCTGCGGCCGCTCGCCGACCACCATTTCGTCGAAGCTGACACCGGCGAGATTGACGCAATCGGGGCGCGGATCCCAGCGGATATCGTCGCCGAAAATCCGGATCGAAACCGCGATGCGCCAGTCCGGTGCGGGATTGCCGGCAGAGTAATGCAAAGTCCACGGATGCACGACCAACAGGTCGCCGGGCTGCATGTCCCATGTCAAGAAGCGCACGTCAGGATCATTGCGCATGGCCTCGCCGTCCGGGTGCGGGGCCCGATCGTCGGGCTTGATCATCTTGCGCGCGTTCGGCGAAAACAACCAATAACGTACGTCCTGGGTATGGGAGCCGGCAATGCACTCGAGAGAATTTTCGCGGGTAATCGGCGTCAGCGGCATCCACAAACTCGGCACCATCCTGCCGCTGACGGGCCAACCCATGCGATCGGTGTGCCAGATGGTTTTTTCCGCGGAGTTCGGCGCCTTGACAAACATTTCATCGAAAAAGAAGTGCGCCTCGCTGGAACGCATGACCTGGCAGGCCGCCTCGGCTAACGGCGAATGAAATGCCAGCTGGCGAAACTCAGGATTAACCCGCGCCATATAGCGCCCCGGATAGCTTGGCAGCAGCCCGATATCGACCTTGTCCGCTGCAATACGCTTTGCCACAGGCAGCAGCATGTCGATCCAGTCGCGGTTGCAGACGTCGCGCAGCACCACTGCGCCATCGCGCTCATAGCTGTCGATATCTTGCTGGCTTACGGCACGAAGCGGCGAACGATTGAGGGCCATGCGCTGAATCCTGGTGTATTGCCGGCGCTCATCCGGGCGCCGAGCGCCATTCAAACAAGCGCGGCGCGCGCGGGCCAATCAAAATGGCATTCGCTCCCATAGCCAATCTGCATGGCACGCGGGCGACAATGCATTGGCGATACCGTGGCGGGCCCGCGACACTTCGGGTGATGGACCCAACAACCCGGAACCGCCGTGTCTCGATCGGCCATGCCGAACTTTATGTTGAGGAGCACGGTAGCGGCGAACCCCTGCTGCTGGTCGCCGGCCTGGGCGGCAGCGGCAAGTTCTGGCAGGCCCAGATCGCGGATTTTTCGCGGCACTTTCGCGTGATTCTGCACGATCACCGCGGCGTTGGCCGTTCGGGACCGGGTCCGATTGTTTCCGGTGCCAAGGATCTGGCCGACGATCTGCTGCGACTGATGGACGCGCTGGGTCTTGAGTCCGCGCATCTGCTCGGGCACTCGACTGGGGGCGCCATCGGGCAGCAGATCGCGCTAACAAACCCGGGCCGATTGCGCTCACTCACCCTGAGCGCGAGCTGGGCCGGACCGACGCCGCTATTTATCCAGACCTTCGCAACCCGCCGCGACGTGCTGATCAATGCCGGCGTGCTCAACTATCTGATGGTAGGCACGCTGCTGGCGGCGCCGGCGCACTGGCTGCAGCCGCAATTTAAGTCGGCACAGGCGTATTTCAAGGATCGCCTGGCCGAATTTCCGGGCTTGGAGATTGAGCTGGGCCGACTCAATGCCGTGATGACGCATGATTTGCGGCATCGCGTCGGCGGCATTCGGACGCGGACCCTGGTGATCGCGGCGCGTGACGATCAGCTAACGCCACCAGGGATGTCCGAGGAACTGGCGGCGCTGATCCCGGGCGCGAGGCTGGTGCTGCTGGATTCGGGCGGTCATTTTTGCCCGGTTACCAATACCGACGCGTATAACAAGCTGGTACTCACTTTCCTGAGGGAGTCCGCATGAAAGGCGCTGTCATCGTCGGCCCTGACGAGGGTCAGTCCCTGTGGCAACCGTCGCCGGCGCAGGGCTACGTGACGGTCAAATTGTCCGCCAGCAACACCGATTACAGCAAGTATTCGGCCGGCATCCAGGTGCTACCGCCCGGTTGTCATGTTCGCGAGCATGGACACCTCATAAATCACGAGCTGATTTTCGTGTATGAGGGGCAAGGCACCGTCACCGTCAATGATCTAACAACTGAGATTCAGGCGGGATCGACCGTCCTGTTCGAACCGGGGTCGTATCATCGCATTGACAATACCGGCAGCACGGATCTGAAATTATTCCGGGTGTACTCGCCCCCGGGCCTGGAACACT
>JANLTW010000123.1:0-4220 GCA_031363155.1 Gammaproteobacteria bacterium | reverse complement strand
GCCCAGGGAAACAGCCACATCGGCAGAATCGGCGCGGGCATTCCTGCGCGCTCGCGCGCGCGGCGCAGGCGCAGCTGCGAGATGCAGATCATCACGTAGATGGAAATAATGATTGCGCCGGTCGCCTTGACCAGCCAGGCGAACACCAGGCCCGGCGACAAGATCGCGGCAATGACCCCTATAAAGCCCACGATGCTCGCCAGCCAGACCGAACGCGCCGGCACAAAACGACTGTTAGTCTCAGCCAGGAATCGCGGCGCATCGCCCTTCTCCGCCAGCACGTAGAGCACGCGCGACGCGACGTAGAACGACGAATTCAGGCAGGACAGCACCGCTGTCAGGATGATGAAGCTCATCAGTGTGCTGGCCAGCGGGATGCCCATGAAATCAAGCACCAGGGTAAAAGGCGATTCACCCGACTTGACCGTGTTCCAGGGCACGACGCTGACGATCAGCGCCACGGAACCGAGGTAAAACGCAAGAATGCGCCAGACGACAGTGGAGACCATTCGGGCCACGGACTTTGCAGGCTCGGTCGACTCCGCCGCCGCAATTGTCACCACTTCGGCACCCATCATCGAGAAGAACACCGGGATCGCGCCTGTTAGCACGGCGGCGAATCCAAAGGGTGCAAAACCGCCGTGTTCGGTCAGGTTGCTGAATGTCGGGCCGGTGGGCGAGGTCCAGCCAAATGCATAGGCAAGACAGGTGGTAATGAAAACAATGATGGCTGCAACTTTGATGGAGGCGAACCAGAATTCGAATTCGCCGAACGAGCGCGCCGACATCAAATTGACGGCTGTCATCGCCGCCATCAGCACCGTGCCGATGACCCAATTCTCATATGGCAGCCACTGCTGCAGAATCGCTGCGCCAGCGATCGCCTCGATCGGAATCACAATCGCCCAAAAATACCAGTACAGCCAGCCGACCGAAAAACCCGCCCAGTTGCCGAGAGCCGCACGGGTGAATTCGGTAAATGAGCGCACCTGCGGCATTTCGACCGCCATCTCGCCGAGGCAGCGCATGACGAGCAGCACCAGCAGACCTGTGAGCGCGTAACTGAGTATGACCGCGGGCCCGACCTGCAATATGGCGACACTGCTGCCGACCAGGAGACCTGCGCCGATGATGCCGCCGATCGTAATCATGGTGACGTGACGCGGACGCAAGGCGTGCGATAAGCGGTCTTTCGCCACCTGGGCGTCCAAAACTGTGCTGCTCAATGCGCTCTCCCCCGATGAATGCAGTGACTTCTAATGTGCCCAGACTAACCTGCGGAGGTTCCCGGATCGAGTCCCGCGTCAGCCGCCGCGATCGCGGCCTGCTCGGCAGCCAGGTCAAGATCGCGGCACAAATACCAATAGAGTAATGCCGACACCGGCAATCCCACCAGCATCGACACATCGGCGCCACCGAGTTGGTTGGCCACGGGGCCCCGATAGAGGCTCGAGCTGACAAACGGGATCATCGCGACAAACCCGACGCCGTAGGACACCAAACCGCGCCAATTCCAGCGGCCATACATGCCGTTCGGGTTAAAGATCTCGCGGATCGAGTAGTGGCCGCGCCGGACAACATAAAAATCGATCAGGTTGATCGCGGTCCAGGGCGTCAGGAGATACAGCAACACGGCTAACAGATCGTCGAAGCGGTGCACGAAATCCCTGGACGCCACCAGGGCGAGCCCGATCGATACTATTGTTGCTAGCGCAAGACTGACCAGCCGCTTGGTCACTGACGGTGGGCTGGGATGGATCGAATCGGCGATACTCAGCAAGGCGAGCGAAGCGCCATAGAAATTGAGGCTGGTAATGGTGAGTAGCCCCAGCAGCCCCGATGCAAGCAGCGGCGTACCCAGCCCTGGCATGACAGTATCGGCCGCCATTTGCACTGCGCCGGCTACGTCGGCCACTGGAAACATGGCGGCCGCCAGCGTGCCGAGCAGCATCATCCAGACGCCGCCGACAAAAGCGCCCACCGTGGTCCACCAGAATGACTCGCGCACCGACACCTCCCGCGGCAGATAGCGGGAGTAGTCCGATACATAGATGGACCAGCTGAGCTGGTAGGCCGCCGCTGCGAAGAACTGCACCAGAAACGGAATCGCCTTGAAATCGTCGATCTTCCAGTGCTGCGCCGGCAAGCGCAGCGAGAACGCCGCTGCTAACGTGAACACGAACAATACTGCGAGCATCAGATAGGCGAGCCAGCGCTGTGTCTTGTGAATCCAGTCATAGCCCACTGCCGCGATCGCGGCCGCCAGCACGGTGAAGATGATGATCACGGGCGCGTCGATCTCGCGCGAAGCGCCGGTGAGTTGCCGCACCGACTGCGCCACCAGGACTTCGTTGAAGGCGTTGTAACCGATGTAGGCAACCAGGGCGACCACCCAGACGAGCAGCGCACCCATATAGCCGAACTGCGGGCGCGACTGGATCAGCTGCGCCAGGCCCAGTTGCGGGCCCTGGGTGGAATGAAACGCCATGAAGAACGTGCCTAGCGCGCAGCCGGCGATAACCGCGATCGCGGTCCACAACAGGTTGCCGCCGAGCCCTATTCCAATGACGCCCACCGCCAGCGTAGCCAGATGTGCACTGCCGCTGAACCAGATCGGCCACAGGTGCCAGACCTTGCCGTGGCGTTCCGCAAGCGGAATGTAATCGATCGAGTGCTTTTCGATTTGCATCGGCGTCTCGCGGGCGGTTGGGCCTATTTATTATCGGCGTTATATTATAATTTGTCGCTGTCAGGTAACGTTACCCGAGGTCGCGAACGTGAATCCAGAAGTTTTCATCACCTGCGCCATCACCGGCGACGATACCAAAGTCACCCGCAGCCCCCATTGCCCGGTCGCGCCTGCAGACATTGCGGCATCGGCCATTGCGGCGGCACGCGCCGGCGCAGCCATCGTACACCTGCACGTGCGGGATCCGGACACCGGTGGCTTCAGCATGGAAACCCGTCACTACCGCGAGGTCGTGCGCCACATCCGCGAAAGCAAGGTCGATGTCATCGTCAACCTGACCTGCGGCATGGGCGGCTACATCGTGATTGGCGACAAGGGGCTCGCGGACACGCCCGCACCCGGCAGCGACTTCGTGACCCAGGAAGAGCGCATGAAGCACGTCATCGAGCTGTGCCACGAGGGCAAGTACCGGCCCGATATCGCAACGCTGGATTGCGGCAGCCTCAATTTCGGCGACGGTAATCGCGCCTATGTCTCGACGCCCACGTACCTGCGCCAGGGTGCGCAAATCGCGCGCGACCTGGGCGTCAAGCCGGAGCTCGAGATCTTCGACACCGGCAATCTGTCATTCGCCAAGCAGATGATCAAGGAAGGCCTGCTCGATGCACCGACGTTGATCCAGCTCTGCACCGGTATTCCCTGGGGCGTGCCCGCCGATACCGGACATTTGTTAGCCATGGTCAATTCGCTGCCGGAGAACTGCATCTGGACCTCGTTTGCGATCAGCCGCATGCAGATGCCCTGGGTTGCGCAGTCGATTCTGCTGGGTGGCAACGTGCGCGTCGGCCTGGAAGACAACCTGTATCTCAGCAAGGGCGTCTATGCCAGCAATGAACAACTGGTGATACGGGCGCGGACCATCATCGAGGCGATGGGTGCGCGGCTGCTAACAGTTGCCGAGACGCGTGAGCGGCTCCGGCTTCGATAAAACCGCGCCGGCCTGGACGCCGCGCGTTTTCCAGAGCCGCCTTGATCCGTCCTGGATCGATTACAACGGCCATCTGCGCGACGCCTATTACACGCTGATCGCCAGCGCCAGCATCGATGCGCTGATGGACGATATCGGGATCGACGCAGCCTATCGTCGCGACTCGCACTGCACGCTGTACACGGTCGAGATGCATGTGCGCTACCTGCGCGAGATCAAGGGTGACGCAGCAGTGTATTCACACCAGTATCTGGTCGACTGCGACACGAAGCGCATGCGGCTGCTGCTCGCGCTTTGCACCGTCGGGACTTCGGACCCGGCGGCCGTCATCGACGTCATGCTGCTGCACGTGCAGCAGGGCGCAACCGTGAGCAGCGCGCCCTTCCCCGAGGCGCTACAGGTGCGATTGGCCGCCTGGCGCAGCCTGCGGGTTCCTGAAGCCCTGATCGCGCTGGGCTCGCGCCCGATGCTGTTAGGTCGCAAGCCGTGACGCGGGAATGGCTGCAACCGCTGTTGAATCCTCGCAGCATCGCCCTGCTCGGC
>JANLTW010000085.1:0-8849 GCA_031363155.1 Gammaproteobacteria bacterium | reverse complement strand
GTCGGCGCAGATCCGCAACGGTGCGCCGTTCGACGCCTTGCTGGCGGCGGATGAACTCACGCCAAAGAAATTGGTCGCGGAGGGTCTCGCCGACCCGGCGTCGCTGTTCACCTACGCGACCGGTCGCCTCGCGCTGTGGAGTGCACAACCGGGACTGGTCGATGCGCGTGGCGCCGCATTGCAGCGCGGAAATTTTCAACGACTGGCGCTGGCCGATCCGCAGCTGGCGCCGTACGGCGCTGCCGCCATGGATGTGCTGGTCGCTCTCAAGCTGGATGAACGCCTGCGCCCGCGCCTGGTGTTAGGCGAGAGCGTCGGTCAGGCCTACCTTTTCGTCGCCTCCGGCAATGCGCCGTTAGGGTTTGTGGCCCTGTCGCAGGTGCAGTTGGATGGCCGGCTGTTGTCGGGTTCCGCCTGGATCGTGCCGCAAAGCCTGCACCGGCCGATCCGGCAGGATTTCGTGCTGCTGGCGCACGGCAAGGCCAATGTCGCTGCGCGCTCGCTGGCACTGTATTTGCGCGGCGCCGTGGCGCATAGAATCATCCGCAGCCATGGTTACGACTGACGACCTGCAATCGATGTGGTTGACGCTGCAGCTGGCGACGCTGACCACCGCGCTGCTGTTGGTTGTTGCGACGCCGATCGCCTGGTGGCTGGCGCGTACCGCATCGCGCTGGCGCGCGCCGGTAGCCGCGCTGACTTCGTTGCCATTGGTATTGCCGCCCACCGTGCTCGGATTCTATCTGTTGCTTTTGTTAGGTCCGCAGGGCTGGGTGGGCGACATCAGCGCCAGTCTGGGTCTCGGACCCTTGTCGTTCACATTTACGGGTCTGGTGGTCGGTTCACTGCTGTTTTCGCTGCCGTTCGCGGTACTGCCTTTGCAATATGCGTTCGAGTCGATGGGCCGGCGACCGCTGGAGGTTGCGGCCACATTGCGGGCGCGTCCGATCGACGCGTTCTTCAGCGTCGCGCTGCCGATCGCGCGCCCCGGCATTCTGACCGCTGCCATTCTGGTGTTTGCGCATACGGTGGGTGAATTTGGCGTGGTGCTGATGATCGGCGGCAATATTCCAGGCCAGACGCGCGTCGTGTCGACGCAGATCTACAGTCATGTCGAAGCAATGCAGTATCCGGCCGCGCACGCCTTGTCAGTATTCATGCTGACGTTCGCGTTCCTGGTGCTGCTGGCACTGGCCTGGCTGAATCGCCGCCGTGACCGGGTGTTAGCTTGAGCAGCGAGGGCAGTCTGATTCGATTCCGTCTGAAGCGCGGCGCCTTCGAGCTGGCGATCGACTTGCAGCTGCCAGCGCATGGAATCACGGCGCTGTACGGGATCTCGGGCGCTGGCAAGACCAGCGTGCTGCGCTGTGTGGCGGGCCTCGAGCGGCCGACGGACGCGCACATCCGGATTGGCGCTGAGATCTGGCAGGACGACACACAACAGCTGTTCGTCCCGACCTGGCGCCGGGCGCTGGGGTATGTATTTCAGGAGGCGAGTCTGCTGGAGCACCTGGATGTGCGCGGCAACCTCGAGTTCGGCCTGCGGCGCACGCCGGCCGACAATCGGCGCCAGCTGGCGGGCATCATTGATTTGTTAGGAATAGGGCCGCTTTTGACGCGGCGGCATGATCAGCTGTCAGGTGGGGAGCGGCAGCGGGTAGCGATTGCGCGGGCTCTGGCAACGCAGCCGCGGCTTTTGTTGCTGGATGAGCCGCTGGCATCGCTGGACCAGGCGCGTCGGCTGGAGATTTTTCCGTGGCTGGAGCGTTTGCGTGACGAACTGCGTACGCCGATGCTCTACGTATCGCATTCCGCGGACGAGGTTGCGAGGCTCGCTGATACGCTCGTGATTCTGGACGCCGGCCAGGTGCGCGCCTGCGGCCCGGTCGCCGAGGTGCTGGCGTCGCTGCAGGCGCGCGTTGTGTTAGGCGAGGACCTGGGCGCCGTGCTCGCGGCCCGTATCGTCGAGCGCGACTCGCACTGGCGGCTGGCGCGGGCGGAATTTCCGGGCGGCAGCCTGTGGCTGGCAGACAAGGGGCTGGCGCTGGGCCGGAAAGTGCGGCTGCGGATACTCGCCCGCGACGTCAGCATCGCCTGTTCGGAGCCGCGCGACAGCAGCGTGCAGAATCAGCTGCGTGGCTGGATCGTGGCGATTGCACCGGATGAGAATCCGGCGCATGAGCTGGTGCAGATTGACTGTGCCGGCGCCGTGCTGCTGGCACGCGTGACGCGCAAATCGGTCGCCGCGCTGCAGCTGCAACCCGCAATGCAGGTCTGGGCGCTGGTGAAATCCGCGGCGCTGGTCAGCTAGGGCCTGTTAGCAAGCGCTGGTCAATCGACCGTGCGCAACAACTCATTGATGCCGGTCTTGGCGCGGGTCTGGGCGTCCACGCGTTTGACGATAACCGCGCAGTAGAGCGAATGGCTGCCGTCCCTGGCGGGCAGGTTGCCCGGCACCACGACTGATCCGGCGGGAACGCGGCCGTAGCTGACCGTACCGCTGGCGCGATCATAGATCCTGGTGCTGGCGCCGATAAAAACGCCCATCGACAGCACCGAGCCTTCCTCGATCACGACCCCTTCGACTACTTCTGAACGCGCGCCGATGAAACAGTTATCTTCAATGATGGTGGGCGTCGCCTGCAGCGGCTCGAGCACGCCGCCGATGCCGACACCGCCCGACAAGTGCACGTTCTTGCCGATCTGCGCGCAGGAGCCCACTGTGGCCCAGGTGTCCACCATCGTGCCGCTGTCGACGTAGGCGCCGATATTGACGAAGCTCGGCATCAACACAACGTTGGGTCCGATATAGGCACCCTGGCGCACGACGGCGTCCGGCACCACGCGGACGCCGGAGGCGCGGATGGCGGCCTCGCTCATATGGGCGTACTTGAGCGGCACCTTGTCGAAGAAACGGGTGTACCCGGCCTCTATGGCGCGATTGTCGTGCGCCCGGAAATAAAGCAGCACCGCCTTCTTCAGCCAGTCATGCACGATCCACCGACCGTCAGTTTTTTCCGCGATCCGCACCTTGCCGCTGTCTAACAACTGCAGGCAGCTATCCAGCGCGGTGCGCAGACTACCGTCGATGCTGGCGGGCGTCAGTTCGGCGCGTTTTTCAAACGCAGCTTCGATGATCGGCTTCAGGGATTCAATATTCGACATTACCTGCTCTCCAGAAAAGCGCGGATTCGTTGCGCGGCGCTCAAGCATTCATCAACTGAGGCTACCAGGGAAATGCGCACGCGGCCGAGCCCCGGGTTGCCGGCGGGCGTAGCACGCGCCAGAAATGATCCCGGAACGACCGTTACATGGGTCGCGGAATAAAGCGCGCGCGCAAAGGCCTGGTCGTCACCGCCGACCTCGGGCCAGAGATAGAAACCGCCGTCCGGTTCGCTGACCGGCCAGAACGGAGCTAACAGCGGCAATACGCGGGCGTATTTCTCGCGGTACATCGAGCGGTTGGCAACGACATGGGCATCGTCATTCCAGGCCACGCTGCTCGCGATCTGCGTCGGCATCGCCATGGCGGAGCCATGATAAGTCCGGTACCGCAGGAACTTCTCGATCAGCGCCGGGTCGCCGGCCACGAACCCCGAGCGCAGGCCGGGCAGGTTGGAACGCTTCGAGAGACTATGAAACACCAGGCAGCGCTTGAATTTCTCGTTGCCCATGCTGTGCGCCGCAGCTAACAAGCTGGCCGGCGGGCTGGCGTCGTCGCGGTACAGCTCGGCATAGCATTCATCGGACGCGATGACAAAATCATGGCGCTGCGCGAGCTCGAGGGCCTGGCGCAACCAGCTCATGGTCAGGCTTGCGCCCGTCGGGTTGCCGGGCGAGCAGATATAGAGCAACTGGCATCGCTGCCAGACAGCGGCCGGCACGGCATCCAGATCGGGCACATAGCGCGTCGCCGCTGTGGTGTTGAGGAAGTACGGCTCGGCGCCCGCTAACAACGCGGCGCCCTCATAGATCTGATAAAAGGGATTCGGCATGCCGACCAGCGGCGCCTGCGCGCTGCGATCGACCAGTGCCTGGGCAATTGCAAACAATGCTTCCCGCGTGCCATTGACCGGCAGCAGCATGGCGAGCGCATCAACCGATTCCGCGCGCAGTCCGAAGCGGCGCTCCAGCCAGCGCGCACAGGCGGTGCGCAGCACCGGCAAGCCAGCCGTGGCCGGATAGCTGCCGAGCTTGTCGAGGTTGTCGCGCAGGCTCTGCAGCACGAATTCGGGCGGTGCATGCCGCGGCTCACCAATCGACAGTGGAATGGCCGGCAGGTGCGCTGGCGGCACTGCGCCTGCTAACAGGCGTGCCAGGCGTTCAAAAGGGTAGGGTTGCAACCGGCCAAGATCCGGGTTCATGCGGCACGCCGCTTATCCAGCGTTTCCGTGAGTCTTGCCTGCAGGCCCTGCGCCGCAGCCTCGGACAGCGGCGCGCCCTGTGTGTCCGTGACATAAAAGACGTCCTCGGCGCGCTCGCCGACGGTCATGATCTTTGCGCCCTGCAACGCCACTTTTTCTGCTAACAAGACCTGGCCGATGTCACACAGCAGGCCCGGCCGGTCGCCGGCGACGAGTTCCAGCACGGTGCGGCGATTGCGCTCATCAACGCTGATTGCGATCTGGGTCTGGGTGTTGAACATGCGCATCTGGCGCGACGCGCGGCGTGTGACCGCGAGCGACTGTTCTGGCGAGCTGACCAGGGCGCGCCGCAAGGCGCGGTCGATGTCGGCGACACGGTCCGGATGCGTGAGCGGCGCGCCATCACCTTCGAGGATATGGTAGAGATCAAGGCTGCCGCCGTCGGTGGTCGGCGTGACGCGCGCATCGACAATGGTCAGGCCAAGCTGCTCCAGTACCGCCGTTACCCGCGCGAAACTGCGCAGCCGGTCCGGCGTCAGTGTGGTTACCGCCGTCGTGCCGCGTTCGCCATCACCCTGGACTGCGACCACGGGCTCGTGCTGGCCGCCCTGGCGTGTCGCGATCAGGCGCGTGTGCCAGGCCACTTCGTCGGGCGTGTGTCGCAAGAAGTAGCCATCGTCGAGTATGCTCCAGGAGTCACGGATGCGCTCGTCGGACAGGCCGCCCTGAACTAACAGGCTGCGCGCTGCCACCTGGGTCTCGTCGCGCAGTTCCTGTGCATCGATCGGGCTCTCGAGGCCGCGGCGCAGTGCGCGCTTGACGCGATTGTAGAATTCCTGGAACAGCGATGCCTTCCACGAATTCCACAGCTTCGGGTTGGTGCCACGAACATCGGCAGCGGTCAGCACGTACAGATAGTCAAGATGCGATTCATCGCCGACGAAGCGCGCAAATTCATTGACGACGCCGGGATCGGAAATGTCCTGCTTCTGCGCCGTGACCGATAATTTCAGATGCGCGCGCACCAGCCAGGCGACCAGACGGGCGTCGTAACGCGACAGGCCTTGCTCGAGGCAAAAGGATTCCGCGTCTACCGCGCCAAGATCCGAGTGATCACCGCCGCGTCCCTTGGCGATGTCATGAAACAGTGCCGCGAGATACGCGATCTCCGGGCGCGGCAATGTCTGCATGATCGCCGACAGCACCGGCAGCTCGTGGTCGTAGCGTGGGATCGCCAGGCGCCGCAGGTTACTCAACACGAACAGCGTGTGCGCGTCGACCGTGTACGCGTGGAACAGGTCATATTGCATGCGGCCGACGATGCGGCCAAATGCCGGAATGTAGCGACCTAACACGCCGTAGGTGTTCATGCGGCGCAGCTCGTGTGTAACCCCGGCCGGTGCGCGCAGCAGTTCAATGAACAGCCGGTGGTTGCGCGGGTTCTGCCGGAACTCTTCATCGATGAGCCATAGGCTGCGGCTCAGCGCGCGCATGGTCGCGGCATGCACGCCTTTGACATTCGGGTATTGCTGCAGCAGCACGAACAGTTCCAGCAGCGCCGCGGGGCTGCGGGCGAAAACGTCGTCGTTGACGGTTTCGAGGTAGTCGTCGCGAATCTGAAAGCGCGCATTCAGCGGCACCGGCGCGGCGTTACTGGCCGGCGTGATGGCTTCACGGAACAATTGCAGCAACAACTCGTTCAGCAGGCTGACGTCCATGACGGTGCGGTAATAGCGCTGCATGAACTGTTCGACCGCCAGCGTGTAGGTTGCGTCCTCGTAGCCGAAGATTCCAGCCACTTTGACCTGATGGTCAAACAACAGCCGGTCTTCGCGCCGGCCAGTCTCGATGTGCAGCGCGAAGCGCACGCGCCACAGAAATTCCTGCGCAGCCTTCAGGCGGCGCAATTCCGCCGGCGCCAGAAAGCCATGATTCGCAAGTTCTTCAAAGGTGTTGCAATTGAAATGACGTTTGGCGACCCAGCCTATGGTCTGGATGTCGCGCAAGCCTCCGGGACCTGTCTTGACGTTAGGTTCGAGGTTGTAGGCCGTGTCGTTAGCCTTGAGGTGCCGTTCCTGCTGCTCGCGTACCTTGGCGTCGAAAAATTCCAGTATTGGCCACACCGCGGCGGCGTTCAGTGCGGCGCGCATCTCCGCCATCAGCGCCGCCGAGCCCGCCACCAGGCGCGATTCGACCAGTGTCGTCATGACGCTGACATCGGCGGCACACTCACGCCCGCAGTCTTCAACCGTACGTACGCTATGCCCGAGCTCCAGGCCCGTGTCCCATAAGAAGGTGACCAGCTGTTCGAGCTGCTCGCGCTCCGCGGCATCCGGCACGGCCGCGACGAGAATCAACACATCGACATCGGAGCAGGGGTGCAGCTCGCCGCGTCCGTAACCGCCGACCGCCATCAGTGCCCAGTCGCTGGTCCGTGCGCCGAGGAAATGCCGCCACACGCCATCTAACAAAACATCGATCAACCCTGCGCGCGCCCGCACCAGCGCTTCGATGGATTCCTCGGCCAGAAAACGCGCCCGCAGATCCTTGGCCGCTGCCGCGAGCAATTCGCGATAACGTGCTGCGGCATCGGCCGACGCCGGATCAACCGCGCGCAGCCGTTCCGGCCAGAGCCACTGGCCGAGTTGATGAGTGGGGTCGGTCATGCCGCCGCACGATGCCGGTCGCGGGCACCCAGTGTCAGCACTTCAAAGCCGTTGTCGGTGACGAGTATGGTGTGTTCCCACTGGGCCGACAGTGAATGGTCCTTGGTAATGACCGTCCAGCCGTCACCTAACAGTTTGACGTGGCGCTTGCCGGCATTCAGCATCGGTTCGACGGTGAAGGTCATGCCGGCACGCAGTTGCAGGCCGGTGCCCGGCTGGCCGTAGTGCAACACCTGCGGATCTTCGTGATAGACGCGGCCGATGCCATGACCACAGTACTCGCGCACCACGGAATACTCATGCGACTCGGCATAGGCCTGGATGGCATGTCCGACATCGCCTAACGTCGCACCCGGACGCACCTGCTCGATACCGCGCCACATCGCTTCGCGCGTGGCCTCGACCAGGCGCTTCGCGGGCGGGGGCGGCGTCCCCACGAAGTACATGCGGCTGGTGTCACCGTGAAATTCGTCGCGAATGACGGTGACATCGATATTCAGGATGTCGCCATTCTTCAGCCGCTTGTCGTTAGGTATGCCGTGGCAGACCACGTGGTTGACGGAGGCGCAGATGGTCTTGGGAAAGCCGCGGTAGCCGAGATTGGCCGGCAACGCCCGCTGGACCCTGGTGATGTGTTCATGGCAGACACGGTCAAGCTCGTCGGTGCTCACCCCCGGCTGGATGTAATCCGTGACGATATCGAGCACTTCAGCGGCCAAACGGCCCGCTTCGCGCATTTTCTGCTGTTCTTCAGGGTTTTTCAGGGTGTACTGCATGGAAAGCAGCGTGCAAGCCATTGATTTGACGGGGGGTGAATGGTATAAAGCGCCGCCGTTTTTGGCAAACAAACCACACGCGTATCGTTAAATCGGTAGTTGGGTGTCTCTTGCGAAAGAGATGACTGCCGAGATACGCGGAGGCTTAACCCGACAAGGAGATATTGAGATGGCCAGCGTGTCCATGCGACAGATGCTGGAAGCGGGTGTTCATTTCGGACACCAAACCCGCTTCTGGAACCCGAAAATGGCGGAGTACATTTTCGGCGAACGAAACAAGATCCACATTATCAACCTCGAAAAGACCCAGCCGTTGTTCGCGGAAGCTGCCGCGTTCATCAAAGGCGTGGTCTCCGATGGTGGCACGGTGCTCTTTGTCGGCACCAAGCGCTCAGCCCGGGATGCCGTGCTGAAAGAGGCAACCCGCTGCGAAATGCCCTACGTCAATCAGCGCTGGCTGGGCGGCATGCTGACCAATTTCAAGACCATACGCGGCTCAGTGAAGCGCCTCGCCGAGCTGGTCGAGATGAAGGCCAATGGCCTGCTCGACAAGCGCGGCAAGAAAGAAGCGACCATGCTGCGCCGCGAGATGGAAAAGCTGGAACGCAGCCTGGGCGGCATCAAGAACATGGACTCCCTGCCGGATGCCATTTTCGTCATCGATGTCGGCCACGAGAATATTGCGATCCACGAGGCGCGCAAGCTCGGGATTCCGGTGGTGGCGATTGTCGACACCAATTGCACGCCGGACCATATCGACTACGTCGTGCCGGGCAATGATGACGCCATGCGCGCCATCGCGCTGTACTGTGGTGGCGTCTCCGAAGCGGTCCTTGAGGGCAAGGCCTCGGTCCCGACCGTCATGGTGGGCGAGGACGACTTTGTTGAACTTGACGAGCAGGGCAATCCCAAGCCCAAGTCGACCCGCGATAACGCCCGCAACAGGCCGCGCCGCGAAGCCAATGTGCGCAGTCGCAAGGCGCCACCCGTGGCGCGTCGCCGGCCCCAGCCTTCAGTCGCTGCCGAGGTGGTCGCGGCTCCGG
>JANLTW010000068.1:0-9401 GCA_031363155.1 Gammaproteobacteria bacterium | reverse complement strand
CCTGCTGGCGCTGCCAGTGGCCGCCGATGGTGCGGTTGGCTCGCAGATCTGGGACGCGAGCAAGGCAATTCCGGTCTGGGATCAGCGCAGGATCTACACTTGGGACGGTTCACAAGGCCGGAAATTCGATGGCTGCGGCAGACTCAGCAATGCGCAGCGCACCGCACTTGATACCAATATTTTCGGCGTCAACGATAGCCAATGTGACCCGCGTCTGAACTGGCTGCGGGGCGATGCTTCCAGGGAGCAGCGCAATGGTGGCCAATACCGCAACCGGCCCGACACCGTGATGGGCGACGTCATCAACTCTGACCCCGCCTACGTCAAGGACATCAACTACGGCTATTCGAGCTTGCCAGCCGGCACTCCAGGTCAGGCGACCTACAACCTGTACCGTGCCGCTAACATGACGCGCGAACCCATGGTCTATGTGGGTGCGAATGACGGCATGTTGCACGGGTTCATCGCAAGCAGCGGCGTTGAAGACTTTGCGTACGTTCCGTTTGGCGTGTATTCAAATCTCAGCAGGCTGACGGCGCCGACGTATGCGCACAAATTCTTCGTCGACGGCGGCATCACGGTCAGTGACGCCTATATCGGTGGCAACTGGAAGACAATTCTGGCGGCAGGCCTGAACGCCGGTGGCAACACGGTCTATGCGATTGACGTGAGCCAGCCGGGCAGCACTGACGAAAGCGACGTGCTGTGGGAGTTCTCGGAAACCAACATGGGCCAGAGCTACAGTCAGCCGCAGATCGGCATCCTCGAGAACGGTAACTGGGTCGCTGTGTTCGGCAATGGTTACAACAGCAGCACCGGCGGCGCCTATCTGTACGTCGTCGATCTCACGACTGGTTCGCTGCTGGCGAAAATCGGCGCCAGCGACATCCCGGGCAACGAAGACAACGGATTGTCTACGCCGCTCCTGTATGACTCGGACGGCAATTACAAGATCGATACGATCTATGCCGGTGACCTGTTAGGCAACATGTGGAAGTTCAATGTCTCCGGGACACCGGGCACGTGGAACGTCGCTTTCGCGGGCGCGCCGCTGTTCACGGCGCGCAGCGCCACCAACACGGTGCAACCGATCACGGCGCAACCCAAGGCCACCGCGCACCCGGTGGGCGGCGACATCGTGATGTTCGGCACGGGACGCTACCTGACCTATGCAGACGTGTCGGACACGTCGGTGCAGACGTTCTACGGCATCCGCGACGACGACGTGAATCCGGTGACGACGACCGATCGCAGCGAATTGCAGGTTCAGCTCATTAACCCGCTTCCCAGCTCGTTCGGTCGCGACATCCGCTCCTTCACGGGCAACACGCCCGACTGGGTCACAGACAAGGGTTGGTACGTGGATCTGCGGGATGCGGCGCTGGCGGTTGGCGAGCGAGTCATCTCGACCCCGATCGTCAAGGAGGATCGTGTGATCTTCGTGACCGCGGTCCCGAGCTCCGATCCCTGCACGCCCGGCGGTACCAGCTGGCTCATGGAGCTCAATTTCCTGACCGGCGGCACCTTCGATGAAGCCGTACTTGATTTGAACAATGACGGCCGGTTCGATGATCTGGACAATGTCAACGGCCAGGTGGTCGGCGGCGTACGCAGCCAGGGCCTGGGCATCAGCAAGACCCCTGTGTGGCTGCAGGCCAACGCGAACTCGGCCTTCAAGATCATGACCGGTACCAGTGGCGGTTTCGTTACCGAACGCAATCGCACGCGTAACCCCCCGCCTGTGCCAGGTGCGAATCAAGTCCTGCGCCGTTCGTGGATTCAGATTCGTTAGGTGCATGTCATGATAATTCGCAAACACCAGGGCTTTACCCTGATCGAGTTGATGATCGTGGTCGTGATCGTCGGCATCCTTGCGACCATCGGCATACCGAGCTATCGGGACTACGTGCGTCGCTCCAACCGCTCGGCCGCCAAGTCGGTGTTGCTGGAAAATGTCCAGTTCCTGGAGCGCAGCCGCACAACGTCCAACAGCTACGCGCTCAAGGGTGATGGCGGCGCCATGGATGCGACCGGACTGCCGGCAACGCAGGCGCCCAAGGACGGCGCTGCGAAATACGGCATCGCACTCAACAACCTGGCCGCTGGCACTTACACGCTGGTCGCGGTTCCGGTGGCCGGTGGGTCGATGAGCGGCGATCCCTGCGGTCAGTTGTCCATCAACGAACTCGGAGTACGTGCTGTCAGCGGCTCTGAAAGCGTCAACACCTGCTGGAATCGCTGATACCGATAGCACCACTCGCTTTGCGAAATTTCAAACTCGGCGTAAAAATCGAGCTTTGAAGATCAGGGCGCGCCGCCCCAGAGATTTCCGCCGCGGTCCAGGTACTCGGCTCCGGTCAGCGTCGCGGGCCCGGCGAAGCTAACACCAAGAGCGGCAAGCCGCGCGTTAGCCGCAGCCTCGACGCTGCCAACGCGGCTGGTCAGTGCGCTGTTCTGCAACTCAACGCTAGCGCCAGACTCGACAATCAGGGCCACCCCACCGGCGCTGACCTGGCTGTTGACCACCCGCAGGCGGCAGCCGCGCTGCGCCACGATGCCGGTGCCGGTGGTCACGAGATTCATGCCGGTGACCAGCAAATTTTCCCCGGCGCGGCAGAAAACGGTCTGGTTCATCAGGCCGTTGCCAATGATGCGGGATGCGGGCGCATTGCCACGGCTGTCGGTTGCGGGTTTCAGGCGTTCGATTTTGAACCCCGGACCCTCGATGACCCTCGCGCCCGGCGCGCTCACCGGTAGCGTGGGGCGAGTACCCGCAGGTTTATCTTCGGTGGCAAATGCCGCCGCCCCGAAACCTAACGCCGTGACTATCCAACTGGCTCGCAGGAAATTTTTCATTAGCTGCATCATAGCCGC
This sequence comes from Gammaproteobacteria bacterium, assembly GCA_031363155.1. Classification (GTDB taxonomy): domain Bacteria; phylum Pseudomonadota; class Gammaproteobacteria; order Steroidobacterales; family Steroidobacteraceae; genus UBA964. Next base: position 6,527 of record JANLTW010000068.1, on the reverse strand, counting down.
AGCTTCAGTATTCCAGCCAGTCGAGAGTTTGTGCCAGCGGCGCGCCGGCGATACGGGTCAGTGTTCTGGTCATAACAGCGGCAGCATTGTCGAAGCAGCCATGCGAGGCGGCGATGGGCCTGGCGAGTGTTCCCGTGGAAACCTGTGGATCCGACAATATGTTTAATTGGCCACCCGAAGTACTCCACAGATCCCGCCACGCCCGCGCACTGGCAGCTTCCTCACCGTGCCAGGATTCGTGCGATGCGGCCTCGCGGTACAGATCCTCAAGCCCGAGTATTGGTGTCTTGTGATTGCTCTCGAGCGCGCGCGACACCAGCCATAGCAGCGATTTGCGGTACGGCCCGACGGTGTCCTCAAGTTCCCGCTGCTTCGCCAGCAGGTCGATGCTCAGTGTCGCAGCTTGCAGAGTGCCCTTGGCAAACGCCGGCCGGTAATGCTCCAGGGCAAATCGTGCGCTGCAGGCCGGCGCAAACAATGCGCAGCTCTTCGCGCGCAGGTTGTTAGCACGCAGGCCATCGAGCAGGTGGCCGAGTACAATGGCGCCGGCGGAATGGCCGACCAGGTGGATATCGAGATTCCCGGCGCGCCCGGCGAGACGGGCCAGCGACTCAGCTAACAACTGCCCGCCATGCCCTGGCTGCGAAGCCGCTGCGGCATTCTGCTTCATTTGCGACCAGATGGGTTTGAGCACCGGCCCAGCCAGCAACTCGATACTGCGGTCCAGTACATCGGCGGCGGTTTCGCGGAACCGGTCCCAGATCCCGCCTGCGGGCCGCGGCACGCGCTGCAACTGGTCCGCGACCAGGTCGCGGATGGTTTCGAGTGGACCGGTCTTCCAGGTCAGGAAGATCGGATAGATTCCGTTAGCCAGAAAGTAGGGTGCCAGCACGCGAATGCGGCGGATGGATTCATCCTCCGAGTTGAGTCCGCCGTGCGCATAGAGCGCCAGTTTTCGTTGCGTCCGTGGTTTTCTGCGCAGCCAGTCGCCAGCCAGCCTGACGACGATTTCCTGCACCGCTGCAGCCGCATTCTCGACGTTGACCAGACGATTGATGACGCGGCCGTCGTTGCCGGATACCAGGGTATGCCGGTAGGCCGTTTCGGTATCGAGTGGTCTGATGAGCGCGGGCAGGGTGTCGGGGGTGCTCGGGGGTTGCGCAGTCAACGACACCCCGGCCGCCGGTACCGGCAACGATCGTGGCGCGCTGGGCTTGAAGGCCGCTGGCGAACGCAACCTGGACTCAAGATCCGCGGGAACACCTAACGCCGTAACCCAGGCATCGTCGCCATTCCTGACCCATTCCGCATAGGGAAGCGTGGCGAATCCCTGCCTGCCCCAGCTAACACCCCAGGAATTCTGCACGACGAAACCGCGTTCGTTGTAGCCGACGATTGCGAAGGCATGGCCGCCCGTTGATTTCCTGTCGCTGATCGGCTTGATCTGCGGCAGCGCGTCATGCGTCAGCCTGGCCGGGGCGCCGTGCTTTGTTAGCGCAAGATCCCAGCCGTCATGGACCGTGGCCGACACCAGGATCGCGCCGATCTGGCGGATCGCCGCCTGCATGTCGACGACCGATGCGCGGTTCACGCGGTAGTAAACGCCGAGGGTTCGTGTCAGCGCATCGGCGTCCCAGCCCGCGCGTGGCTTGATGAATACGACGCGGCCGCGGCGGTCCCGGTACGGCCACAGGGAATCGCGGCAGACGCCATGCTTGTGCCAGGCCTTGAGTGCGCCGCGACAACTGGAACCTTCGTAGTCCTCGCCCGCCCATTCGTCATAGAAACGCGCAAGGTGGTACAGCATGCGGGAGCTGACCGGTTCGGACTTCAGTGAGCCGGTAGCCGAGATCTGTCGCCGGAACAGCAGACAATCAACGACCCCGGCGAGCCCGAAACCGGTGCAGGAGCCTTCTTCGCCCTGGTCCAGCACCAGGCCAGCGGCAACATACTCAGGTATCCAGATCGCCAGATCCGGGTCGAGCGGCCAGCGCGGCGGCAATGACAGCAGTTGCGGCTGGTATTCGCGGTCGCGCAGATCGAGCCGGTCGGGGCGGGCGTCGAGGGTTCGGCCCACGGAAGACAGGTACTTGGACGGCATCAGGCCTCCAGCGCAAAAATCAGCCAAGGATGGTTGCCAGCGGAATTCTGCGCCAATCCCGGGGCTCTTGACACGATTGCTGCATCGCATCAATCGAGTTGACAGCCCCCTCCCACCCCACTAAGATTCGCGCCCCTTACCGCTCGGCCCAACCCGCCGGGCGGTAAAAACAGCGAATTCCGGCCGGGCCGTCCCAGTGACGGCCCGGTTGTTCTTGCAGACATGTAATGCAAGCCGGGATTCGCGGTCGCCCCCGCGGCGGCCGTGGGTCCGTGTTCTCCGGCGCAGCTCCTGTAAGGCCCGCGCTGGATGTTTTGGCGGATCTTCGGCTTCAGCGTGGGCGGTGAATAACCGCTAACGATTTGGAGTCCGAATGGCCACTACAGGTCAATTAATCCGTGCCCCGCGCCGCAGCGCCGTCGACAAAACTAACGTGCCTGCATTGCAGGGCTCGCCGCAGAAGCGCGGCGTCTGCACCCGCGTTTACACCACCACACCGAAGAAGCCGAACTCGGCGCTGCGCAAGGTTTGCCGCGTACGCCTGACGAACGGCTACGAAGTCAGCTCCTACATTGGCGGCGAAGGCCACAATCTGCAGGAACACTCGGTGGTCCTGATCCGCGGTGGCCGCGTCAAGGACCTGCCAGGTGTTCGCTACCACACGGTACGCGGCACGCTGGACTGCGCGGGCGTCAACGACCGCAAGCAGAGCCGTTCCAAGTACGGCGCCAAGCGCCAGAAAAAGAAGTAATTCAGGAGTCTCACGATGTCACGTCGTTCAGCCGCGCCGCAGCGCCATATTCTGCCGGACCCCAAGTTCCACAATGACATGCTGGCCAAGTTCATGAATGTGGTCATGAAGAGCGGCAAGAAAGCCGTTGCCGAGAGAATTTTGTACGGTGCCATCGACCGCATCGGCGAAAAGACCGGCAAGCAGGGTACCGAAGCCATTGATTTGTTAGGTACCGCGCTTGAAAACGTCAAGCCCGTTGTTGAAGTGAAGTCACGGCGCGTCGGCGGCGCAACCTATCAGGTGCCCGTGGAAGTCCGCTCTGCGCGGCGCCAGACTCTGGCCATGCGCTGGGTCATCGAGGCCGCGCGCGCGCGCTCGGAGAAGTCGATGGCGTTTTGCCTGGCGCACGAATTGATGGATGCTGCGGAGAACCGCGGCGCCGCCGTGAAGAAGCGCGAAGAAACCCACCGCATGGCGGAAGCTAACAAAGCGTTCGCGCACTACCGCTGGTAAACGCACGTTGTCGCCATGTCCCGCACCACTCCCATAGAGCGCTACCGGAATATCGGTATCTCGGCTCATATCGACGCCGGTAAAACGACGACGACGGAGCGGATTCTTTTTTATACGGGTGTGTCGCACAAGATCGGCGAGGTGCACGACGGCGCTGCGATCATGGACTACATGGAACAGGAGCAGGAGCGCGGCATCACCATCACGTCCGCGGCCACCACCTGCTTCTGGAAGGGCATGGACAAGTCCAAGCCCGAGCATCGCATCAATATCATCGACACTCCGGGCCACGTCGACTTCACCATTGAAGTCGAGCGCAGCCTGCGGGTGCTGGACAGCGCGGTCGCGTTGTTCTGCGCGGTGTCGGGCGTGCAGCCGCAGTCGGAGACAGTGTGGCGGCAGATGAATCGCTATGGCGTGCCACGCATTGCCTTCGTCAACAAGATGGATCGCCCCGGCGCGGATTTTCTGCGCTGCCTGGAGCAGATCAAGACCCGCCTGCGCGGCAACCCGGTTGCCATCCAGTTACCGATCGGTGCCGAGGAAAAGTTTGCAGGTGTCATCGACCTGATCCGCATGCAGACCATCGTGTGGGATGGCGAGACCCAGGGAATGAAATTCTCCTACGCGGAAATTCCCGCCAGGCTCAGGCCGCAGGCCGACGAGTACCGCGCGATCATGATCGAAGCGGCCGCGGAAGCTAACGAAACACTGACGAACAAATTTCTTGAAGAAGGCACGCTGTCGGAGGAAGACATCCGGGCTGGGTTGCGCGAGCGTTCGAAAAAAAGCGAAATCGTGCTGTGCATGTGCGGCTCGGCGTTCAAGAACAAGGGCGTGCAGGCCTTGCTGGATGCGGTCATCGACTTCATGCCGTCGCCGATTGAGATGCCGGACGTCAAGGGTCTGGACGACGATGGCGATCCGATGACCCGCAAGGCCACCGATGAGGAGCCGTTTTCAGCGCTGGCATTCAAGATCCTGACCGACCCCTTCGTCGGCAACCTGACGTTCTTTCGCGTGTATTCGGGCGTGCTGAAATCTGGCGATGCCGTGTATGTGCCGAGCAAGCGCCGCAGCGAACGCATCGGCCGTTTGCTGCAGATGCATGCGAACGAGCGCAGCGATATCAAGGAAGTCCGCGCCGGCGACATCGCCGCAGCCGTGGGCCTGAAGGACGTCTACACCGGCGATACGCTGTGTCACGAAGGCAAGCACATCACGCTTGAAAAGCTCGTGATCCCGAACCCGGTGATTTCGGTGGCGGTGGAGCCAAAATCCACGGTCGACCAGGAAAAGATGGGTATCGCGCTGCAGCGTCTCGCGAAGGAAGATCCGTCGTTCCGTGTGCACACAGATCAGGAGTCGGGTCAGACGATCATTTCCGGCATGGGCGAGCTGCACCTGGAAATCATCGTCGACCGCATGAAGCGCGAGTTCAAGGTCGAAGCTAACGTCGGCAAGCCGCAGGTGGCGTACCGCGAAACCATTCGCAACAGTGTCGAATCCGAAGGCAAGCACGTCAAGCAGTCGGGCGGCCGAGGCCAGTATGGCCATGTGTGGCTCAAGATCGAACCTAACGACATCGGCAAGGGCATCCAGTTCGTGAACGGCATCGTGGGCGGATCCGTGCCGCGCGAATTCATCCCGGCTGTGGAAAAAGGCATCAAGGAAGCCTGTGAGACCGGCGTGATGGCTGGTTATCCGGTCGTCGACGTCAAGGTCACGCTGTTCGACGGTTCGTACCACGACGTTGACTCGGATGAGATTTCCTTCCGCATGGCATCGATCTTCGGTTTCAAGGATGGCTTTCGCAAGGCGAAACCGGTGATCCTCGAGCCGATCATGAAGGTTGAGGTAGTCACGCCTGAAGATTACATGGGTGACGTCATTGGCGATTTGAACCGTCGCCGCGGCCAGATTCATGGCATGGAAGACCTGCCCGCAGGCAAAACAGTTACCGCAGAAGTTCCGCTGTCAGAAATGTTCGGCTACGCGACGTCGGTGCGCTCCATGAGTCAGGGCCGTGCAACGTTCACAATGGAATTTGCCAGGTATTCCGAAGTTCCGCCTAATATCGCCGACACCATTATCAATAAGTAGAGGAGTACGCACCGTGGCGAAAGAGAAATTTGAGCGCAAGAAGCCGCACGTTAATGTGGGGACGATTGGACACGTGGACCATGGCAAGACGACGCTGACGGCGGCGTTGACCAAGGTGATGGCGGAGACGTACGGCGGCACGTTCATGGCGTACGACCAGATTGACAAGGCGCCGGAAGAGAAGGCGCGTGGCATTACGATTTCGACGGCGCACGTGGAGTATGAGTCGGCGGCGCGTCACTACGCGCACGTGGACTGCCCCGGGCACGCGGACTACGTGAAGAACATGATCACGGGAGCGGCGCAGATGGACGGCGCGATTCTGGTGGTGAGTGCTGCTGACGGTCCGATGCCGCAGACGCGCGAGCACATTTTGCTGGCGCGCCAGGTGGGTGTTCCGCACATGGTGGTGTTCATGAACAAGGCCGACATGGTGGATGACAAAGAGTTGTTAGAGCTTGTTGAGATGGAAGTGCGCGAGCTTCTGAGTTATTACAAATTTCCTGGCGAGACGACGCCGATCATCATTGGCAGTGCGCTGAAGGCGCTGGAGGGTGATACCTCGGAGATTGGTGTCCCCGCGGTGGTGAAGCTGGTGGCGGAGATGGATCGGTTTATCCCGATGCCGAAGCGCGACATTGAAAAGCCATTTTTGATGCCGGTGGAAGATGTGTTCTCGATCTCGGGCCGCGGCACGGTGGTGACGGGACGCATCGAGCGCGGCATTGTGAAGGTCAATGACGAAATTGAGATCATTGGGCTGAAGGACACGCAGAAGACGACCTGCACGGGTGTTGAGATGTTCCGCAAGCTGCTGGACCAGGGGCAGGCGGGCGACAACGTGGGCGTGCTGCTGCGCGGCACGAAGCGCGAGGAAGTGGAGCGCGGGCAGGTGCTGGCGAAGCCAGGATCCATTACGCCGCACACGAAGTTCGAGTGCGAAGTGTACGTGCTGACCAAGGAAGAGGGCGGACGCCACACGCCGTTTTTCAAGGGCTATCGGCCGCAGTTTTACTTCCGCACCACGGACGTGACGGGACTGATCGAGTTGCCGGGGAACACCGAGATGGTGATGCC
>JANLTW010000055.1:0-2478 GCA_031363155.1 Gammaproteobacteria bacterium | reverse complement strand
TGAAGGCCAGCTGGCTCAATCGCCGCCTGATCACCAACATCGCTCTTTTCAAGAACGATGTGACGGCGCAGCAGCTGACCACGCCGATTCAGAACGCCGCCAGTGCAGCGCTGACTTCGGTGGTGACCAACCAGGGCGCGGGTGAGGTGAAGGGTATCGAAGTCGAGGTGCAATTGAAGGCGACTGACCGCCTCAATCTCGGCCTGACTTACGCACTGGCGGATACCAAGTACACCCAGGGCTGCGACGACTTCCAGTACCAGCTGACCAGTGGTGGTGGTGCGCTGTTGACCAACGCGCCAAGCCTGTCGGCGAACTATACCGGTCGCGGCGATTGCTCGATTGTCGGCAACCCGTTCCCGCTGGTGGCCAAGAACACCGCGACGTTGACGGCGGACTACGAGCGTCCGGTCGGCGATGGTGACAAGACCTTCTACACCAACGCGGACCTGCGCTTTGAAGACAAGAAGGCCGTGCAGGTGCACGCCAACCCCTGGACCGGTTCGGCCACCTTGTTAGGCCTGCGCATGGGTTACAAGACCGACCGCTGGCAGGTAGGCGTCTACGCGCGCAATCTGCTGAACGAGGATTCGGTTGTGTCAGCCACGCGCTGGTTCGGGCAGTTCCTGTTCGCGTCGGGCCTGACACCGAGTGCGCAGACCGGCGCGGTGAGCGCCAGTGCAACGCTGGACGCCACGACCCCCAGATTCGCCTTCCCGGCGTTTACGACCAATGCGGCAACCGGCGCCGTGACCTTTACGACGCCACTGACTTGCCTGGGCAGCACTGCTGCGGCGCCGATCAACATGCTGGTCGACCCGATGACGGGCTTGCGGATCAATCCCGTGACGGCCTGCGTGCCCCAGGCGCAGTACAGTCTGCCGCGCGCCTTCTTCGGCGCACTGCGTCAGCAGCGTCAGGTTGGACTGGAGTTCAACTACAAGTTCAACGGTGAGAAAACCGCGCCGCCGGTGGTCAAGCCCTCTGACTCCGACGGTGACGGCGTGACCGATGACATCGATCGCTGCCCCGGCACGCCGGCGGGCACCGCGGTGGATGCGTCCGGTTGCCCGCTGCCGAAAGACAGCGATGGCGACGGCGTCATGGATCCTAACGACAAGTGCCCGAACACGCCGGCCGGCCAGAAGGTCGATGCCGGCGGTTGCGAGCTCGATGATGACGGCGACGGTGTCGTCAATCGGCTCGATCAATGCCCGATGACCCCCGCGGGCGCCAAGGTCGATGCCAACGGCTGCGAGCTCGATGATGACGGCGACGGCGTCGTCAACAGCAAGGATCAGTGTGCGGATACGCCAAAGGGCGACCGGGTCGATTCCTACGGCTGCTCGTTCAAGACAGAACTCAAGCTGCCGGGCGTCGTGTTCGAGACCAACAGCGCGGATCTCAAGGCCGAGAGTCTGCCGGTGCTCGATGGTGCGGTGGCGACACTGAAGCGCTATCCGGAACTGCTCGTTGAAGTGGCCGGCCACACGGACAACGTGGGCTCGGACGCGTTCAACCTGGAGCTCTCCAAGCGCCGCGCGGCGACGGTGATGAAGTACCTGCAGGACAACGGTGCGGCGAACTCGCTGAAGTCCCGCGGCTACGGCGAGCGTCAGCCGGTGGCGAGCAACAAGACCGACGAGGGCCGCCAGCAGAACCGCCGGGTGGTGTTGCGGATCCTGAACAAATGAGGCTCAACAAGTAGCAAGGCAGGCGCCGCGTCCCGCGGCGCGACAGTCGGCAATGGTCAGTTGGCAGGATTCGATGCGGCTTCCGCCGCGTCCAATTGCTGCTTGGCGGCCAGCTGCGCCGCGTCCAGGTCTTGCTTCACTTTTGCCTCGAGTTCCTGGCCCTGCCTGGCCTGCTCAGCCGCGGCAGCGCCTTGCGTGGCGGCAGTCGCCGCGGTTTCCGCCAGTCCGCAGCCGCTGAGCGCGACGGCCAGCGCCAGCATAGTCAACCGAACCAGAGTGCCGATCATTTTCAGGCTCCAGCTAACGCCAAGGGAACGCGCGCGGTGATCTTGCCATTGAAGTCAGTCCAGCAATGGTTGGCAAAATCATAAAGTTTGCAGCTGCGCACGCACGCGCGAAATTCTTTCCAGCCCATGCGATACACCTGGAAGTCGCCGGCGAACTTTTCCTTCAGCAGGGTTTGCGCGCGCCGCAAGGCGAACATCGGGATGCGCGGGTTCAGGTGGTGCGCGTTGTGTTCCATGATGTTGTGCAGCACGCGATCAATACCAAAGGGCAAGCGAACATTGGCGGTCGCCGTCAGGTAGGCCCTGAAGCGCTGCCATTCCTGGCGTTTCTGGAACCAGGCGATACTCGGATGCGTGTGGTGAACATAGACCACGAAGCCCATGACGCCGTTCCACAGCGCAAACGGCAACGCCAGGCCTAACACCAGCAGCAGCCAGACGTTCTGCCCGGTGCGGCGTGCCACCCAGACGATAACGGCCGCCCAGGCGATGGCGCC
>JANLTW010000049.1:0-12398 GCA_031363155.1 Gammaproteobacteria bacterium | reverse complement strand
CCGTGGGTCCTCTTGCGACGAATTTTGCTGGGCTGATATGTGCGTTTCATGTTGACGCTCTAACTATTGATTTTGCTTCAAAAAAGGGCCGGAAGGGTACGTTCGGGCGGCCAGAGGTGTCAATACAAATACTGCGGCAGGGTATAGACTTCCGCCCCCTTTTTTACCGAACAGCGGCTTCAGTCAGGGCAAGAAAACGTGGCGGCAGAGCTTTGGGCACAATGCGCCGCGGCGCTGGAAGATGAACTCCCTCCCCAGCAATTTAACACCTGGGTACGGCCGCTCATGGCGGTTGAGGGTGCCGGGGCCCTGCGTTTGCTGGCTCCGAATCGCTTCGTCGTCGACTGGGTCAGCGCGAACGTTTTGGCCCGTATCGCAGAGCTATTGCGGCAATTCGCGGGCCCGCAAGCCCCCATCGTTACCGTGGATGTCGGCGATATGGACCGGGCGCCAACCTCACCGGCCGCCGTGGCTGGACCGCCCGCCGGCCCGGCAGCCAGCTGGAAACCGACTGGCTTTGGCCCAAGCCGAGCCGAGGGGATTGTCATTGGCGGGCGTCTTAACCCCGCCTTCACCTTCGATAATTTTGTGGTCGGCAAGAGCAATCAGCTGGCCAAGGCGGCCGCCCAGCAAACCGGCGAAAACCCGGGCAAGGCCTATAACCCCTTGTTCATTTATGGCGGCGTTGGACTCGGCAAGACGCATCTGATGCAGGCGGTCGGGCACGCCATGTTGCGCGGTAACCCCAAGGCACGGATTGCGTACGTGCATTCGGAGCGTTTTGTCAGTGACATGGTCACCGCGCTCAAGCACAACACGATGAACGACTTTAAGGCGGCCTATCGTTCGCTCGACGCGCTGCTGATCGACGACATCCAGTTTTTTGCTGGCAAAGACCGCTCGCAGGAAGAGTTTTTCCACACTTTCAACGCGCTGCTGGAAGGCCAGAAACAGATCATCCTGACCTGCGATCGCTATCCGAAAGAGGTTTCTGGTCTGGAAGAACGCCTCAAGTCGCGTTTTGGCTGGGGACTTACCGTGGCGGTAGAGCCACCAGACATTGAAACCTGCGCCGCGATTCTGATCCGCAAGGCCGACGACACCGGCGTACGCCTGCCCGAAGATGTCGCGTTCTTCATAGCCAAGAACATTCGTTCGAACGTGCGCGAACTCGAAGGCGCCTTGCGCCGCGTCCTGGCTAATAGCCAGCTGACAGGCGCCGACCTCAGCGTCGACTTTGTCCGGGAATCACTGCGCGATCTGCTCGCTATCCAGTCGCGCCTGGTTACCGTCGAAAACATCCAGAAGGCGGTCGCCGAATACTACAAAGTGCGGCTCTCTGACCTGTTATCACCCAGTCGTACCCGCTCGCTGGCCAGGCCCCGCCAGGTCGCGATGTCGCTAGCGAAAGAGTTGACGCGGCACAGCTTGCCGGAAATCGGCGAGGCCTTCGGCGGTCGCGATCACACGACCGTGTTGCATGCCTGCAAGCGCGTGAAGGGCCTGCGGGAGACGGACCAGGCTATCCAGGAGGACTACTCCAATTTGTTGCGGACGCTGGCTCGGTAGTAGGCCGTGTGCGGTCTTGTGCAAAACCTGTGTGGCCAGCTTGCGCGCTTTTGTGTCCCCAGGTGCTGCACAGCTGATCAGCACCATGTGCCGCAAGATATCCCGCCCGACGCTAGCGGCAAGTCTCTGAAAAAAGACTGGTTTTAGCGGTTGTTCGGCTTGTCCACAGGCTCCACAATCACTACTTCCTACTAATTCCTAGAAAGATTAAGAGATATGAAGATCTCGGCGACACGTGACCAGATACTCGGGCCACTGCAAAGCGTTATTGGCGTGGTGGAACGCCGGCAAACCATGCCGGTGCTTGCCAACGTGCTGATTCAGGCACGCAACGGCCAGGTAAATATTACCGGCTCTGATCTCGAGGTCGAGTTGTTAGCTACCGCGGAAGCGACGGTAAATCAGGCCGGCGACCTAACAGTCCCGGGCCGGAAATTACTGGATATTTGCCGCTCATTGCCCGAGGGCTCGCCGCTCAACCTAACAAAAGAAGGTGAGAAGCTGGTGATCAAGTCCGGGCGCAGCCGCTTTTCTCTTGCGACTTTACCCGCCGCAGAATTTCCCGTGGTGGAGGCAATCAATGCGCAGCAGACATTGATGCTGCCGCAGGCGGAGTTCAGGCGCCTGGTCGATAAAACCCATTTTTCGATGGCGCAGCAGGATGTCCGCTATTACTTGAATGGCTTGTTGTTGGAGGCCGAAGGCGACATGCTGCGCGCGGTCGCCACCGACGGTCACCGGCTCGCCATCAGCGAGACCAAGCTGCAGGAAGCGAGCAAGTCCAAACAACAGGTGATCGTGCCGCGTAAAGGCGTCCTGGAGCTGCAGCGCATCCTGACGGCAGACGGGACCCTGGAGCTTGGCATTGGCGCAAATCACGTTCGCGCCCAGATCGGGAACATTCGCTTCACATCGAAGCTAATTGACGGCAAATTCCCCGAATATAGCCGCGTTATCCCGCAAAACCCCACCCGCAACATCGAAGCCGACCGCGAAGCCCTTCGTGTTGCGCTGCAGCGAACCGCTATTTTAGCCAACGAAAAATACCGTGGCGTTCGTTTGGCGGTAAAAAACGATTTGCTGACCCTCCAGGCGCATAACCCAGAGCAGGAAGAGGCCGAAGACCAGGTTGAAGTCAGCTACAAGGGCGAGGAGCTGGAAATAGGTTTCAATGTGACCTACCTTCTGGACGCGTTGGCTGCCATCGAGACCGACCGGGTAATCGTAGGGTTGTCCGATTCCAATAGCAGTTGTCTCGTTACCGGTGTGGGCACGACAAGCAGCCGTTACGTTGTCATGCCGATGCGGCTTTAGCCCGCAGAGCGCCTGATGGCGCTGACAGAACTGGCCGCGGATGGAGTTCGGTGCCTGAAGAGCGCCGAACTCCGGCTGAGCCCCAATCTCAACCTGATATTCGGCGCTAACGGCGCTGGCAAAACATCCGTTCTGGAAGCCGTTTTTCTGCTGGGCCGTGCGCGATCCTTTCGCACCCGAATCGGCGAACGCCTGATCCGGCATGGCGCGGACCGCTTATGGGTATTTGGGCGCAACGATAAACCGACCCCTGACCACGGCGGCCTCGAGATCGATCGCAAACAGGGCTCGCGCGCCAAGCTCAATGGTGCCCTGATGGCCAGCTACGCGGGTCTGGCAGAAGCGTTCCCGGTTCAGGTCATTGACGCCGAAATCCATAAATTGGTGGAAGAAGGGGCCGCACGACGGCGACGTTGGCTCGATTGGGCGGTGTTCCACGTGGAACATGCGTTTTCGGGACAGTGGGCGAGCTATAGTCGGTCGCTAAGACAGCGAAATGCTGCCTTGCAGACGGGCGGCGACCACCGGCCCTGGGATACCGAGCTGTGCCGCCTGGGGGAGGAGTTGACCCAGGCCAGAGAGCGCTTTTTCCAGGCCTGGTTACCTTATTGGCAGGAACACGAGGCCAGCCTGCTCGGGCTTGGATTACAGATCAGCTTTTCTCGAGGTTGGCCGGCGGGCCAGTCTTTGGTGGCGGCGTTGTTGGCGGATGAGGCGCGCGACAAGGAACGCGGTCTTACCACGCACGGGGCCCACCGGGCGGATTTGGCGCTCAGATTGGGCCGCTATGCGGCCCGGGATGTTCTATCCCGCGGGCAACAGAAACTGGCCGCCGTGGCAATGACGCTGGCGCAACTGCAATGCCTGCAAGCGACCGCGCAACTTCGGCCGACGCTGCTGCTGGACGACCCGGCCGCCGAATTGGACGCCACGCGACTCCGCCTGTTCATCGAGCGGGTGGGGGAGTTAAGGGTCCAGCGCATCGTTACGTCGCTCAGCGGTGATTTCCGCGTCTTCGGCGATCCGGAACAGGTGTTTCACGTGGAACAAGGCGAGTTAAAAACGCTATAATGTGCCATCTGACCCAGGGTGGCGCATGTCCGACAAAGACGTCTACGATTCCAGTAAAATCAAAGTCTTAAGGGGCCTTGATGCAGTGCGGAAAAGACCCGGTATGTACATCGGTGACACCGATGACGGAACCGGTCTGCACCACATGGTTTTTGAGGTTGTAGACAACGCGATCGACGAGGCTTTGGCAGGCCACTGTGACCGCGTGGTGGTCACTATCCATGCCGATGAGTCGGTGACGGTTACCGACAACGGCCGCGGCATTCCGGTCGATATCCATCCTGAAGAGGGCCGTTCCGCTGCCGAGGTCATCATGACCGTGCTGCACGCCGGCGGTAAGTTCGACGACACGTCGTACAAAGTCTCGGGAGGATTGCACGGCGTCGGCGTGTCGGTCGTTAATGCGCTGTCCGATGTTCTGCATCTGACGATCTTTCGCGACGGCAAAGTCTACAAGCAGGAGTATCGCCTCGGTGACCCGGTGGCGCCTCTGGCGGAAGTGGGCACCACCACGGAACGCGGCACCGTGGTGCGCTTCAAGCCCAGCTCTCGGATCTTTACCAACATCACCTTCGTCTACGATTTGTTAGCCAAGCGGCTGCGGGAATTGTCCTTCCTTAATTCCGGCGTGCGCATCGAGCTCATTGACGAGCGTGAAAACAAAAGCGATCTCTTTCAGCACGAGGGCGGATTGCAGGCCTTCGTCAAATACCTCAACCGTTCGCGTACCGCGATCCATGACTCGGTGTTTGCATTTCGTACCACCGAGGGCTCGACCCAGATCGAAGTCGCGATGCAGTGGAACGATTCCTACCAGGAATCGATGTTCTGCTACACCAACAACATTCCGCAGAAAGATGGCGGGACGCATCTGTCCGGGTTTCGCGCCGCCCTGACGCGCACGCTCAACGATTACATCGAGAAAGAGGGCGCCGCCAAGCGCGAGAAAGTGCCTACGACCGGCGACGACGCGCGCGAAGGCCTGACCGCGATTCTCTCGGTCAAGTTGCCGGATCCGAAATTTTCCTCGCAGACCAAGGACAAGCTGGTGTCCTCAGAGGTCAAGGGCGTGGTCGAAACCGCGGTCGCTAACAAGCTGAGCGAATTTCTGCTGGAGCGTCCGCAGGAAGCCAAAGCCATCGTCGCGAAGATCATCGATGCGGCGCGTGCCCGCGAGGCGGCGCGCAAGGCGCGTGAAATGACACGCCGCAAAGGCGCGCTGGATCTGGCGGGCCTGCCAGGCAAACTTGCGGACTGCCAGGAAAAAGACCCGGCGTTGTCAGAAATCTTCATCGTCGAGGGCGATTCTGCCGGCGGCTCCGCCAAGCAGGGACGCGACCGGCGCACGCAGGCTATTCTGCCGCTCAAGGGCAAGATCCTGAACGTCGAGAAAGCGCGCTTCGACAAGATGCTGTCGTCCGCCGAAGTCGGTACGCTGATAACGGCGTTAGGTTGCGGCATCGGCCGCGACGATTTCGACGTCGAAAAACTGCGCTACCACCGCGTCATCATCATGACCGATGCCGACGTGGACGGTTCGCACATCCGGACTTTGTTGCTGACATTCTTCTACCGGCAGATGCCGGCCTTGATAGAACGCGGCCACATCTACATCGCCCAGCCGCCACTGTTCAAAGTGAAGCGCGGCAAGAGCGAGGTCTATGTCAAGGACGACGGCGAGTTGAACGCGATGCTGCTATCGACCGCGCTGGATGGGTCGTCGTTGCACACCCGTGCCGGCGGCGAGGTATTGCGCGGCTCCGCTTTGGAGCTGCTGGCGCGGATGTACATGGAAACGCTCGCGATCATCCGGCGCTGGTCGCGTCGTTACGATGAACGCCTGCTCGAACAATTGATCTACCTGCCCGCAATCCAGCCCAGCGACTTCGACCGGCCGGACTGGCTGCGCGACTGGACCCGTTTGTTAGCCGAGCGCCTGAATGCGCAGCTCGACGGCGTGCGTAACTACGATGTGCAGCTGCGCACGCAGCCGGAGGGCGCGGTTACCCGCATTCAGGTCCACAAGACAGAGCACGGCTCGTCGACTGACAAATACCTGCCGCGCGAGTTTTTCGAATCGGCTGAGTATCAGCGCATCGTTGACCTGGGCCGCACCCTCGAGGGGCTGGTGGGCGAAGGCGCCCACGTGGAGCGCGACGGGCACCGCGAAGATGTGGGCTCGTTCAAGGCCGCCATGAACTGGTTCATGGACCAGGCCCGCAAGGGCCAGACCATCCAGCGCTATAAGGGCCTGGGCGAAATGAACCCGGCGCAGCTGTGGGAGACCACGATTGATCCGGCGGTGCGCCGCCTGATGCAGGTTCGTATCGAGGACGCTGCCGCGGCGGACGACATTTTCGCGACGCTGATGGGCGACCAGGTCGAGCCGCGCCGCGAGTTCATCGAAAAGAACGCCATGTCGGTGATGAACCTCGACGTTTAACAGGCGCGTTATTGTAGTGCCGGCGCAACAGCCGGTGGCCTAACAGCAAATTCCCGCCGTCTAAACGCAAGTTTGGCTACACTACCCGCACAAAGAGCCTGCACCCATTTTTTGTGGTGCGGGCGATACCAGAGTCTTACCGGGAGCAACATTCAAATGGCAACATCTCAGTTGACGCGGGCCGCATGGCTCGCAGCGTTTTCGGCCGTACTGTCCTTCAGCGCGACGGGTTTTGCGCAGGACGCCAAGAAAGGCGACCCAAATGCATCGGACGACGAGCTTAAAGAAGTGCTGGTCACTGGTTCGCGTCTACGGCGCGACGAATTTCAAACGGCCGCGCCGCTGCAGCTGATCACCCGTGATGAGACGGTGCTCGCCGGCCTGTCTAACACGACCGAAACGTTGCAGAGCTCTGGCGTGACCAGCGGCTCGGCCCAGATCAACAACGCCTTCGGTGGTTTCGTCACCAATGGCGGCCCCGGAGCTAACACCGTCGGTCTCCGTGGTCTTGGCGCCGGCCGCTCGCTGATCCTGTTGAACGGGCGCCGCATTGCGCCCGCCGGTACGCGCGGCTCGGTCGGTACGGTCGACGTCAACGTGCTGCCCAGCGCGATCATCGATCGCGTCGAAATTCTGCGCGACGGTGCATCGTCAATCTACGGCTCCGATGCCATCGCGGGCGTCATCAACGTCATCACCCTGAACAAGGTCGACGGCTTGTCGCTGGAAGGCAACGTCAAGACACCAACGGCGGGCGAGGGTCAACAGACGCGCGTTTCGGGCGTGTTTGGCTGGAGCTCTGATCGTCTGCACCTCAAGGCATCGGTGGATGTCTACAAGCGCACCGACCTGACCCTGGGTGATCGCAGCTGGACGCTCTGCAACCAGGACTACGTGTTTGCAGCGGATGGCGTCACCCGCACAGACTTCATCGACCCGCGAACCGGCCGGGCCAAGTGTTACCCGATCACCGGCACCGGCTCCAACGGCGTGACAATTAACACGCTGGGCACCAGCACCGTCTCGACGACATTGTTAGCTACCGGCCCGGGCGTGCCCGCTGCTGGCGCGGTTGCGGGTAGCTTCAATCGCTGGCGGCCGAACTCGGCCGTGACCACCGGCCTCGTTGGTTACGAAGGTGTTGGCGGTGGCGCCAATGGCCTGAACGTTCGCGATACCTTCGATCCCCGGATGTACAACCGCTCGCTGATTTCACCGGTTGATACCAAGGTCGGCTATTTCGAAGGTTCCTATGACCTCGAAGCGCTGGGTAATGCCGAGCTCTACGGCATGTTCCTGGTGAATCGTCGCGAATCGAGCCAGGTAGGCTTCCGCCAGTTGTCGCTCGACTACCCAAAAAGCACTCTGACGGGTGTTGCCGGCGCCTCGGCTCCGAATCCCTTTATCCCAGCGAATCTGCAGTTCTCAACCATTGGCGGCACCGGCTTCTCGGCCATGGTCAATGGTCCGGTGGGCGTTCGCGCGTTCGTTGGTTTTGGCAACGACAAGAGCAGCCAGACAGTCGACTACGCCATTGGCGGACTTGGCTTGAAGGGCAATTTTGTGATCGAGGGCTGGAAGTACGACGCCTACTTCGGTATCAGCAAATCTGATTCCGAGTACATCTTCCAGTCGTGGCGAACCGACCGGTTGTTGAATTCGGCTAACATCGTGGTCGCGCCTGCGGGCACGGCGCCGGTTCTGGTGCGCACGGTTAACGGCGTGAATTACACCTGCGCGGTGAATGTGACCACGCCGACCACGGGTTGTATCCCGGCACCGCCGCTCACTGCGGCAGTGATCAGCGGCCAGTTGCCACAGGACTGGATCGACTACACCTGGGGCGACATCCTGGGCAAGACGATCTATGAAGAATCCATGCTCAGCCTGAACCTCGACGGCAAGGTGTTTGACATGCCGGCCGGCGAAGCCCGCATGGCCGTTGGTGCGGAATATCGCAAGTCGCGCATCAATGACACGCCCGCTATCGATAGCCAGAACAGCAACCTTTACAACCTGACGGCGTCGGCGCTGACGCGCGGCAAAGATTCGGTGAAGGAGCTGTACGCAGAGCTTGAATTGCCGCTGTTGAGCGACAAGCCGGGCTTCAAGGAGCTAACAGTCAACCTGTCGGGCCGCTATACCGATTACGATTCATATGGCGCTGACGAGACCTACAAGGCAACCCTGATGTACAAGCCCGTTGGGTGGCTGTCATTGCGGTCCACCTACGGCACGTCTTATCGTGCGCCGGCATTGTTTGAACAGTTTCTGGGTGCCACCACGGGCTTCGTGAATCAAGCCAATGATCCCTGCAACAACTGGGACGCGCCGGGCGTTACTCCGGTTCGCCGCGCCAACTGCGCATCCGAGGCGCTTCCTGCAGGCTTTCAGCAAACGGCGGGCCTCACTGTGTTTTCGCAAGGCGGTGCGGCGCAGGGACTGCAGGCGGAAACCTCGGACAACTTTACGGTGGGTCTGGTTTTTCGTCCCGACTTCCTGCCGGATGGCTTTGGCGAATTGGCGCTCGCGGTTGACTATTACGACATCAGTATCAAGAACGGTGTTGCGCGGGTTGGATTCACCAACCTGATCAACCTTTGCTACAACGACCCGGGCTTCAGGTCAGCCACGTCGGCAGGCTATTGCACCTACGTGCAGCGTACCTCGGGGACGAATCGCCTGACGATATTCGACTCCTACACCAATGTCGCAAGCCAGGGTGCCCAGGGTATCGATTACAACTTGCGCTACACCCGTGACCTCGGACCTGGCCGATTCCGCACCAACCTTGAGGTGCAGACATTCCGGGAGCAAACCTCGCAGTCGATTCCGACCGCGGCCGTGATCGACTTCAACGGTACGATCACCTCTCCGAAGACCACGGCCGAACTGGAGTTCACCTACACCTGGGACAAGTGGCGGGTTCGCGCGAGCACCGAGTACACCGGCGCCATGGACAGCAATGCGCTGGTCGGCAACCTGCTGGCCGATGGTTCTGTCGACCCGCGGTTTGTATTTGCGGTCCCAGCGTACAGCCTGTACCACGCGTCGCTGCAATACTCGGCTGACAAGTGGACCGCGACCGTTGGCATGCGCAACGTCGGCGACAAAGAGCCGCCGCCAATTTCGTTCGGCGCATATAACCGGGTCGGTAACGCGGCCTTGTACAGTGGCTACGACTACGTGGGCCGTACCGCCTTCGTAAACGTGCTGATGAAGTTCTAAGCGCCCGGACGCGCGATTGGATCAAAGGCGGCGAGCTAACACTCGCCGCCGTTTTTCCGGGCGCGGATTTCCGCGACGGTTTTTTCGATCCAGGCCTGCGCCTCGGCATTGATCTCGCGCGGATCACGGCCCACCGCCTGAATCGGCGCGCCAATGACGACATCGATGGTGCCCGGCAGCTTGCGCAGGCCGCGTCGCTGCCAGTAAAAACCCGCGTCGTGCGCCACGGGCACGATCAGGCAACCCGACTGCGAAGCTAACAACACGCCGCTGGCGCCATAGCGGCGCGTCTCGCCAGGCTGCATGCGCGTGCCTTCCGGAAAAATAATGACCCAGGAACCACGGCGCAGACGATCCTTGCCCTGTTCAACAACTTGCGTAACCGCCGAGGCGCCGGCCGACCGGTCGACCGCGATCGACTTCATCAGCGCCAGCGTCCAGCCCACGAAAGGGATCCACATCAGCTCACGTTTCAATACCCAGACCTGCTGCGGAAAGAGCGCCATCATCGCAAAGGTTTCCCAGGACGATGAGTGCTTCCATAACGACACGTGTGCGCCCGGTGGCAGGTTTTCCATGCCGCTGACGCGATAGTCGAGGCGGCACAGCCATTTTAGTGAGAACAGCAGCAGATGCGCGTAGCCATGCGCGAGCCGCCACCGGTGTCGGAATGGCAGGACCAGGCACAGCGGGGTAAATAAGATGCCGCAGAAGAAAGTACCCAGCATAAAAACCAGCGTGAACAGGATTGAGCCTAACAACTGCACCCGGGTTGTCCTCGGAGGCTATCCAGGCAGGCGCGAAAAGTCCGCAATGCCGGCAAACAAGTCGTGCACCGCGGCGAGCAGTGCGTGCCGATTGGCGCGCAGCACCGCATCGGGATCGTTGACCATGACCTGATCGAAAAACGCGTCGACAACGCTGCGCAGGTCCGCGAGCTGTGCCAGCGCTGCGGCGTAGTCGCCGATCGCCACGGCCGCGCGTACCGGCCCCTGTTGCCGCAGCAGCGCAGCATGCAGCGCCTGCTCGGCGGGCAGCTTGAGCAAGTCCGCATTGATGCTGCTGGCGACCGCGTCTTTGGTGGCGTCGCGGGTCGATTTGCGCAGGATGTTGGCAATTCGCTTGTTAGCAGCGGCGAGGCTTACGGCCTCGGGGCGCTGCAGAAAGGTTGCCAGCGCGGCAAGGCGCGTGGCGGCATCGCGCGGCGAACGCGGATTCGCCGCCATGACGGCGTCGAACATTTCGGTGCTGTGGCCGCTCTGTCCGTCGACCAGCAGGCCGCGCAGACGTTCGTATATATATTCAAGCACGTCGTTGGCGGCCGTCGCGGACTTGACTGGCTGCAGGCTAACAGCCTGATTGACGCAGTCGTGTAGATCCAGATCGAGGTTCTTTTCCAGCAAAATACGCAGCAGGCCAATCGCGGCGCGCCGCAGGCCAAACGGATCTTTGGTGCCCGAGGGCTTCTGGCCAATGGCGAAAATTCCGGCAAGCGTGTCGAGTCGATCTGCCAGAGCGACGGCAATGCTGGTTGCGTTGCCTGGCAACGCGTCGCCGGCGCCGCGCGGCAGGTAATGTTCGGCGATCGCGTCTGCAATGTCGGCCGGCAGGCCGTCGGCCAGCGCGTAGTAGCGGCCCATGATGCCCTGCAGATCGGGGAATTCGCCGACCATGCCGCTGACGAGGTCGCATTTGGCGAGCTCCGCAGCCTGTTGTGCTGCGGCCGGATCGTAGCCCAGCGTCTCGGCGAGTCGACGCGCGAGATTGCTAACACGTCGAGCTTTTTCACCAACAGACCCGAGCTTGACCTGGAATGTCACTGCATCGAGTGCGGCAAATCGAGCCGACAGCGGCTGCTTGCGATCCTGCTCGTAGAAAAATGCGGCATCCGAGAGCCGCGGCCGCACCACGCGCTCATTGCCAGCGCGCACCTTGGAGGCATCACGGCTGTCGATGTTGCTGACCGTAACGAACCAGGGCAGCAGCGCGCCTTTGGCATCTTCGACCGGGAAATAACGCTGGTGTTCCTGCAGTGTCGAGATCAGCACTTCCCGCGGCAGGTGTAGAAAACGATCGTCAAACTGACCTGCAACGCCGACCGGCCACTCTACCAGCGCAGTCACTTCATCCAACAACTCCTCGGTGATCAACGGCCGGCCCATGTTGCCGGCGCGCAGGACTTCGGCGCGCACGCGCTCTTTGCGGGTCGCGAAATTGGCGATGACTTTGCCGCGGGTCGCCAGCAGCTTTTCGTAGTCGCAAGGCGCTTCAATGCGCAGTGTTTCGGGCGTGTGAAACCGGTGGCCGCGCGTTTCGCGACCGGAGTCGGTGTCGAGAATGCGCGCGGGAATGACTTCATTGCCGAAGAGAAATACTAACCAATGAACAGGACGTACGAATTCAACGCTGCCCGAGCCCCATCGCATGCGCTTCGGGACAGGCAGGGCATCGAGCGACGCCTGGATGATGCCAGGCAACAGGCTCGCGGTTGGCGCGCCGGGTTTGCTGCCTTGGAACCACAGGAATTCGCCCTTGCCTTCCTTGACCCGACCGAGCTGCGCGACCGTTATGCCACAGGACTCGGCAAACGTTGTTGCGGCGCGCGTGGGCTGGCCACTGGCATCGAAGGCGGCGTTGAGCGGCGGTCCGCGACGGCGCAGGGCCTGGGTCGGCTGCGTCTCAGCGAGGGCGCTGATCAACACCGCGAGCCGTCGCGGCGTCGCATACGATTGCAGCGCTGCGAAACCAACGCCGGCGGCGTTGAGTCTGGTGC
>JANLTW010000041.1:0-13831 GCA_031363155.1 Gammaproteobacteria bacterium | reverse complement strand
GCGAGCGCCAGACCGCGATTAATATCATCGCGAGCGCGCTGAGCACCAGCGCGATACCCAGCGGCAGGATATAGCCCGACGCCAGCGCGGCTAACACAATGGTGTACAGCAGCGCCTCCAGAGGACCGATCGCGATATAGGCGACACCGTAGTCCGCAAGTACCGTGGAGTCGGAGCGCTGATCGACAATGCGCAGCAACGCAACACCAAATGGGATCGTCGCGACGTTCCATCCATAGGTGAAGATACCCGGCTCAAACCAGCGTTTGCCGTAAACGCGTGGCGCCACGAGCAGCAGCCAGGCCACCGACAAAGCCAGACCTAACAAAGAAAAAAACACCAGTGGCACGGCGTAGTCGATGACGATCTGGATGTTGATTGAGGCGATGCCGAATGCCACCAGGAAGTCCGACATCAAAGAACCGATGCGGTTGGTGACCTGCGCATCGACGAACTGCCCGACGCGCGCGACATTGAGCAACGATTGCAGCAGCCAGCCCAGCAACATGGCAACTGCGAATGCGGGCAATACAAAATTTGCTGGCAGCAGTTCGCGCAGTTTCGGGACCATGGCCATGGCAGCCCCGTAGACCGCAAAGACCAGCGCGAAATGCCAAGCGAGCGGCTCGAGTGCGATGCCGTTGACCGTAGCGCGACCGAGGGACCCCTGCAACGGGGTCGGAACAAAGCTGGCCTGGTCCGTGCTTTCCGCGGGATCGTCGGCTTTTGGAGTCGCGACCCAACCGAATCGGCGTGCAATATTGATGAGTAACAGGCCACCGAATACGGCGGCGAGGATGCCTATGGTGGCAAAGGTGAACCCCACGCTGCGCGCAGGGGCCCAGTTGGGCAGCGCGTCCGCATACGCGGCCGCGGTGCCGTGCCCACCAGCAAAGCCGGCCGGCATCATGACCATGAATTCCGGTGGCAGTCCGATGAAGACATAGCTGATCAGCGCGACCCCGACGCACAGCGTCACGCCGTATTGCATGAACTCGGACCCCATGCTGAAAAGAAACGACGTGCTGCTCGAGCGCAAGGCCTGCCTCGCGGAGCCTCCTTCGCGGTGACCCATGAGGAGCGTCGCGAATAGCAGCGTGATCAGCATGCCGGGATAGCTTGTCAGATTCGGATCGCCGCTCGCGTTGCGTGAAAACGGCAGTATGTCGTAACCGCCGGGCCCGGCAATAAGGCCCAGGATGCCGGCGATCATGGAAGTGGGTATGAAATACCGCGACAGCCACGGGATTGCCGCGCGCAGCAGGTGCCCCGTGACCAGCAATGCAGAGATTAGTCCGAGATCTGTTAGCACTTGTGCCTCACTCAGTTGACCACAGGCCTTATCACGGAACGGACAGCGCCTGCGGGTAGAGTCTTCGCCAGAACTCGCAATGGTGCGCGGCGCCCGCGTCGAATTCCCCAAGTTCGTCCGGGTCAAGCCGCAGCACGGCCTTGTCGGAGCGGAAGCGATTCCACGCCGGCAGGCCGCGGACACGTGGACGACCGGTCCGGGCAAACGCGCCCCAATACGCCGCCATTTGCCCGGCCAGTCGCTGCGAACCGGGTGCGAGATCGGGGCCGTTGAAAATGCTCTTGTTAGTAAAATTCGGGAACTGATACGGCAGCTCCGCCGAATGCACGGCGCCCATTTCAAATCCGGGGTCCTGCATTACCGGCGGCGCGGCGCGATCGGTGAACTCATACTGATAGACCGGCGCGTGCCGCGACGCGAGCCGCGCGGTGCGCAGGAACAGGCAGTTGTTAAGCGGGCCGCCGGGTATGAAGTCGGACATAACCGTCCCTAACGCGGCGGGTGCCGAGGAAAACGCACTCAGCGGATACAGCGCCAGCACCGCAGCGGTGTTGTCGCCATACAAGGCCTTGAGTTTGTCGGGGTAGTTTTCCGCAGTTACCGGCGCGCCGCCGACGTGGTCATAACCAACATACAGGCGCATTTCGTTGCTCAAACCGCCATTGAGGATCGGCACCTTGACGAAATTACCGCTGGCGAGTGCGTCCGCGGCTTGCTGCGGCACGCTGTCACTGCCGACGCAGGGCGCAAACGCGCGGTTCATACGCGCCGCGAGCGCCGTCTGCGCTGCCAGCAGTTGCGGCACAGTTTTGCTGCGCAGGCAGTCGAGTGCGGTCTTGGTGTCCGCACAGCCGACGGCCTCGGCGAGCGCGAGACCCGCGGGATAACCCTCGACCACGGTGCGCTGGCGCAAAGTGCAACCGACACTCTGGCTAATCGCCTTGTGAAACAGACCCGCGGACTGTTTCGGTGACGTGAGGTGCACGCAGACGCTCGAGGCGCCGGCCGATTCGCCGGCAATCGTCACATTTCCCGGGTCACCGCCGAAAGCGGCGATATTCTGCTGAACCCAGCGCATGGCGCGGCGCTGGTCCTCGAACGCAAGAGCCCCGTTGTGCGCGACTTCAAACGCCGGATGCGGCATTACACCAAGCGCACCCAGACGATAGTTGATCGAGACGACCACGATATTTGCTGTGCGCGCCAGGTAGTCGATCGGGTAGAGATTGGCTGCACCGCCGACGTAGGCGCCGCCGTGTATCCAGATCAGCACCGCGTGCTTGTTAGCACCGCGCGGCGCCGCGACCGGCACCGCGACATTCAGGAACAGGCAGTCCTCGTCTTCGCTGGCTTCGGTCAGATCGAATCGAACCACCTGGGGACAGGCGCTGCTGAACCGCGAAGCGTCGCGGACGCCGCTCCACGGGGCAGGGGCCGCAGGCATCGCCCAGCGCCGCGCGCCGGTGGGCGGCGCGGCATAGGGGATGCCTTTCCACTCGCGTACTCCGTTGCCAAGGGTCCCACGCACTTGTCCGTCGCTGGTGGTGACTGTCAGTGCGTCATGCGCGCCGGCGCTCGCGACCAGACAGAGCAGAACGGCGCGAAAATACATTACCGGTCGCATGGATAACCTCTTCGGTCGCGCGTTTATCGCGGCGGGATGATCTCACATCCATACTCGCTGGCGGACATCGCCAGCGCGTGCCAGAAACTTTCGAAAAAACTGCGGGCGACGGCAATTCTGTAAGCCGGGCTGGCCGCACACTGCCAGAGTTGCACCCCAATGTGGCTGGCGGACGTGACCGCAACGTCGCCAAACTGGAAACTGGCTGGATGCAGGTCGACAGGCATGCCCTTGGCGAGCACGTCGCGGACCCTGGGGCCGCTGAGCTCCAGCACCACGCGACTGTCGGTCTGTTCGAACACCGACGCAAGGCCGGCAACGCTTGTTAGCACGTCGTCCATTCCAATAGCGGTATCGGCGCACTCGATCAGCCAGTGCCCGGGCCCCGACCAGATAAAGCTAACGCCTCCGCCGGACGCGAAGCGCGGCGTGAACGGCAGTGGGACGCCAAAGGCCCGCTCAATAGCCGCGGACAATGCCGCGGTCAAACCGGGTCGCGCAATCATGCTCGCGAGCAGCCTGCTGGTGTGTTCCCGCACCACCATGCCTGGCTGACCGTCGAGCCTGCCACTGCGGCCCGGCGCAACAGCGAACGTGCCTGCGTCAGGCACGAAGCCGTTCTCCCTGTGGGTCGATGAATACGGGGTCGCAAATGTCGACCAGGGCTTCGCGGTTTCGCAGCGGGTCGCAGACCCGCAGGCGTTCGCCGTGCCGCTGGTGGCCGTTAGCCAGAAAACCCAGTGCGATCCAGTGACCCAGTGCGGGCGAATAGGCAGCCGAAGTCACATAGCCCTGTTCGTTAGCGGCCGTGACGGCGCCGCCAACAGGCAGGAAATGAGCGCCACTCGCAAGCCGGAACGCCCGGTCGACAGGTTTCAGTCCGACCAGTTGCGGGCCCGCCGGGTTGGCCAGGTGTTCGCGGCGCGACATCACGGCGCCGACGTAGTCTTTTTTGGTCGACAGCATCCGCCCCAGACCGAGCTGCTGCGCCGTCGTTCGACCGTTGAGCTCATTGCCGGCGACATGACCTTTTTCGATACGCATGACCCCGAGTGCTTCGAGTCCGTAAGCGACCACGCCAAGACTGGCGCCGGCTGCGTACAACAGGCGTATCGCCGCGTCTCCCGAGCGCGCCGGGACCGCCAGTTCGTAAGCCAACTCGCCGGAGAACGATATCCGGAACAGGCGCGCGCGTTGTCCTCCAGCCAGTTTCACGTTAGCAGCGGCGAGGTAGGGGAAAGCCGAATTCGAAATATCCTGCCCGGGGTCCACGATCCCCTGCAACAGCGCACGCGCGTGCGGGCCGGCAATTGCGAACTGCGCCCATTGTTCCGTCACCGAGACGAACTGCACGTCGAGATCCGGCCACAGCACCTGATGGCAATAGTGCATATGCTGATAGACGTCGACTGCGTTCGCAGTAGTTGTGGTCAGGATGTAGTGTTGGTCGGCGAGACGGGCGACCGTGCCGTCATCCATCACGATGCCGTCTTCGCGCAGCATCAGGCCATACCGCGCGCGACCCACCGCGAGCGTCTGAAAACCGTTGGCATACAGACGCTCGAGGAATTGCAGCGAGTCTGGTCCCTGCAATTCGATCTTGCCCAGTGTTGACACATCGCAAATACCGACGGCGGTTCGGACCGCCGTCACTTCCCGGATGACTGTCGGCAACCAGTCGCTTTCCCCGGTCTGCGGGAAATACTGGGCCCGGAGCCCGGCGCCGGTTTCTACAAAGACAGCGTGCTGCTCCTTAGCCCATGCATGCGAGGGTGGTAATCGCGTCGGGCGGAAGTCGCGGCCACGATGGTGGCCTGCCAGCGCCCCGATTGGAACTGGCGTGTAGGGCGGGCGAAAGGCGGTCGTGCCAATGCTGCCGATGGGCCTGGCCGTCTGCTCAGCTAACAAGGCAAGCCCGGTGACCGCCGATGTCTTGCCCTGGTCGGTCGCCATTCCCAGGGTCGTGTAGCGCTTCAGGTGCTCGGCTGAACTAAAACCCTCGCGCTGCGCAAGTTCGATGTCGGTCGCGGTCACGTCGTTCTGAAAATCGACGAAGCATTTTCCGCGGGTATTGCGTACCCGCCACAGCGCTTGTCGCGCAGCCGATTCATCCGGGGCGGATGGCAGTGCGAACTGCGCGGGCGACAGACCGAGCGCCTGCGCCGCCGACCGGCCCTCGCGGTAACCGGCGCTGAGCGCCGCGCGTGTCGTGAATTCACCGTTAGCTGCGCCGGCAACTGCCATGCCGGCCGGCAGCTGATCCGGCACGAAAATCGCACGGTCGGCGTCCCAGCGCGGCCGCGAGCCCAGATGCGAGGTCAGGTGCAGCGTCGGCGACCAGCCACCCGATACCGCCAGCAGGTCGCATTCGATGCGCCGCAGCCGGCCTTCACCGGAAACAATCTCGACGGCCTGAAGAGCACGGCCGCCTAACGCACGACGCACGACGCCGTTGATGACCTTGGTGTTGCTGACAGAACGTGGCCGGTTCGCGTCCATGGTTCCTTCGCGGGAATCGACGACAGCGAGAACCTCGGCGCCGGCGGCCTGCAAGTCGGCTACGGTCGACCACGCATCGTCGTTGTCGGTGAACACTACGGCGCGCCGGCCTGGAGTGATCGCGAATCGATTGATGTAACTGCGCACCGCGCCGGCCAGCATGACACCGGGCCGGTCGTTGTCGCCGAAGACCAGCGGCCTTTCGATCGCGCCGGCGGCGAGCACAGTGCGTCGCGCGACGATGCGCCAAAGCCGCTGCCGCGGCTGGAAGGGCGCAGGCACGGGCAGGTGATCGCTGACCCGTTCCAGTGCGGCGAAAGCGCCATGATCGTAGCTGCCGAAAACCGTGGTACGCGGCAACAGCATGACCTCAGGATTTGACGCCAATTCGTCGACTACGGTCGTGGCCCACTCGTGCGCCGGCAGGTCGCCGATGTGGCGCCGCTCGGTAAGGCAGCGGCCTCCGAGGCGGAAATCCTCGTCTGCCAGCAACACGCGTGCGCCGCTGCGAGCTGCCGTCAGTGCCGCCATCAGCCCGGCAGGTCCGGCGCCGATCACCAGAACATCGCAGAACGTCGAAGATTTCTCGTAAGTGTCCGGGTCGGGCGCGGATGCCATGGTGCCGAGACCCGCCGAGCGCCGAATCAGCGGTTCGTAGATTTTTTCCCAGAATGCTGCCGGCCACATGAAGGTCTTGTAGTAGAAACCCGCAGATAGCAGGGGCGCGAACAGGCCAGTCACCGCCCGCGCATCAAAACGCAGCGACGGCCAGCGATTCTGGCTGCGTGCGTCGAGACCGTCGTAAAGCTCCACGACTGTCGCCCGGGTGTTAGCTTCGCGGCGCGCGCCGTCGCGCAGTTCGACCAGCGCATTGGGTTCTTCGGACCCGGCCGAGAGGATGCCGCGCGGCCGGTGATATTTGAACGATCGTCCCACCAGACGAATCTCGTTGGCCAGCAACGCCGACGCCAGAGTGTCCCCCGCATGGCCCGCGAGCGTGCGGCCGTCAAAGGAAAAGCGCAGCGACTGGGTGCGATCGATGAGACCGCCGGCAGCCAGGCGCGCCGATTGCCCGGCTTTAGTGGGTGTGGTCAGGTGCGGCTCCGCGCCGGAACGACCGCGCCAATGATATGGCTGCGGGTATCGCGCTCGACAATCAACCAGGCATGGCAGCCGGAGGCGTGGAACCAGAGTTCGCGATGCGCGCCATCCGGGTTGTCACGCAGATAGACATAGTCGCAGAACGCGGCTTCGGCATCGGGCGCTGCCGGATCCGGCCGCTGGCGCGTGGCATCGCCGTAGTAGGTGAACTCATCGTGGCCGCGTGGTCCGCAGTAGGGGCAGTTGATACGCATGTTAGTCAGTGTTTGTTAGGGTAAGGGCCCCGACCCTTCTCATCGATCACGCGGCCGGTCCGGAACCGGTCGAGCCGGTAGGCGGCGGCGAACGGATGCTGCTGGTCATTAGCTAACAGGTGCGCGAAGCACCAGCCGGAGGCGGGCGTCGCCTTGAACCCGCCATAACACCAGCCGGCGTTCAGATACAGTCCATCGACCGGCGTTCGATCGATGATCGGCGAGCCGTCCATGGACATGTCCATCAGGCCCCCCCAGGAGCGCAGCAGGCGCACGCGCCCCAGCATCGGCATCAGCGCCATACCGCCTTCGCAGACGTCTTCAACCGTGGGGAGGTTGCCGCGTTGCGCGTAGGTGTTATAGCCGTCGATGTCGCCACCAAACACCAGGCCGCCCTTGTCCGACTGGCTGACATAGAAATGTCCTGCGCCGAAAGTGATGACGCCGGGCAGCACCGGTTTCAGGCCCTCGGTCACAAACGCCTGCAGCACATGGCTTTCAATGGGTAAGCGCAGGCCCGCCAGCGCCGCGACCCGTGAGGAGTTCCCCGCGCAGGCCAGACCCACCTTGCGCGCCGCGATGAAACCGCGTGTGGTGTCGACCCCGGTCACCGCACCGTGTTCGCGGCGGATGCCCACGACTTCGCAATTCTGGATGATGTCGACACCTAACAAGTCGGCGGCGCGCGCATAGCCCCAGGCCACGGCGTCATGTCGCACCGTGCCGCCACGCCGTTGCAGCAAGCCGCCGCGAATCGGAAATCGGGCGTTGTCGAAATCAAGAAAGGGCGCGAGCCGGCGCACGCCAGCCACGTCGAGCAACTCGGCATCGACGCCTTGCAGCCGCATGGCGTTGCCGCGGCGCGCATCGGCATCGCGTTGTGCGTCGCTGTGAATGAGGTTCAGCACGCCACGCTGGCTGACCATGGCGTTGTAGTTGATGTCCTGCTCCAGACCTTCCCAAAGTTTCAGCGACCACTCGTAGAAGGGCGTGTTGCCAGGCAGCAGATAGTTGGAGCGAATGATGGTGGTGTTGCGGCCGACATTGCCGCTGCCGATCCAGCCTTTCTCAAGAACTGCGATGTTTGTCAGGCCGTGACCTTTGGCGAGGTAATAGGCCGTCGCAAGACCATGGCCTCCGCCCCCCACGATGACGGCATCGTAGGCTTTGCGCGGCTCGGCGTCGCGCCAGGCCGGTTGCCAATGTCGATTGCCGCGGGCCGCTTCCGTCAGCAGTCTGAAAAACGAATAGCGCATGGTCAGGGTTCGCCGCCACCGATCGCTTCGCGCCGGCGCGCTATGAATGCATCCAGCGCTTCAACGATGGCGGCTTCGATGGGCGGCTGCTGGTATTCGTCCAGCGCGCGTTTCCAGATGTCGGTGGCCCGCTGCGTGGCATCTTTGCCGCCGCCCAGTTGCCAGTTTTCGTAGTTCTGCCAGTTCGACACCAGTGGCCGGTAAAACGCGTGTTCATAGCGGTCCATGGTATGCGTGGCACCGAAGAAGTGTCCACCGGGACCGACCTGCTGCTGCGCTTCAAAGCCGAGCTCGGCCTCATTGACGACAATGGGTTTCAGGAATTCCATCATCAGCTGCAGCATCTCGACGTCTAACACCAGCTTTTCGAATGAGGCTGTCAGGCCGCCTTCCTGCCAGCCGGCCGCGTGGTACACAAGATTGCCGTGCCCGAGGATCGCGCCCCACAACGACATTTCGGTTTCATAGACGCCCTGGGCGTCGGCGGCATTGGAGGCACTGGCATTCGAGGTGCGGTACGGGAGCTGGTAGCGGCGCGCCAGCTGACCGCTGGCGACATTTGCCTTGGCGTTCTCCGGCGTGCCAAACGCGGGCGCGCCGGTGCGCATGTCGACGTTCGACGTGAACGCGCCATACATCACGGGCGTGCCGGGCCGGACCGCCTGTGCGAGCGTGAGGCCGAAGAGTATTTCTGCGTTCTGCTGGGCCAGCGCGGCGGCCAGCGACACCGGTGCCATTGCACCCATCAGCGTGAAGGGCGTGATGACGACGGGCTGGCCATGCTGCGCCATTGTCATCAGGCCATCGGCCATCGCTTCGTCAAAACGGCGCGGACTGTTGACGGAAATGATCGTAATGACGCCGGGACTGCTGGCCATTTCCTCGACTGAAATCCCGCGCGCGATCGCCATCATTTCGATGCCGTCGCGCGCGCGACCAGCGCCAATGGCGGTGCAGTGGTAGGCGAGGTCGGAATACACGAGGTTCGCGCGATAGGTATCGAGGTGCCGCGAATTCGCCGGAAGTTCGACCGGCGCGCACACCTGATTGCCAAGCACGTGGATCGCATTGAAATACTGCGCCAGGCGGATGAAGTCGCAATAGTCGCGATAATTTCCTGAGCGCCGGCCACGCTCGCAGTCGTGTACGAACGGCGGACCGGCAACCAGCCCGAACGCGATATGCCGGCCACCTAACACCAATTGCTTGGCTGGGTTGCGCGAGGTCAGCGTGAACGATGCAGGCGTCGTGACCAGCGCTCGATCTACGATCGCGCGGTCGAGTCGCACCGCGCCACTGGCTTCATCCACCTGAGCGCCGAGCGTGCGCATCGCGGCACGTGCGGCGGGCGACATCAGTTCAATACCGATTTCCTCCAGGATGCGCAGTGATGTCCGATGGATCGCTTCGATCTGATCAGTGGACAACACCTCCATCGGCGCATACGGGTTGGTGACCGTGGTCCACGGCAACTGCGCCAATCGGCCACTGCCGGAACGCCGCGCCCGCGAGCCGGGTCTCAAAATGGCACCCTGCGATCGACGGCGCGCATCGTTGCCGGGTCATCAGTTAAGGTCACTTGTTCGCCCGCTGGCAGCTGGGCGGCCTCGGCCATTCGGAGCGCAATGATCCCGTTCGGAAACAACGTGACCTCGTTGTAGCCCGATCCGGACATCCAGGGAAGCTTAAAACGCTGCTTGCTGCGGCTGCCGACGTAAGACGAAAAATGAAACCCCATCAGATAACAGCCTTGTTCCTTCGCCGCGGGAGCCAATGGTAACGCTCCCATCGATGAGTCTCCACCCTTCGTCATGGCATTCTTGGCGGACAGCCGGGTGCTCACCGGTGGAATGTACCTATGCAGGTCGCTCCCCCATTGCCGGACAATAGCGGCCTAACATGGGCGTGGCGATACCAGCTCGACAAAGTGGCTAACGTCGACGCGCATTACAGAGACCACGGGTCCGGAACTGGTCGCGCATCCGCTCGAGCCTGCCAATTCGCCGCCGCTGCGCACCGGCCACAAGGTCGGGCGGCATCGCCGTGGGTATCAGTTCCGGCGCCAATTTCCTCGGTGCGTCAATTGTGGCCGAGGCCCAGGGCGTGGATTCCTGTGTCGCCACGGTATTTTGCGACGACAATAGGAAATACCTGTCAACGGACCTGTGCAGCGACGAGGAGTGCCAGCCACACTACCGGACGTGCGAACTGAGACTGCTGGGATTTCGCATTACGCCTGCCCATCGCGGCTCTTGCGCTTGAGCAATTTGCGCTGTTGCCGGATGTGACGAAAGCCGACCAGTTTTTTGCGTTGCTCATCCCACAGGTGCTTCGGCACGGACTTGAGGCTCGAAAAAAAAGTCATCGGCTGCACGGACTGAAATACCGGATCGGCATCGTGACAGCGTTGCAGGTTGTAATTGGGGATGCGCGGGCTCAGGTGATGAATGTGGTGGAAGCCGATGTTGCCGGAGAACCACTGCAGCACACGCGGCAACTTATAGAATGAACTGCCTTTGAGCGCGGTTTGAATATAACTCCAGTCTTCGCCGCGCTCCCAGTAGGTTTCTTCAAACTGATGCTGGACATAGAACAACCAGATGCCGGCAGCGCCCGACATGCTGGTCACTGTTAGCTGAATCAGCAGATAATTTTTGATGCCAAGCGCCGCAATGAGGCCGACGACCATCACAAAAATTGCGAGATTCATCCAGTATGCCGAATGGCGTTCGCGCGCTTGAGCGGAAGACGAGGGGAATCGCTGCCGCACGACGAACAGATACAGCGGCGCGAGCACAAATAGGACCACGGGATTGCGTGACAGCCGATAGGCAAAACGGCGCCAGCGTGAAGACTCGAGGTACTCCCGCACAGTCAGAGTCCAGACGTCACCGACGCCGCGGCGATCCAGCTGGCCGGCGGTGCGATGATGGATCGCGTGCTCCCAGCGCCAATGGTAATAAGGTGTGAAGGTCAACATTCCGGAAATGAAACCGGTGATTTTATTGGCCAGCCGGGATTTGAAGAACGAACCATGACCACAGTCGTGAAAAATGATGAAAATTCTGACCAGCAGGCCGGCAGCCAGAATCGCGATGGGCAATGTAATCCAGTACGAGATCTCAATCGTGCGCGACATGACAACCCAGCACAGCAGGTACGGAACGAACGTGTTCAGGATTTGCCAGCTGGCGCGCAGCGACGACGGCTGCTGGAAGCGACTTACGATATCGATCCAGGCGGCGGTACTCCGGTGGGCCAGAGAGTCAGTTGGGTCGGCAGGCGATGTCATTGCGCATTTGCACCCGAAAGCCTGCCGCCAGTATGCGCTTGGCACACCATTGCGTCACGCCAGCCCGTTGGTTTCCAGGTACTCGTCATAAGTGCCGCGGAAGTCTTCGACAATCCCGCCGGGCAGGATTTCAATGATGCGATTGGCGAGGCTACCGACAAATTCCCGGTCATGCGACACGAACAGAATCGTACCCGGGTATTTTTCCAGCCCGATCTGCAGCGACTCGATCGTTTCCATGTCCATGTGGTTGGTCGGTTCGTCCATCAGCATGACGTTAGGTTTTGTGAGAATCAGTTTGCCATAAATCATGCGGCCTTTTTCACCGCCCGAGAGCACGGTGACCGGCTTCTTGGTTTCATCGCCCGAGAACAGCAGGCGGCCGAGCGTGGCGCGCACCAGCTGGTCGTCGTCGGCCTTGCCGGACCACTGTGACATCCAGGTAAAAAGATCGATCCGGGCCTCGAACTCGGCCTGCGGGTCCTGCGGCATATGGCCGGGTTGAGCGTTCTCGACCCAGGTGACGCGTCCCTTGGTTGGATGCAGTTCGCCGGCCAGGCAGCGCATCAAGGTGGTCTTGCCGATACCGTTGGGTCCGATGATTGCCACCCGTTGGCCGGCGGCGATGGTGAAATTGAGATTCGTGAACACATCGGCATCGGTGCCCGGATAACGGAAGCTCAGGCCTTCGGCGGTAACCGCCGAGCGATGCAGTTTCACTTTCTGCTCAAAACGAATGTAGGGATTCTGCCGCGAGGACGGTCGGATCTCTTCGATCTTGATCTTTTCGATCTGCCGCTTGCGCGAGGTCGCCTGGCGAGCCTTGGAGGCGTTCGCGGAAAACCGCCGTACGAATTCCTGAAGGTCCGAGATCCTGTCCTTGGCCTTGGCGTTCGCAGACTCGACCCGCGCACGCGCCTGGGTCGAGGCCAGCATGAAGTCGTCGTAGTTGCCCGGATAGATTTTCAGCTGCTGAAAATCCAGGTCGGCGATGTGCGTGCACACCTGGTTCAGAAAATGCCGGTCGTGGCTGATGATGATCATGGTCGCGTTGTAGTCGTTGAGGATGTGCTCAAGCCAGCCGATCGAGTGGATGTCCAGGTTGTTAGTCGGTTCGTCCAGCAACAGGACATCGGGACTCGAAAACAGCGCCTGTGCTAACAACACGCGAAGTTTGAGACCGGGCGGCAGCTCGCGCATCGGTCCGTTATGCTGCTCTTGCTGGATACCGGCGTCGACCAGGATGCTGGCGGCACGGGCTTCGGCGGTATAGCCGCCATACTCGGCAAACTTGTTCTCGAGTTCCGCCGCGTGCATGTAGTCGGCCTCGCTCGCGTCGAGGTTGGCGTAGATGTGGTCGCGCTCCTGCATGGCCTGCCACATCTCGGCGTGGCCCTGCATCACCACATCGAGCACCCGCTGGTCTTCGTAACCGAACTGGTTCTGACGCAGCTTGCCGAGCCTCAGACCGTTCTGCAGCATGACATCGCCGCTGCTCTGTTCCAGCTCGCCTCCCAGGATCTTCATCAGGGTGGTCTTGCCGCAGCCGTTGGCGCCAATCAGGCCATAGCGGTTGCCGTCGGCAAATTTGACCGAGACGTTCTCAAAAAGGGGCTTGGCTTCGAACTGGATGGTGAGATTGTTGGTAGACAGCATAGGGGGGCGCGCAAAGGGGGCGCGATTCTAGCTGAGTGGGGGCGTTTGGCCTCCCGAAATGGCCGCTGCGGGGTGCTTTTGGGGGTCGCGCGACCCAAACGGGGTCAATTTCACAAAAACAGCCCTCGGAAAATCGAAAAAACCGAGCATTTCCACTATCCTTCGCGCCCTCAAATAGACCCCGTTCATTGGAAGCTCGCAATGCCCCGTACTACAGCCCTATCCGACATCCGCAACATCGGCATCATCGCCCACGTCGACGCCGGTAAGACCACGACCACCGAGCGCATCCTGTATTACACGGGTCGTAAACACACGATCATCGACATTCACGACACCAAGGATATGAAGACGTCGACCACCACTGACTACCTCGAGCAGGAGCAGAAGCGCGGCATCACGATTCAGAGCGCGGCGGTGTCGGCCTTCTGGCGTGACAAGAAGATCAATCTCATCGATACCCCGGGGCACGTCGACTTCACCATCGAGGTAAACCGCAGCCTGCGTGTGCTGGACGGTGCCGTGGTCGTGTTTGACGGCGTCGCGGGCGTTGAGCCGCAGTCCGAGACCAACTGGCGGCTGGCCGACAACTACAACGTGCCGCGCATGTGCTACGTCAACAAGATGGACCGCAGCGGCGCCAATTTCGTGCGCTGCATGGAGATGATCAAGAAGCGCCTCGGTGCGCGGCCGCTGGCGGTGCAGATTCCGATCGGTTCGGAAGATAACTTCAAGGGCATGATCGATCTGGTCGAGATGAAGGCGCTGGTCTGGGATTCGGACGACAAGGATGCCGAGTGGCAGAGTCTCGACGTGACGCCGGACCTGGCCGACAAA
>JANLTW010000040.1:0-47981 GCA_031363155.1 Gammaproteobacteria bacterium | reverse complement strand
ATCCAGAACCTGTATGACGTCGCGCTGTTCACACCGGGTTTGACCTATTTCGATGCAATCCAGAGCCAGCTGGGCACCCCTGTAATCCGCGGTATTTCGCAGACCAATCTCGGCAGCCCGGATCGCAATGTCGCGGTGTTTTACGGCGGCGTGTACCTGACCAATCTGAATGCTACCAACCTCGAAATACTTGATGTCGATCGCATCGAAGTTGTCAAAGGTCCACAGTCGGCGCTCTACGGCCACAATGCTTTCAACGGCGCCATCAACTATGTACCGGCTGCACCCACCAAATCGTTTTCGAGCAAGGTGGCAGCGACCCTCGGCAGCGACAACCGCCGGGAAGTTCGCTTGATGGTCTCGGGGCCTTTGTCCGATACCTTTCGTGCACGGGTTGCGGCGAGCTATCACTCATACGATGGCAGTTGGGACAACCAGGCGGAGCGCAGCGGCGGTTTAGGCGGTTTTGAAACCAAGAACGTGTCGACCGCTCTGGAATTCGCGCCTAACGAAAAGTTTCTTGCCAAGGTTTTTGCCTACCATACCGACGACGTGCGTGATTCGTCGCCCGCGTACATTGTTCCGGCCTATAACTGTGGGCCGACGGGGCGGCCGCTCAGTGCATTCTGCGGTGACCTGCCGGTCTCGCCGACGCTCGCAGCGAATCCGGATTCGCTGGCCTTTTCGCGCAAAGTCACGCTGGTGTCCCTGGATATGAGCTATGACTTCGGCCCGGTCACGCTGAAAAGCCAGACCTCGACGTACGATGCCGATACCGACAATGCATCGGATAACGCGCTCGGCTTTAACAATGGCCGCGGCTATACCTTCAACATTGTTAACAACACGGCGCCGACCGTGGTGTTGCGACAGCAGGCGCTTCCTGTGTTTGTGGGCTCGGGCCAGGGCGAGACGCGCACCCGGACGCAGGAGTTGAGGCTGGAAGGCAAGGTTGGCGAGAAATTCAATTGGGGTATCGGTGGATTTCTGAGCAAGAACGATTTTGTCAGCAAAGGGCGCCTAGCCTATGACGGCCGTAATCTTGCGGCCGGCGAGCGGCCGCAGTCGGACATTTTCTTCCTTTTTACCAATCCAGCCGCTGTGTCAACGGATCCCATCAACGTCATGGCGGTACTCTCCAGGTTCGTGGCGCAGGATTATCAGGGCGCGTACTTTGGCTCGGTCGAATTCAAGCCGACCGACGCATTCACAGTCGGTGCGGAGCTGCGCCGGGACCGGGAAAATCGCGAGCGCCAGAACGCCGTGCTTGGCCCTTCGACCTATCAACAGCGCACGTTCGATTACACGACCTGGCGAACGCATGCGGATTTCACGCTATCAGAGGCGCAGCACTTTTATGCGTCGGCTGCCAAGGGCGTGATATCGGGCTATTTCAACGGCAAAACAGATGCGGTAGCGGGCAACCTACCGGTTCCTGCGGACCTGCAGGTCTACAATCCAGCCGAGAACAAAACCTACGAAATCGGCTGGAAAGCGCAGTGGTTGAATCGCCGGCTGGGCACCGAACTCGCGGTGTTTTTCATCGACTACACCGGCATCCAGATCCCAGCGACGCCGCCCGCACCGCTGATCACCAACCTGGTGCAAAACGTCGGCGATGCGACCTCCAAAGGTTTCGAACTGAGTGTCAACTTTGCCGCCACCGACAAACTGCAGTTGGGCATGACCTACTCGTATTCGCCAACGCATTTCAAGAGTGGGACGGTCGATGCAGGCGTGCTGCGTTATTGCGGTGGCACCGGGACGTCAATTCCGGCCGCAGCGCTCGGGTTCTGTCCGTCGCTGGTGTTCCGCGGCGCAACCCTGCCGGATGTTTCGGGGAAGCCGCTGCCGCGATCGCCTAACAGGCTGGCGAGCGCCTACGCGGCCTTCGACACACCACTATCCGGCGATTGGTCGATGTATGCCCGTGCCGATGGCAGCTACACCTCGGCGACTAACGCATTGACCATCGGATTGACCACGATTCCGTCGCGTACGATTGTCAACGCGCGCATCGGCGTGCGCAAAGGTCCACTCGATGTTGCGCTCTGGGGTCGTAATGTCCTGGACGAACAGTTCGTGTCGGCGGTTATCTTCCAGCCGCCACTGAATGCGACCAGCGCTGCCTTCCTGCCTAACGTGACGCAGGGCGAGCGAGCGACTTACGGTTTGACGGCGAGCTACTCGTTCGGCGCAAAATGACGGGCCATAGCAAGCCGCCCGCGCTGCTATGGCGAGA
Source organism: Gammaproteobacteria bacterium (assembly GCA_031363155.1). Taxonomy (GTDB): domain Bacteria; phylum Pseudomonadota; class Gammaproteobacteria; order Steroidobacterales; family Steroidobacteraceae; genus UBA964. The sequence continues at coordinate 45,739 of JANLTW010000040.1, read as the reverse complement.
CCGGGCCAGTGGCTACCCCATCGCCAGTGCCGCATTGAAGGTTGCGCTCGGACGCATCACGGCCTCGACCTTCGGCACGTTGGGCGAGAAGTAGCCACCGATGTCCGTCGCGCGGCCCTGCACGGCAGACAGTTCTGCGACGATTTTCGCTTCGTTGCCGGCCAGTGATTTGGCCAGTGGCGCAAACCGTGCCGCCAGCTGTGGGTCATCCTTCTGCGCGGCCAGCGCCTGTGCCCAGTACAGCGCCAGATAAAATTGACTGCCGCGATTGTCGAGCTCGCCGGTCTTGGGTGAAGGTGACTTGCGATTGTCGAGCAGCGTGCCGGTTGCGGCATCCAGAGTGGTAGCCAGGATCCTGGCAGCGGCATTGCCACTCTTTAGTGCCAGATCCTCGAGGCTCACGGCCAGTGCCAGAAATTCGCCGAGCGAATCCCAGCGCAGGTGATTTTCCTCCAGCAACTGTTGCACGTGCTTTGGCGCGGAGCCTCCCGCACCGGTCTCGTACATGCCGCCACCGGCCATGAGCGGTACGATCGACAGCATCTTGGCGCTGGTACCCAACTCCATGATCGGAAACAAATCCGTTAGATAGTCGCGCAGTATGTTGCCGGTGGCCGAGATGGTGTCGAGGCCGCGCACGACGCGTTCGAGCGAGTAGCGCATGGCGCGCACCTGACTCATGATCTGGATATCGAGGCCCGATAGGTCGTAGTCCAGAAGGTAGGTCTTCACCTTCCTGATCAACTCCGCCTCATGCGGCCGATAGCTGTCCAGCCAGAACACCACCGGCATGCCGGAATTGCGCGCGCGCGTGACTGCGAGCTTGACCCAGTCGCGGACGGGAGCGTCCTTGACCTGGCACATGCGCCAGATGTCGCCCTGCTCGACGTTCTGCATCAGCAGTACTTCGCCGCTGTCGAGATCGGTGATGTTGGCGACGCCGTCCTCGGAGATCTCGAAGGTCTTGTCGTGCGAGCCGTATTCCTCGGCCTGCTGCGCCATCAGGCCGACGTTCGGCACCGTACCCATCGTGCGCGGGTCGAAATTGCCGTGCCATTTGCAGAAGTTGATCATCTCCTGGTAGATGCGCGCGAACGTGCTTTCCGGGATCACGGCCTTGACGTCCTTCAGACGGCCGTCGGCGCCGTACATTTTGCCGCCGGCACGTATCATCGCCGGCATCGACGCATCGACGATGATGTCGCTCGGCGAGTGGAAATTGGTGATGCCCTTGGCGGAATCTACCATCGCGAGTTCGGGCCGCTTGTCGAGGCAGGCGTGCAGGTCGCGCATGATCTCTTCGCGCTTCGACTGCGGTAGCTTGGCGATCTTGTCGTAGAGATTCACCATGCCATTGTTGACATTGACACCCAGCTCGTCGAACAGCTTGCCGTGCTTCTCGAAGGCCTCCTTGTAGAAGATCTTCACGCAGTGGCCGAAGACGATGGGGTGCGAGACCTTCATCATCGTCGCCTTGACGTGCAGTGAGAACATCACGCCGTATTTCCTCGCGTCCTCGATTTCCCGCTCGTAGAAGGCGCACAGCGCCTTCTTGCTCATGAACATCGAGTCGATGATCTCCTTGTCCTGCAGCGCAACCTTGGGCTTGAGCAGCAGCGTCTTGCCGCTCTTGGTGATCAGCTCCATCTTGACGTTGCGCGCGCGCTCGAGGGTCAGCGACTTCTCGCCATGGTAGAAATCGCCGGCGTGCATGTGCGAGACGTGGCTGCGCGACGCCTGCGCCCATTCGCTCATCGAGTGCGGGTTCTTGCGTACGTACTCCTTGACCGCCTTCGGCGCCCGCCGGTCGGAATTGCCCTCGCGCAGCACCGGATTCACGGCGCTGCCGATGCACTTGGCGTAGCGGGCGCGAATGGCCTTGTCCGCGTCCGTCTTCGGGTCCTCGGGGTAGTCCGGGATCTTGTAACCCTTGCTTTGCAGCTCGCGAACGCAGGCCACCAGCTGCCCCACCGACGCGCTGATGTTCGGCAGCTTGATGATGTTGGCATCCGGCTCGAGCGTCTTCTGGCCGAGCGCAGCGAGGTTGTCGGGCACGCGCTGCGCCTCCGTCAGAAATTCCGGAAACTGCGACAGCACGCGCGCCGCCACCGAAATGTCGCTGGTGACCACGTCGATGCCGGCCGGCCGTGTAAACGCACGGAGCACGGGTAGAAAGGCGTGAGTTGCAAGCAGCGGCGCCTCGTCGGTCAGCGTATAGATGATGGTTGGCTTTGAGCTCATTTTCAGGTTCTCTCTGGCCGCCGATTCACAGGCCTCGCAGCGATCCTGCCTATTCTAAGGAAAACGCCGGCCAACAGGGTGTCGCAACGAACGACGGCGTGCTTTGTTTGAGCGACCATCCGTCGGGTGGCGCTGGATGTCCCGCGTCATGGCTGGACGCGCCGCTGCTCGATCAGCGTACGCGTTTCGAAGTCGCCCTTGCCGCCCTGGAAGCGGATCTCCTTGCGACTCACGATCCGATCTCCGTCCCGCTCGCGCGTGTAGCGCATCACGGCCTTGCGATTCTCGAAGAGCTCGCTTTCGTCGGCGGTCGTGATGGACTGCTTCCAGTGCAGATCGTCCTTCAATGCCACGGCGGCGAAGCGATAGGCGTGCGGTGATTCGGCGCCACGCGAGAAATACGCGGTGCGGAACCCCTGGATCGACGGATCAGCATACGTGACCTTCAGCGTGTGCTCGCTCCGCTCTGGCGTGACGAAGTCCTCCTCAACGATGTGCAGACGGCCGTCCGGCGTGCACCGGTGGCGTGAGACGAGCGATACCTTCTGCGTGTGACCCGCCGCATCCGTGATGTCGATGCTTCCCCGCCAGGTGCCAGTCTGGCTGCACCAGGCGCGCATCGTGTCGCCGAGAGCATCAGCGTACGCGGGCGCACCGGCAACGGCGGCCAGAAGCAGCGCCATGAATGTTCGGATTCGCATGGGATCCTCCTGCTTCTCTCTGGAGGGCACATTCTGCGCGATGGTCACCCGGGCGTCGACCGGGCAATGTCCAGACCTCGGGCCAAGCTAGAATATCGGGGTGCCCGAAGGCCATACCGTTCACCGCTTGGCGCGCGAGCGCTCGATGGCAGGCGATTGCACTCAGTCGAAGCGTGCGGCAAACATTTGTTCTACCAGTTCGATCAAGTCGCAGCCGGACCGGTTCTTCACGCCCATCTCGGGCTTTTTGGGAAGTATCGCGTTCGCAAATGCAATGGCGACGATCTGCCCGATGTTCTCGGCGCGACGCGAGTACGATTTATCACAGCAGAACATGTCGTGGATCTCAACGGTCCTAGTCAATGTGAAGTCATTGAGCCGCACGCAAAACGATCAATCATTGATCGACTCGGGCCCGATCCGCTACGCGAGGATGCAGACCCGAAACGTGCATGGGAGCGAATCAGCAAGAGTCGCACCGGCATCGGCAACATTTATCGAACCGAGCTGTTGTTTCGCGCAGGGATGTCGCCAGTCGTTCCGGGTCGCGACGTCGGCCCGCCTCCGAGTAAGCTCCGCTACCGCGAGCAAACGCTCATTTTCGGAAAGAGCCGCTGCCCGGCTTGCGCCTCGGCGATCACGCGATTCGAGATCGTCAAACGCCGGGCGTTTCGTTGCGATGTGTGCCAGCCGGTCGAATCGACTCGCGCCGGGAAGATGCCGAATGTCGCGGTTGAATAGTCGGCGAAGTAACGAATGCCCCAGAAGATCAATCAAATGATTCGTACCCTGCGCGACTGGTATTGACTCATGTCTACGCTCTGGCTGCTGGAAGACCAATTGTCCGTGGAACTGGTGCGCAAGCACCGGCCCGACCGGGTCCTGTTGATCGAATCAAAACGACACGTCGCGACGTGGCCTTTCCATCAGCATCGGATCCTGTTTCAAGTTTCCGCGATCCGGCACTTCGCCGAGGAATTGGAGTCTGGCGGTATTGTGGTCCATCATAATGGCCTGGGCCGCCGGCCTTATCTGGATTCGCTTGCCGCGATCGCTCATCTGGTCAAAGAGACACGTGACCCGGAAATGGTGGTGGTCGATCCGTCGGAATTTCACTGCGCCCGATGGATCAAGTCGATTGCTGGCATAAAGGGCGTACGCATTCGCCACGAGCCCAACACGCTGTTTCTCACCGACCGCGCCGAGTTCGCGGCGTGGTCGCGCCCGCTCAAGAAGCCCGTCATGGAACCTTTCTATCGACGCATGCGGGCGAAACTCAATGTGCTTGTCGAATCCGACGGCTCGCCGGTTGGCGGCGAATGGAACCTCGACAAGGAAAACCGCAAACCCGCAAAGCGCGGAATGACTTTTCCTGAGCCGTTCTCGATTGCGCCCGATGCGATCACGCGCTGCGCGATGAAGGATGTCGACAAAGTTTTCTCCTCGCATCCGGGATCAACCCGGGAATTCTCGCTTCCCGTGACGCGAGCGGATGCCGAGAAAGCATGGGCGAGGTTCGCGCAACAGCGGCTCCCGCAATTTGGTGATTACGAAGACGCCATGCTCACCGGGTTGTCACCTCAGGCAATGAACGACTGGTTTTACAGCATGCATGTCGACAGCGTCGACTGGGTCGTCACGCCTAACGCCTTAGGGATGGGCATGAATGCCGACAACGGCACCATGGCGACCAAGCCCTACGTCAGTTCTGCCGCGTATATCAATCGAATGAGCGATTACTGCGCCGACTGCACGTTCGAACCGGCCGAACGCGTGGGCGAGTCGGCATGCCCGTTCAACTACCTGTTCTGGACATTTCTTCATGAGGGTGCCGGCCGATTCAAGAGCAATCGTCGCATGACAATGATGCTGAAGAACGCTGAGAAAATGGACGCAAATCAGATGAGCCAGATGATGAAGAAGCGGACACGGTTCATCGAGCTGCACATTTGCGGCAAGGTGAGTCGATGATGAAGTGCCAAGACAACAAGACTTGCGTCGTCTGCAATCGCCCGATGACCTGGCGCCGCAAATGGGCCAGGACCTGGGATCAGGTCAAGTATTGCAGCAACGCCTGCCGACGAAACAGGCTCAAGAATATCGATCTGCTAACGTGTTAGCTGGTGGAGGCGGCGGCAACTGAACAGTGCGATCAAGCTATTGATTTAAAAAGGATTCCATTTTCATGGCGTCACAGTTGCCCCTTTTGTTGCCTCCAAGGGTTCCGGGCATCGGGGGGCAAAGGGTCAATGCATGCCTTAAGCATGTCCGTGCATCACCCGTCGGGCGACGGCCAGGTCCCAGAGCTTTTTGAGCGACAAGTTTCCCTGCTGCAGTCCGCGGCCTACAGTGAATTGCCGTTTGCGATTGCAGTGAGCAAGCTCAATGCCCGCGAGGGTGTTCGCTGCGCTGGCAAATGACTTGAATCCAGCCATTGAAGCACAGCGTCTCTTGACAGCTCGGTGGTCTTGCTCGATCACGGCGTTCAGGTACCTGTTCGTTCTGGCGAGCACATTGCGCCAGAAGGGGTGCTCGAGGCGCAATCGCCATAACGCTCGATGGCTGGGCCGCTGGCCGTCCAAGGCAAGCTTGCGAGGCACTCGCGGCCGCTATGCATGGACCTCTGAATTGAATTTGCGCCTTAGCCACGTTTGGTCGGGCAGGAGTCTCACGCATGCCCCACTGCGGCATTGACTCGTCAGTGAGCATCATCCGGGGCGACTGCGATCCAGGGCAGCGAGAATTTCCTGCGACCCGCAGTACCCGAGGAAACTGCCGTGCTCGGTGATCAACACCGGGCGCTGGGTGGCGTTAACCAGGGCAATGATCGTCTGCAAAGGGGTTTGGGGTGGTACGGCTCCGATGGCCTCGGCGATGTCGGCACGAAAGGTAACTTCCGGACCCTGCAGTCTCATGCGGCTGGCGCCATCGCTGGCGCTAACAAACTGGCCGAATTCGTCCGTTGCCACGCAAATTGCGCGGTCGGCATCAATCCAGACGCTCAGGCCTTCGCGCCGGCACTGAGCGACAGGGCGCATTACCTGTTCGCCCGTCAGCATGGTCAGCAGATTCATGTGCTGCACGAATGCCGCCACGTAGTCATTGGCAGGCCGCATCACGATGTCGCGTGGCGCGCCAGTCTGCACGATGCGGCCACCTTCGAGAATCGAAATCTGATTGCCGATCCGCAGGGCTTCGTCGAGATCGTGGGTGACGAACAATATGGTTTTCCGCACCTTGGATTGCAGAGCCAGCAACTCGTCCTGCAGGCGCGAACGGATCAGCGGATCCAACGCCGAGAAGGGTTCGTCCATCAACAGAATATCGGCATCCGTTGCAAAGGCACGGGCCAGACCCACGCGTTGCTGCATGCCGCCCGACAATTCCGCTACGGACCGATCCGCCCATTGGCTGAGACCCACGAGTTCAAGTTTTTCGTCCACTTGCCGTTTGCGCTCGGCGGGCGGGTCGCCGCGCAATTCCAGGCCGAGTCCGACGTTGTCACGCACGCTGCGCCAGGGCAGCAGTCCGAACTGCTGGAAGACCATCGCGATCCGTCTTCGGCGTACCCGGCGTAACTCCGCAGCCGAACAGTTCGCGACGTCGACTGACTGGCTACCGTCCATCAGACGCACCTCGCCACCGGTCACACGATTGAGTCCGTTGGCGGCGCGCAGCAGCGTGGATTTTCCGGACCCTGACAATCCCATCATCACGGCGATATCTCCGCGAGCGACTTCGAGATTCGCATCCACGATGCCCGCGACAATACCCCAGATCATTGTGACGTCCGCTCGACTTGCGCCGCCGCGCAAGGCATCGCGCGCGGCGCCGAGATTTCTTTCCGCGGCTCTGTTTTGTGCGAACAGAATGTCGACATGCTTGAACTGCAAAGCCGCAGTCATCTGCGGTCCTCCGCCGGCCTTGTCATGCGATCGATAATGATCGCGAGCAACACGATGGCGATCCCTGCCTCGAAACCCATCCCAATCTGCACGGTGTTGAGCGCGCGCACCACGGGAACTCCCAGACCGCCCGCACCCACCAGTGCGGCCACCACAACCATTGACAGGCTAAGCATGATGCACTGGGTGATGCCCGCAAAAATGTTTCTACGTGCGCTCGGCAGCTCGATTTTCCAGAGCAGTTGCCACGGCGTGGCGCCAAAAGCCTCGCCTGCTTCACGCAAAGCTTGCGGCACACTGGAAATGCCCAGTTGCGTCATGCGAATCGGTGCAGGCAACGCAAAAATTACGGTGGAGATCAGACCCGGCACAACCCCCAAACCGAATAGCACCAGCGTCGGGATCAGATAGACAAAAGTCGGCAGTGTCTGCATCAGATCCAGCAGGGGCCGCAAGGCTGAGAAAAAACGCGGGTGATGCGCCGCAGCGATGCCAACAGGGATACCGATCAATGTGCTAACAACAGTGGCAATGGCGACCAGAGACAGCGTTTGCAGCGTCGCGTCCCAATAGCCCTGGTTCATGATGAAGAGCAGCGCCAACGCGACAAAAATTGTCAGAGGCCAGGAGCGCCGCAACAAATACGCAAGCGCTGTCAGGGCAATCAGCAGAGCGATTGCCGGAATGGCGAGAAAAAACCCGGTCAGCGTCTCGACGGTGCCGGCGATCAGCAGTGACAGCGCGTCGAAAAACCCGCGGCCATGGGTTTTGGTGAATTCGATGGCACTGGCAATTCGGTCACCTACTGGCAGTTTGTGGTCTGTGATCCAGCCTTCCATGCCCTGGTCGCGGGTGTTAGGTGTCGCTTGGGCAGAGGCGCCCGCCAGGGCGCGTCCGTTGTACAGGGTGACGCCTTGGAGCCACGTCTTGACGTTGTCAGGATGACTGCGGAGCCACACCGACGCGGCCTGCTGTGGCGACTCCTTACGCTCGAGAATGCCGGCCATGATTTCACTTTCGTCGACCGTCGTGAATCGCAGATTGCGCAGCAGCTGCGCAACGTTAGGGCATTCATCGAGGTAGCCGGCGCGCACCGTGGTAAAGACGGCTGCACCGCCAAAATTCGGGCCGAAGCTGTCGTCGCCGCCACTGAGATATCGCATCTTGAACCGCAGGTTCATCGGATGTGGATCCCACCCCAGGAACACGACATGGCGTTTGTCCTGGATGGCCCGTTCCACGGCGGCGAGCATGCCCTGTTCGCTGGATTCGATGAGCTGAAAGTTCGTCAGACCAAACCGGTTGTCCCGGATCAGCTCTAGCACATGGCGATTGCCATCGTTGCCGGGTTCGATACCGTAAATTCGCCTCTGCAGACTCGGGGCAAATGTCTGAATGTCCGCGAAATCCCTGAGACCCGCGGCGTGTGTGTAATCGGGCACAGCCAGCGTGTAGCGTGCGCGCTCCAGATTTTTCCCAACCACCTCGATGGATTTGTCGGCCAGGAAGGGCGCGAGACCCGCGGCCTGCGCTGGCATCCAATTGCCAAGAAAGACGTCGATGTCCTTGTTGCGCATCGAGGCGAAGGTAACTGGCACCGACAGAATGGTGATTCGCGATTCGTAGCCTGCCTGTCGCAGCAACTCCGCAACAGTCGCTGTGGTTGCTGTCACATCGGTCCAGCCAACATCCGCCAGTCGCACCGGGTTGCAGGCGCGCGCTTCCGCGACCTGCGTATGGGCGGGCCGAGCCATCAGGGTGAGCGTGGCCAGTAGGAGTGCGCGCGCGAGTCGAGTCATTGGGTTTTGATCATAGCTGTATTGACGAGCGGTGCGCCGCGCGCTGATGAAGCGGAGGCGGTGGTTGATTGAACACGCAGGCAGCAGTTGCGTATAAATTTGCTTGAGATAGCTGCAACTTCTTGAAATAAAAAAGACTGTCCCGTCCTCGAATACAGACTTTCCAAGCGTCGGAAACGCGGGCTCCCGGATCGTGAAACATGGCTGACTGTCGTAGGGGGAGTGGACTTTGAACAAGCGCTCAACAACATCCCGCGGCAGGCGAGCCTCGACTGGCGACCTCGCACCGTGTGAGTTCCTGGTCGATACCACGATCGACAGCCTTTTCTGTGCTGGCTGTCGGCGGCCTGATTGTGCTCCTCACCGGCGCACGCAACAATACGTCAGAGTTGTACGTCAGCGTTTTGGATAGCGCGCATTGGCTTCCAGCACGTTCAGATCCATATGATTGCGCATGAACCGGTTGTCGGCGGCCGATGGCGGCTGATAATCCCAGCTGGTGAATTTTCCGATGCGATTGGCCTGGTTCACCAGCGCTCGAACTCGCTGGCTGTGTCGGACATCGCGTGTGAACTCCTCGAAATTCCAGCGCGCGGACAGGTCGCGCAGGAATTCAGCCACCACCGGGGCATGCGCCGGATCCGCGCCTAGATTGGTACTTTCCAGCGGATCCGATGCAAGGTCAAAAAGCTGTGCGGGGTCTGCGGCGCAGTAGGTGAACTTGTAGCGACCACGCCGGATCATGACCATCGGACTGACAGAGCCTTCAGCGCAATACTCAGCGCAGGCCACCCGGCCTGGATCCTCGCGGCCCTCTGTCAACCCCAGGACACTCTGGCCGTCGATCTCGCCAACGATTTCGTTAGCATGGCCACCCGCCAGATCCATGAGCGTTGGCAGGAGGTCGTGAAGGGCCACCGGCGTCGCGACCCGGCGCGCCGCTGCCTGCTGTGGTGCTGCAATCACCAACGGCACGCGACATGACGCCTCAAAGAAGTTCATTTTGTACCAGAGGCCGCGCTCACCCAGCATGTCGCCATGATCCGCACACAGGATGACGTGAGTAGTCCGGTCAAAATCGCACTGCTCGAGTGTCTTCAGGAGCTCGCCGAGCTTGTCGTCGAGGTAACTGATATTGGCAAAGCTCGCATGCCGCGCATTGCGGATCTGCGCATCTCCGACTGTGAATTTCCCGTAGTCGACGGCATCGAGGAGGCGTTGCGAATGGGGATCCTGCAGTTCATAAGGAATAGCCGCAACGCGCGGCATCGGTATTTGGGAGTGATCGTAACGATCCCAATATTCGCGGCGTGCGACATAAGGATCGTGGGGATGCGTAAAACTCGCCGTCAGACAAAAAGGACGAGGATCCTGGCGGCGCGCGTACTGGAACAATTTCAGGCGAGCCTGATACGCCACTTCATCGTCAAATTCCAGCTGATTGGTGATTTCGGCGATTCCCGCCTCGGTGACGGAGCTCAGATTGTGATACCACCAATCGACGCGTTCGAGCGGCCGATCCCAGTCGGGTGTCCAGCCAAAATCCGCCGGATAGATGTCCGTGGTCAAGCGTTCCTCGAAACCATGCAGTTGATCCGGGCCCACAAAATGCATCTTGCCGGCGAGCGCAGTTTGATACCCGAGTATGCGCAGGTAGTGTGCGAAGCTGGGAATGGACGCCCGGAACTCGGCCGCGTTGTCGAAAATGCCAGTGCGTGACGGCAGTTGCCCGGTCATGAAACTGCCGCGCGCCGGTGTGCACAATGGGCTGCTGCTGTAGGCGTTGTCGAATTTAACGCCGCGCGCGATCAGACGGCGAATGTTCGGGATCCTGAGCGAATCGATCCGGTCATCGTCGAGCAGCACGCCGCTCATCTGATCGACCATGACAATTAGAATGTTAGGATTCTGCACTTGCCGGTCCCCTCCAATTCGATCTGACGCCGACCGACGGCGGTCATGGTATGGGATATGGTGGTAAAATGCGATGCAGGAAGGACGCCATAGACGCCACGAGGAAACTCGACACCTTTACCAACGAATTCGTCTGTTTCGTCAAGGTAACAGCCGATTCCGGTCACAGTGGCTGGGTCCTGACGTGACCCGGTTTTTTCGGTCCAGGATGATGTTCCCTAAAATGGTGAACAGGAGACCTGGAAGATGCCAAAGCAGAGATACATAACCGAAGAGATCATCCTCAGGCTGCGCGAGACCGATGTCCTGATCGGCCATGGCAGTACCGTTGTGGATGCGACCAGGCAGATCGGGACTACGGACAAGACCTATCTCCGTTGGCGCAATCAGGCACATATCGCGTGACCCACCGCAGGATCTTCGAATGCGCGCTTGCGTTAGATCGGATCGCGGGCGATCGGTTTCGTCATCGGGCACCTCGGGCGCACAGGCCCAACATGCTACCGACCGCCCCAGATACACCAGAACCTCGATTTCTATCGCCTGGAGAATTTACGGCCTGTCAGTGCTGCCTGAGTTTTCCGTTGGCGCCGGGCACCAGGCGAAAAATTCGGCATGGCCTGTCGGCGAGTTACAGTCGCGGTCGCTCACGAGCTGTCCACTCATCCGTTAGCCCAACATTGTTAGGCGAACGGATTTGTTCGGTCTGGAGGCGGCGGCTACCGAGCAGTGCTAGTAAGCTATTGATTGCAAGTATTCCGCTTTCATGGCGCGGTCGTTGCCCCCGTCGTTGCCCCCAATTCTGGCTCCCCTTAGGAGCTCGAAACGACCCGACCCGCCGTTCGCGGCAGGGGTCCCTCAAGCAGCAATGGGAGCTGGCCCTGGCGTAACTCACCCCGTGGCGCAACCCGGGATTGGTCTGTTGTCGCGTCCGCGGCTGCACCAGAACCTTCTCAACGAACAATGCGGGAATCCGGACCGGATTGAGTTGCAGCTGGCGCATTTGCCGAAGGATCGGGTCCGGGCGGCTTACAATCGCAGTGTCAGGTCGATGCGCGCCGCAAGTTGCTGCAGCATTAGGCGGATTATCTCGACCGGTTGCGCGAGGGCCCGGTCAGTCCGTCGGTTGAAAAAGGGCATCGGCCTAACGTGCGACCGAAGCTGACTCTGGTCAAATAACGGCGAGTACTACAGCTGCCATGGCAGTGGGGCACATCGGGCAGGGTTTTAGATGGACCCATAGAAGCCACTTCGTGGGTTTCTTTGGCGGGTTCGGGACTTCGAACATGTGAAGTGGTACTTGCACAATCGGAGGATCGTGCAGTACTGTCTCGCGGTGAGAAAGATGATTGCTCTGGTGCTGGTCCTAAGCATGCTCGCGTCCGCGCAGGCGCGGGCCGTACATTGGTAAGTGGATCACGCTTCTGACGCAAAATCGGGCTCGACCGTCAAAGACACAACGCCTGCGACGTACCTTGGCGATGGCCTGCTGCTATCGGATGATGATGGATCGGGTGCCACGCATTCGGCCGGCCATTGCGACGTATGTGGACACGCGGGCATGGTGGCGGTTGCGGAACTGCCGTCGCCCTTTCAGTTTTTGTTGGGATCTATAATCACGTCGTAATCACGCGCGAATCCCGCGTCGGCGATCCGCCTGTCAAGCGCGCCGACAAGCCGCCCCGCTAACAACCCACGGTCGAATCGGTCTCCGTTCTGGCGGAGCCTGTGACGTGATCGCCTGATTCGTCAGGCAGGGTTGTATCCATGTGTTCATTGAATTTCCGACAAGCGGCGGTGGCCCCCGCCGTAGTGATGCTACTATTGACTGTCTCTTAAGTAATGCAATAATGGTTGCTGCTGCTGTAGCGGAGCACTGGCATGGGGCGGCCAACGGGATCTGCAGAGCTGATTGAAGCGCGCCGTCACCAGGCGCTGCGACTGCTGGATGAGGGCTACACACTCGGTGAAGTGGGGCGCATGACGCAGTGTGCTGCCAGTTCGGTCATGCGTTGGCGGGATGCACGTAGCCGTGGCGGTGATCGTGCATTGAAGGTTCGTCCGGCGCCAGGTCGACCACCAACGCTGAATGAAGCGCAGCGCCAGCGCATCATCAAACGGCTGTTGAAAGGCGCGCTGGCCAACGGCTTTTCCACCGAGCTGTGGACGACGAGTCGCGTGGCGACGCTGATTCATCAGTGCTGCCGCATTCAATACCACCGCAGTCATGCCGCTCGCCTGTTGCACGAGTTTGGCTTCAGCTGCCAGAAGCCTGAGAGTCGGGCGCTGGAGCGAGATGAGGCGCGTATCGAACAGTGGAAGCGCAAGGACTGGCCCCGGGTAAAAAAAACGCTGCGCGGCTGGGTGCGCACATCGTCTTCGTCGACGACGCGGGCTTCATGCTGATACCCACCGTCCGACGTACTTGGGCACAGGTGGGGCAGACTCCGATCATCCGCTACCGCTACGACCACGCACGCATCTCGGTCATCGGCGCTCTGTCGATCAGTCCGCAACGCCGACGGCTTGGGCTCTACTTCAGGCTTCACGCGAAGAACACCTCGCGCGATGAGGTTCAGGACTTTCTCTGGTACCTGCTCCAACATCTTCGCGGCCATGTCATCGTCATCTGGGACGGTGCGCAGATCCACAATCGCAAAGGCCTGCATGAGTTCTGCTACCAATACCCGCGATTGCAGTTGGAGAAACTCCCCGCCTACGCACCGGAATTGAACCCGATCGAAGCCGCCTGGCATGCCGTGAAGCACCCCCTCGCGAACGGTCAGCCCGACAATATTCCGCAACTCGGCCGCGCACTGCTTGGCAGCTTGAGAAAAGCCCGCGCCTCCCAGCGCGTACTGCGCGGCTGTGTTACGCAATCCGATCTGCCCCCTTTTTGTCTCGAGTATTGCATTAGTTATCAGACAGTCAGTAATGGTTGGATTACGAACTATCTGCGCGAGATTGAGAGCTACACGCCGGACCTGATCGGCAGGCTGATGACAGTGCTGCATGTCGGTTCCATGGTCGGCGCCATTGCCTGGGGTCTGGTAGCGGATCGCATGGGGCGGCGCGCGAACGCCTGGGGATTCGTCATGGCAGCCGCGTTCATCGTCGTGTACCTCAACGTGCCATCGAATCCGATTCTCTATGCGCTGGTCGGCTTTGCCTATGGCTTTGGCCTCGTAGCCAGTGGGGTGTGGGGGCCGTATTTTGCCGAGCTGTATCCGGAGCATTTGCGCGCGACCGCCGCGTCGATTTTCAACTGGGGCCGGATCGTTTCATGTTTGGCGCTTTGGTCGCCGGCGCTATTGCCGCGGCGTTTGGTCTCAAAGCGATCATGTATACAGGTGCGGTGACGTTTGCGATTGCTGCCGCGCTGTGGTGGTCGTTGCCGGAAACATTGCCGCACCCTGCAAGTCGCTGGCCGGGCACAGGCAGAAGCACAGCCTCATGAATACAATGCATCGATTGAAGGCGACCATCTTATCGCTTGGAGTGTGGGTGGCGGTGCTGCTGACGACAACCGGCAGCGCAGCAACCGGCGGCCGTCGTCAGGAAACTTGCTAATATGGATGCTGGCAACCTGTTTTTGTGGGGCCACTCGATGGGCGGCGAGGTGCCATTGAGTGCCGCGCTGGCGAATTCGCAATTTCGGGCGGCTTCCATATGGTCGTCCGTTGACGGTGACATCTGGGATCAGGCCTATGATTACTCGAGCTACGACCACCGCGAAGCACCGGACGGCAGCGACGTTGCGAAGAAAGATTTCGTGAAACTGAATGCTGATATTGCCTCGCTGAGCACCCGATTTGATTGGCGCAGCGTTGAGCCCTTTTTGCAACTCGATGAGCTCCAGGTGCCTCTGATCATCCGTCATTCAATCGGCGATATGGGCGCCAATTTTAATTGGTCGGAGCGCCTTGCCTAAGGAGCTGAGCATGCGCGGCAAGTCATACATGATTTATAGCTATCCCGGCGACAAGCAACTGTTCGCAATTGAAGTGCCGCAGCTGTCCGTACCGAGGGATGCGGACTTTTTTCGCCACTACATGCAACAGTCAGGTCGCCCATGAGCAGTGAGTTTCGTGACCGTCTGCATGCGCGGCAGTCGTTGATTGGCACCTGGATCAAGACACCGTCGCCCGTTGTCTGCGAGGTGTTAGCACTATCGGGCCTCGATCTGTTAGTTCTCGATGCCGAGCACGCGCCCTTTGGGCGAGTCGAATTGGATGGCTGCCTCGCGATTTGCGGCGCGCTTGGGATGCCGGCGCTGGTCCGGGTGCCGAGTTGCGAGCCGGCGCAGATATTGAATGCGCTGGATTGTGGCGCAACCGGTGTCATGGTTCCGCACGTCGATTCAGCGGCGGCGGCCGAGGCGGCGGTGCGCGCCAGTCACTATGGACGCGGCGGCCGCGGGTATTCGGGCTCTACACGTGCGGCGGGCTTTGCCGGTTGCAAAATTGGTACGCAAATGGAGCTCGCGAAACAGCGAACGACGGTCGTGGTGCAGATTGAAGATGTGGACGCGCTGGACGCGGTCGAAACCATTGCCAAAGTGCCGGGCGTTGATTGCCTGTTCGTCGGGCGTATCGATCTCACCGTGTCCCTGGGTAAGACCGACCCGGACGATCCGCAAGTCGTGCGTGCGGTCGAAAAAATATGTGCGGCCGGGAAGGCCGCCAACATCCCAGTCGGCATGTTCGTGGCGCAAGCCAAGGAGGCGCGAGTCTGGGCGGCGCGTGGCGCGTCGCTCTTTGTTCTCGCATCCGATCATGCATTCCTGTTGTCTGGCGCGAGGCAATTGCTGACCGAGGCGCGATAGATGACGCGGGAGTTTCTGGAAGGCACGCAGGGGCCGTACCGCAACCTGGTGGACTACATCCTCGGTATCACGCACGAAATCTGGGAATCCCGGCAGGTCGAACGGATCCATGACTACTACGCCAGCGACACGCTGATCTACACCTTAGGCGGCCTGGTGCACGGCGCAGCCGCCATCGTCAAGAATACCCACGACACGATTGCGGCGTTTCCAGATCGCCTGCTTCTTGGCGAAAGTGTCGTCTGGAATCGCGAGTCCCCGGGTGTTTTTTACAGCTCGCACCGAATCCTGAGCCCGATGACCAATCTCGGTGCCAGTGGATTCGGTCCCGCGACCGGACGACAAGTCAACGTGCGGACCATTGCCGATTGCCTCGTGGAAAACGGCGTGATCACCCGCGAGTGGCTGGTCAGAGATAATTTTTCGTTAGTACAGCAACTTGGCTTCGATGTGCATGCCATCGCCAAAGCGCAAGCGACAACACCGCTGGCGCCGGATTTCAAGGCATGGCTGGCAAGCGAACGGTCGCGGATCGGAGCAGGCAGCAATGGACAGTCCAGTGCTGCCGTGCCCTGGGGCATCGGGCAGGCGCGCGAGTTTGCCACGTCGGTTCTCGGCAATGTCTGGCGCAGGGGAGACGCGGCGACATTCGAGCTGCAATATGCGCCGTATGCGGTGTTGCATGACTCCAAGCCGATTGCTTCGGGGCGCGCGGCCGTTGTTAGCTCATACGCGGCGCTGCGGAACATGGTCGGCACGGCGGCGCTGAGTGTCGATCATCTGTGCGTGATCCCAAATAATGTCGACGGTCACCAGGTTGCGGTGCGCTGGATGCTGGCGGGAGAGCATCGTGGCGACGCCTGGCGTCTAGCTGCCACCGGCGCGCCGCTGCTGCTCATGGGTGTCACGCATTGGCAAATCGTTGCCGATCGTATTGCCGCCGAATGGACCATCTTCGACAAGCTCGCCGTGTTAGCACAGATTTACCGGCAGTCGCAGCGTTAGGGCTGCATCGCATGCCGGGCGGAACGACGAGAGTTATTGATGCGCACCATCACCTCTGGGACCTGCGGGCGAACCACTATCCCTGGTTGATGGCCAGAGGCGTCAAACGTTTTTTCGGCGACCCGACGCCGATTCAGCAGAACTATCTGCTGAGTGACCTGCGCCACGATGCCGCGGGGGTCGGAGTGCAGGGTTCGGTGCACATTCAGGTCGGTGTCGCCGATAACGATGTCATTGCAGAAACCCGGTGGTTGCAGCGCGTCGCGGATGATCCAGCAGGCAATGGCATGCCGAACGCTATCGTTGCCTACTGCGATCTGGCGAACCCGCAGGCTGGCGAGGTGCTGCGGGCGCACCTGTGCAGCCAGAATTTTCGCGGCGTCCGTCAGATCATTGGGCGCTCCGTCGACGATCCAATGCAACAAGAATCCAATGCTCTGATCGATAACCCCATCTGGCGCAGGAATCTCGGGAGTTTGTCCGAGCTTGGATTATCCTTCGATCTGCAGCTGATACCCGCGCAAGCCGAACGCATGGCGCGCGTTCTGGCAATGTTTCCGCAGCTCAAGGTTGCGATCTGTCATTGCGGATCGCCCTGGGACCAAACTGCAGATGGCCTGCGAGCGTGGCGACGAGGTCTGCAGGCTCTGGCGCAATTGCCTAACGTCTTTTGCAAGCTGTCGGGGTTCGGCATGTTTGATGCTCGCTGGAGCGTAGACAGTATCCGGCCGGTCGTAGAGACCTGCATCGAGCTATTCGGTGCAGAACGGTGCATGTTCGGATCTAACTTTCCAGTCGAGAAACTGGTGTCCGACTATTTGCGCGTGTGGGCTGTCTATGAACAAATCACTCGGGGGCTGTCGGCGACGGAGCGGGAGAGTGTGTTTTTTGGTGCTGCCTGCGACTTCTATCGCATTGACATTGTTGGTTCCGTACATTATCACGGGATGACTCGTTAGCCTAACATAGAGAGGCTAACGATGTGTTAGATAGTGGAGGCGGAGGCAATCAAACAGCGGACCTAAGTCTGGGAAATAAATGGCTTCTAAATTCCCGGCTCGGAATTTGTCCCTACGGTTGCCCCCAGGCATTCGCAAGCCAGTACCGAGTCGATTACCGGTCGATTTTCTATAGTTGGACTGGAGGCTAATTCCGGTGCTGCGACGATCGATTGGGTTGGCGTGCAATTGCCTTTTAGTCCCATATGGATGTAATGGGCTCGTGAAATCAGGCGATCCTGGGCAACTGCCAGCACAACCGCCACTAAAGCCTGCGATTTGATTTGATTTGGATTGGCGGCAGCAAGAAGGATCTGAAGGCTTTGCCAGAGGCTGTAGTCGACCTGTTTGGATATGGTCTTTATCTTGCGCAACGCGGACAGCGGCATTCGCGGTGCAGGACCTTGTGCGGTTTCGGCGACGGCAGCGTCATTGAGATCGTCGCGGACCACGTAGGTAATGCATATCGCGCGGTGTATACGGTTCGGTTTGCGGAAGCAGTATTTGTGCTACTCGTTTTTCACGAGAAATCCAAGCATGGTGCCGGGACGCCCAAGCCGGAGATGGCTCAATGGCTCAACCAAAACGTTCGAATCGGATAGTCCACGAAGTGGGAAGTCGGAATGTTTATGCCGATCTTGGGATGGCTGATGCGGACACGATGCTCGTCAAGGCTCAGCTGGTAGCGAAGATTGCCGAGATTCTTGATGATCGTGCACTGACGCAGGCCACGGCCGCTGAAATTCTGGGCGTACCGCAACCCAAACTATCGCGACTGCTGCGCGGGCAATTCCGTGGTTGTTCAGAACGTAAACTTATGGACTGTCTTACCAGGTTTGGCAGGAATATCCAAATCGTCGTGAGCGAGCCAGGTCGAAGGCGTGGCAGTGGTTCTGTAGTCGTGGTCTTCCAGTGAAATGTTCCCTGGCGTTAGCCGAACATTGTTAGACTAACAAGTTGTTAGCCGGTGGAGGCGGCGGTTTCTGAGCAGCGCCATCAAGTAATTGCTGTACCTGGAATTCTGTTTTCATGACGCCATAGTTGACCACGCAGTTGCCCTCGGGACTTTTTCCAATCAATGATGGGCTGGACCAACGACGGGTATTGGGTCGACTGCCGCGGGCTTCCGCTTTACGACAAATTCGTCCCTTCTTGCGCCAGTTTGCCGAAAACCTAACGCAGCTGACTATGCGGTTTTCTCAAAGCAGATCAGTCGCTGGTCAACGTTCCAAGCCGGTTGACACTAGAGCTGCGCGATCGTCGTTTCTTTCGGCTTGATCGCCACCGACGCGCCGCCGCTCGCCGCACCCTTGCGACGCAACTGATACGTGCCCGGCAGCAGGCGAATTGGATCACCACCCACGAAACCACTCGCCACGACCTTGCCCTGGCCGTCAACGAGATCGAAGGCTGGCTGCAGCGAGCGCGCGAGGGCCGTATCGAGGCCTGCGGCGTTCTGTGCGTCGAAGTAGAGGCCGCCGCCTGCATCGGCCCAGCGACGAAAACTCGCGGCAATCCTGGGCTCATCGATGGCGAACCCGACGAAGTTCACGCGCAAGCTCGTTCCCGCCTTGCGAAGCGCTGCAATCGCCGCCGAGGGATCCCCCTCGCAGGTTTCTTCACCGTCGGTCAGGACCACGACGATGCGCTCGCCCGCCGCCGCCTTGAGATCCTTGGGTACCTCGAGCAGTGAGGCGCCAATCGCCGTGCGCGCGTTATTTTTCGCAACCAGCGCGCCAATCTTCGCGCTGACCGCCTTCGCGTCAAGCGGACTCAGCGGAATGTCGAGCGCCGTCTGACAGGAATCGACTTCGCGGCCGAACACGCGCAATGCGAATGGCGTTCCGGCGGGAATCACGGCCGTCGTGAGTTTCGTCAGCGTCTGCTTCGCGATGTCGATACGGCGCTGGGCACCTAACTTCTGCAACATACTGCCCGAGGCGTCGAGAATGATCTCGACGGCGCCGGTACGCGCAGCGTTTGGCGCCGCTGTTACGCGGACAAAACCTGCTTCCACAAGCGGTGGCGTCAACCTAAGAGGTGTACGCGCGAGCACGGCGTTAGATTGGCCGGTTGCGTAGCGGATCTCGTAGTCCCCGGCGGCGAGGGGCGCGCGCACCGTCACGGGATTTCCGCGGGCGGTGTACTCATACTGATCGTATATCCCGTCGTTCGCGCTTTTCGCCACGATGGTGACGTAGTCGCCGTGATTGCCCGGTCCCGACCACGCAACTGCCACGTTCGAGCCACCGACCGCTGTGGGCGGTCCTTTCACCGACGCATTGACAGCCGCGACATTGATGCGAGCGCTCGCGAGTGTTAGGTAGTTCTGCGCAGTCGCATAGCGCAGTTGGTACTCGCCCGCTTCATCGGGTGCGCGCAGCGTCACAGGGTTGCCGGCGGACGTGAACTTGTACTCAGCGTACGTCCCCTCGGCCGCTCCGGCTTTCACGATTGTAATGAAGTCCCGCGGATTGTTCGGTCCCTCCCAACGCACGGCGAACGATGCACCTGCCACGACCTTTGAAGGTGCCGACACCTGCGCGGATGTCGCTCCGACGCGCAGCGGTTGCCGTCCGATCACTTTGTCGCCCTGCGCGAGGAAATAGCGCACTTCGTAGTTGCCAGGAGCATCGGGCGCGACGATTTCGATCGGATTGCCGCGACTCGTGTACTGGTACGTGAGGTACGGCGAGCTGCCCGGTTTCGTATCGGCGATCGCAATATAGTCGCGATCGTTGTCCGGTCCCGTCCACCGAATCGCAAGTTTCTGCCCGCCCTTGACCTGCGCAGGGACATCGAGCGTCGCCGCCACGTCCGTCAATTTCAGTGCCGCCTTCGCGAGTGTCGGATACGGCGAATCGGCGCCGAGCAAACGGACTTCGAAGTCGCCCGCGGCCGCCGGCGCCTGCAACTTGATGGAGCCCGGCTTCGAGATGTAGGCGTAGTCTCCGTAACTTCCGTCCGGCGCGCCCCGCACCACGATCGTCACGAAGTCGCGTGGATTGTGGGCACTGGCGTAGGCAACGACGATCGTGATCTCGGAACCGATCGGCGCAGTGGCCGGCGCGCGGAGCGACGGCGCAGCGAATGTGTTCGTCGCCAGCAAAGATAGGCAGCAGCCGAGGAAGTAGCGCATGCAGACATCATAAAGCATGAGGGCCGGCGCTTCGTAGGGTCGCGCAGGGCGCCAGCTGTATTTGCAGTAGGACCGTCGAATGTCCTATCCTGCAACGTGGCTTGTTGACCGCTTGGAGAGTACAAGATGAACAAGAGCCAGTTACGCGGCCTGTCGGTCGCGGTTCTCGTCGTCGCCGGGGCGACATCGCTGTTCTGGGCAATGGCGGCAGATGCGCCATTACCGGGTGAGACATGGGAAACAACATCGCAGCCGATGATTGAAGGCATGCCGCCGGGGATGCAGATGCCAGTGAGCCGGTTGTCGCGATGCGTCGCCAAGAATAGCGCTGGGCCGCCGGTCGCGACCAACCCGCAGCAGAGCTGCACGAATTCGAATTACCAGAGCACGGGCCTCAAGGTTTCCTGGGCCGTGAGTTGCACCGGACCGACGTCAACAGGCGTCGGTGAGATCGTTTATGCGCCGGACAAGAAGTCATTTACCGGCATGATCAAGTTCATGTCCGCGAAGGGCAATATGACTATCAACCTTACCGGCAACAAAGGCGCCGACTGCCCCAACCCGAAGTAGTTGCCGATGAACACCAAGATCTGCAGCAGTGCCGCGGCCGTCGCGTTGGCTGTCGTCATGCTGCTGCCGTCCGTAGCGGGCGCCCAGAGTGGCGATCGTGACGCGCAGGAAATCAGCGGCTATGTGCTGACCGAAGCCACGCTGGCCAAGTACACACGGGCCTTGGCCAACCTGCAGCCGCTGATGAAGACGATGGCGCAGCGCTGCGATGACGATGAAAATGCGAGGTCATTGAACGCCACGGTGGCGCGCATGAATGCGGTTGCAGGTGTGAAAGCCGCGATACAGTCGGCCGGCCTGACAACCCGCGAGTACCTGTTGTTCGGCTTCTCGGTGTTCCAGAATGGCATGGCGGCTTGGGCGCTGTCGCAACCCGGCGGCAAGCTGGCATCGGGCGCACGAATCGACGTTCAAGCAGCTGGGTGACAAGACCAAAGACGCCAATTGCGATGCCGGTGATGACGATCATTCGGATCAGTGAACTGCGGCGAGCCTGACGGGTTCGGGCTGAGCGCGATGTCGCGATTGGCGTGCGGCCTCTCGGCGGCGGCCACAATGCCGAAGCTCGTGCCGGTGACGGTCTCGATACCGGCGACTTCAGCAGCTACGCCGCGCTCGTGCATCGAGATTGAACTCGCGACGGGTACGGTGCGATTGAAGGGCCAAGTGAGTGCGGCGCAGTTGCGCGACGTGCTGGCGGCTCTGGTGCAACAGCAGCTCGCCGAAAGTCCCTGCGCGGGTCGTGTGTTTTGCTTTCGCGGCCGCCGCGGTGATCGGATCAAGGTCTTATGGTTCGATGGCGATGGGCTGTGGCTGTTGGCAAAGCGCTTGGAGCGTGGCAAGTTCGTGTGGCCGCAAGCACGATATGGCACGTGTGCTCTTTCTTCCGCTCAACTGTCGATGTTGCTCGAAGGGATTGACTGGCGACGTATCCGTCGCACGGCGCCGCAACCTGAACTCGCCGTATGATGGCTAACAACTCATCGATCCTTTTGCTCGCCGCGAGTGTAACTGGGGCGCCTGAAGCGCCGGCAGTTCGGTAGCTCCTCTGAACATCTCTCGCGCTAGAGTCCCTCGAGAGCGAAGTGGCTGCCGAGAAGCAGCTGAACGAAGCAGGTGATCCTGTGGCCTGCCGCGCTGCACCAAACACACGTGTGCTCGGTAATGGCCTATGCTTGGTCTTGGCAGGGGGTACGCACATGAGCACAGGCATCTTCCGCGCCGGCTGGTCCGAATTGCAGCGCAAGTGGCGCCGCCGGTCGTTGCAGCAGCAACTCACCGCGCACGGGCGCGCGCGCGACGATCTTCTAGTAAAGCTCGGCGACCAGGCGCTCTCCAGTGGAGTCGACCTCGCGCGCCACGCCGCGGTTCGCGACGCCCTTGTGCAGATCACGGCGCGCGAGGGCGCGTTGTCCGAGGCGAGTCGCGCGCTCGAAGCTGACCGCGCGCGCCTGCAAGGCAAACGGCGCGAGGAAAACGCGCGCTTCGACGCGGAGCGCAACGTCGTCGAGACGAAAAGGAAGGCGGTTGATGCACAGCTCGGGGCCGCACGCCTGAAGGAGGCGCAACAGCAATCCGTGGCGCGCAGCACCGAGGCGCAGCAGCAGAGCCTGCCTCGAGAGCTCGAGCAGTTGCGACAGAAAATCGCGAGCCTGCATACTACGATTGCAGCGGATCGCGATAACCAGGTCAGCGCTGCGAACGCGCGCATCGCTCAGATCGAGTCAGCGCTGGCGCGTCTTCCGGAGGAGGCGCGAGCCGCCGCGGCAGCTCTCGCGCCGCTCGCCGCCGATGTCGCGCGCCACAACGCGGAATCGCAACGTTTAGTTGCCGATATCGGCCGCGTCGAGCTCGAGCGCCGTGGTGTCAATCAATCGATCGATGCTGAGTTGAGCAGCACGGCCGCGAAGTTGCAGCAGGCGGGCAAAGACTCACAAAGCGTTAGCCAGGAGAGGCAGGCGCGTCTACTTGAACTCGGCAGCGCAATCTACGCGGACGGCGGCTCCGATCCGCGGATTGCGGACACGACTGCCGCGGTTGCTGCGCGGGATCTGCACCGCGAAAGCACGCAAACGGCGCTGATTGCCTCGTTGGCCGAGACGCAAGCGGCCCCTCCGGGTGCGCTCGGCAAGATGATCACCGCGGTGGTCGCAATCGTGCTGGGTGTTGCGGCAATTCCCGTCGGAGGGTATCTCGGCTGGCAGTGGTGGAAAGAGCGGCAGGCCGACCAGGAGTACGCGCGACAGGTCGAGCCTGCCCCGCTCAATCCGTATCTCGAGCATCGTCTGAAGGACGAACCCGCGTACGCCCTGGCCAATCAACTCGTGGATGCAAAGAGGGCTGACGAAGCGTACGCGGTGCTCCTGAAGGTCTTCGGTGCCATCGGACTCGGTGTGTACACCCCCGATGGCAGGCAGATCCAGGCGGGAGCGGAGCAGAGCGAACGGGATTTCTTTCTCTATGATTTTCAGGCGAGGGTCCTTGCTGCAACGCTGATTCACCCGAGCTACATTTCCTTTTCGAATTTCTCCTACGTGCTCGGGGGTACGATTCTCGAGCTCGAACAGCCGGTCGAGCTCGAACCGTTGCTGACTCTGGCCGTAGCGCGCCGCTACCAGCAGGCCACCGCCAATCCGAAGGATCCTAACAACTTCATCATGCTGTTCATGGATGGACTTGCGCGACGCCAGCCCATTCCCTATTCACTCGAGAACAGCTCGAGCGACTATCCGGTGAGCCCCGTCCAATCGATCCTGCTGGTGATGGAGTTCTTCATGGGGCAGCAAGCAACTGCTGCCGAAGTGCCAGCCGCGGCCGATACGTCCGCCCTCGCGTGGCTGGCCAAGCCCCTGCTGCTAATTCAGAGTGCGCATGCACAAGGCGGCCCGTGCGAGTCCATTCAGGGCGAGACAGACAGGAAGCACTACGGCTGGGGTATCGCGGCGATCAACGAGCTTGCCGAGGAGCTTCCCGGTCGCGTCGCGCAAATCGCAAAGGCCTTCGACAAGCTAACAGCCGGCATCGAAGCCATGGGTGACCTGCTCATGCTTTATGGGCTCGACATTCACGTACAGCCGCAACCATATGCGGTCCACCTGCGGCACGATGCTCCGGTCGACGCAAAAATCGTCGCGACCGTGACTTTCGATCCGCAGGTCGTGTCCGACGAGGTTCTCAAGTGCGGCTGGATGGCCGGCAAGCAAATGCCTACCAAGGGACCGCTGGCGGACGTGGAAACCTCGTGGGCGTTCTCGCGGCCGCTTCCGCCGCATCTGGTAATGGATTCAAAGACTCAGGTTACGGCCGCGGGCTCCCTCGGGCTCAAGACGAAAACGGACCGCGCTGGCCAGTCCATCTTCTATATGCAGGCGAGCGAGTGCACCGACCGGCAAGGCCGGATCCTCGGACAGGACTACATGGCGATCGTGACGGCGCGCGTCGTGACGACCAACATACCCTCGCCGACTTTGATGCTGCCACGGGTAATCACGAAGTTCGCACCAGGCATGCTCGAGTACTTCATGGATGGACGAAAGGGCTACGCGCGCTTCCGCGCGGAGTGGCACAAGAAGCGGCCACAGCAGCCTCAGTACGGCACATAGCAGGTCGGCGTCCTGACCTGGAGCTTGAAGTGGATTCTCCCGACCCTCACGCTCAGCGCCATCCTCGGGCTGCTCGCGGTCGATCCCGCAACCCTGCCACGCGGTGCACAGCTGCGCGCACAGATAGCCGGGCGCTACAGCCCGCGGATGATCCGCACGTGGCGCCCCCTGTGGGCCATCTCGGCGCAGTTGCAGGAATCGGTCGTCCTGTGGGAGGACCCGACCTTTTATCATCACACCGGCTTGAGCTACTCCGACATCCTTCGCGCCGCTTGGGCCGACGTCAAAGCGCGTGCCTTCGTGCGTGGCGGCAGCACCATCACACAACAGGTCGCGAAGAATCTGTTCCTGACGCCCGAGAAAACGCTGCGGCGCAAGTACCAGGACGCGATCATCGCGCGCCGCCTGGAAGCAACCCTGAGCAAGGACGAGATACTCGAGGTCTACCTTAACATCGCGGAATGGGGTACGGGTATCTACGGCGCAGAAGCCGCGGCGCGTCACTACTTCGACCGCTCCGCCGCTGAGCTCGATTGGTCGCAGTCGGCCCTGCTCGCTGCGATCCTCTCAAACCCGCAGATGTTGAACCCGTGCAAAGCGCGGGCAGACGCCGATCGTCGCAGAGATATCATCCTCGCACGCCTGCACCGCGAGGGCCGGATGTCTGCGCAAGCTCAGGCCGCGGCGCGCGCGAGGCCGGCGCGGCCCGTGTGCGCCCCCCGCCGTCAGCCAGACTAATGCAGCGTAACTGGCTGGCTGTCATCGCGGACTAGCTGCACAGCCTTCATCACGAAGCTTATCGCGCGAAGCGCACTAATATCTTCGATCGGGTCCTTCATAGACAGCCACAATGTCAGCAAACTTGTTGGCCCGGCTGCAGACTCCACTCCTAAGGGCCGACAGAAACTGTTCTGCCATCAGGTCAGTGTGCAGGGCGGTGGCCGTGATGCGGAAACGCTCGGACCCCTTCGGAACCGTCGCATGATTGATGGGCTGTAGGTAGACGGTTCTGGTTCGTCTGCGGATCTCGAGCTGCGCTTGAATAAGTGTTGTGAACAAGCGTCGGCCATTGACCAGATTCGCGCCACCGTCCGGGCGCGTTCCAAAAAACGCCACCGTTAGCCTAACAATTATAAGCTAACGAGTTGTTAGCTGGTAGAGGCGGCGGCAACTGAACAGCGCCATCAATTAATTGACTTGGAATTCTGGTTTCATGATGTCATAGGGTTCTGGTGCATCCCGGAACATTTCGAGCATGCTAACTTCGGATCGTATCCGGGGGCCTGGGCTATCCGACACCGATCGCCCATTCGTCCTTGCGAGACCACCCACAGCGGCAAAAGGGCCAGATTTCGCTGCATCGAGTGGCACCCGGGTACAGGACTCCATCGCCATCAGAATCCCATTTAATTTCTGCGTTGACCGACTATGTAGTGCCGAGCGAATCTTGCCACCTCTTGAGCGAGACTGCGTCTGCTGAACTCTACGGTCGTGCGCTAACGTGGCGGCGGGAACGGACCTTCCATTGGAACTTTCAGCGGCGGCATGCCGGGTGGAGCACCGGTCCCACCTCCGCAACCGCATTGACCGAAATTGCCCATGCCTCCGCCGGCCGCGAATTGACCAATTGAAGCTTCACAGCGGACGATCGTGCACATCTCGCGCTGCTGCGCGCCGATGTCAGCGGTGTCGAGCGTGCCTTGGGGCTGACAGCATTGATTGCCCTTCAAACCGTAAGCAGCGTTAGCGCAGTGGACGGCTGAACATTGGCGTGCGACGACTACGGCGCCGATATCTGCTCCGTCATCGAAGCATTTGGTAAATTGACTATTGTTAGCGGTCGTGGGTTCGATTGGATCCGTCACCAGGTCTTCCGGTCTGGGCGGAATGGTCGTCGGATTGAGCGCAGTGTTGAGGCATGCCAGTGCCTGTTGCGTCTGCTGATTCATGCCGTTGCAGCGGTTGGTACACGCGAGATCCTCGGCCACGCAGCGTTTGTTCTTACCGCCGGTAACACTCCACTTTTTGCGGATATCCGCATCCTGCTTTTCGACGGCTTGTCGGTATTCCTTCGCCGCCTCAGGAGTCGATTCTGGGAGCAGGCTCCAGGAGCTGCGACGCTGATCACTCGCCAGATTCACCACCGCGTGCACCAACTCATGCAGCAATGTATCGCGATTGTCAGCATCCGAGCGGCCGTTCATGGTGCCTAGGTACAGTGTGATTTGACCGTTAATGTCCGTGGCAGCATTCGCGAGCTGGCCGTCGACGACGATCGGGGTCGTCGTTACTGAGGCGTTGGCCAAATTATTGAGCGCATCATTGATTTGCGTATCCGTTACATCGACGCCGGTGGTGTCCTTGATCGCTTTCTTTAGTTCCTCCATTTTCGCCGGATTTTTTTTCAGCTCTTCAGCAAGATCCTTGGCTTGTTTCTTCAAATCGTCGGCCGATTTTTTCTTGTCTTTGTCTGTCCCGCCATCCGTACCAGACATCGGGTTCATCGGATCACTATTGGTAGTTCCGCCGTCGCTTTGGGTCTCGTCGCCAAGCTCGCAACCGCGCGGAATGCCGGCATAGCTGGTCTCGCGCATGATTTCGTTAGGTGCGCGCAACGGGCTCGTTGCCGAGACGTAGCGGCTGATGCACGCCATGCCCGGAATCAAGGCGGCCGTGCGCCCGGCGCTTTCGCCTACCACGCAGGCCAGTTTGTCGCCGCCCGGTCCCATGCCCGGTCCGCTGTCGCCCGCTGAACCGTTGCGGCCGCCGAATCCTGCGCCGTCACTGCACAGGTCTTTTCGCGCCATCGCCAAATCGACGCCGAACGGGGTGATTGCCCCAATGTTAGGCAGTTGATAACCGGGGCTGCGGCTGAATGCCGTCGGAAACGACTGCGCGAGCGTCGTCATCGGCATGCGACCGGCGGATGTGGGCGTGCCACAGACGCCGGGCGTGCAGGTGTAAGTGGGAACACCGCGGATCGAGCGGACGCCACCCTCGATCATCTCGAGAAACGAGCATTCGCCAAACCCTAACGCGGCTGGCCGCGTCAAACTGTCGGCGAACACGGATAGGTTGATGCACGTCGATCCCAGCGTACCGCTCTTGCAATGCGTTTTGACCGCGGCGACAGCAGCGCTGCGCCGATCGTAGAGCCACAACACCTGCTCGAGTGGCCGAATTGCCTTATCCCGCAGGCGCTGCCGTAACGGTTCTTGCTCGAGCCACCACAGAAAGCCGGGTGAATACGCCCCCAGATGTTTGTCGGCATCGAGTATCAACAGCCTCACCTGCCAGAGAAACGGCGCCGCTGCCGCCGCCACCGCATCGAGCCGGGCCGCGGCAAGCCGAGTCGCGAGTTCTCGGGCCGCATCCGAGAGCGCCTGATCGTATTCGAACAACTGCCGCTCGCCCAGGCAGCTGCTTTGCAACGCGATGGCTCGCAACGCCAGCACCGCTTCTGCCTCGGCTGGCGTGCCCTCGCGACGCGCGCGCACTGCCGCTTCAAAGTAGCGCCACAGCAGGCGATCCGCGATCAAATCGCCGGCGCAGAAAGGAGTGTCTGCCAGCTTTCGGACCACGGTATGCGTGTGCTTGCCGAGATGTTCGCGTGTAAGTCGTGCGAAGTCGAACAGCGCCAACGCGGTCAGGTGTTGCAAGTCGATCCCGCGCGCCGAAGTATCTACTTTCGTCGCATACAGCGAGTCGATCGTCGTGCTTAGCTCGCCGCGCGCGTCGCCGAGGTCCATCCACGCGCGTTCCATCGCCGCATTGCTCTCTTGCGCCACTCGCAAGGCGCGACGGCGTGCGAAAAATCCCGCGGTCGCATAGTCGGCCACCTTACGCGCCGTCGCAGCCTCGCGCGCTGCCACTTCTGCCAAATGTCGCGTCGCCGTCGCATCGATGCATTCGGCGCGCGCGAGTTTGGCCCCATCCAGCTGCGGGCCGCTCAAATTTTCAAGCAGCGGCTGCACGAATATTTTTGGAACCTTGTCGAGGGACGCATCGCAAAGCGGTAATTGCGAAACTGGCGCCGACGGCGGTGCGCGATCGCAGCCGAACAGCATCAGCGCAGTAAGACCGAGCAGAGTCCTGGGAAGTGTCACTCGTGACTGATTGCTCATCGATAGTACCCTCGATTTTACGACCGATCGCCAAAGATCAGCAGCGCACCCGTTTCCAATATTTGCACGAAAAACACCTGCATGCGACAGTTCAATAGGTACGCTGAACTGTTGAGAGGGTATTGGTAGTTGCCCCCAAAGTTGCCCCCACCTGCTGTCGGTTGTCAACGAACGGTTTCAGCCTCGAACGACCAAGAAATGGCGAAAATCAGGCTGATTTTTAGAGTTTGTGGGACGTCCGCGAACGTTGATGAACGTCCGCGGAATACCGAGATGGTGGAGGCGGCGGGAATTGAACAGCTAATCTAAGTTGCTGATTCTTTTGACTTTGAGCCAGTTACTTTTCTACGGTAGCCCCCGCAGTTGCCCCCAGCACCTCTTTCAACCAATGATGGACTGGACCGACAACTAACAAATCGTTTTGCGCATCAATGCCTTGGCTGAAGACTTGTCTCTATATCTTGGGGTGTGTGGATGTTAGTCTCGTCGCTATGGGTATCGGACATTCGGCTACGTTCTGGTGTATTGGGGAGCAAGGCATCGCGCCGTCATGAACTTGGAAGATCGAGCCGCAGAAACTCGGCCAACGCGATCTGCGAGCCTGTCATGCGCTTCATGTTGGGTGGCCGCGCCGGTTCCCTGGTGGTAAGGCGGATCTCGCCTGCCTGCCGCCGCAGCAGCCACGACAGATAGAGTGCACGATAGTCGCCGGACATCAGTTCGTTACGCAACGGCGTCAACGCCCCGAGCGTGCTGCTTTCGATATCTTCCAGGGCTGCCGCAGAGTCGTCTCCAGACCACCAGCTGAGCACGAGATGAGACTTGTTCATCGAGACGGTGGCAACGCTGGAACCGCCCCGCGATTTGACCGGGCGTGGCGCGCAGTATTGGAGGGCGAGCTTCGCGTCCAGTTTTGTCACCGGTACCCGCAATATCAGGTGCCGAGCGCCCCAATTTGCGTAGTAGAGAAACGCATCGAAATGCCGGGTAACCAGCGCATGCGGATCACCCTTGAAGTCGCCCCATTCGTAGGTGTTGACGAGGCGAGTGGCGGTGATGGTCGCGCGGCTCGTGATGGCCCGGAGTTTTTTCTGGGTCGACAGGCTCAGCGGACTGTCGATCGCCACGAACTCGTAGTATTGGAATTCGCTCATCGTGGATTTGACCAGAGTCGGTAAGCATCGATCCATTCGGCTCCCGCAGGCCGTGGTGTCGGCAGGGGCAGTTCCAGAATGGGTAACGCTTGCTTCGAGCGACCGCGCCAGCAGATGGCGACAATCTGGTCGTCATCGGCGACGTCCAGTCGCTTGACGATGACACTTACGCCGAGAATTGTCGTTTCGAACGGCATGTCGAGATGTTCGTCGAACATCGTGTAGAAGCCCATACGCTGTTCCGACTCGTTGTACGCGTCGACGGTGGCTTCGGCTATCAAGGCCAACAGCCGCGCTTTTCGCAGCGGAGTTTTCTGTTTTCTTGGTGTGAGGCGTTGGATGCTGATCATGTTTTTGGCCAAAACGCGGTGTGGCAAGTATCCGATCTAATGTGCATATTTACGACCTGTTCATCGTATTAAGAGCAATAAAGTCGAAATAGCCATTATTTATGAGTAGAATAGCGACATAGTTGGCCAATTACCCGCTAGCCATGCGGAGATCAGCGACATGCCGCTCGTGACAGCCGGGGATGACAAGACAGAAGCACGACGACTCCAGCGTTTGGCCAAAAAGGGTCGGCTGCGACGTATCTACGCGGGTGTCTACACTGACGACCTTGCGCAGCCATTGGAAACGGTCGTCCGCCGGGAACTGCTCACGCTGTGCGCGCTGATTACTCCAGCTGGGATCCTATCGCATCGCTCGGCGCTGGAAGGTAGGCGACCAACCGTTGCCGGGAATGTATTTCTCACCGGATTGCAACGCAGGAATATCAAACTGACCGGCGTGACGCTACGACTGGTGCGCGGAGTGGGACCGCTGGATTCAGACATCCGCGTTCCCACGTTGTTTGGCGATGTCTACATCGCGAGTCAAGCGCGCGCGCTGCTCGAGAACCTTGACGAAAGTCGCGGCGACGCAGCAGAACGGCGCACAGTGGGCGCCGAGGGCGTCGAGGCTTGGCTCGATCGGTTCATCAGTCGGGATATTGGCGATGGGGTCAACAAGCTGCGCGATGCGGCGAGAGCCGTCGCTGAGCCACTTGGGCTGCAAAAGGAATTCGCACGACTCGATACCATCATTGGCACGCTACTCGGTACTCGCACGTCGCGTCTGCGCGCGCCGGCGGCTGTCGCCCGGGCTGCTGGCAGGCCATATGACGACGCGCGTGTCGCGCTCTTTCAGACGTTAGCCGAAGAGCTGCAACGCGATCCACTGCAAGTGCCCGTGGAGGATCCGCGCGCAGACAGCGACCTGCAGGCTTTTGTCGAGACCTATTTTTCCAACTATATCGAGGGGACGGAGTTCGAGCTGGAAGAGGCACACGACATCGTGGTAAATGGCCGGCCACTGCAGTATCGCGAACACGACTCGCACGACATCCTCGGTACTTATCAGGCGATTTTGAAATCGAAGTCTGATCCTTCCGTACCACGGGACTTCGTCGCCTTCGCAGCCCAGCTGCGAGAGTGGAATGCGCGCGTCATCGAATCTCGCCACGCGAAGCGCCCTGGCGAGTTCAAGTCGCAGATTAATCGTGCCGGGAATACCGTGTTCGTTGCGCCGGAGCTTGTCGCCGGGACGCTTGGCAAGGGCTACGAAATCATCATGAGTGCGGTGACTCCAGCGAATCGCGCTGCACTTGCCGCATTTGTGGTGGCAGAGGTGCATCCCTTCGCAGACGGCAACGGCCGCACGGCGCGCCTCGCGATGAACCTCTTTCTAACCAAAGCAGGGCTGACGCGCATCATCATCCCGACGGTCTATCGCGATGATTACATTTCGGCCCTGAAGGCCATGTCCAATACAGCGCATCCAGTTCCTCTGGTCAGAATGTTCGCGCGTGCGGCACTGTTCAGTCGCTGGATTGACTTCAGTTCGAAGCAGGCAGCGTTTGCGGCGTTGAAACAGTCGAAGGCACTTGAGCGTGCCGAGGTGGCGAGACTGGTGTTTGGATGAGGCGGTGTGATTTGTCTGCGTGCGTACACTATCGACCGCCGCATCGCCGTTGTTCCCATGATGATGTTAGTTCCTGCGCGTTCGAAGGCGTGGTAACGGATCTGTATCCGTCGTCTTCGGATGAAGTTGTCAATACTGTTAGCCTAGCAATAGTAGACTAACAGTATTGTTAGATCTGGAGGCGGCGTCTACTGAACAGCGCGAATAAGGCACTGATTTGAAATGGTTTCCGTTGGCGGCGTCTGACAGTTGCCCCCAGTGTTGCCCCCAGTGTTGCCCCCAAGAATCAGGCCGCGGGATAGTCGCCAATTACTGATCCGTGCATCAAATAGTGCGTAATGTGATATAATTTGTGGCATG
Organism: Gammaproteobacteria bacterium; assembly: GCA_031363155.1. Taxonomy (GTDB): domain Bacteria; phylum Pseudomonadota; class Gammaproteobacteria; order Steroidobacterales; family Steroidobacteraceae; genus UBA964. The sequence goes on along the minus strand of JANLTW010000040.1, from coordinate 13,440 downwards.
CGGTACAAAACTGATGCTCGGAAATTGGATGCCGCGACGCAGACACATTTGCGTCGCTCGGTGGTGCAATCGGTGCGCGATGGCATGAGCCAGACAGGGGCTGCGCAGGTTTTTGGCGTGAGTTTGCGGGCGGCCAACAAGTGGGTGGCGCTGGATAAGTGCGGTGGTCCGCGGGCGTTGAAGCTCAAGCGCCGCGGTCGGCGAGTCGGTGAGGGTCGGCTTAATCCGGCGCGCGCCAAACGGATTCGTCAGCTGATCATCGATGCGCTGCCCGACCAGCTGAAGCTGCCGTTTTACCTGTGGACGCGTGCGGCGGTGGCCACTTTGATTCAGCGGGAATACGAAATTAGCGTATCGCTCACCAGCGTAGGTCGGTATTTGAAGGCTTGGGGCATGAGCCCGCAAAAGCCGGTGCGCCGTGCGTATGAGCGCAATGATGCTGCGATTGCACGCTGGCTGCGTCAGGAGTACCCGGCCATTGCCCGTCAAGCCAAGCGGGAAAAAGCAGCTATTTATTGGGGTGATGAGATGGGACTGCGTAGCGATCATGTGAGTGCAACCAGCTATGCGTTGTTGGGACACACCCCGCTGGTGCGCGCCACGGGTCAGCGCTTTGGCTGCAACATGATCTCCGCGATCACCAACCGTGGGCATCTGGCCTTCATGGTGTTTCATGGCAAATTCGACGGCCGCTTGTTTGTCGAATTCATGCGTCGCTTGCTCCAGCAGGCCGCAGGCACGGTCTACCTGATCGTCGATGGTCATCCCGTACACCGCTCGAGCGTTGCCAAAGATTTCGTTGAGGCTAACAGCGAACGCCTGCGCCTGATCCGCCTGCCGGGCTACTGCCCGGAACTCAATCCCGATGAGCTGCTGAATCAAGATGTCAAAACCAATGCCTTGGGAAAAAGCCGCCCGAGCAACCGGGCCGAGATGATGAGCGGTGTGCGTAGCCACCTGCATCACCGCCAAAGACAGCCGCAGATCATTCGCAATCTCTTCCAAGAGAAGCATGTACGTTATGCTGCCTAAATCTTCCCTACGCACTATTTGCCGGCCCCCTCAGTACGTGACAGGAGGTGTACTTTTCGGCCCCAAATCGACAGTCGAAAAGTGGCCCGCATTGCGGCTTGGCAGTGGTGTTTGAGGCATTCCTCCAGCACGTGTAGATCGTGCCTTGACAATGTATTACATAAGTTATAACGTTGGTATTCTGGTCCAGGAGCAATTCAATGAGCGACACGGTAACTCTCAGGAGAGTCGGCAATTCGGCCGGCGTGACCTTTGGCAAGGAGGTTTTGGAGGCTTTGAATGTGGCGATCGGCGAGAAATTGCATGTGATTCGTACGCCGAACGGCATTCAATTGACGCCTTTCAATCCCGACTTTGCAAAGGTTCTGGACTCCACGCGTGACTACATGCGGCGTCACCGCAATGCGCTGCAGGAATTGGCGAAGCGGTGACAGCGATCAAGTGGCTGTCGCTGGAGATGGTTCAGGCGATTCACGATGAGGCCGTCTATTTGTTTGGGGGCTTGGGCGGCGTCCGGGAACAATCGTTGCTTGAAAGCGCGATCGACAAGCCCAGGAACAAGCTCGCCTACGAGCCCGAGTCGACACTGTTTGAGCTGGCAGCGACGCTCGGTGTTGGCTTGGCGCGCAATCATGCGTTCAACGATGGCAACAAACGTACCGCGCTATTGTCCACGCGCGCATTTCTGTTCTTGAATGGACAGGTGTTGGAGCCGCAGGAGGAAGATGAGGTCTTGCTCATGATCGGAGTTGCGACCGGCGATGTCTCCGAATCACAATTCGCCACGTGGCTAGGCCGCAATTGCACGGTCGAAAAGGCAGGTGGCAGGGGCCGAACGCGGGCAAAAAAGACCGCTAAGAGCAGGGCGCAGCCGAAGCAGTAGGCTGTCGTCGCGGCCTCAACGTCTTTGGAGGGAGCTGATGATCGTTGTTAAAAAAACAACAGTCGTTATCCTAACAACGTTAGGCTAACGTATGTGTTAGGTTTGGAGGCGGCGGCTACTGAACTGTCTGAGCAAGCTATTGATTGCGAACGAATTTCGCTTTCATGGCGCGGTAGTTGCCCCCACAGTTGCCCCCCTGGGGGGACTTCTTCCCTCCACTGATGGGCTGGGACGGGCCGAAAACTTCTGTGTCCATTAGGTGATTTGGCGGCCTTGGGAGCACGCGGCTCCGCTACGTGCCCAGACGCCAGACAGGCTTAAGACGCGGTGCGGGAGTCTCGTAAACTACAGTTGACAGTATGTACCCTATAGTTTACAGTGACCTGTGCGCGAAATCCTGAAATCCGGGACTTTCGATCGGTGGCTCGCCAGTCTGAAGGACGTGCGGGCCAAGGTCCGTATTGCCATTCGGATTGATCGGTTGGCGCAAGGCAATGCCGGCGACGCTAGACCAGTGGGAGCCGGTGTCAGTGAGCTGCGGATCGACTACGGTCCTGGATATCGCGTGTATTTCGTGCAGCGCGGCCAAGTAGTGGCGCTGCTGAACGGTGGCGACAAGCGCTCGCAGGCGTCCGACATCCGCCGAGCGATGGAAATTGGCCAGAAATTCAAGGAGTGAGGCATGGTGACCAAGAGAAAGGTTAAGGAAGCATTTTCCCGCTACGACACCGCGGACTATCTGAAATCGGAAGCGGACGTCGTGGCTTACCTCGAAGCATGCATGGAAGAGGCGGGTAATGACCCGGCATTCATTGCCCAGGCACTCGGTACAATTGCTCGCGCGCGCGGCATGTCAAAACTCGCCAGGAAGACCGGACTTACACGTGAGGGTCTCTACAAGGCGCTCAGCAAAGACAGCAACCCCAGTTTTGGCACGGTGCTACGCGTTATGCATGCTCTTGGGCTGAAGTTCACGCCGGTCGTTGCTTAGTAATTCAATGACCTAACGTTCTCAGGCTGGCTTCAGATGACGCTCGTTTTGTGAACACGGACTGTCCACAATGCCAGGTCAACTTCAGCTCGCCAGATTCTTCGCTCCGGCACGAATATTAAGCTAACATTGTTAGCCTAACAGACTTGTTAGGGTTTGAGGCGGCGGCTACTGAACAGCGCCCGTAAGTTATTGAATGTAAAAGTATTCTGGCTCAGCACTTTTGAAGTTGCCCCAACAGTTGCCGCCAAGCGACAGCTGTTGAAAATATGGTGTACGTAAGGCTCAAAATTGCGACTGGGCTCATTGTTCGTTGTCCGAGAGGGGGCAATCGATTCCTGGATATTCCTTGGTTTTGGCGATTCATAGTGCGATGAATGATTGTCCATTGGTGTCTATCTAACAGGCGGGGCGATTGCCGAGTTTGATCCGCTTCGTAAGCTGGCTTGCTGCATTCGCTTCAGAGTTCATGGTTCGGCACAGCCCGGTGCGTAGCCACATCTGCTTCTGGCGCCCTCATGGCAACGCATCGAGCCCCTGCCATTGTCCAGGCTGCTGCGGGTCACACGCGTTGTTCGCTTTCAGGCAGACACGAAACGTCGTGACGCGATGTATCTCCCACAGTGAAATTCGCCTGAATCGTGGTGCTGAGTTCATAGTCATTGACCGTGTGCAAGTTGTGCGACGGGCTGCTTGTAGTGAATGTTGACAGGCATCCAACCATGACCACTGAACGGCGTGCAAGCCTGACTATCGGAGTGGCGCCTAACAGGCGGAATCGCCTGCAGTTTCTCAGCAAGCGGCCGGTCAACCTTGGACGCCGGTTTGATCAAGTATCTGGTCAACCGTCTACGCTTGTCCAGACCCAGAGTTGCCGCACGAACCATTGGCTGCTAACGGACGTGCGCAAACAGAATCACAAGTCGTAGAGCACGGTTGCTGGTTTGCATGGCGATCAGGTTCGGGGGCTGGCGGTGTGGGGCATGGCTGCCAGCGACAGCGCGGCAAACAGGGTTGACGACACCGCGAAGCCAGCTGCGCGGGCTGCGTTCATGACCAACTACTTCTGCGAATTGTATTTCTGGGCCGTGCCCGCCGGCAGGCTGTTCCACACGGGGGCGAGGACCGCGCGTGGGTCGGCCAGCAGCGCCAGTTTCTCGGCGCGTGCCGCCCGGAGCCATCCTCCCGGCAACTCGTCGATCGAATCTACGTACTCGCCAGCCCCCACGACAAGCAGATGCCCGGGGTGCTCGCCCATGTTCATCCATGACCGCCAGCTAACGGTGTTAGTGAAGCTGATGTCGCAAGGAACGCGATTCGCATCGCGTCGCATCAGATCCGCCAAGCGGGCGTGGTAGGTCAGCATTTCGTTGTACAGCGACGGCTTGGCATTGCGAACCGGGGTTTTCGCAGTGCTGAGCTCGGAAATCCACAGGTCGCCACCGTTGGCGAAAAAGCCCTCGACCTCGTGTCTGAGCTCGGCCCCGGGCTGCTGCACGATATCGAACGTGAGGTCGGCGCGGATACGTGGCGAGCTGGGTGGGTAGTTTCTGGCAGGAGGCGCGACTATGGTGCCGTTGTAAGGATTGCGAACTTCGCGCACGGCTTCGCCGGTGTCGGGATTCGTGAAAAACGACGCTTCGGCCCGCACACAGAAATAGCCGCCCTCGCTGTCTGGCCGAAATCTCGAGAACTGCGCGCTGAGCAAACCGAAGAGCGGCGTGATCTCACCGTCTACCAGCCCGTAATGGCGGCCATGAAGCCAATGAATGACAAGGCGGCCATCGAGCGCACCACGCATGAGCATGTAGGTGCGCAGCCTGTCGCGTGGATCGGTTGCGGTATTGCCGACGCCTGCCACCACCGACAGCGCCGGAGCGGCCACGGATAGCGCGCCGATGCCGGCGAGAATACGCAGCGCGTCCCGTCGCGCAACGCGGGAATCAGGCATGGACAGCTTCTTCATGAAATCGGGCTCCTTTGCGGCCGTTAGGCCGTGAGAATCTCGGTCACGGCGCGCTCAGAGGACTCCAGCGCACCCTCCATGCCGCGGGCGCTCTTGGCAGTGTGCTCGCCACAGAAATGGATACGTCCCGTAGGATCCGCCATGGTCGGCACGAAGTCTGACAACTGACCCGGCGCGAAATATGCCCAGTCCCCACGATTGAACTGCTCGGCTCCCCAGCTGAACAGGCGATGTGCCGTTAGCTTGCCCTGGGCGGCGGGCCGCAGTTCTTCCAGTTTCGCGACGATGCTCTTGAGTGCCTGTTCGCTACCCATCCGATCCCAGTCGATCGCGAGTTGGCCACGAGCCTGCACGACCAGTCCTGTGACCTCGTCGGCGGTTGCACCGAAGCGTTGCGGCAACACCGTGCCGATGACGCTGTTAGTCCACATTCCCACTGACAGGCCGTCCGATTCCCAAAACGCTTCGCGCGCTGTCAGGAATGCCATGGACAAGGGCTGGTACGGCAGCGTCGCGATGGCACGTGCCTGGGACCCGGCGAGCGCGGGCGTCAGGTGCACGCGGCGCAAGGTCGAAAAAGGCAGGCTGCAAATCACCTTTGCCGCCCGGTAGACGCCGCCATCGGCGCAGTGCACCGTCGCAACTCGGGAACCGCTGTCGATGGCGACAACCTCCCTGCCTAACAAAACCTCGTTGGTCAGCAGTGCCGCCATGGCCTGCGGCAGCCGTTCATTGCCGCCCTTGATGGACCAGGACGTCGGACTGACTGACCGCTGCGACTCTGAGAAGCCGTAAGTGAACTCCAGCATCAATGCCGACAGGTCTTGCGAGTTGATGCCATAGCTTGGCGAGACGTCGTTGGCGAGGCGGATCGCTTCCTGGCTCAGGCCGCGCTCGGTCAGAAAGCGGTTGAGCGAAATATCCAGAGGCCGGATCTCAGGATCCAGCCACGCCAGGAAATTGGGTAGCCGCTTTGCCGCAGCGATCAGCTGCCCCACCAGTTCCCAGGGCATGGATGTGCGGTAGGCGTCGGGAAACGGGTTCGACGGTGCCGTCGGCCAGCGCTCGCGAGGGATTCGCTGCGCATCGAGATAGAGCTCCTGGGGCCCGTTCTGACGAAATCGGGCGCCCACATCGAAAAGCTCCAGCTGCGCCCGGCGCGCGCAGTCCAGCCCACGACCATAGCCGTCACCCATGGAATTGAATCCCATCTCCGGGCAGCCGGGCAAATCGAAAAATGTGTGGACGCGACCGCCGACGCGGCGGCGACCCTCGAGTACGAGGACGCGCGCACCCTGCTGCTCGAGCAGCCAGGCGGCGTTCAGTCCTGACATGCCTGCGCCGACGACGATAGCATCGTACGGCGGCTGCCGCTTCCTGCGGGGCGCGGCGGTCGCGCCTGTCGTAGACAGCGCTGCTGCGCCGAGCGCGATACTGAACTGGCGGCGGGTTAATTGGGTCATGACTCGCTCACGCGACCTCCAATTTGCGAACATGATACTTGGAAATTTGCAGACCCGTTAGGCGGGATGGTGAGTTCATGGCTCGACGCACGCTGCTGTTCGGCGCACTGATATTCATTGCTAACATCGTTCCAAATGTCCAGGCGGAGACTGCCAACGGTCAAGACACGAAGTACCGCAGCGTCGAGCAGCTTCGCGCGAAGTATCAGGATGCGAACGGCAGAATCGCCGTCATCAAGGGCGTCGAAAACCGTTACAAGGACGAGGGTGCCGGGCCGGCCATCCTGTTGGCACATGGCTCTAACAGCTCGCTGCGGATCTGGGCCACTACCGCCCACCGCCTCAAGTCGCGCTATCACGCCAATCAACTGATGTCGCGGATCACAGCACCGACGCTTCTGCTCGGGGGCGGCTCGGATCCTTTGCTGACGCTCGATGCGATGAAGTCCCTCGCCCGGCAGCTTTCGACAGCGCAGGTTTCTCAAGTCATCCTTCCAGACGTCGGCCAGTACGCACCGCTCGAAGTTCCGGAGCGCATCACGCAGCTCATCGCGGCGTACATCGAGGTCGCAGTGCCCGGGTGAAGACCGCGCCTTGGCAAGGAACTGGCGCTCACGTCAAGGTGCGTCGAGAAAACTGCGAAAGGTCTTGGCAACGTTTTCCGGAGCGAGCTGCCAGTTGCGCGGACCACGTTCCGCCACCGGCTCCACACGCACGTTCTGCAGCAACTTCGCGGTTCGGTCAAAGTCCGCGAGGCGATCGGTTTGATAGGTGAAAAGCAGCACAGGCTGGGTGATCCGCGGATAGACGTCCTCGGCCGGATAAGAAATCGCCGCGACTTCGCCGTACACCCACTTAAGCGACGGAATCACGCTGTCGATGAATACGCCGGTGTATGCCTCCGGTCGTTCATCAGGCCCGAGACCGTTGAGACCACGGTTGAGTTGGTCGATCAGGTACTGCCCGCGCGTGTCCGCTTTTCGTGTCTCACCCATCGCCTGTATCTCGGCGACGTAACTGCGGCGGCGCGCCGCATCGAAGCTGGGCGCCTGGGACAGAACGACGCGTCGGATCCAGCGGGGCTGGGTCGTCGCCAGTTCCGTTGCTATCAATGAACCCGTGAGATGCCCCACAACGTCGATCTTCTTGCCAGAACGGGGTCCGTAACCCAGCCGTTGCAGGCCTGCTGTCAGGGCGAGCGCGTACTGCGCCAAAGTAGGTTGACTTGGGGGTGCGTCCGAGCCGCCGTAGCCTGGCGTGTCGAACGCAATGACCACGCGATCCGTGGCAAGGTACGGCATCAGTTCCGCGTACATCCGGCTGGAGCCGGGCGAGTAGTGGAAGCACACGAGTGCTGGGCGTCGCTGCGCACCGCGAGATGCCGGGCGAGCAATGCGAAAATGAATCTGGCCGTAAGGACCCTCGACGTACTGCCGCTGCACGTCAACTTCGGCGCCGACGGAAGCAATCGAGCAGAGTGTCAAGGCGACGACGGCCACAGTCGTGCGACTATTGAATTTGTTTCGCAGCAAGCGCATCGGGCACTCCTAGTTCCGGTAGATCGCCTGTTCGCGATCGAGCACCGATAGTGGATCCGCTGCCATCTTCGGATCTTCCTTCGCCACCATCGCACGCCAGTCGGGTGGCATGTCTCCATAGCGGTTCACTTTCTGACCCACGCTGCGCAGCGTTTGCGTGCCAATGCCCGGCGGCATCTTGAGCCAGCGGGCGTAGTCGGTCACGTCAGTGCCGTGCGCCCAGGCACTGGCGTTAGCGCGATTGGGATCGAGCGCTTGCGATGCCGGACTGCAGATCATGCTCATGTCATTGAGGACCCGATCAGTCGCTCCGGGCGTCTGTGCTCGCGCACGGCTGTGTGTCTGAACGCACACCATGTCGCCCATGCGATAGAAGAGCTCCGGCACGTGCTCGAGCGTGATGGTCGTACCTCCGATGCTCGGCGGCAATTGCAATACATTCTCCGGCGAGTAGTGCGTCACCGTCGGACCGACGGGTGCGAACGGGACGGCGATCATTTCCCCCGTCAACGGATTGCGCAGTTTCTCCGCACGCTCGTTGGAATCGAGCGCCGTGCGAAAGCCAAGTTCGTATTGCACGACGTCGAGGCCACCATCGGATCGAGGCTTGACCTTCATCATGGCCCCGAAAATCAACTCACACATCGGCGTCAGCGTTGCGCCCTGTTGCGCATAGTTGCGCCCGCGAAACCACCAGAAGACCACGCCAGGGTTGGTCCGCAGGCGCATCCGCCGCATTATCGAAATGCGTTGCCGGGGATCGGTCGGAATGCCGGCTTCGCGCATCAGTGAGCTCGCGGAGGTCTGCGTTTCGGTCGTTGCCGCAAGCGCGGGCAGCGCAACAAGGGCGAGCCCGGTCGTCATCCACGTGCGGCGGCTCATCAATACGGTTTCGTCATTCTGATCGTTCACGGTTTTTTCTCCTGCTTCGCGGCGGACTCAATGCCCGAAAGTGGCTAGCGCTGTTCGCACGCGCCCGCGGTGATGATCGAGCGCAGTCAGTGTCGTGCGTCCGGGCACCGTGAGGTGCGCAATCAGTGGCGAGTTCCGCCAAGCGGGCGGTCAGCGGCGGCAAGCCGAAGGTGGGCGCGGGCGTTGCGCGGCGGCACGCCACGGGCCGTCGTAAGCCCGCGCGCTGCCATTCGAAACCCTCAGCGCTGTTGAGTGCCGCAGCGACGACCTCGTCGACGACGTACACCATGCGCAAATCGTGCCCTTTAAGGCTGCGGCGCATGCGCTCGTGCCCGATACGTGCGCCGGATATTCGCCAGATGCGCGCCAAGATGCGTGTCGTGCGGCCACAATTCGAAAGTTGAAATCCGGGCCCCGCTACGGCCCGGCTCTGCAATTTATTGCCTTCCCCACAGCGCATGGAATCCACGCACTTAACAACGTAATATATAAGTTATAACGCTTCAATTCTGGCATAGGGGCAAGTCAATGAGTGATACGGTAACTCTCAGGAAAGTCGGCAACTCGGCCGGCGTGACCTTTGGCAAAGAGGTTCTGGAGGCATTGAACGTCGCGATCGGTGAAAAATTGCACGTGATTCGTACGCCTAACGGCATTCAATTGACGCCTTTCAATCCGGACTTTGCCAAACTCCTAGACTCGACGCGCGACTACATGCGGCGTCATCGCAATGCCCTGCAGGAATTGGCGAAGCGGTGACAGCGATCAAGTGGTTGTCGCTGGCGATGGTCCAGGCGATACACGACGAGGCCGTGTATTTGTTTGGAGGCTTGGGTGGTGTGCGGGAACAATCCTTGCTTGAAAGCGCGATCGATAAGCCCAGGAACAAGCTCGCCTATGAACCCGAGTCGACTCTATTCGAACTCGCTGCGACACTCTGTGTCGACCTGGAACGCAATCATGCGTTCAACGATGGCAACGAGCGTACCGCGCTAGTGTCCACACGCGCATTTCTGTTCTTGAACGGACACGTGTTGGAGCCGCAGGAGGAGGATGAGGTCATGATTATGATAGGTGTTGCGACCGGCGATGTGTCCGAATCGCAATTCGCTGCTTGGCTGCGAAAAAATTGCGTGGCTGCGAAGGCGGGCCGCAAGAGTCGGGCGCGTCCGAAACGTTAGATTGCTTGGTGGTTGCGAATTGTCACAAAGCGTTGCAACGACAGTGCGCTATGAGCGCATAATTGGTAGACTAACGATGTTAGGCTAACATAGCTGTTAGGTCTGGAGGCGGCGGCTACTGAACAGTGCAGATAGGCTATTGATTGCAAAAAGATTCCGTTTCCATGGCGCCGCAGTTGCCCCCACAGTTGCCCCCGGGCACTTGATGCTCAGGTTCTATCAATGCAGATCACACGCCGGGCGAAGATCAGACGATCCGGTGCCGTTTTAAGTACTGCTCGACGTCGCTGTAGCTGTCGTCGGCCCCGGCGTATTTCACCAGATTGCGGGCCGTGCGCAGCCAATCAAGTGTTGACGCCTTGGCAGTATCTGCCGCACGAAGCAAATCCTGCTGCGTGATATTGCGCTCGATCTTGCGCACCAGGTGATCCTCGAGCGCATAGTCCTTGGCCAATTCGACCACGCCCTCGATATCCGCGCCGGAGAAATGCCGCGTGACCGCGGCAATTGCCTTGGCATCCACCGCGTCATGGGGCACACCGCGCAGTTTCAGTTCGACGATGTACGCCCGGGCTGCTTCGTCCGGCGGCGGCACGAACACTTGCCGGCTGAAGCGCCCGGGACGCTTCATGGCGGAATCCACGTCCCAGGGCATGTTGGTGGCCGCCAGGATCAGCACGCCCTGATTGTCGCCGCCGAAGCCGTCCAATTGCGACAGGAGTTCGTTGACCACCTGGCGCGTATGTTCCGACTGGGCCTTGCTACGCGCAAAGGCCAGCGCATCAATTTCATCGAAGAACAGCACGCACGGACGGCTCTGGCGCGCCTTGTCGAAGAATTGTGCAAGGTTACGCTGGCTTTCACCGATGTACATGTTGAGCACGTCGCTGATGCCGACCGACATGAATTCGGCGTCGCACTCAGTTGCTACCGCGCGCGCGAGCATGGTCTTGCCGCAACCGGGTGGGCCGTACAGCATGACGCCGCCGCCGGCGCGCTTCTTGAACTTCGCAAATAGAGCAGGATTCAGGAATGGCTCGATGATCTGCAGTCGCACGGTTCGCTTCAAGTCATCGAGACCGGCGATGTCGCCGAATCCAATGCGCTCCCTCGCGATCGGCGCGAATTCGACTACGTTGTCGGACTTGCCGCCCGTCACGACAGTCAGTCGCGGGCCTGCGGTCGGCGTTGACGGCGCAGCCAGTGCTTCCAGTCGAGAGTCCGGCTGAAACCCAGCCTGCCTGCGCGCCTCGCGGTACCGATTGGCGGCGTCGTCGCGGCGGCCCAGCTGCAGCAATGCGCGTGCCTGGCCGATTAGGGGCGCTGATTCATCCGGTATCTGGCGCGTCAGCAGTTCAAATTGTGCCAGCGCGGCACTGGCATCGCCCTGCGCCAGCAAGTGATCCGCGTAGCGGGTGCGCAGCGCGTTGTCGAAGGGATTGGTCAATAGCGCAGCTTCGAACTGCGTTCGGTCCATGGAGTTTTCCATCAGATTAATTTCTTCAGCACCGCGGGCCAGATCCAGCTGTACAGCACATAGCCCAGCCATGCCATGTTCAGGATGACATACGTCCCTTCGTCGATGTTAGCCCGCAGCGCGCGCAGCATGATGAGGCCGCCGAACGTAACCGCAGCGGCGCCGCCCCAGCCCCAGCGTTGCATCGGATAAAGCGGCAGCATGCTCCAATGCGACTGCCTCTTGAGCGCCTTGACCATCTCCAGAACCTCCTGTGAATCCGGCTGTGAACGCAGCAGTTCCTGGCCGACGCGCAACGCTCCCTTGAAATCGCCGCGCTCGTTAAGCGCGATGACCAGCGCTACGGCGGTGCGCTTGTGTTCCGGGTGTTCTGTCAGCAGTCGTTGCAGATTTGTGGCGTCGAAACTGCTGCCGCGCCCCTCGATGAGGTCAGTGAGCGTGGCGACGAACAGGCAATGGGAGTGGTCAGGTTCTTGGCTCAGGCCCTCCAGCGCAAGCTTGCGCGCCTTGTCGGTGTTCAGCGTAAGCAACATGAGGTGACCGTAGAAGCCGTACAGGTCCGCATCCTCCGGATGATCGCGTAACAGACCGAGCCATTGCTCTTCGGCTTCCGCATATTGCTTGTGCTCCTCGTGCAGCTGCGCGAGCAGTCTGCGGCCGCCGTAATGTTCGGGGTCGCGAGCTAACAGCTGGGTGGTCGCCGTGAATGCCTCGTCGGTGTGGTCCTGGGCATAATCGACGAAGGCGCCCAGATACAAGAATTCCGAATCATCGGGAAACTCCTTGAGGCCCTGCCCGATGAGCACGCGCGCCTGGTCGTAGCGGCGCCGGTCGATCAGCGCAAGTGCTTCGAATTGGATGCGTGCCCGTTCGTCGGGCGGGTGGGTGTCATCGCTCATTGATCAGAAACTCGACCACGAGGAACGCGTACGCCATTCCGGCCATGACGGCACCAACGCCCGGGATCCACCCTGGCCGCGCAGGCACGCCGATCAGTGCCATGCTGCGGTAATACCGCCGGTGCATTAGGTAGGCCAGGCCGAAAAACAGCACACCCATCAGGCGATAGACGTAGGGGATGGACCATTGGCCTATAACCGCGCTCAGCCACCTCTGTCCACCACCGACCTGCAGCCATTTGAAGTAGCCCGGCACCGCCAGCAGCGCCAACGCGCCAAAGGGCCAGTCCTTGTGCAGGCGACCGAGATGAAAGGAGTTGAGCAGCGCAATGATAGCGGCTGCGAGTGGGCCGCCAAAATAGGACACGATGTATCCGGCGGCCGTGGAGTAAATCGACACCCCGGTCGCATCACTGGCAGAGAGCGAGGGCTGCAACAAATCGTTCTTGGGCATGTGCACTCTTTGAGCCGATGTAGCTGTTGTTGGCGATTGGCGAATAGCGATTGCCGGGCCAGTTTAAAGGATAACAATTCCAAAGCCATATTTGCCCGCGAACAGCACTAGCGCTACCGAGGTAGAGGCCCACCCATGGGCCGAGACATTGTCGGCGATCACATGGATCTCTTTGCCTCGCCGTTGCGTGATCACGATGTTGGTAAGGAACGCGACGAACTCCGACGAGGTAGTCGCGTTTCGGATAGAGACGGGTCATTACACCCACAGTTGCCCCATGATTGGGCCCATTCGATGACGGTTTGGACCTACTGCCGCTAAATCGTTTTCCGCATCGATGCTTTGTCGTCGCTGGAGCGGCCTGGTCTCTTTTCTTGCGTCTCCTCGAAGCCGACTTAGAGGGCATTCCAGGGGACCACTCGCACACCGCTGCGCACGAACGGCTCGTTGCCGCCATAAATCAGCTGCTTTTCGATTTTCTCGCTGGCGCCCTTGTCTACCAGCAGTTTCTCAAGCGCGTGCATGGCGTCAAAGGTATCGCTGGCGATGGTTTCGCCGGACTTGGCTTCCACCATCAGTATTCGATCTGTCGTTGGCTCGATGAAATCCACCTCGATCCCGCGCGACTCCCTGAAATGAAACAG
>JANLTW010000036.1:0-23852 GCA_031363155.1 Gammaproteobacteria bacterium | reverse complement strand
CTTGTCGGCGAGCCACAACTTGATCAATGACTGCCGAGTTACGCCCAGCCGGCTTGCTTCACGATCAAGCGAGCTGACCATCCACGACGGAAAATCGACGTTGACCCGCTTCGCATCAGTACCGATACGCTTGGCCTTGCGCAGATCAAGTTGACCCACAATGCTTTTGCCAGAATCGAACTGGCGATCAAATGTCTTGGCTTTCATAAATTTCCACCTCTTCATCACGCGACCGTCTGACCGAAATAATTCGCACACTATCACTGCGCCGAGTAATCACTGCCGACCGAGGACCAACTATGACCAGCCCGATGTATACCCATTCAGTCCCCGTCTTCAGGCAATTGCTGACGGCCTTGAAAACCATCCTGATGCAGGCCGAGGCGCATGCAGCCGCGAAATCCATTGAGCCAGACGCACTATTGCAGGCACGCCTGTCGCCGGACATGTTTCCGCTGGTCAAACAGGTACAGATTGCAGCCGATTTTGCGCGCGGGATCTCAGCACGCCTGGCGGGCGTTGAAGTTCCCGCCTATGAAGGCAAGGAGCAAAGCTTTGCCGATCTTGACGGACTGCTGGCCCAGACTCTGGTTTTTCTTGATAACGTGAGCGCTTCACAATTTGCGGGTCGCGAAGCGGCGGAAATCGTACTGCGACCTGGCACGCCGAAAGAGAAGAAGCTCACCGGTCAGACGTATCTCGCGAACTACGGCTTGCCGCAATTTCTTTTTCATGTCACAACCGCCTACGCCATTTTGCGCCACAACGGCCTTGCCATTGGCAAGCGTGATTTCATGGGGGCGTACTAACCGGGACGCGTCATTGTGCTGTCGAACTTGACGCCAAGGCACCCGGTTGCGCGTAGTGTTAGGGCGCAATGTGCCGGTTGTAAACGAAGAAAACATCATCTCGTTTCCAGCCGAGAGATTCGTAAAGGGCTTGCGCCTTGGTGTTCGTTCGAGCTGTGCTCAGATCCAGACGTGTATAGCCCTCGATCCTTGCGTACTGCTCAGCAGATCTCAGCAGGGCGCGCCCCAGCCCGAGATTTCTGGACTCTGGCGACGTGAACAGATCGTACAGGGTCAGAATCCTCGCGGCTGCAACGGAGCAGAAGCTTGCATAGAGCTGGCAGAAGGCTGTGATCTTGTCCGAACCTGCGCTCGCGACGAACAGGACTGACTCGTTGTTGTTGAAGCGTGCGCTGATGAATCTCGCAGCAAGGTTCAAATCGGCAGCTTGTCCATAGAACTGCCGGTACGAGTCAAAGAGCTCGGCGACTCGGACCAGGTCGTCTTTTGTTGCGCGACGTACACTGACGTTGTTCATGGGTTTCGCGGCCTAACGTTCCCGGGCCGCTGTGCAATCAGTTGCACCATTGTGACTCGCATGGCACCCCGTCAGCGTCCCCATCCATCTGTGTATTCGGGCAATTGCGAATGAAGTACGTTGCCTCAGCACACGACGTCATTTGTGAGCACATTGTGCGTCCGTTGCACGAGTAGGGCGAAGTCGCCGACGCCGGCGGCACAGAGGCGTGTGAGGCGAGACTTGCCGCTGGCGCGACTCTCTTCGTGTACTGGGAGTAGCCGTATGCCCCAAGACCCGCAATGGCAAGAAGCGCGAATACGCCACCAAGCCTGCGGTCCCGGGGACCATGGCGCTCGCGCGCGGCGGCAGGACGACCAGGCAACCGCTGGCCAGGCCGCATCACGCGGACAGCACGCTGCTTACCATCGGGACCGGCCTCGATCTCAAACGAGATCAGTTCGTTGATTCGAGGACGCGGGCCACCCCGGGGGAATGCGGAAATGTGGACGAAAAGGTCGGCCGCACCTTTGGCTGGTGTGATGAAGCCGAAACCGCGGTCGTCGTTCCACTTGGTCAGGGTGCCGTGAGTTCGCATACGAGTAATCTAACGTCCCACTGACCGTGCGGTCCCGCGGATTTTCAGGCGGCAATTCACCAATTTCCCGGGGATCCTGTTTGCGGCATTGCTGCACTACCGTGTCAGCGCGCGGATCAGTAGCGCCGAGCGCTTGGCCTGTTTTTGCAGGCTTTGCAGCTCGATCGTCTCGCTGACTGTGTGGCTGCCGGTACCCGTTGTGCCAAGACCGGTGATGGTCGCGACGTAGGGCGATACCCAGGCCGAGTCACCGGCGCCGCGCAGCATCGGGTCAAGTTCGAGCACCGGCCCGAGGCCGGCGGTCTCGCTCTGCGCCGAATACTGCGCGCGCAACCGCTGGTTGCGTGGCGTTGGCGCCATCGGCGGCATCAGGTCGTTGAAGCTGATCGTCGAACGCGTCTGCGGCAGGCTGGTCGCGACGATCGCCTGCATCTTCTGCTTGACGCGCTCCAGTTGCTCCGGTGTTAGCGCGCGGATGTCGCCGATCGCGCGCGCGTCGGCGGCGACGATGTTGACCCGGCCCGTCGCGCTGCCGATGCCATTGAAGTCGAGTTTCGCGGTACCGCCACCGACGATCATGCCGGGGTGGTAGGTCAGGTTCGGCTCGCGCAGCTCGTCGTGGAAGCGGGCGATGATCCGGGCGATCTCGTAGACTGCCCCGTCGCCGACGTCTTCGCGAAACACGCTGGATGAATGCGCCGCCTTGCCTTCCACCTCGAGGCGCCAGTCGGTGGAGCCGCGGCGCGCGGTCGAGACGTAGTCACGACCCTCGATGCTAACGCCGGACTCGAAGCACAGCGTGGCGTCGGCGCGTCGGCCGGCTTCGATGAACTCCGCCCGCGACACGCTGGCAGGCGCACCCGGCATCTCCTCGTCCGAGGTGATGAACACGGTAATGCTCCTGTCATCGAGTGCGCGCACGGCGCGCAGCGCTTTCAGCGCCTCGAGCATCACGACCAGGCCGCCCTTCATGTCGTACACGCCGGGTCCTGTTGCGCGCTCACCGTTGCGCACGAAGTTGCGAAACGGACTGAACGGTTCAAACACGGTGTCCATGTGGCCGATCAGCAGCAATCGTTTACCTTTGCGCCCCTGGCGTTCGGCCACGAGGTGTGGCGCACGGCCGACCGCATCCATCGAGACCCAGCGCGTCGTGAAGCCGAGCACGCGGAATTCGCGTTCCAGCCGTTCGCCGACCTGGCGCACGCCGGCAACATTAAACGTGCCGGAATTGAGGTTCACGAGTTCTTCGAGCAGCGCCACCGACTGCGGCGCTGCGGCATCGATGCTGCGGAACAACGCCTCGCGCTCCCGCGTCGGTACCGGCGCGAGCATTGCGGTCGCCGCGGCGACGGCGGGGCGGCTGGGTGCGAGCGCGGCGAGTACGCACAGCGCGGCCACCGCCGCGCGCGGGATTGATATACAGTTCAAGGCGAGCTCCAGCGTTCAGACAATTGTCAGATGATCCACCATTCATGCGTCGCTGGCCAGAGTCGCACGCGCGGAGTGATTGTTAGGGGTCGACCCATGTTGATGGTCGCAGGCTTGTTTGGTGGGTTCGGGACATCGATCCTGTGAAGTGGTACTTGCGCAAATTGAGGCTCCTGCCGTACTGTGGCACCGTGAAACAGGTGATTGCCCTGGTGCTGGTCCTTAGCATGCTCGCGTCTGCGCAGGCGCGGGCCGTGCATTGGTACCTGGATCATGCCTCGCACTCGATTGAAGGCGGCGAACTGTTGCTGCTGACCGAACACGATGGATCGGACGCCACTCATGCGACAGGTCATTGCGATGTGTGTGGTCATGCGGGCATGGTCGCCGTTGAGGAACAGCCGCCGCCTTTCAGGGTTTTTGTTGGAATCTTTAAGCAGATCTTTGTCACGCGCGAATCCCGCGTAGGCGATCCGCCCGTACGCCGGGCCGACAAGCCACCCCGCTAACAACCCACGGTCGGATCGGTCTCCGTTTTGGCGGAGCCATTGTCGTGATCGCCTGATTCGTCAGGCAGGGTTGTATCCATGTGTTCATTCTGCAGTCATCGCTTTGCGGTTGTTGTCCTGACCGGCTTGTTAGGAACAAGTCGTGCGGCGGCTGAACCCGGCATCGTCAAACTCACGGCCGCGCAGCGCGCGAACGCACAGATCGAGCTGCTGACGCTGGATCGCAATGCCACATCGATACCTTCCGGCCTCACGATCACCGGTCGCGTCGAGCCCGGCTCAGGTGGACGCCAGGTGATCGCGGCGCCTGCGGCCGGCCGGATCGTTGACCTTGCGGTGTTTCCGGGCATGGGGCTGCGCCGTGACGCGGCGATCCTGACACTGGCGGGGCCGGATGTCGCCGCACTGCAGCGCGCATTGCGTGAGGCGCGCGCCGCTGCCACCGTGGCGCAACAGCGTGTGATCCGCGACCGTGCACTCCTGAAGGAAGGGGTCATCGCGCCGAGCCGTGTTGAACAGTCAGAAGCCGCCGCGGCGGCCGCGAGTGCGCAACTCCGACAGGCTTCGACTGCGCTGCCAGGGCTTGCATCAGGATCGCGGGACGGCGAAGTCGTTGTGCGGGCACCGCGCGACGGTGTTTTGACCGGTCCTCGGCTCAGCATCGGTGAACGCGTGGAATTGGGCGATACGCTCGCCATTATCGGCACGCCGACACGCCTGCGGGTGGCGTTATCGGCCAGTGCTAACGTCGCACGGTCGGTGCGGCCCGGAGACCGGGCGCACATCCGCAGTCGCGGTTGCGAAGCGAGCGCGGCGGTGGAGTCGGTGGGTGTAGGCGTGGAGGCGAATCAGACAGTGCCCATCGATGCGCGGATCACTGGCGATGAAACCTGTCTGCTGCCCGGAGAATCCGTGACTGCGACGGTTGCGCCGCGACTCGCCGCGCAGGGGTCCTGGGCCTTGCCCGCGCGCGCGTTCGTGCGCCGGGGCGCTGAGGTCTTTGTTTTCGTCGAACGTGCAACCGGGTTTGAGCCGCTGCAGGTGGATGCCAGCGCCGCAACCGCGGGCTTCGCCCGCGCCACGTCGCTGCGGCACGGCGATCGCGTGGCTATCAGCGGGTCGGCCTTGCTCAAAGGCGCCTGGATCGGCATGGCCGGGGAACACTAGATGATCTCGCGACTCATTGCGTTTGGGCTCTCGCAGCGACTCCTGATACTGCTGGCCGCGCTGGGCCTGGTGGCGGGCGGCTTGCTGGCGGTACGCAGTCTGCCGATCGATGCGTTCCCTGACATTTCGACGCCACAAGTCAAGATCATCCTGAAAGCGCCGGGCATGACACCCGAGGAAGTGGAGTCACGCATCGTCGCGCCAATCGAGCAGGAGTTGTTAGGGATCCCGGGTCAGACGCTGCTGCGATCGATGTCGAAGTACGGGATCGCCGACATCACACTCGAATTCCTGGATTCGACGGATGTTTATTGGGCGCGTCAGCAGGTCAGCGAGCGGCTCGCCGGCCTGTTACCCGATTTGCCGTCGGCGGTGACCGGCGGCCTTGCGCCCATCGCCACGCCCTTGAGCGACGTCTACATGTTCACGCTGGAGGGCGACGCATCGCTGGAGGAGCGGCGTGCTCTGCTGGACTGGGTCATTCGTCCGCGGCTGAGAACTCTGGCGGGTGTCGCGGACATCAATGTGCTGGGGGGGCTGGTGCGCACCTATGAAGTGGCGCCGGACGTGGCGTTGCTGGCGGCCCATGGTCTTAGCATCGACGACCTGCGGACCGCCATCGACAACAACAATCGCGGTGATGGCGCAGGCCGCGTCAATGCCGGCGAAGAATCGCTGCCGATCCGGGTTGACAGCACCGTCAAATCACTGGACGACATTGCCGCCATCCCGCTGACCAGCGATCGGTCGGGGGTCGTCCGGATTGGCGACGTCGCCGATGTACGCTTTGGGACACTCTCGCGCTACGGCGCGGTGACGCGCAATGGCGTCAGCGAAACCACACAAGGCATCGTCGTAGCGTTGCGCGGCGCCAACGCGCGTGAGGTTGTCAGCAAAGTTCGGGCCGAACTGGACTCGATTGCGACAACGCTGCCGCCTAACGTGCGAATCGTGCCCTTCTACGATCGCGCCGTGCTGGTTGATCGCGCGACCGGTACGGTCGCCAAAGCGCTGCTGGAGGCGGCGCTGCTGATCGTTGTGCTCCTGGTTCTGTTTCTGGGCGATGTTCGCGCGGCCCTGGTCGTCACCCTGGTATTGCCGCTGTCAGCGCTGGCGACGTTTGTGGTCATGCAACGCGCCGGCCTGTCTGCCAACCTGATGTCGCTGGGCGGCCTCGCGATCGCGATCGGCATGTTGGTCGATGCGGCGGTGGTGGTGGTTGAAAACGTTGTTGCGCGTATCGGTGACGAGCAGCGGGGCACGCGACTACCGCTGTTGCACATCGTCTATCGTGCCACCAACGAGGTGGCGGTGCCTGTCATCGGCGGCATTACGATTATTGCAGTCGTCTTTCTGCCGTTGCTAACGCTGGAAGGGCTGGAGGGCAAGTTGTTTGGTCCGGTCGCGCTTACCATCGTCATCGCGCTCAGCGCATCACTGCTGCTGTCCTTCACGGTCATTCCGGTGCTGTCCTCGTTCCTGTTGCGGACTGGCGTGCACGCAGAGCCGTGGCTCATGCGCAAGCTGACGCCGCCATTCATGCGAATGTTCGAGCGTGCGGCTGCGAATGAAAAGGCCGTGCAGAGCGCTGTGCTGGTGGCCATTGCAAGCGCGTTAGCCTTGTTCCCTTTTCTGGGCAAATCGTTCATTCCAACGCTCGACGAGGGTGATGTGCTGGTGCAGGTCACGAAGCTGCCGTCGATCAGCCTGGAAGATTCTGCGCGGATTGATCTCGATATCCAGCGCGAGATGTTGAAATCGACGCCGGAAGTGAAGAACATCATCGCGCGACTGGGCTCAGATGAACTCGGACTCGATCCGATGTCCTTGAACGATACCGATACGTTTCTCGAGTTGCGCCCGCAATCCGAATGGCGTGGC
This sequence comes from Gammaproteobacteria bacterium, assembly GCA_031363155.1. Classification (GTDB taxonomy): domain Bacteria; phylum Pseudomonadota; class Gammaproteobacteria; order Steroidobacterales; family Steroidobacteraceae; genus UBA964. The sequence goes on along the minus strand of JANLTW010000036.1, from coordinate 16,961 downwards.
AGCAAGGACGACATCATCGAGACCCTGCGCCAGGCGGCCGAACGTTTTCCCGGCATTTCGGCGGGCTTCACACAGCCGATTGAAATGCGCGTGTCTGAGATGCTGACCGGCACGCGCGGCGATGTGGCGGTGAAAATCTTCGGCGGCGACATCGCCGAATTGAATCGTATGGCGCTGGCCGTGCAGGAGGTAATGGCGAAGGTACGCGGTGCGCAAGATGTTATGTATGTCGCTAACGACAGCATGCAGTATGTGAAAGTCGATCTGGACCCGACGACTCTGGGTGTGATCGGCCGCGATGCCGGGCACGTACAGAGCGAACTGCGGGCGCTGGTCGAAGGCGAGCGCCTGGGATCCGTGCTTGAAAACGGGCGGCGTATTCCCCTGGTGATTCGCGGCGATCGCGCCTATCGCAGCAACATCGCGTCGGTGGCGGCCGTGCCGATTGCGACGACGCGCGGCGTGGCGACGCCATTGGAGTCGAGCGCCCGGTTTTCGGTCACCCAGGGACCGGTCAAGGTCGAGCGTGAGAATTCCTCGCGGTTCGCCGTGGTGACGGCGAACGTCAAGGATCGTGATCTCGTGGGATTCGTCGCAGACGCGCGCGCGGCGGTCGAACGCAGCGTGAAATTGCCAACGGGTTATCACCTGCTCTGGGGCGGCCAATTTGAGAATCAGCAACGGGCTGCTGCTCGTCTTGCCGTCGTGGTGCCGGTGGCGCTGGGTCTGGTCTTCCTGTTGTTGTTCGCAACGCTCGGTAACCTGCGGCAGTCGGTGCTGGTGCTCGCCAACATACCCTTTGCGCTGGTGGGAGGGTTGGTGGCCCTGGCCGCAGCGCGCGAATACCTGTCGGTGCCCGCGTCTATTGGTTTTATCGCTTTGATGGGCATCGCGGTACTGAACGGTCTGGTGCTTGTTAGCTATTTCAATCAACAGCTGGCACGCGGCCTGCCGCTCGCGGACGCCATTGCAACCGGCGTGCGTCGTCGTCTGCGTCCGGTATTGATGACGGCCTCGATTACCGCTTTTGGCCTGGTGCCGCTGCTGTTCGCCAGCGGTCCGGGGTCGGAAGTACAGCGCCCCCTGGCGGTGGTGGTAACGGGTGGCCTCATTTCCTCGACGTTGCTGACGTTGATTGTGCTGCCCATATTGTTTCGTCGCTTCGGAGTTGCGCGCCCATGAATCCTACTGAGCCAACTGACACGACCGGCGCCACGCCGCGGGTCGCATTGCATCTTGCATTTCCCGCGGCGATCGAGGAAGACGTGGTCGATTTCTGCCACCAACACAGTGCGCTGTTGCCGGGTTTCAGCATGTTCGCCGCCGAGGGATTTGGCGCTTCGGGGCGACTGCTAACAGCCGTGGAGACGGTCATGGGCCGCTCCCGGGGCCGGGTCCTGTTTTCGATTCTCGCCGCGACCGACGTTGATGCGGTCCTGGTGGAACTGCGGCGTGCGATCCCATCATCGGATGTGGCCTATTGGACAACGCCGGTCGCGCAATTCGGGCGGCTCGCATGAACAGGTATCGCCCTTTTTCTGTGCTCGCCCTGACCAGCGGATTTCTGCTCCCCCTTTCTGTTAGCTTTGCGGCGCCACCGTTGCCGCCTGCCGACGCGCTGCAGCGCGGCGTCGATTCTGCCCCCGCCGTGCAGTTTGCGCGCGCACGATTGACGGAGGCGCAGCACCAGGCAACCCTGGATGCATTGGGTCCCTATGACTGGATCGTCAGTGGCGCCAGTGCGCAACGCCGGGTCGAAGGCGAGGGCTCATTTCAGGAGTGGGACACGGCCCTGGAACGAACGGTGCGGCTACCCGGCAAAGCGCAACTCGATCGCAAGATCGGGCAATTGCGCATGCAGCAGGCGACTGCGGAACTCTTGTTAGCTAAACGTTCGACTCACGCTGCCATTCTGGATGCGTGGTTTGTCTGCCTGGGCGCGCGCGAACGCGTACGCTTGCTCGAGCAGGATTTGCAGTTCTTGCAAACGATGACGGACTCGGTCGTCAAGCGGCGGCGCGCAGGCGACCTCGCTGAACTCGATGAGGCGCTGGCGTCCGCCGAACTGGCATCGGTGCGTGCCGAGGTAATCGCGCGACGGGCCGACGCGGTCAGCACGTCCCGTCTGTTTGCGACCTGGCTGGAGGCGTCTTCATGCGACCTTGGCTCCTGGGACGCGCCGCCCCTGCGTAGCACTGACGCGTCAGCGCCGGTGCCGGCTGCGGAGCGCGCGCTCTCGGACCCGGGCGTGTTAGCGGGTCAGGCTGCCGCCGATCGCGCGGCAGCCACGGCGACCCGCGTGCGGCGTGACCGGTGGCCCGATCCTACCTTGGGCGTGACCTACGGCCGGGAACGCGACGGTGCCGAACGCATTGGCGGTTTGACCATCAGCATTCCACTCGGTGTTCGCCGCCGTATCGTGGATACCGCCCGTGCGGGCGCCACAGCTACGGCTGCCGCCGCGGAGCTGGAGGCGACGCGACACGACGCCGAGCGACGTTGGATCCAGATAGACGCCGACGCGCGGCGCACCTATCAGGCTTGGTCGGCGCTCGCCGAGGCGGAGCGGCAGCAACGGCGCGCGGCCGACTTGAGTCAGCGTGCGTTCGAGCTGGGCGAGGCCTCGCTGGCAGAAGCGCTGGTCGCGCGTCGCACCGCACTGCAGGCCGCGCTGGCTGAGCGCGCCGCAGCCCTGCAATCGTGGCATGCGCAGGCAGTCTACGATTCGTTCGTTGCGTCGCTGTCGGAATCCTGATCGTCGGACCTGTATCCTTGCGGCGCATGGCGACCGCAGGAGCACTGCCGCAGATTGCCTACACTAACAAGAGGCTGATGTATGGATTGTTATTTGATTTGGCCGCCGGGACGCTCAGGGTTCGGCGCTGACCCACCACCCTCATGTGCACGGCATCGTGCCAGGCGGTGGCCTTGCCGTGGGTGCCGATCGCTGGGTGTCGTGCAAGCCAGGATTCTTCTTGCCGGTGCGCGTGCTCTCGCGTCTATTTGGTCGCCGTTTCCTCGAAGAGCTGTCCACGGCCCAGGGCCGCGGACAGTTACAGATCCTTGGCGAGTTCACCGCGTTAGGCAACCCCTGGCGATTCACTGCCCACGCCACACCGGGGGTCGTTTCTCGATAAATGCAGCGATGCCTTCCTGCGCATCGCGCTTGGTAAGGTTGCCTACCATGACTTCGGCGGCGTAGGTATACGCCTCGGCGAGCGGAAGTTCCGCCTGACGATAGAAGGCTTCCTTACCAATCGCCAGTGTCAGTGGCGATTTGGCCGCGATTTTCGCGGCGAGCGCCGCGGTCCGGTTTCCCAATTCGGACTCAGGCGCCACCTCATTGATCAGCCCGAAACGCATCGCCGTGCTTGCGTCGATCAGGTCGCCGGTCAACAGCATATGCATGGCGGCCTTGCGGCCCACGTTGCGCGACAAGGCGACCATGGGAGTGGAGCAAAAGAGCCCGATGTTGACCCCAGGTGTGGCGAAACGAGCGTTGTCCGCCGCTACTGCGAGATCACAACTCGCGACCAGTTGGCAGCCGGCTGCCGTCGCAATTCCATGCACCCGAGCGATGACGGGCTTGGGAAGATGAACCAAAGCCAGCATCAGGTTCGCGCATTCGGCAAACAACGTTTCGACATAGACGCTGCCGAAGTTTTCAGCGCGAATTTCTTTCAGATCATGGCCAGCACAAAACGCCGGCCCCGCTCCGGCTAACACCACGACGCGCACCGACGGATCCGTCGCGACGCGCTGCAGTTCGGCCGACAAGGCGCGCAGCATGCCGAGTGACAGGGCGTTTCTCGACTCTGCACGGTTCAACGTCAAGGTCGTGACGCCGCCGGTGTCGGACCTGATAACAAATGGAGTGTCGGTCATAGCCATCCTTTTTCGTAGTGATCATCGGTCACTCGCGGCTCAGTTGCCGGTTGAGCCCGATAGAGCGTGCAGCGAACTTCCTGTACGGCCAGGTTGCGTTGTCAGCGGGCGAGCCGGGCCCGCGATAACTCCGCCTTCTGGTGCGCCGGCGTGCGCACGGCAAAGAAGGCGGCCACCGCGACGCCGAGCGCGATCGCGCCCATCTCAAGACCGTAGTCCCAGGGCTTTTCCCAGAACGAGGTGAAAAGATTCCAGCGGCCGGCGATTTCCAGCGCGTTCCAGGCAATGATCGCTGTTGGGATGCCGTAGCGGATCGCGGTCGTGACCTTCCAGAATTTCATCAGGCGCAGGAACAGGTAGACGGTCCAGATGATGTTGAAAAAGAAGATCGCGTAGGTGACCGGATGATGATCGCCAAGGATGTTGTCGTCATACATGAACAGCAGCAGGAGATAAAAAAACCAAATCACGTAGATCGTCTCGAGCGCCGTGATGGATGCGAAGTTGCGTTCATGCTCCGGGTTGGGTTTGCCAGTTTTCACATGCAACTTTCGCTGGATCCACAGGAACATGTTGCACTTGGTTTCCTTGTTGAGCAGAAAGTAGACGAGGGTCGCGCCCAGCACGCCAATCGACGACATCATGACGAGGTACTCGGCCTTGGTTGCGATCTCGCCGGGCAGGTTCTTGTCCATGAGGTCCGGGACATTGAGAAAATTCGCGGCCCAGACGAACGCGAATTCAACCCAGCCGGTCCACAGCAAGGTGCCTGCCCAGAAGCCCAGCCAGGTCGCGGCCACTTCATTGCGGCTCTTCATGCCGAGGAACAGCAGTACCGCTCCTGCGATGCCCACCGCAAAGGCGATCTGGTAGACGTACTGATGGCCGAAGATGTCCTCCATCAGGATCATTACCGTGTGGCCCAGGGCCTGCACCACGAACACAATGCCAAATGCCAGCAGCCCCACCCACGGCGGCCGATAGAGCATTTGCCTGAGACGACCTTCGGCCAAGGGAACCGCATTGCCAGCCATGGTGCGCATACTCCGCCAGGGAAACTGCTGGAATTGTAGAAGTTCCGCACATTCGCGTGTGTCAACAGCGGGTTAACAAGGCGCAACCGCAGGCAATCGTTAGGCCGGATGCAGCGTTTCCGGCCGTCCGACAGGTATATTGGCGCCCATGACCGCGTCAACGCCTGAAGTATTGCTGGTCGACGACGACGCGGCGCTCGCGGGGCTGCTGCGCGAATTCCTGGAACTGCAGGGCATGCGGGTCCGCGTGCTGCATGATGCGGAGTCCGCGCTCGCGCTCATCGAAGCCGAGCGGCCGGACATTCTCGTGCTCGATGTCATGCTGCCCGGCATCAGTGGCGTCGAGGCCTTGCGCAGGCTGCGCGAGCGTCACGACCTGCCGGTCATCATGCTGACCGCGCGCGGCGCCGAATCCGAGCGCATCGTCGGCCTGATGGAGGGCGCCGACGACTACCTCGCCAAACCCTGTAATCCACTGGAACTCGCGGTGCGAATTCGGGCGGTTCTGAAACGCAGCCGCAGCGCGCCAGCCGCAGCCGCGACGCCAATCGAAGCCGGGGACCTGCATTTCGACAACAAGCGCCGCGAGGTGCGCGCTGGCGATACGCTGGTGGTGCTAACGGCCGCGGAAATGCGCGTGCTGGAGCACCTGATGCTGCGGCCCGGCGAAGTCCTGTCGCGCGCCCGCCTGACCCAGCTCGCGCTCGAGCGGCCCATCGAAGCCTACGACCGCAGCATCGACACACTTGTTAGCAAACTGCGGCGCAAGCTCGAAGCGGCGGGCCTGGACAGCAACTGCATCGGCGGCCTGCGTGGCCAGGGTTACGTGCTCGACGCCAGCCGCGCCCGAGTCCGGGTGCCTTGACGATGCGCCCGACGCGCCTGTTCTGGCGAACCACGATTTACATCAGTGCCGCGCTCGCGGCGTTCGTGGCACTCGGCATCGCGAGCATCGCGCTGGTGGCCTCGAACGAACTCGAAGGCTACGTCGCCGCGCGTCACGGCACGCTGGGCCGCGAGGCCGCGCAGGTGTTCGCCCGTGGCGGCAGACCTGCGCTCGAGCAATGGCTGCGCAGCGGTTCCCACGCGCCGGAGAATGTCACCATCTACGTATTTGATGATGCCAGTCGCGATATCCTGGGACGCGAGCTGCCCGAACTGTATGCCGACTTCATACGCAAGTCGGTTGTCGGCTCACCGGAGCCCGCTGGCAGCAATTACCAGCCGGTGCGTCTCGCGCCGCGGCTGATCGGGCCTGACAGCGAGCAGTTGTCTTTTCTGGTTCTGCCCAATCGCATCGGTGTGTTAGGCAACCTGACGACGACCCTGGGCCTGGTGGTCATTGCGCTGCTGGTGATCGCCAGCGTCGCCTGGCTGATTTCGCGCGCCATCGCGCGCCCGATCGGCGAACTGCAGCATGTGGTGCGTGAGATAGCCTCGGGCCAGCTCGATGCGCGTGTGCCCGCCGGGATCGCTGCGCGCCGCGATGAGATCGGCGCGCTCGCCTCAGACGTCAACTCGATGGCCGACCAGATCGCCCGCCTGCTCGCGGGGCGGCAACAGCTGATGGGCGAGCTGTCGCATGCATTGCGCTCGCCGCTCGCGCGGCTGCAGGCAGCGTTAGCACTGCCGAATCATCAACAGCGTGCCGAGCAGGAAATCGCGCGGCTCGACCGGGTGATCGGCGACTTGCTGCGGATGTCGCGCCTCGACACGGCGCCCAACCTGGTCCGCAAACTGGTGTCCATGGGCGAATTGCTGGAGGCGCTGGCTCGGGAAGAAGACATCGAAGCGCGCACCCGCGAGGTGCGGCTTGAGTTGTCCTGCGAGCCGGATCTGACAGTGATCGGTGATCCGGAACTGCTGCACAGCGCGATTGAAAACCTGGTGCGCAACGCAATCCGTTACACGCACGCAGGGACGCCCGTTGAAATCATCGCCCGCCGGCACGGCGACCACGTGCAAGTGATGGTCGAAGATCACGGTCCGGGCGTTCCGCCGGAGTACCTCGAACGCATCATGGAGCAATGGACGCGCGCACCCAATCGACCCGGCGATCCCGGTGGCTCAGGCCTCGGGCTGGCGATCGCGCGGCGTGTGTTTGAACTGCACGGCGGGCGAGTCGTGGCCGCCAACCGGCCGGGCGGCGGCCTCAGCATCGTGACCGAACTGCCGTTGGCGGAATTGTCAGCCGCTTGATCGCCGCCGGCGCACGCTAGCGCAGATCGAACCGATCCAGATTCATCACCTTGGCCCAGGCGCGCGCAAATTCCGTCACAAACTTCGACTGGTTGTCATCGCTGGCATAGACCTCGGCCAGCGCACGGAGCTCGGAGTTCGAGCCAAACACCAGATCCGCTCGCGTGCCCGTCCAATTGGTTTGCCCCGTCGAACGATTGCGCCCCTCATAAATGCCTGCGGTTGCCGCAGGCCGCCATTCCGTGCCCATGTCGAGCAGATTCACGAAGAAGTCGGTGCTCAGCTTGCCCGGCTCGCGCGTCAGGATGCCGTGCCTTGATGGCCCCGTGTTTGCACCCAGCGCCCGCAGGCCGCCGATCAGCACCGTCATCTCGGGCGCGGTCAGCGTCAGCAATTGCGCGCGATCGAGCAGCAGTTCTTCAGCGGGAGTCTTGTCGCCAGCGCGTTGGTAGTTGCGGAAACCATCAGCGATCGGTTCGAGAACCGCAAACGACTCGACATCGGTCTGTGCCTGCGACGCGTCGGTACGTCCCGGGGAGAAGGGCACCTTGACGTCGTGCCCGGCTTGCTTCGTGGACTGTTCGACCGCGGCTCCGCCGGCTAACACGATCAGGTCCGCTAACGAAATTCGCGTCTTGCCCGATTGTGAAGCGTTGAAATTTTTCTGGATGGCCTCCAGCGTCTGCACCACGCGCGCGAGCTCCGCTGGCTGGTTGACTTCCCAGTCTTTCTGCGGCGCGAGACGAATGCGCGCGCCATTGGCGCCGCCGCGTTTGTCGGAGCCGCGAAACGTCGACGCGGAGGCCCAGGCGGTGCTGACAAGTTGCGGGATCGAGAGCCCGCTGGCCAGCACCTTGGCCTTTAGTGACGCAACGTCCTGCTCGTTCACGAGCGCGTGATCGACGGGCGGCACCGGGTCCTGCCAGATCAGTTCTTCAGCGGGCGCCTCGGGACCGAGGTAACGGGCGCGCGGACCCATGTCGCGGTGTGTCAGCTTGAACCAGGCGCGGGCGAACGCCGCCGCGAACTTCTGCGGGTTACGATGGAATTCACGCGCGATTTTTTCGTACGCCGGGTCGAAGCGCAGCGACAGGTCGGCCGTCGTCATCATCGGCGGATGCTTCTTCGACGGATCGTGCGCATCGGGAATCAGGTGTTCCGGCTTCACGTTCTTCGCGACCCACTGGTGCGCGCCGGCGGGGCTCTTGGTCAGTTCCCAGTCGTAGCCGAACAACATGTCGAAGTAGCCGTTGTCCCAGCGCGTCGGATTGGGCTTCCAGGCGCCTTCAATGCCGCTCGTGATCGTGTGCGCGCCTTTGCCCGTGCCGAACGCGTTCTTCCAGCCCAGGCCCATCTCGTCGATCGATGCGCCTTCGGGCTCGCGCCCCACGAGCGCTGCATCGCCTGCACCATGCGCTTTGCCGAAGGTGTGTCCGCCGGCGACCAGTGCCACCGTTTCTTCGTCGTTCATCGCCATGCGCGCAAAGGTCTCGCGCACATCGCGACCCGAGCCGACTGGATCGGGCTTGCCGTTAGGTCCTTGCGGGTTCACATAGATGAGGCCCATCTGCACGGCGCCAAGCGGCTGCTCGAGCTGACGGTCTCCTGTATAGCGCTCATCGCCGAGCCAACTGGCCTCGCGGCCCCAGTAGATGTCGTCCTGCGGCTCCCAGATATCCGCTCGACCGCCACCGAAGCCGAAGGTCTTGAAGCCCATCGACTCGAGCGCGCAATTGCCGGCGAGAATCATCAGATCGGCCCAGGAAATGCTGTTGCCGTACTTTTTCTTGATCGGCCACAAGAGGCGGCGCGCTTTGTCCAGATTGCCGTTGTCGGGCCAGCTGTTGAGCGGCGCGAAGCGCTGATCGCCGGTGCCGGCGCCACCGCGACCGTCGGAGATTCGATAGGTGCCCGCACTGTGCCAGGCCATGCGGACAAAGAGCCCGCCGTAGTGACCCCAGTCCGCGGGCCACCAGTCTTGCGAATCCTGCATCAATGCGTAGAGATCTTTCTTGAGCGATGCGTAATCGAGTTTCTGAAACGCCGCCGAATAGTCGAATGCCCCGCCCAGCGGGTTCGACTCGGTGGAATGCTGGCGCAGAATCCTGAGGTTGAGGCGGTTCGGCCACCACTGGCTGTTCGACTGCGCGCTGTCGCTGGTGCGCGCGCCGTGCGTCGCAAAGGGGCATGTGGCTTCGCTGGTCATGAGATGGCTCCGGTTCGAAATGGCAGATGCGTCTAATGTAGCGGCTGGGCGTGAATCGATCCAATGCGCACTTTGGATCGGATTGATAGGCAGCGCCTATCGTGCAGTGTGCTACGAGCCCTGGGACAGGTTGTCCCTATGTTCCCGAATTGGCCACCGCAGCGCGCCTGCGCGCACCCGGGTGAAGCATGGCGATACACTGACCCGTGTCACCGGCCCTGGATGGCCGGTCGGTAGGAGATGGCGATGAATCTTTCTGTGCTGCTCTGGGGCATACCGCAGGCGATGCGCGCGGTAGCGAAGATATATCCGCAGTACGCCGCGCGGCTGCGCGAGAAAAACCTGATTGCGCAGTTTCGCCTGCGGGACAAGCCCGAAGGCCGCTGGATCCAACTAGAGAACGGCAAGGTCCGCTCCGGCGCGGGACTGCACGCCAAGCCGGACCTGACCATCCACTTCAAGAACAAGGCGATTGCGGAGAGCTTCCTGACGCCGCCCTTTGACATGCTGGAGCGTATCGACGCGGCGAAGAACTTCAAGATTGGCCTGGACGGCCCTGATGACCTCGCCGTCTGGTTCATGCAGACGCTGGCGCGCCTCGAATCGGTGACCTGGAAGACGGGGACCGACATGGGCGATGGGGTCGTCCGCTACACCAACGGCACTAACAGCGGCCCGATCTTCGTCTACGTCAAGGACGGCAAGATCCTGCGCACTACGCCGATCGATTTCGACGACCAGGACGCACCCTCGTGGTCGATTACCGCGCGCGGCAAGACCTTCACGCCTCTGCGCCGCACCACCGTGGCGACACACGCGATCTGCCTCAAGTCGATGGTGTACTCGAAGAACCGCATTCTCTACCCGATGAAGCGCGTCGACTTTGACCCGGACGGCGAGCGCAACATCCAGAATCGCGGCAAGTCGAAGTTCGTGCGCATCAGCTGGGACGAGGCACTCGAGCTTGTTAGCAAGGAAATCAAGCGCGCCAAGGCGGTCGGCCCCGGCGCGATCTGCGTCGCGAACGGCTCGCATCACCAGTGGGGCAACCTTGGCCACTACATGAGCGCGTTCAATCGCTTCTGGAATCTGATCGGCGTCACCAAGCTTGTCCACACCCCAGACAGCTGGGAAGGCTGGTTCTGGGGCGCGATGCATCATTGGGGCAACAGTTTGCGTCTCGGGTGTCCCGAGTTTTACGGCACGGTCGAGGACTGCCTCAAGGAAGCCGAACTGATCGTGTTCTGGTCCAGTGACCCGGACGCAACCTACGGTTTCGACGGCACCGAGCGCCGCGAGTGGGCGAAGCAACTCGGCATCAAGATGGTGCACATCGACCCGCACTTGAACCACACCGCCGCGCACCTCGGCGGCAAGTGGATCTCGCCGAAGCCGGGGACCGATCCTGCGTTCGCGCAGGCGCTTTGCCACGTCTGGATCACCGAGGGCACCTACGACAAGGAGTTCATCGAGAAGCGCACCACAGGTTTCGAGGAGTGGAAATCCTACATTCTGGGCATAACCGACGGGGTGGCCAAGACGCCTGAGTGGCAGGAGCTGGAAACCGGCGTGCCGGCGCGTGACGTGCGCGCGCTCGCGCGCGAGTGGGGTTCGCGCAAAACGTATCTGGGCGCCGGCGGCTGGGGTGTCGGTCTCGGTGGCGCCGGCCGCGGCCCGATGGGCATCCAGTGGGCGCGCATGATCACGATCCTTGGCGCAATGCAGGGCTACGGCCGCGCGGGTTCGAATTTCGGCAACCTGCAGTTCGGTGCGCCGCTCGATTTCAATTTTTACTTCCCGGGCTATGGCGAGGGCAGTTTTTCGGGCGAGATGATGACGAGCGCTAACACGGCTAACAATTACCAGCGCATGCCGCACATCCTGACCATGAGTTCGGTGCGGCAGGCGATCCCGCGCATGTGGTTCCCCGAAGCGATCATGCAGGGCAAGGCGATGGGCTACCTGACCGACGTCGCCTCGATCCAGGGCCAGTTCTTCCCCTTCGGCTATCCGTCACCGGGGCATGTGCGCGTCGAAATGCTCTACAAATACGGCAGCTCGTCGCTCGGCACGCAGGTTGAGTCAAATCGCTGGGTGCGCGCGTATCAGCACGAGAGCCTGAAGTTCGTCGTCAATCAGTCAGTGTGGTGGGAAGGTGAGACACCGTTCGCCGATGTGGTCCTGCCGGCCTGCACGGTGTTCGAGCGCTGGGACATCGGTGAGTGGTACAACGTCGGCGCCGGCTATGTGCATCATATGTACTCGATGAACAACCACCGCGTGATCGCCCTGCAGCACAAGGCGATCGAGCCGCTCGGCGAATCGAAGTCCGACTACGACATTTTCCTGTCAATTGCAGAGAAGCTCGACCTGGGCGCCATTTACTCCGAGGGTGGTACCACCGAGTACGACTGGTGCAAGCGTGTATTCGACTCTTCCGACATGGCCAGGGACATCAGCTGGCGCCAGTTCCTGAAGAAGGGCTACTACGTCGTACCGGCGGACCCCGAGTCGGCGCGCGCGCCGACGGCGAATCGCTGGTTCTACGAGGGCCGCAAGAAGGACACTCCCGAGCCTTATCCTCTGCCGTCCGATTACGTCGGCGGCTTCGGCCAGGGCCTGCAGACACCGTCTGGCAAGTTCGAGTTCGTCGCCAGCACGCTCAAGCGTATCGACGATCCCGATCGCCCGCCGCTCAACCAGTACATGCCGCTGTACGAGGACGGCAAGCGCGAGCCGGAACTCGCCACGTTCCCACTGCAGCTGTTGTCACCGCACTCACGCTACCCGTTTCACTTGATGGGTGACGACGAGGGCAGCAGCCTGCGCGACATCCGCGAGCATCGCGTGCTGAAGGAAGACGGTCACTACTACCTGGTCGCTCGCATCAGCCGCCAGGATGCCGCAGCGCGCGGCATTCGGGACGATGACTTGATCCGGCTGTGGAACCGGCGCGGCTCCGTGGTCTGCGCCGCGCAGGTCACCGAGCGGCTGCGCCCGGGCGTCGTGTCCGCGTCAACTTCCTCGGCTGAATACCGGCCCATGGGCGAGCCCGGACGGTCCACCGATCTCGGCGGCTGCATCAACACGCTTAACCCGAGCAAGGCGATTGCGAAAAAAACGCATGGCATCCGGCCTAACACCACGCTGATCCAGGTGGAAAAGTGGACCGGCATCGATACCTGGCGGCCGGTGGAGAGTGCCTGATGGCCAAGAAATGGAACCTGATCGTTGACGTCAAAAGCTGCAACAACTGCCGCGTCTGCTTCATCGCGGTCAAGGACGAGTATATCGGCAACGATTTCCCCGGTTATTCGGCTGCGCAGCCCGCGCAGGGTCACAACTGGCTCGACATCGAGCGCAAGGAACGCGGCGTATATCCGCTGGTCGAAGCGCACTTCATGCCGGTCATGTGCAATCACTGCGACGACGCGCCCTGCATGAAGGCAGCCAAGAACGGTGCAGTGACCAAACGCGCCGATGGCCTGGTGATCATTGATCCGGAAAAATCAAAAGGGCAGAAAGAGATCGTTAACGCCTGTCCCTACGGTGCGATTTCATGGAATGAAGAAAAGCAGATTCCGCAGGCCTGGACATTCGATGCCCATTTGTTAGATCAGGGCTGGACGCGCACCCGCGCCGAGCAGTCCTGTCCGACCGGCGTGTTCCGCGGCGTCAAAGTGGAAGATGCCGAGATGCAGCGCCTGCAGGCCGAGCAGGGACTCGAGGTTCTGAAGCCTGAGCTTGGTACCAGGCCGCGTGTTTACTACCAGAACCTGTATCTGATGACGCAGTGTTTCGTCGGCGGGACCATCATCGCCGACCTGCGCGGCGTCGAGGAATGTGCCGCCGGCGCCGAGGTCATGCTCAGCAAGGACGGCCGCGAGGTCGGCCGGACGACCACGGACACCTTCGGCGAATTCAAGATCGACCACCTGCAACCTAACAGCGGGACATATCGTCTCGAGGTCGCGGGCGCGGCAGGACGCTGCGCCCTGCAGTTCGATCTCGGCGGCGACAGCCGCTATCTCGGGGTGCTGAAGCTCGCCGCCGCCGGCTAGTTGCGCGCGGCGACCTTGCTGGTCCGTGTTTTCAACCGCCGCCATGATTTGTTGGCAAATTGTCAGTTGATTTTGACCGAAATGAGCTTACCCGGGCGTCCGCAGTCGTTCATGGAGACCTAACAGCTGGCAGCAATTCTGCAGGAAACGTTGATGGCGCCGGTCACGCGGCCGGAAAGTTACCGCGGAATAATTGGAACCTGTCTCAAAATCGATTTTATTCACGTGTTAGGGTAAAATCATGTGCGTGCTGGAGACGGCGCTGTGGATATTAAACACAGGCGCAAAAATGACATTTTGCGCGACGTGTTGAGCGATTGGGCTAACAAGCTTGGCGACGAAAACACGAATGACGAATCGGGATGCTACATTGATGCCACGTTTGCGTCCGCCAAGAGCGGAGGCGCGGAAGTCGGACCAACAAAACGTGGAAAAGGCGAGAAAATCATGGCAATTGTCGATCGCCATGGATTGCCGTTGGCGAAGAGCACGCATACCGCGAATCATCATGAAGTAACGCTGGTGCAGTTGACCGTCAGTTGTTAGTTGATCGAAGCCAGACCTGACAATCTGATTGGCGACAAAGCCTGCGACAGCGACAAGTTGGACAAGCAACTGCGCGAGAAAGGCATAGAGATGATCTCGCCGCACCAGCGCAACCGTGTTGCCCCGAACACCCAGGACGGGCGTCGATTGCGACGCTATCAGCGCCGCTGGATCGTGGCGCGGTTTTTTGCTTGGTTGCAATCTCATTAAACGATTTTGAGATAGGTTCTGGTGGCTTGGGCAGCGTCTGCCACACCGACGGTGTCAATCGCCGTTCATTCGTGTGCTGACGGCGCGGCGAAGACAGGTCGCCAGCCGGCGACGTATTGCAGGCACTTGCCCGCTTTTCTCAGCCAGATCGAATCCTAACATGCTGCCGTTGCGCTGCATTTGATCCCAGATTGCGCCAGATTCGGCAAACGCGGCGCAGGATTTAGTACGCTGACCCGCAAGCTGTTCCACCTCGCCGAGTCGTCGCAGAGCGATTGCCACCTCGCGTTTCTTGCCGTGATTAGGCGGGTCGGCCGCCAGCCGCGTGCGACGTTGCAGCAGCAGGTCGTTGGCCGCAATACGCGCGGCCTGGAATTGCCCCATCTTCGCCAGCGTGACGGCGCGTGCGGACTGCGCCACTAGCAGATAGCCCGACAGAACATCGTCCTCACCGAAATGAAGTATTCGGGTATAGATGTCGTGCGCTTCATTTAACATTCGCAGCGCGTCGGCCGATCGCGCGGGTTGCGGCAGGAGTGTTGCCGACAGGAACAGGGTGTAGGCGAGTTCAGTTTCGTAGAACGTCGAAGCGCCGCGTTCGCGAAGAATCTGACGCAACTGTTCCTGCAATCCGGTGCATTGTTTCAGGGCAGCCGCGTCTGCGTCATGCCATGTCTTAGCCTCACAGAGATGAAACTCGGCTTCGATGATCGCCCGCGACAGACGCGGCGTGCTTGCATGGACGGCAGCGCCAGCCAACACGAAGCCGCGCGTTGTTGAGCCCAACAAGTCGATGGCGCCCTGTAGCCGGCCGGCGCCCATCAAGGCGTTCGCGAGCGCAGTTTGTGCGGCGATGACGGCGGACGTTGCGTCCGGGTCGCCGGGTCGCCGGCGCAACGCTTCGGCAGCCAACGCGACCGCTGCGTTAGCTGAGTTCATGGCGGCAGCCGCATCGCCGTCGACGATGAGTGCGGCATCTGCTTGTAGCGCTTGCAGCTCCGACCGGATCTCCCAATAGTTGGGTAACGAGGCCGCGGCGGCGCCCAGGCGTGCCAGTTGCTCGATGACTGTCACAACGTCCTTGCGGACCTGCGGTATGCGTTCCGGGCTGTGTCGTGCGTCGCTCAGGGCGTTCGAGGCGATTGCGGCGATATCGCGCGCGATTTCAATTTGCAGGCTTGCGTCGTGCGGCTTATTGGCCGCCAGTAGCAGGAGTCGCGACCGAGCCTCGTTCATGGCTTTTCGATGCGCATCCGACATTCCAGGACGACTCAGCATCTCGTCACTGAGGTCATTGACCAGGTAGGAACTCAAACTGCGGGCCTCTTCAAACCGTTCGGCTTCCGCTTCGCGGGCGCGTTCGGCGTCGCGGCGCGCATTTTCTGCGGTGAAGTACGATCGCGTCGACAAGGCAGTTGTGACACTAAGACCTAAAAACGTGAACGCCCCGATGACAACCGCCGCGCGATTGCGCAGCAGGAACAACCGCGCTCGATAGCGCCAACTATCGGGCACCGCGCTGAGCGGAACATTCCTCAGCCAACGCCGGAGGTCACCGGCCAGTGAAGCAACACTGCCATAGCGCGCAACGGGGTCGTTAGCGGTGGCTTCCGCGATCACCGCTGCGAGTCCGCTCGAAAGGGTCGACGGCTCGCTCGCCGTCAGCAGCTCGCGCAAAACGACTCCGAGACTGTAGACATCGCCGGCGACCGTAGGCGGGCCGCCTGCGGCGCGTTCCGGTGCTGCGTACGCCGCTGTCAGCGGTTCGTGGCTGCCTGGACTGGAGGTCGAAACTGCGCGCCCAGTGCGATCCAGCAGTTGGGAGATGCCGAAATCTAACAGCTTGACGCTGCCATCGCTGGTAACCAACACATTGTTCGGCTTGATGTCCGCGTGAACTACCAATTGTTGATGCGCAAACTGTAGCGCGCCACATAACTGCAGCATTAACGCCAGCCGACCGGGCAGGTCGAGCGCGCGATGATTGGAATAGTCGATGATCGATTGACCGTCAATGTATTCCATCACGATGTAGGAATGGCCATCGGCGGCAACGCCGCCATCGTAGATGCGGGCGATATTGCGTTGCTCAAGTCGCGCCAGGATCTGGCGCTCATTGGCGAAGCGTTGTTGCAGGTCCTGGGACCAACGGCGGCCTGCTAACAGTTTGATGGCGACTCGTTGCTCGAAAAGACCGTCATTTCGCACTGCTTCATAGACTGCGCCCATTCCGCCACGACCTAACAAACGGAGCAGGCGAAAAACGCCAATCTGTTCCGGAGGGGGCGGATCATCGGCGGCGCTGCCGCCACCCGGGTCGGTGGCCATCAAGCGTTCTGCGCCGAGCTGTCCCGCGTCCAGGCGCCGCAGTTCGGCACCGACTGCCGGGTCGGCGGCCGCCGCCGCCGCCAACATGTTTTTGCGCGCTTCCTCTGGCAGGTCGAGACTGGCCTGCAGCAGATCGAGTGCACGTTGAACTGGCGTCGGTTCCATGGGTTGATTGTATAGGCGGGAAATGGCTCGTCGTCATGACACGCATGCTAGGCTCTGGGCGTGACGGATTTCGACGCACAATCAGGCGATCTGGCCGGTGTAGGCTCCAAGCGCTTGTTGACGCTCTATTATCACGACCTGCGCAAGATTGCCGCGCGTATTCTCAGCAGCGACGGAGCTGTCGTGCTACTCCAGGCAACCGAGTTGGCCCACGAAACCGCCATGCGGCTGATGAAGCTCGAGCGCATGCAGTGGAACAATGTGCCGCATTTCCTGGCGACTGCGGCGCGCGTGGCGCGCCAGGCCCTGGTCGACGAAGTGCGCCGA
>JANLTW010000035.1:0-2172 GCA_031363155.1 Gammaproteobacteria bacterium | reverse complement strand
CGTGCTGCTGATCGACGACCTGATTGCCACCGGCGGCACCGCCACGGCGGCCGTGAATCTGCTGCGTCGCCAGGGCACGGAGATTGTCGGGGCCGGCTTTGTCATCGACTTGCCGGCGCTGGGCGGCGCGGCGCGGCTCGCGGCGCTCGGCGTGCGCGTCGCCAGCCTGCTGACCTTCGACGGCCACTGATCGATCAGCGGATTTCGGCTTCCTGCTGCAGCGCCAGCAGCATCGACGATTTCATCAGAAAGGCGCGCGCCCTGGCTGGATCCGCCGCGATCGCCATCAGCTCGGCCTGGCGCTTCGCCTGGCGGTTCGGGTCTTTCTCTTCCATCTGCTGCTTGTTCTGGATGGTCTGTTCCTGCACATAGCGCAGGCAGATCTCGCGCCTCTGCCGGTCGTAAAGATCCAGCAGATCGCCGGTTTCCGCGCCGCCATGGATGCGGATCAGCTTGTCGGCGAGATTCCAGGCGTCGTGGATGCCGCCATTCATGCCCATGCCACCTAACGGATTGTTGATGTGGGCGGCATCGCCCGCCAGCAGCACGCGGCCGCGGCGATAGGTACGCGCGACACGCTGGTGCACGCGATACAGCGTGCGATGGGTGATTTCAAAATCGCCGTCATGCGGCGCCATGTGCTGCAGTCGATCCTGGATGTAGCGATCCGACAGCACTTCTTCGTCCGACAGCCCCGGGGCGGTCGGTACCAGCACGCGCCACAAGGTCGGCGTACGCAGCAGCACGATCCACTCTTCCGGGTCCGAAATATAGTTGACCGACGAAAGTCGTTCGAACTTGGTTTCCAGCGGAAACGACGTCGAGGCGACCAGAAATTTCTCCGGCCAGGTAAATCCTTCGTAAGTGATCGCAACGGCCTTGCGCAGTGCGCTGTCCGCACCCTCGGCGGCGATCGCAAATGAGCCGTGGATCAACTTCTCCTCGCCATTCACCCAGACGAGCACGTCCACGCCATCGCCGGTCTGGTGGACGCCTTTGACCGAGTGATCAAAGAGACACTGCGCGATCGGATATTTGTCTGTTAGCTCTTTCCACACCAGCTGGGTATAGCGCCATTGCTCGACCTGCAAACGATAGGGATGACGGGTTGCACCGCGCAGCAGTTCCAGGTCGAATTCCGCGATATCGCCGCTGCGGCGATCCCGGTGCTGGTAGTAGCGGCAGATCAGACCCTGATCATGCAGCGGCCTTGCCAGGCCCAGCTCATCCATCATGTCGAGCGTCGGGGGATGCCAGGTCGAGGCGCGCAGCGTCAGCGGCAACTCCGCATTGGCCTCGAGCAAGACCACGGGGATACCCGCCTGTGCGAGCCGGATTGCTACCGTACAGCCCACCGGGCCAGCGCCCGCGACAATAACCGGATCCTTGATTGACATGTGGCCTGCCCCAACTCCCCGCCGTATGGTCATTGTATCCCGTCAGTACTTGGCTTCCGTGGACACATCAAACGATACTGGGCGCATGAAACTCACCAAGACCAAAATGTTCCTCGGCGCGCTGGTAGTCCTGATTGCAGGCCTGTGGGTCGCTGGCACCGAACCCGACCGCACCCCGGCACCCATCGCACCGCTTGCTCCGCATGGCAACCTGGGCGGACCAGTCATCGTCATCGGCGGCACCCGTGGCACCGGTTTCGAGATCGTGAAGGTGCTGCGCAAGCGCGGTGACGCGGTCACGGTGCTGGCGCGACCCACATCTAACACCACCGAGCTCGAAAAACTGGGCGTCAGGATCGTGCGCGGCAATGCGATGAACGCCGCGGAAGTTGCGGCGGTGTTTGCGGCTGACAAATACGCGGCAGTGATCTCGACACTGGGGACCACCGGCAAGGACCGGCCGCGGCCGGATTTTGCAGGTAACAAGAACGTATTCGATGCGGCCAAAGCGTCCGGCACACGCCGCGTGCTGCTGCTCACGACGATCGGCTGCAACGATTCCGCAGGAGTCGAACCCTGGATCGCCGGGCGCTTCCTGAAGGAGATCATCGCACTCAAGAACCAGGCCGAAGACTATCTGCGAGCCAGCGGCCTGGACTACACCATCGTCCGGCCCGGCGGGCTGCTGAAGTCCGGTCTGCCTCCCGGCAATGCGTTCCTTACTGAAGATGTACGCGCATTCAGCTGGATCAGTCGCAGCCATCTCGCGGTGCTG
>JANLTW010000155.1:0-51877 GCA_031363155.1 Gammaproteobacteria bacterium | reverse complement strand
TCCTGGGTCAGTTTTTCCATCATGTAGGAGCCGCCCCAGGGATCGACGACGTTCGTGATGTGCGTTTCTTCCTGCAGGATGAGCTGCGTATTGCGGGCGATGCG
Source organism: Gammaproteobacteria bacterium (assembly GCA_031363155.1). Classification (GTDB taxonomy): domain Bacteria; phylum Pseudomonadota; class Gammaproteobacteria; order Steroidobacterales; family Steroidobacteraceae; genus UBA964. The sequence continues at coordinate 51,773 of JANLTW010000155.1, read as the reverse complement.
CGCCGAAAAATCGGACGGTAACGCGATCGCCTCGTCGAAGGAATTGGTGTGCAGACTCTGCGTGCCGCCGAACACCGCCGCCATCGCCTCGAGGGTGGTCCTGACCACGTTGTTATACGGATCCTGCTCGGTCAGCGACCAGCCCGAGGTCTGGCAGTGGGTGCGCAGCATCATCGAGCGCGGATTCTTTGCGCCCAGCTCCTGCATGATCCGATGCCACAGCAAACGCGCCGCACGCAGCTTGGCGATCTCGAGATAAAAGTTCATGCCGATGCAGAAGAAGAATGACAGGCGTCCGGCAAACTCATCGATATCCATGCCACGCGCCATCGCGACGCGCACATACTCGCGGCCATCTGCTAACGTGAACGCGAGTTCCAATGCCTGCGTCGCACCGGCCTCCTGCATGTGATAGCCGGAAATCGAAATCGAATTGAACTTCGGCAGGTGTTTCGCCGTGTACTCGATGATGTCGGCGACGATGCGCATCGACGGCACGGGCGGGTAGATGTAGGTGTTGCGCACCATGAATTCTTTGAGGATGTCGTTCTGGATCGTGCCCGAGAGTTTCGCCGGGCTGACACCCTGTTCCTCGGCGGCGACAATGTAGCCGGCTAACACCGGCAGCACCGCGCCGTTCATGGTCATCGACACGCTGACCTTGTCGAGCGGAATCTGGTCGAACAGGATCTTCATGTCCTCGACCGAATCGATCGCGACGCCGGCCTTGCCGACATCGCCAACCACGCGCGGGTGGTCGGAGTCATAGCCACGGTGCGTGGCGAGATCAAAGGCCACCGACACGCCCTGGCCACCCCCGGCTAACGCCTGGCGATAGAATGCGTTGGATTCCTCGGCAGTCGAAAATCCGGCGTACTGGCGGATCGTCCACGGCCGCACCGTGTACATCGTTGCCTGCGGGCCGCGGACAAAAGGCGCGAAGCCGGGCAGGGTGTTGGCATGGGGCAGGGCAGCGACGTCAGCAGCCGTATACAGCGCGTTCAGCTTCAGGCCCTCGGGCGTCTGCCACCCCAACTGGTCGACCTGGCCCTGCGGGGCGGACTTGGCGGCGGCCTTTTGCCAGGCGGCGAGATCAGAACTTCCCAATGAGCGGCTCCAGCGGTCTGTTGTTGCGTCGCAACAATCGTGTCAAAGCCGTTTATTCTACAGTCTGGCGCCACGGCGGTCGCTTGACAGTGTTTACCCGCTCCCGTACCGTGCGCGCCCTCTTGTTGGGGCTATAGCTCAGCTGGGAGAGCGCTTGCATGGCATGCAAGAGGTCGACGGTTCGATCCCGTCTAGCTCCACCAACCTTTTCTGTAGTTTCGGCGTCCCCATCGTCTAGAGGCCTAGGACACTGCCCTTTCACGGCGGCGACAGGGGTTCGAATCCCCTTGGGGACGCCAATTACTCAGTGGGTTCGCACGGTAAGGCGGTCGTAGAGCGCCTGGTATTGCCCGACCATTGCATCGAGGCCAAATCGCTCCACCGCGAGCTTTCTCGCCGCCTCGCCATGCTGTTTTCGTACCTCGGGTTGGGTGACGTAACGCGCCAGCGCGTTCGCCAGGCCGGCCACATCGCCGCTGGTCACCAGCGCGCCGGTGGCGCCATCTTCGATGAGTTCAGGGTTGCCGCCGATGCGGCTCGCCACCACCGGCAGGCCCGAGGCCAGCGCCTCGAGAATGGTGTTGGAGATGCCTTCGTTGAGCGATGGAAGGGCGAACACATCGAACCCGCGCAGCAGTTCAGAAATATCCGTTCGGTCGCCTGGGAGCCAGGACTCTTGATCGATACCTAACGATCGCGCCTGCTGGCGCAGATCGCCGAGCAGCGGTCCATTGCCCACGATGACGAGCCGCAACTTCTCACGCAACGCCGGATTCTGGCTGCGAATCGCGGCGAACGCTTCGAGCAAAACCCGCTGGTTCTTGACGGCCTGGATGCGGCCGACTGTGCCAATGATGGTGAGCCCGGCGTCGCGGAAATTCTCGGGTAGCAGTCCGCGGTTATTGCCTGATGCAGCCGGTGTGAAGTGCTTTGTGTCGACCCCGTTACAGATGTGGGTTATGCGCCGCTCGCCAACACCGATGCGGCTAACAAGATAGCGGGCGAGGTCTCTGGACACGGCGACATAGTGAGAGATGAACGGCGCGTGCAGGCGTCGCAGCAATGCCGGTTTGAAGCGTTCTCCGTGCAAATCGCCGACGTCCCAGCCATGTTCGCCATGTATCCGGCTCGGCACGCCGGCCAGCAACGCAGGCAGCACGGCATCCAGGCCTGACATGTTGCGGGAATGGACGATGGCAGGCCGCAGCCGGTGGCAGAGTCGGAAGAGTTCGCGGCGCACGCGCGCGATACCGACCTTCGAGCGGTGCAGCGCGAAGACCGCTACGTCAGGGTGCTGAATGCGCTGGCGGAATTCCGAGTAGTCCTCGATGCAGGCGATCGCGTGTCGGTAGGCGGTGCGCGGCATGTCGTTGATGAGATTGATCAGGCCATTTTCCATGCCACCCGTTACCAGATGGTGGATAACATGCATCACCAGTGGCGGTGTATCGTCGCTCATGTCATGCCGTAACACTCTAACAGGAATGATTTGTTACTGAATTCCCAGTGAATACCTCGTCGTAGTACATTGAACGGATCAACCGAACCCAGATTGGACCCGCCATACGCGGACAGACAACCGCGGTACCCGGCCTGCCTGACCAGTTGCAGCCGTGCCGCCGTCATGTTGATGCGGCCGCCGTATGGATACGCAAAAATCACGTTGTCGTACGCGAGTTCGCGGCGGATGTCGTCCCGGGACTGGGCCAATTCACGAATTACGAGATCCTCGGGTACGGCGGCACAGTCGATATGCGACACGGAATGTGAGCCAATGGTAAAACCACGATCTCGCATGTCGCGCAGCTGATGCCAGTTCATCACCGGAATTGCGGGGTTACCGCGTCGTAAATCATGTGGAAATCGCCCGGCGTTTTCGATAATCCCGGTACTGACAAAAAAAGTCGCAGGAATTGCGTGGCGCTCCAGAATCGGCGCGGCAAATTCGTAGTTGTCCTGATAGCCGTCATCAAAAGTAACTGCAACCAAGGGTTTGTTTGACGCCTTGATGTTTGAAGTTGCAAGTACCTCATCGATCGACAGGACATGGCAGCTACGACGCAACAACGCCATCTGGGTATCGAACTGTTCGATTCCGACCGTCAGGTTGTCGCGCACTGCGTCTGTGACGCGGTGATAAAGCAGAACTGTGATTCGCGGTGTTGTCAATTTCTGCAACCCAAGTGCCGACAAGCACTGCAGACCGAAGAGAAGCGTGGATTTTGCCGCCTGTTTCGAACTTGCACGCCGGTTTGGGCCGGGCCGCCTGACACGCGTCGCCAGCTGTGCAAACTGCGCCAGTGTCGGCTTGCGATTTGTGCGTCCGCCAGAACCCTGTGGGCGCGATTTGGCCGTGCCCGCAAGTACGTCACTCACAGCCGTCGCAGTGAGCTGCACGCCGACCTCATCGAGACACAGCTGCAGGCCTGTCAGCGTTGAAAAAGGGGCGCGATGAACTGTCGACTCGCAGACGATATCGCCGGTATCAAGTTTTTCCTCGACCCAGTGTACGGAGCACCCGACTGACTGGGCATCGTTCCACAATTCCCAGAACGCCGGTGGCATGCCACGGTAATGCGGCAAACTCCCCTTGTGCAGGTTGAGTGTGCCTAACGGCGGGATGCGAAACGCTGTCGACTTCAGAATAGGAGCCGCCAGTGAAATGCCAAGCTGCGGCGCAAATTGACGTATCTGATCAAGGGTTGCTGCAGCATGAATATTCTGCACTGTCAACACTCGAACATTCGGCAATCCAACCAACGATGCCAATTGGAAGCGGTGCCCGGGTAGTTCTTTGCCCGGCGCAGTCGGTGAAGTCCTAACAAGCAGACGCAATATCTCGCCTGTTTGATATGGAATCCAACGCCAGCCGTTGCGCTTCAGGTTCATCAGTTGATTGCGCAGCAACCTGAATAGCGTACGCGGCGGCGAATGAACGACGATCAGCAACGCCAAATGCGGGATCCGCACGTATATCCTGACTATTCCCTTGCAAACGGCATAGGGCAGGCCGCTCGTGAATACAACAATCTTTTGCATTTAGAACCCAAGCATCGCGCCGCGAAAATCGCCCGATCAACAAGGATATGGGGCCGCGGCTCCTGCCGACTTGATCAATTTCACGATAAGCAATAAGTGTAAGAATTTCCGTCAGTCTTCTGTATAAGATACCGGATCCGGGTTGCCGTGCGCCCTGAGTTCAAAGAGTAAACCGTTTGCAAATCAAAGTCTTGTCACACTATTGGCATCTGCCGCTCGTGGTGCTGGCGGCCGTGCATGCTTTGTCGATTGTGGCAGTTGTTGCGTTGCTCAGCGCTGTGCTGAGGGGCGGTGTCCATGCGGATCAGTTGCTGCCAACATTAGGGCTGGCGACCTTTATCTTGTTGGTGCTGTCGGCCTTCGGCGTTTACAGCCGGCGCCAGAGGTCGCGCCTGCCGGGCATGTTGATGCGCATTGTGCTGGCGACTTTCTTTTCGACGGCGGCCGTGTGGGTGATCCATCGATTGAGCGCGCCGTTGCAGGGATTTCCCTTGATCGACGCCATGCTGTTGGCAATTACCTGCGCTATCGTTCTTTTTCTGATCTGGGTGGTGTACAGCCAGTTCTGGCCAGTCGACACCTTCTCAAAGCGCATCCTGATCTTCGGCAGTGGTGCGCATGCGGCCAGTATAGGCAATTTGAGGCGGCGCTCCGACCGGCGCAGTTTCAAACTGGTCGGGTATTTCCGGGCCGAAGGTGAAGCTGTCAACGTGCCGCAGGAATTGTTGGTGGGAGGCGGCCGCCCCCTGCTCGATATCGTGGACGAACTGGACGTCGATGAAGTGGTGGTCGCGATGGACGACCGGCGTCGCGCCTTTCCCGTGGCGGCGCTGCTCGAATGCCGGTTGAGCGGTGTCGACATCATTGAGATCACGACTTTCCTCGAGCGCGAAACCGGTCGCGTCATGCTGGATGTGCTGCATCCAAGCTGGCTGATTTTCTCGGAGGGCTTCCGGCGCGACATGATGCGTCGTATCACGCGGCGCGGTTTCGATTTGTTGGCCGGCGCGGTGCTAACGCTGGTGACGCTGCCCTTGATGGTCCTGACCTGGATTGCCATCAAGTGCGAAGACGGGCTGGGCGCGCCGGTAATCTACAAGCAGCAACGCGTCGGCATGCTCGACAAACCCTTCAATATGCTCAAGATGCGTAGCATGCGCACGGACGCCGAGAAAGACGGCGTCGCCCAATGGGCGCGCAAGGATGACGACCGCATGACCAGAGTTGGCCGAGTCATTCGCAAGATCCGGATCGATGAACTGCCGCAGCTGTGGAACGTACTGCGCGGCGACATGAGTTTCGTCGGGCCGAGGCCGGAGCGGCCAGAGTTCGTGTCCCGATTGTCGGCGACCATTCCTTATTACCGCGAACGGCACTGGGTCAAACCAGGCATCACGGGTTGGGCGCAGATCTGTTATCCGTATGGTGCGACCGAGCAGGATGCCATTGAGAAACTCCATTACGACCTGTACTACGTAAAGAACCATAATCTGTTCTTCGACCTGATGATTCTGCTGCAGACTGTCGAAGTGGTTTTCTGGCGCAAAGGCGCGCTCTAGCTCACGATGTTGGCTCAGTGGTCCTTCATGCTGGCGGCGACCCTTGCGATCGTGGCGCTGGTTACCGGACTGACCTTGTGGCGCACACGCGTGGCCGGATCCTGGTTGACCTCGGCATTCCTGATCGAAGCGTTATGGGCGGCGGACAACGCACTCGGATTGTTCGGCACGGTCCTGTCCCACTATCTGGATCTGTTTCGGTCGGCAGTCTGGCTGCTGGTCATGGTGGCGAGTCTTGCGAGCCTGAGCAATCGACGTGGGTTGCGCAGCCGCGGCGTGCTGGTGGCCACCGGTATGTTCGTTTCACTGGCTGTTTTTACGCTGTTCGAGTTCCTGGCGCGACAGCAGATTCTGCAGATCAATTCCGACGCGATTATCGCCTGGACGGGCGTGCTGACGGCCATCGTGGGTCTCATCCTGCTCGAGCAGGTGGTGCGCAACATGCGTGCCGGTCGCGAATGGCAGCTGAAATACCTGTGGTTGGGTGTCGGGTGCTTTTTCACCTTCGATCTCTGCATGTGGAGTGCCGGCCTGTTACAGGGCATGGTCAGCAACCAGTGGATGGCTGCGCGCGGTGCCGTGTCAGCGGCGGGCATTGCGTTGATCCTCGTGGCGTTGCAGCGTATTCCGTTCTGGGATCGCCGCGCTTTCACGGCGCCGAAAATCGTGTACTTCACGGCTTCGCTGGTAGCCACCGGCGTTTATCTGGTCACGATTTCTATTTTCAGCATCGTGTTGCGCCAGCTGACCGGCGACTACGGCGCGGCGATGCAGGCAGTATTCGTCGTTGCCGCGATGATCGTCCTGGTCGTCGCTTTGTTATCCGAGCAGGTGCGGGCCTGGCTGCGCATCACGAGTTCAAAGTACCTGCTGCCTTATCACTACAACTATCGCGCCGAATGGCTGAAGCTCACTGAAACCCTGTCGATCGACAGCGCCGACCCTGAGCGCTACGAGAAAATCGCGCGCATGGTGGCGGGTTTGGCCAACAGCGCGTCGGCGAGCCTTTGGGTGGTCAATGAGCAGGAAGAATTGATGCTCGTCGGCGGCAACCTGCACAGCGATCTTGCCGTGCGCGTGCCCAGCAGCGGCGAATTTTTTCAGTTCCTGCAGCAGCGCGATTGGATCGAAGACCTGCACGAGGCGCGCCTCGGCAATCGTGCGACGCCGGTGCCGCCGGCGCCTGATTGGCTATCCGACCTGTCGTCCACCTGGCTTGTTGTGCCCTTGATCAACCTGCAAAAACTCGTGGGGATCATCCTGGTTGCCGAGCCGCTGGTCCCAATGCATCTGGGATGGGAGCAGCTGGATATCCTGCGCGTTAGCGGCCGCCAGATTGCGAGCCACCTCGCGTTGGAGCAAGCCGCCAAGCGCCTGGCGGAGGGCAGCCGATTCCAGGCGCTCAATCAGCTGGCGACATTCCTGATGCATGACTTGCGGCATTTGATCGCGCAACAAGCGTTGGTGGTCGAGAATGCCGCGCGTCATCGGGGAAATCCAGAGTTTGTTGATGATGCCATCCTGACCATCGAGAGCTCCGTCAAACGAATGAACCGTCTGATGGAGCAGTTGCGATCCGGCGCCATTGGCGAAAGCTCGCGCCGCGTGGAACTGGCCGACGCTTGTGCGGAGGTGGCCAAGCGCTGCCAGTCCGGGCTGCCGCGTCCGCAATTGCTCGTGGAAGCCAGGCCGTTAGACGTGCTGCTGGATCGGGATCGCTTCGTGCAAGTGCTGGAGCATCTGGTCCGTAATGCACAGGATGCCACCGCCGCAACCGGCAGCGTGGAGCTCATACTGAGACGTGCGTCACAAAAGGCGGTCATCGAAATCGTGGACAATGGCGCTGGCATGGACGCGACGTTCGTGCGCGACCGTCTGTTCCGTCCCTTCGATACAACAAAAGGCGCCGCCGGCATGGGCATAGGCGCCTACGAGGCGCGCGATTTTGTGAGACGCGCTGGCGGCACCGTTGAAGTGGAAAGCCATCCCGGCCGTGGCACGCGATTTCGTGTTTTGTTACCGTTGCTGCCGGAGCTGAGTATCAGCGCTCAGCCTTTGTAATGACTGAAGCAAAACAAAAAATACTGATAGTCGAGGATGATCCTGGTCTCCTGCGTCAGCTGAAATGGGCGTTCGATGGCTTCGACGTCGTTTGTGCCGGCAATCGCGACGAAGCCATCACGGCGGTTCGTCGCCATGAACCTCGTGTGATGTTGCAGGACCTGGGCCTGCCCCCCGATCCCGACGGCGTCGAAGAGGGATTCGCAACCATTGCCGAGATCCGCCAAATCGCGCCACTGACCAAGATAGTCGTGGTAACCGGGCGCGACGGCCGCGAACACGCCCTGCGCGCCATCGAAATGGGCGCGCATGACTTCTGCCAGAAGCCGGTCGACATCAAGATTCTCGAGATTATCGTCGATCGTGCGATTCGCATTGCAGAGCTGGAGGCGGAAAATCGCCGGTTGATAACGACTAACAGCGATTTTGCGCTGCCGGGCATTATCGCGGCGAGTGACGCTATGGCGCGCGTTTGCCGCATGATCGAGAAACTCGCGCCGACTCAGGCCAGCGTGCTTTTGTTAGGCGATTCGGGCACGGGCAAGGAATGTCTGGCCAAGGCGCTGCACCTGCTAAGCGCCCGGTCAGAAAAGCCGATGATTGCAATTAATTGCGCCGCCATCCCGGAGAATCTGCTCGAGAGCGAGCTGTTCGGCTACGAGCGCGGCGCGTTCACGGGCGCCGTGCGCCAGACGCGCGGCAAAATCGAGTGCGCCGATGGTGGCACATTGTTCCTGGACGAGATCGGCGACATGCCGATGCCGCTGCAAGCCAAGCTGCTGCGTTTCCTGCAGGAGCGGGTCATAGAGCGGCTTGGCGGCCGCGCCGTCATTCCAGTCGATGTCCGCATCATTGCGGCCACTAACAAGGACATGCAGGCTGCAATCGCGCAGGGTGCGTTTCGCGAAGACCTGTACTACCGCCTCAATGAAATTTCAGTCACTGTGCCGCCGCTGCGCGAGCGTGATGCGGACAGCGTGGTCATCGCGCTGACCTTGCTCGCGAACAGTGCGCAGCGCCACGGCAAGCAGCCGATGTCCTTCTCGGCCGATGCGCTGGCCGCCATTCAGTCGTATTCCTGGCCCGGAAATGTCCGCGAATTGGAAAATCGGGTCAATCGCGCCGCCATTGTTGCCGACGGCATGGTGGTCAGCGCGGCCGATCTCGGCTTTACAGCTAGCAGCGTCGTCGGCTCGTTCCTGAATCTGCGCGAAGTTCGCCAACGCGCGGAATTCCAGGCACTGCGTAGTGCGCTGGCGCTGGCCGATGGCAAAGTGTCGCGTGCGGCGGAACTGTTAGGTATCACGCGGCCGACCATTTATGGTCTGATGGAGCGCGCCGGAATTCATACCAGCAGTTCTGGTGATTCCTGACCGGATCCCATGGCCACGATAGCGCGCACGCCCACAACGATCCTGATAATTGGAGCCTGGCTTGCGGTTGCCGTGGCGCTGTGGCCGTCGACGCTCGAGACCGAGGCGGCATGGCGTTTGAAGGCTGATTACGGTCACGGCTATTTGGTGATCGCAATACTTGCCTGGTGGCTCTACAGCGAGCGGCGCTCGCTCAATCAACTGCCCGTCAAAACCGACAAGCGGGCGCTGTTTCCATTGCTGGTCCTGCTCGTGTTGTGGCTGGCTGCGTGGCGCAGCTGCAACGCGATGATCACGCAACTGCTGTGGCCGCCAGTCATTGTCAACTTCATTTGGGGCGCCCTGGGTTGGTCCGTGGCGCGGCATATGATTCTGCCGGCCGGGCTGGTGCTTATCTCGATGCCGCTGTGGGACTATGCGGTGCCGTTTCTGCAATGGCTGACGGTGAGTGCGACCCAAGCATTGCTGCCATTGTTAGGTGTTCCGGCGAAATTTGACGGCGCGCTGGTAACGATCCCGGCGGGTGTATTCGAGATTACCGGCGACTGCAGCGGCAAGAAATACCTGACCACGGCGTTAATGTTGGGCGTCGCGATGTTGCTGGTAGTCCCAATGACCTGGGCGCGTCGCGCGCTGTTCTTCACTGTGGCGCTGGTGTTGGCGCTGGTGTTCAACTGGCTGCGCGTGCTCATCATTATTTATGCGGGCCATGCCACCGGGATGAGGCACTATTTCGTGGCGGTGGAGCATTTGAGTCTGGGTTGGGTCATTTATGGCGTGCTGGTGCTGATGCTGGTCTGGCTGGCGCGGCGTTGGGAACTCGTTCCCGATGATCAGGCCAGTGTTGGCAACCACGGCGGCAGCGCGAGAAACCAGGATGTCACCGGTCTGGCGGCGCCGGTGATCTTGTTGGCCGCCGCATCCTTGCTTGCGCTGGCCGAAACTCCCGCGGGCAAAATTATTGCGAAGCTCGGTACGCAGGCGGCCGATATTCCCGGATGGCAGGGTCCTTTGCCGGCGGATCGCGACTGGCGGGCGCGTTTCGCTGGTATCGATGATGAAGCCAGATCCGCCTACGTGGCCGCGAGTGGCGAACGCATTGAGGTGTATCTGGGCGTCTATGGGGTGCAACGCGCGAGCGCTGAGATGATAAATGAGAACAACCAGCTGTTTGGCGGATCGGACTGGTCCGCCGCCACTATGCTGGGTTCGCGCGAGGTGGACGGGTACGCGGTGGCGACCCGAGACTCTCAACGGTGGGTTGCGGGCCGGGTGTTCAGGGTTGCCGGCCTTAGGATGGAATCGGAGATAGGTGCGCAGCTATGGTACGGTTTGAATTCGCTGCTGACGCCCCAGCCCTTTGGCGTTGTGGTGTTTGCGATGCCCTGTGCAAACGATTGCGCGCGCGAGCATTTGGTGTTGGATGCATTCAAGTCCAGCGCTGTGCCGCAACTGTCGCTTGCTATTCCCGCCCGCCGGATGCAATGAGGTTGCTGTGATGTGCACCACACGATTGCTGTCCCTGTTGTTAGTGTCGATGCTGTGCGGCTGCACACCGTCGACCGAGGAGTCCGTGTCGCAGGCGGACAAACTGCTCGCCGCTGGCGAATTCGATCGGGCCGCGAAATTGCTGGGCGATGTGCTGGCCGCGGACCCCAACGACTCCGCCGCGCTGTTGCACATGGCCCGGGCAAGCTACCTGCTGGGCGACGCAACGGCTGCGTTGGCCTATCTCAATCGACATGGTGCTGCAGACGCGGATTCGCAGGCGCTGCGCCTGGAAACCATGCTGTTGCTGGGCCGTGCGCAGGAAGTCATCGATCGCCTGGCTGGCGATAAGCTGGTTGCTGATGTTGACCGGGCCCGATTGTTAGGTATGGCCTACGACCAGTTGGGTAAGCCGGAGTCGGCAGCGGCTCAGTACGCGGCGGCCATGAAGGCGGCACCCGGGAGTCCACTGGTGCTGACGTCAATGGCGCGTCACCTGATGGAGCAGCGCAAATATGACGAGGCATTGGCGTTGCTGTCCAACGCCGGAGGCGATGCCCAGGTACAGCCGCAGGTGTTGCTGGCGAAGGGCCTGTTGCTGAGCGGGCTCAGGCGGTGGCAGGAGGCGCGGGGCACCTTGGGCCGCGCGCTGGAGGCGGGCAAGGCCAGCATTTCGCGTGCGGAAGTATTTCGCGCCCATGCGGCAATGGCCGACGCATCCCTTGAGCTAAATGAACTCGCCCCAGCGAGAACCTCGCTCGCCAGCCTGCAGTTGTTAGGTCCTGAATCGCCGCTGACGTATTTTATGCGTAGCCGACTGTTGCTGGCCGAGAAAAAACCCGAGCAGGCGGTAATTGATTTGCAGAAATGCGTGGGTGGCGCGCCCAACCTCGTCGAAGCACGCATGTTGCTGGCGATAACTTTGCAACAGCTGGGCAGACTGGAGCAGGCGGCGTTGCAGTATCGCGCCGTGCTGGCGCTGGTACCCGCGCAGCCTCAGGCAACACGACTCCTCGCTCAGCTCGAGTTGGGCCGCGCAAATCCAGTGGGCGCGCAGTCGGTGCTGGAGAAACTGCCAGCCGCAGCTCTCGCGTCAGGCGAGGGCGCATCGCTGCTGGCGGCCGCTTTGGTGCAGTCCGGCGACGTGGAACGCGGGCTGCGCCTCGCCGAGCAAAGCGTGGTCCAGAACCCGGCAGACGTCGACAGCCGCTTCGCACTGGCGACCTTGTATCTGGCGGCCGGGCGTCGTGAAGCAGCGGCGAAGGCCTTGCAGGAACTTCCGGACACAGCGGACGCGGTCCGCCGGGATGCGCTGTTGCTCATGGCTTTGCCCGCCAACTGGTCGACCAACGACCAGACGATGGTGCGGCAGATTCTGGCACGCAACAATAGCCAGCCCGCGGTGCTGGCGGTGGCAGCGCGAGTGCTGGAACTGGCCGGCGATCACAGCAATGCGCTGGAGCTGCAGCAACGCGTTGTCGCACTGTCACCTAACAGTATTGCCGCCTTGCGGCAACTGGCGGATCTGCACAGTCGCCAGGGCGATCCGCGCGCCGCGGCAGGCGTGTTGCAAAAAGCTATTGACATCGAGCCGCGCAACGAAAGTCACTACGTCGTACTGGCACGCGTGTTAGCAGCCAGTGGCGATCAGGAGGCAGCGAAGTTCTGGCTGCAGAAGGCGATCGGCGCGCAGCCCGCCGCGACGGAGGCGCGCCTGGAGCTGGCGCAGCTGCTGGGGCGGCAGGGCAACCAGAAGAAGGCTGCCGAGTATCTGCAGCAGGCCGCTGATATCAGCAAGGGCTCCATGGACACGCTGCTGCGCGTGGGCCAGGTTTGGTTGCTGATTGGCGACGCCGAGCGCGCGCTGGCGGCCTTGCGCAATCCGGGCCTCGCGGACCGCGCCGTCGCTCATTATGTAATTGCCCTGGCGCTCGAGAAGCTCGGCCGCAAGCAGGAAGCCATGACAGCTGCGGAGAAGTCCCATTCTATTGATCGCAACTGGCTGCCTGCGTCAGTGCTCCAAGTGCGATTGGAGCTGGACAACCACGGCGAGGACCTGGCGCTGCGCAAGATCGAACGCGTGCGCAGCCCGAAGTGGCCTGAGGGCACAACGGAGGAATTGCGCGCGGAAATCTACTTGCGCGGCAACCGGCTCGCCCAGGCAGCGACAGAATTGGAAAAAGCCTATGAAAAGGCGCCTAACGGCCGCCTGGCCGCCAGACTTGCGCAAGTTGAACTGTCCCGCAAGACGGACCCGACCAAGCCACTGATCCGCTGGCTGGCACGCCATCCTGACGATGCCAACATCCGGCGACTTATGGCGGGCTACCACCTGTCACTTGGCCAGCGGGAGCAGGCGATTGCGACCTACCAGCAAATACTGCAATCCAGTCCGGGTGACGTCGTCAGCCTGAACAACCTCGCCTGGCTGTACTACGAAACCAAGGACCGTCGAGCGCTCGCCACAGCGGAGTCAGCCTGGAGCAAATCGCCCAAAATGGCTCAGGTTCACGACACCTATGGGTGGATTCTGGTGGAATCAGGGCGCGTTCAGGATGGAATGAATATACTGGAAGGCGCGCTGCAGCTACCGCAGGACGATGCATCGAAGGCGGCTATTCTAAAGCACCTGGCGGTAGCTCGCTCGCGGCAAGGCGGAAGCTCTGTAATCCGCTAACCCGACAGCCAACGGTACCGCGTCACAGATTGGTCGGATTATCGGGCGCGCTTTACTTATTGCACGCGATTTTCGATAAAGTTGTCGTCCTCCCTTATCGGGCGTTCAGAATATTGCCTTTAAATAGTATTGTTAGTCCAGTGAGTGCAGCCGAGTGATCAAGAAAAAGCAATTATTCGCAGGGGTTTTGTTGGCATTCTCGTGGCTGCTGTCAAGCGTACCCGTTTGGTCTTTTGCTGCAGACGCTGAGCTGCCAAAAGCGACGGATGCCAAGCAGACTGCGGCGGCGGCTGCCGCCGCGGAGGGCCCGGACTACATCATTGGCCCGGGCGATGTCATCCAGATTTTTGTGTGGCGCAACCCGGAACTCACAACCTCAGTGCCCGTACGCCCGGATGGCAAGATTTCAACGCCGCTGGTCGAAGACGTGCTAGCAACCGGCAGGACACCCACGGAACTGGCGCGGGATATCGAAGCGCGCCTGGCGGAGTACATCCGATCACCGCAGGTGAGCGTGCTGGTGACCAATCCACAAAGCAACTACAGCAAAATTACAATAGTCGGTAACGTGACCAGGCCTGGAACCATTCCGTATCGAAGGGGCATGACCTTGCTCGATGCCATTGTGCAAGTTGGCGGGTTGTCACAGTTCGCGGCAGGCAATCGTGGCAAGCTGGTTCGCCAGTCAAAATCGGGCGAAACCGTCGAAACAGCTGTTAGGATCGAGCGGCTCCTCAAGCGCGGCAAGCTGCAGGAAAATGTCCTACTCGAACCCGGTGATTTGATCATTGTTCCGGAGTCGCGGTTCTAGTTCGGGCAGCACCATGGATTTATCGAAACTTCTACAGCTTCTGCGTGATGAACTTCGCGGCGCCTGGCGTTTCCGCCGGGTGATCCTGATCGCTGCCTGGGCGACATGTTTGTTAGGCTGGATCGTTGTTCTGAACATCCCGGACCGCTACGAGGCGAGCGCGCGCGTGTACGTGGACTCGCGCAGCATCCTGAGGCCGTTGCTGCAGGGTCTCGCCATCAATCCGGACGTGACCTCGGGCCTTGATCTGGTGCGCCAGCTGCTGCTCAGCCGGCAACAGCTGGAGCAGGTCGCGCGCGATACGGGACTCGCGGATCGTGTCCAGGGGTCTACACAGATGGATGCGCTGGTCCAGAGCATGAAGCAGCGCGTCAAAATCGAAGCGGCAGATGCGCGAGCCCGGTCAACGCAGGGCGAGGGCACGTACACCATCACATTCGAAGATTTCGACCGGCAGAAGGCGGTGCATGTCGTCAGTGCCATGCTGAACTCCTTTGTCGAGAATTCGCTCGGTGAGAAGCGCACGGGCCAGACCACGGCGCTGCGATTTCTGGATGAGCAAATTGCGATTTACGAAAAACGCCTCGGCGACGCCGAAAACCGCCTCGCGGAATTCAAGAAGCGCAACGTTGGTGTTATGCCGGACAGTCGTGGCGACTATTTCGCACGATACCAGCAGGCGATGATCGAAGTAGAGGCAGTCCAGCGCACATTGTCGGTGGCAGAGCGTCGTCGCGAAGAGCTTGATCGGCAGTTGTCGGGTGAGGAGCCGTTCCTGTTCGGTATCGAGACCGCGACTCAGCCACAGAACGAGTCCGCCGCCAGCAATGACATCGGGTATCGATTGCAGGCACTGCAAAAGCAGCTCGACGAGTTGTTGTTGCGTTACACGGACAAACATCCGGAAGTCATTTCTACGCGTCAGACAATCGATGAGCTGAAGTCCCGGCAGGACCAGGAGCTTGCTCGCGTGCGTGGAGGCCAGAGTCCCACGGGGAGTTTGTCCTCTTCGCTGAAGAACAATCCTGTGTTTCAGAGTCTGCAGATTGAATTGAAGCGCACGCAGGTGCAGGTTGCCGAGTTGCGTCAGGAATTGGCGTCGCGCCAGGCTCAGGCTGGCACCCTCCGCCGGCAGCTCAATACCGTGCCGGAGGTCGAGGCGCAGTTGTCGCAGCTCAATCGCGATTATGAGATTACACGCCAGAGCTACCAGGAATTTCTGCGCCGGCGCGAAACAGCAAGCGTGTCGGAGAATGCGGACGAAACGGGCGCGGTCAAGTTCCAGACTATCGACCCACCCGTGGCGCCAGCGCAGCCCATGTCGCCAAACCGGCCGTTGTTGATGGCGCTGGTGCTGTTAGCGGGACTCGGTGTCGCCGCTGCCGTGGGCTATACGCTCAATCACATGCGGCCGGTATTTTTCAGCAGCGGCGCGCTGGCTGAAATAACAGGCCTCAAAGTCATCGCGTCCGTGGGCCGGGCATGGTCGGATAATTACCGGGCGACGTCACGGCGCGACTTGCTGCGTTTTTCAGTAGGCACCGGCGCGTTGATTACGGTTTTCGCTATGCTGCTCCTGGTGGGCCAGCCCTTGGCGCGACAATTTCATCGTCTTTTTGGTTAAGGTCCCTGCTTATGAGCATTCTTGAAAAAGCAATGGAGAAGATGCGAGCTAACAAGTCGGAGCACAAGCTCGTGGCGGCCATTCCCGCGGACTCAGGTACGCAGGTTGCCGTGGCTGGCGGGCATGAGGCAATCACACTGTTGGCGTGCGCGATCGGCACGATCGCATTGGACGACGAGGTATTGCAGGAAGCGCAGCTGTTAGATGCGAGTCCAGCTGGCCGCGAGCTAGCGCAGCAGTTTCGGGTCATGCGCAGGCTGATTCTGAAGACCGCGCAATCCGACGCGACGTCGCCCGCCGCCGATCATCGCGAGCGCAATCGAATGATTATGGTTGCCAGTGCGCTCGCTGGAGACGGCAAGTCGTTTACAGCATTCAACCTGGCTGTAACGTTGTCTGCGCGGAAAGATCAACAAGTGCTGCTCGTAGACTGCGATATCGCAAAGCCGCATCTGTCGACGGCGCTTAAATTGCAGCGCAAAAGTGGTTTGATCGAGGCACTGCAGACCGAAGGCGCCTCCATAGAGAATTACATCCTTGCGACCTCGCGGAATAATCTTTTCTTTCTGCCTGCCGGCACACGGACTGAGACCGCTCCGGAATTGCTGGATAGCGCGCGAATGTGGCAGCTTTTCAAGCAGCTGCTGCATCGATTCCCGCACCTTGTCATCGTTTTCGATTCATCGCCCGTGCTATTAACCAGCGAGGCGCGCGCACTGGCAGTCGTGTGCGGCCAGGCCGTGCTGGTCGTTCGCAGCGGCGAAACGCCCCGTCACGCGGTGCAGGAAGCGGGCAGGATTCTGAGCGCCGATGTGGCCCATACATGGGTAGTGCTGAACGGTGTGTCGCACCTCGATACGGCGGACTATTATGGCTATGGATTCCCCTACGCGTATGGCGATAATCGCAATGCCACCGGCAGCGTTGCATCTTGAAGCAAGGGTGTTAGCTGTGAAGTCTGGTCGCCATTTGTGGTTGTTGATTGGGTTTCTCGCTGCGGCTCCCGCCGCGGCGGTCGAATACGACTTGTCGTTGTCTGGCGGCGCAATCTATTCGGACAATATTGGTCGCACGGTAGGCCAAACCCCCACGATGCGGGAAGACACGATCGCGGAGCTGGCACTGCAACTCACCCTGGAACGGAATGCAGGCCGGTGGCACGCGTCGATCGCCAGCGACCTGCAGTATTTGAAATTCCTGGATGAGACCTTCAACGACACCTTGCAAGGTCAGTTCAACGGCAACGTGGAGTTTGCCATAATTCCGGACCGATTTCGTTGGGTGGTGGAGGACAACTTCGGGCAGAGCTACATTGACGTGCTTGCTGCGCGCACGCCCGTCAACAATGAGAATTTCAATTTCTTCAGCACGGGGCCGGAAGTTTCAATACCGCTGACGCCGTCTTCCGATCTCGAGTTTTCCGGGCGGTGGTCCAGCAATACCTACGAAGTGACAGCATCTGATTCCAATCAGCTGGACTTGCAAATGTCGGTTGTGCATCGGTTCACCGACAGCATTGCGGGTTCTCTGGTGGTTCGTAGCGAGGAGGTTAGTGGGAGCGCAGGCAGCGTGACTCCCGATTACACCAACCGCACCATCTATGCGCAAGTCGTTGCTCGCGGGGCCAGAACAATGCTGACTACGCGCGCAGGTCATACGCAATTGCGCGACACCTTGACGATTGGCGGCGGTTCGCTGTGGTCTCTGGAAGTGAATCGTCAGTTTGGTGCGCGGTCGTCAGCATCGGTAAAATTAGGCACGATGGTGACCAACGAAGTGGGCTCGGTTCGATTTGAAGTGTCGAACGCGGGCGGCGCCGATTTCGGCCCCACCACTTTGTTCTCTCCTGGCGCGTTCAAGATCGATTACGCGTCGATTGTATTTGAGACTGCATCGCCCAGAAATCAATTGCGCGTCGCGGTGGACCATAGAAAATATTTCCACGATGTGTCTGCTGGGTTCAACCGAACTCAGGCGGGCGCTGGAACTGAGCTGCTCAGGCAATTCACAGTTCGCCTGCGTGCGGGTTTGACTGCCCGCTATGAGAAGATAAAGTCAGACCGGGCAGGCTATTCTTTCGACGAGTGGTCCGCCGGCGCTGCTTTTTACGTCCGTTTCGCGCGCAATTTCGATCTGCGCCTGAACGTAGACCATTTCGTCGGTGCAAGCGATTTCTTTATTCCCGGCGCGCAGCGCGACTACGAGGAGAACCGGGCCAGTCTGCGTATAGTCTGGTCGCACAAGCGCTGATGCCCGCCATGCTCGACCCGGTCCGGTCGAATGCCATGATCAATGCATTCACGGTGGACGTGGAAGACTACTTCCATGTCGAAGCGCTGTCGGGCGTGGTCACACGCGACTCCTGGGACCAGCGGGAATACCGGGTCGAGGCAGTCACTAACGGGCTGTTAGAACTCCTTGCGCAGCGCGGTGTCCGCGGAACATTTTTCATTCTGGGCTGGGTGGCGCAGCGTTCACCGGGCCTGGTGCGGGCCATTCACGCCGCGGGTCACGAAGTAGCCTGTCATGGAATGAGTCACCGGCCGGTCTACAGTCAGACGCCCGAGGTGTTCCGCAGCGAGACTCGGGAATCGAAGCAATTGTTGGAGGACATCATCGGCGCACGGGTACTGGGTTATAGGGCCGCGACATTTTCGATTACGAATCGCTCGTCCTGGGCATTCACAATTCTTGAAGAGCTCGGATTTCGTTACGACTCCAGCGTATTTCCAGTGCGCCACGACTTGTATGGCTCGCCGGATGCGCCGCGACGGCCTTACTCGCCGGCGAACTCCTCTTTGCTGGAAATTCCCATGACCACGGTGCAGATCGGCAGGCAACGGCTGCCCTGTTCCGGTGGCGGCTATTTCCGGATTTTCCCGTATTCGCTGTTCCGCTGGTGTTGGCGCCGGGCTAACAACGAGGGAATTCACGGCGTTTTCTACATGCACCCCTGGGAGCTGGATCCCGGGCAGCCGCGAGTCGCGGGCTTGTCATGGAAGTCCCGCTTCCGGCACTACACCAATCTGGGTCGAACCCGGTCCAGACTCGACAAATTGCTGACGGATTTTCGCTGGGATCGCATGGACCGCGTGTTTGGTGTCGCATGATGAATGATGCTACCGCGCTCCAGGGCGGGTCAGGCGACACGGTTGACGTGAAAATCAGCGAGCTGACACACTCGGACAGCGCGCGCTGGGATCAGTTTGTCCACGGGCACCCGGATGCGACTTTTTTCCATCAGGCCGGCTGGCGCAATGTGATCGAAAAGAGCTTCGGTCATCGTTGTTACTTTCTGAAGCTTGAGCGGGGCGGTCAGATTTGCGGCGTGCTGCCGCTGGTTCATGTGCGGAGCCTGCTGTTTGGCAATCTGCTGTCGTCGACGCCCTTCTGCGTATATGGCGGGGTACTGGCGAGCGACGAGCAGGCGAGACGCGAGCTGACCGAACATGCCTGCTTGTTAGCTCGAAAACTGGGTGTCGACTATCTCGAGCTGCGCAATCGGACGCGACAGAATCCAGAATGGCCGAGTAAGGATCTCTACGTCACATTTCGCAAGCCCATCGACGCGGACAACGAGAAGAACCTGCTCGCAATACCGCGCAAACAGCGCGCCATGGTGCGCAAGGGCATCCAGAAAAATCTGACCGGCCTGCTGGACACGGGCGTCGAGCGCCTGTACGCGATCTACTCGGAGAGCCTGCGCAATCTGGGTACGCCAGTATTCAGCAAGCAATATTTGCGTAATCTCATGGATGAATTCGGCTCGTCGTGTGAAATCAGGCTGGTCCTGTCGCAAGATGTCGCGGTCGCTGGCGTACTGAACTTTTTCTTCCGGGACGAGGTGCTGCCTTACTACGGCGGCAGCATCGCAGCTGCGCGTTCGGTCGCGGCCAACGATTTCATGTATTGGGATGTAATGAGCGCGGCCAGCGCCAGGGGCCTCAAGTTGTTCGACTTCGGTCGCAGCAAGCGCGAAACTGGCTCTTTCGACTTCAAGAAGAACTGGGGATTCGAACCCCAGCAACTTTGTTATGAGTATTTCCTGGTCAAGACGCGCACGCTGCCGGACCTCAGCCCCAAGAATCCCAAGTATGAAGTCATGATCAATGTCTGGCGACGCCTGCCTGTCGCCATGGCGAATATTCTCGGACCCTCGATTGCCAAGAATCTGGGCTGACGACGGTCATGTGCGGCATCTATGGAGTTCTGGGATTGAACGGGCCCGCCCGTACGGGCGTCGACGTGATCGGGCGCATGGGCGATCTCATGGTCCATCGCGGGCCGGACGACAGCGGCATCTATGCTGACGAGCAAGTGCGTCTTGGCATGCGCCGGCTGTCCATCATCGACGTCTCGGGCGGACACCAGCCCATCAAGAACGAAGCCGGCGACATCGTCGTCGTCTGTAATGGCGAGATCTACAACTTTCGGGCACTGCGCGCAGAGTTGGTCAGGAAAGGTCACCATTTCGGGTCGCACAGCGACACCGAGGTGCTGGTCCATCTCTACGAGGAGGAAGGCGAGAAATTTCTCGGCCGCCTGGAGGGGATGTTCGCGCTGGCACTGTGGGACCGACCTAACAGAAAGCTGATCGTGGCGCGCGATGCCCTGGGCATCAAGCCGCTTTACTTCGGCGAAGTTGCCGGTGAACTGGTATTTGCTTCGGAAGCAAAATCACTGCTGGCGCTGCCCGGGTTTCGCTGCGAACTGGACCCTGTGTCGCTCGGCGGCTTTCTGGGATTTGGTTATGTGGCAGCGCCCCGTTCTATGTTTCGCGGCATCCAGAAGCTCGAGCCCGGCCAGGCACTGGTGGTCGAGCACGGCAGAAGCCGCATGCACAAATTCTGGTCGTTGCCGGCTGACGTTGACACGACCGTTTCCGAGGCGGACTGGGTGGAACGCATACGCACTGAGGTCGAGCGCAGCGTGCACGATCAAATGGTCAGCGACGTGCCGATCGGCGCTTTCCTGAGCGGCGGAATTGATTCCAGCGCCATTGTTGCCTGTATGTCGCGGCACAGCCCGCATCCGGTCAGAACCTATTCGATCGGATTCAAGGGTTCGAGCGGCGCCGAACTCTACAATGAGTTGCCGCACGCGCAAGCGGTGGCGCAGGCATTTGGCACGCAGCATCGGGAGATCCTTGTCCAGCCGGATGTTGTTAGCTTGCTGCCGCTGCTGGCCTGGCACCTGGACGAGCCGATTGCGGATGCGGCGTTCATCACTACTTACCTGGTGGCCAAGTTCGCGCGCGAAGATGTGACAGTGATTCTCTCAGGCGTTGGCGGCGACGAACTGTTCGGCGGCTACCGTCGTTACCTGGATGGCCACTTGCGGAGCCGCTATCGCAGCGTGCCGCAAATTATTCGGCGCGGGTTGATCGAGCCGCTGGCGAAGCGCCTGCCGAGCGATCGCCACCACAGACTTCTCAATGAACTGCGCCTCGCCAGGGCTTTTGTGCTCGCGGACCACTTGCCCTTTCCAGAGCGTTACAGCCAGTTCATGCAGGTGTTCTCTGCAGCGGAACGCGCCACGCTGCTGCTCGGCGGCGGCAAGGAACAACTGGACTACATCGCACAGGCATTTGCCAATACGCGCTCCCGCGACCAACTGCGGCAGCTCATGGATGTGGATCTCGCAACCCAGTTGCCCGAGGACCTCCTGATGCTGACGGACAAAATGACCATGGCGACCTCGTTGGAGTGTCGCGTGCCATTGCTCGATCAGGGGCTCGTTGCGCTGGCAGCCAGGATTCCAGCGCCGCTGCGCATGAAGAACGGTGAACTCAAGTACCTGTTGAAGCGCGCGCTGATAGGCCAGTTGCCGGATGAGATCCTGTACCGCAAGAAGCGCGGCTTTGGCGCGCCGGTCGGCGCATGGTTCAAACAGGAACTGGCGCGGCTCGTCGACCACGTGCTGTCTGCCAGCGCGGTACGCAAGCGTGGTCTGCTCAACCCGGACGTGGTGACTGCAACAATCGCCGAGCACCGCGCCAGCGGTGCCGATCGCACCGATCACCTGCTCGGTTTGTTAGGTCTGGAAATCTGGTGCCGACTGTATCTGGATCGCGTATCGCCGGACGATCTTGCGTCGGAATTGCAGGATTGCCTGCGCGCATGAGAGTTTTGTACGTCTGTCATCGCGTGCCTTTTCCGCCCAAACGGGGTGGCAAGATCCGGCCGTTCCACATGATCCGTCATCTTACGGAGCAGGGCCACGACGTGGTGGTCGCATCGCTGGCGCGCAATGCCGACGAGCTGACCGAGGCCGAGGGCCTGCGAGGTCATTGCCGGGAACTGATGGTCGAGATCATCGGCAATGCCGCGGCCGGTGTCAGGATGCTGGCCCGCGCCCCGAGCCTGCAGCCATCCAGCTTCGGCTACTTCTGGTCGCCCGCGCTGGCACGGCGTATTCGCGAATCTGCGCAAGCCGCGCCGCCCGATTTGATTTTCGTCCACTGTTCATCGGTCGCGCCCTATGTTGCCGGGCTTGCCGCGACCGCCCGTATCATTGATTTTGGCGACATGGATTCACAAAAGTGGCGGGAGTACTCGACCCAACGCCGGTTTCCGATATCGCTCGTCTACTGGCTGGAGGCCATCAAGCTGGAACGGGCAGAGCGCAACCTGACGGGTCAGTTCGATCTGGCTACGTGCACGACCGCGGCTGAGCTCGGCTCCTTGCTCTCGCTGGGGTCAAAGTGCGAGGTCGACTGGTTTCCGAACGGCGTGGATGCGCAGTTTTTTGCGCCGGTTCAGGACCAGTACGACCGCAACACAATCGTGTTTCTCGGGCGCATGGACTATTTCCCGAACCAGCAGGGCGTCACGTGGTTTGTCGGCAATGTGTGGCCGCTGTTGCGCACGCAGTTCCCAAGTTTGCAGTTCCAAGTAGTGGGCGCGGACCCGCCACCACATATTCGTGACCTGGCTCGCATCGACGGGGTAACTGTGACCGGTTCCGTGGCGGATGTGCGACCCTATGTTCAAAATGCGGCATTGACAGTCGCGCCATTGGCCATTGCCCGGGGCACTCAGAACAAGATTTTGGAGTCTCTGGCAGCTGGCACGCCGGTGGTTTGCAGTCCGCGTGCCGCTGGTGGCGTCGACGTCGTGGCCGGAGAGCATCTGCTGGTTGCCGATTCGCCACAGGAATGGTGCACCGCGATTGGTAGCGTGCTGGCAGATTCCGGCAAACGGACCGAGTTGGCTGTCGCCGGCCGTGCGAGGGTTCTGTCGCAACATGCCTGGGCTGCTTCGATGAAGCGGCTCGACGGGCTCATCGCAAATTTGATGCAAAGGAAACAGCGAGCGTGAAAATCAGCATCCTGGGTTTGGGATATGTGGGCGCCGTGTCTATGGCGTGCCTGGCGCGCGACGGCCACGAGGTCATCGGCGTCGATCTGGATCCGCACAAGCTGGATCTCATTCGCTCCGGCAAATCGCCGATCGTCGAAGAGGGCATCCAGGAGCTGACTCGGCAGGTGATTGAATCCGGTCGTGTGACGGTAACCAACGACGTTGGTGCAGCGATTGCGCAGAGTGAGCTAACGTTTGTTTGCGTGGGCACGCCCTCCAGCAGCAACGGCAGCCAGGACCTGACCGCAGTGCGCCGTGTCATGGCATCGATCGGCGCGGCCTTGAAGGCCAAAGCGGGCTATCACGCCGTCATATTGCGTTCAACCGTGCAGCCGGGCACGACTGAGAAAATCGTCCGGCCGCTGCTGGAGGAATCAAGCGGCAAGAAATGCGACGCTGACTTTGGCTTGGGTTTCCAGCCGGAGTTTCTGCGTGAAGGCACGTCCATCAAGGACTACGACAATCCGCCGTTGACCATCATCGGCACTCGCGATGATCGTTGCGCACAGTTGCTGCGCTCGATATTCGGGCCGCTGCCCTGCGAGTTCGTGATCACATCGATTGGTGTGGCGGAGCTGCAGAAATTCGCCTGCAATGCCTTCCATGCCGTGAAGATCACCTTTGCCAATGAAATAGCGCGCCTGGCCGAATGCGCGGGCGTCGATGGCCGCGAAGTCATGGAGTTGATCTGCAAGGACACCCGCCTCAACATCTCGCGCGCCTATATGCGTCCGGGCTTTGCTTTTGGCGGTTCCTGCCTGCCCAAGGATCTGCGGGCGATCAATTACATGGGTAAACAGTCCGATGTGACGACGCCGATGCTGGGCAGCGTGTTAGGCAGCAACCGGGCGCACATTGACCATGCCATCGCCAAGGTGACGGCACGCGGTTCTCGCAAGATCGGCATGGTTGGTCTGAGCTTCAAGGCTGGCACCGACGACCTGCGTGAAAGTCCGCTCGTGACCGTCGCAGAGCGGCTGATTGGCAAGGGTTACGAACTGCGGATATACGACCCAGATGTGAATCTCTCACGCCTGTTGGGCGCTAACAAACGATTCATCGAGGAGACTATTCCACACATCGGCAAGCTGCTGGTCGCCAGCTGCGCGGCGGCCGTCGAGCATGGCGATGTGGTGCTGGTTGGCCTGGGCGGAGCACGCATTGCTGGCGAGCTGCGGACCAGCCTCACTGCTAACAAGCACGTGGTCGATGTTGCAGGCGTCGACCTGTCCGGTCTGAGCCTTGCGAGCTACAGCGGCGCCTGCTGGTAACACCTATGTGCGGCATCACAGGGATTTTTGACACCCGTGGCCGGCGCGAGCTGGACGCGCGTCTGTTGCGGCAGATGAACGACGTGCAGCAACATCGCGGCCCGGACGCCGAGGGCGAATTGCATCAGCCCGGCGTCGCACTCGGCCACCGGCGCTTGTCGATCATCGATATCGCCACCGGTCAGCAGCCGCTCTTCAACGAGGACGGCAGTGTCGCTGTCGTCTACAACGGCGAGATCTATAACTACCAGTCACTGATCCCGGAGTTGCAGGCCCTGGGGCACCGATTCAAGACCCGCAGCGACACCGAGGTCGTGGTCCATGGCTGGGAGGCCTGGGGCGAACGCTGCGTCGAGCGCTTCCGCGGCATGTTTGCCTTCGCGTTGTGGGATCGTAACAACGAGACGTTGTTTCTGGCGCGCGATCGACTGGGCGTGAAACCGCTGCACTATGCCTTGCTGCCCGACGGGCAATTCGTGTTCGCTTCCGAGATGAAGTCCCTGCTGCTGCATCCGGGCCTGGAACGCGCGATCGACCCGCTGGCGCTCGAGGAGTATTTTGCGCTGGGTTATGTGTCCGAGCCCCGCAGCGTCTACCGCCAGGTGCGCAAGCTGCCATCTGCACATACGCTGACCATCAAGCGTGGCCAGCCAATCTCCGAGCCGCGCCGCTATTGGGATGTCAGGTTCTCCCTGGACAGTCGCATTGGGCAGCAAGAAGCCTGTGAGGAGCTGCAGCGACGGCTAACAGATTCAGTGCGCCTGCGCATGA
Source organism: Gammaproteobacteria bacterium (assembly GCA_031363155.1). Lineage (GTDB taxonomy): Bacteria > Pseudomonadota > Gammaproteobacteria > Steroidobacterales > Steroidobacteraceae > UBA964. The sequence continues at coordinate 26,631 of JANLTW010000155.1, read as the reverse complement.
TCTCTGAAGTGCCGCTGGGCGCATTCCTGTCCGGCGGCGTCGATTCCAGCGCAGTCGTCGCGACCATGGCTGGCATCTCGAGCCAGCCAGTCAATACCTGCTCGATTGCGTTTGATGACCCCGCCTTCGATGAGACCCGTTATGCGGAAATGGTCGCGCAGCGTTACGGCACCGCGCATCGCGTTGAGCAGGTGGCCAGCGACGACTACGACCTGATCGATGTGTTAGCCGGCCTGTACGACGAGCCATTCGCCGACAGTTCCGCGATCCCAACCTACCGCGTCTGTCAGCTGGCCCGCAAGCACGTCACCGTGGCGTTGTCGGGTGATGGCGGCGATGAGAGTTTCGGCGGCTACCGGCGCTATCGGCTGCATGTGGCCGAAGAACGCTTGCGCAGCATGTTGCCGCTCGGTATCCGCCGGCCGCTGTTCGGCATGCTCGCAACCCTGTATCCCAAGGCGGATTGGGCCCCGCGCGTGTTCCGCGCCAAGACCACGTTCCAGGCGCTGGCCAGAGACTCGGTCACGGCCTATTTGCACAGCGTTTCGGTTACCAGCGAGGCCATGCGGCACAACCTGTTTTCGGACAAATTGCGGCAGGAACTAGGCGGCTATCGAGTGGACGATGTGTTTGCAAGCCACGCCGCGCGGGCAGGCACCGACGATCCGCTGGCGCTCATTCAGTATCTCGATTACAAGACCTATCTGGTCGGCGACATCAATACCAAGGTCGATCGCGCCAGCATGGCGCACTCACTGGAAGTGCGCGAACCTCTGATGGATCATCCGCTGGTGGAGTGGCTGGCAACCCTGCCAACCCATTTGAAGTTGCGCGGCGGCGAGGGAAAATTCATTTTCAAGAAGGCGCTCGAAAGCAAGTTGCCGGACGAAGTGCTGTACCGGCCGAAGATGGGATTTGCAGTGCCGCTGGTACGCTGGTTCCGCGGCCCGCTGCGCGATCGGTTGCGCGCCGAGCTAACAGGCGGCGAGCTCGCGGCGACCGGCTGGTTCGACGCGCAATATGTCAGGCGATTGGTGGACGATCACCAGTCCGGCCGACGCGACTACAGCGGGCCCTTGTGGTCGCTGCTGATGTTCAGCGCGTTCCTGCGCCGGCATGTGGGTTCGACGAGTTGAAGCTCAGCCTGCGAGAACTGATCGCATGCTGAAGATCGCGAGCGTTTGCCGGACCTTGCCCACTCCAGAGCAGCCTGGCGCAGGCATTTTCGTGCTGCGGCGGATGGCCGCCATGGCGGAACGCGCGCAGGTTTCCATCCTGCAGCCCGTGCCGTATTTTCCGGGCGTTCGGCCACTGCCGGCATGGTCGTCCGGAGGCATGCGCCAGGTCGGCGCGCAGCAGGTCGAAACCAGGCCAATGCTCTATGTACCAGGATTGCTGAAATCGTTCGACAGCGACTGGCTCGCGCGCGCGGTCCTGCCGGTCATGCGCAAAAAGAAGGCGCACGGTGCACTTGATGCGATAGATGCGCATTTCGGTTTTCCTGATGGCGCCGGTTGCGTCGCGGTGGCGCAGCGGCTGTCGGTGCCGGTTTTCGTCACCATTCGCGGCCTGGAAGCGGATCGCGTGGCGCGCCCGGTCGTCGGTGCGCGCATGATCCGCGCGCTCAATGCGGCAACTGGCATCATCAGCGTCAGTCATGCGCTGTTAGCAATACTGGCGGGGCACGGCCTGGACACTCGCCATGCCACCATTATACCCAATGGCATCGACCGGCAGCTGTTCTCGCCCGGTGACCGGCAGGCTGCGCGCGCGGAGCTCGGGCTATCGATGCAGGACCGGTGGTGCATCACCGTGGCGGATCTCAAGCGCGGCAAGCGTCACGACGATCTGATTAGGGCCGTGCGCGCCGTGCCCGGGCTCAAGCTGGCGTTGGCAGGGTCGCCAAAAAACGAGCCGGAGACCGCTGCCAGTCTTGCGCGCCTAACAAGGGAACTCGGTATTTCGGAGCGCGTGCGATTTCTCGGCGGCCTGCCTAACGAGAAAGTCGCCCGGTGGTTGCAAGCCGCCGATGTATTTGCTCTGGCTACGATTGCCGAGGGATGTTGCAACGCCGTGCTCGAAGCGCTGGCTACCGGCCTTCCGGTCATTACAACACCGGTAGGCGACAATCCGAACTATGTTTTGCCGGAACGCAATGGTGTTCTCGTGCCCGTAAACGACTCTGTGGCGATGGCAGCGGCCATCTCGAATGTGCTATCGCGGCCGTGGGATGCGCAGGCAATTGCGCGGGAACTGCCCGTGGGTGACTGGTCGTCCGTCGGGGCCAGGGTGATCGACTGGATGACGGACAGGATAGGGCGGTAATGGATCATCGGGACACATTGCTATTGGTTTCGCCGCGATTTCTCTTTCCGGTGGATTCGGGCGGCAAGATTCGAACCACGCAAATGTTGCGCGGACTCAAGGGCGGGCGGTTCCGCATCAAGCTGCTGTCGCCCGCGACGCCTTTGATGGCAAACCAGTTCGCGTCCGAACTTGGCACTGTCTGCGACGAGTTCGCAGGATGGCAACCCGGATTCGGGGGACTATGGCGTCAGGTCGCCGGTGCCTGGCATCTTCTCGACCAACTGCCGATTCCCGTGCGCCTTGATGTTAGCGCCGAGGCGCGCCAGCTGCTGCAATCGTCGCTGGACAGGGATAAGCCTGCGGTCGTGGTATTCGATTTCCTGCATGCGGCGGTGTTAGCACCCGACAAGCTTGGCTGCGCTTCGCTGCTGTTCACGCACAACGTCGAGTCCGAGATTTTTCTGCGTCATCGCGACACCTCGCCGTCCTGGCCCAAGCGCTGGCTGTGGGCCAACCAATACGAAAAAATGCTGCGATTCGAAGCGGCCAGTTTGCAGCGGTTTGACAGCGTCGTGGCCGTTTCCGAGCGCGATGCGCGTTTTTTTGCAGACTCCTTTGGTGTTAGCGGGTCGCATGTGGTGTCCACGGGTGTGGACCTGGATTTCTTTTCGCATGCCGAATTGCAACGTCCGCATGATGTAGTCTTTTGCGGATCCATGGACTGGCTGGCAAACCAGGATGCGATGCGTTTCTTCATGGACCAAGTCTGGCCGGGGATCGCGCAACAGGTGCCAGAGGCATGCATGACCGTCGTCGGCCGCACACCACCCGACAGCCTGGTCGCAGCAGCCCGCGACCGGGGCCTGTTGTGGCGGTTCACGGGATTTGTCGATGACGTGCGGTCCCACATGAAAGGCGCAGCCGTTTCAGTCGTGCCATTGCGCATCGGTGGCGGCACGCGCCTGAAGATCTACGAGTCCATGGCGATGGGCATTCCGGTTGTCTCGACCCGCATCGGTGTCGAAGGATTGCCGGTCTCCCATGGCGAGAACTGCCTGATTGGCGATCAGCCGGCGGAGATCGCAGAGGCCGTGGTGACGCTGCTGCGCAATGCCAGCCGGCGCGCCGCGTTGTCGCGCCAGGCTCGCGCGTTCGTCGAAGCACATTGCGGCTATCAGGTGGCGGCCAGGCAATTCGAGTCAGCCTGTGTGGCGGCCATCGAGACCCACGCGCACGGGAGCCCGGTCCGGTGATGCACCATTTGTTAGCCGGTGCGTTAGGCGTGGCCTCTCCGGGCGGTCGGCGCGCGCGTCTTGTGATCCTGACGTATCACCGTGTTCTGCCAGCGCCAGATCCTTTGTTGCCGGATGAACCGGATCGCGACCAGTTTCAGCGGCAGATGATGACGCTGGCGCGCCTCGCAAATGTGCTGCCATTGCCCGATGCAGCGCAGCGATTGCGCGACGGCACTCTGCCCGCGCGGGCCGCGTGTATCACTTTCGACGATGGCTATCGGAACAACCTGGACGTCGCCGCGCCGGTGCTTCGAAACCTTGGGTTGCCTGCGACTATTTTCGTCGCGCAGCACGCAGTCGAGCGCGGCATCATGTGGAATGACCTGCTGATTGAAGCGGTCCGGGTTGCGCCGGACGGCGGCGCATCGGCGGTCCCTGAGTTCGTCGAGCCGCTTGCGGATTCATCGGCGCGCTGCGCGCTGATAAGCAGTTTGCTGCGATCGCAGAAATACCGTTCGCTGCCGGATCGCTGGCAGTTTGCCATGGAAACCTACCAGGCGATCGCGGGCAAGGAGCCACCGCGGCTGATGATGGCGCAGGAGGATGTCGCGACCTTGCCGCGACTGGGATTCGATGTCGGCGGCCATACGGTTAATCACCCGATTCTCACGACACTTGCGCCGCAAAAAGCTCGCGATGAGATTGTCCGCAATGCCGATTGGCTCGCAACACTAACAGGATTAAGACCCCGGTCCTTTGCCTATCCTAACGGCCGTCCCGGCCGGGACTTCAACGCGACTCATGAGCAGATGGCGCGCGAAACGGGGTACGAAGTGGCCGTCTCGACAGAATGGGGCGCAGCTCGTACGGGCAGCAACGTCTATTCGCTGCCGCGCATAGGTTTGAGCGAAACCAGCAGCGTGGCAATTTTCAGCCGCCTGCTGAAAACCTGTTTGCGCTGAGGCCGACAGGCGCAACTCAAGCCACGGATTTCGCGTGGGCTTGCAGCCAGGCTTCCAGCAGCGTGAGGTCCCACACCGCATAGCCGAAATAGCCCGGATCGCCACCACGCTGCTCAGCAATCAGACGGTCGATGAACTGCGGCCGCACGATGCGGCGCGTTTTCAAGGCTGACAAAAAACCAAACACCGTGTCTGCCAGCGGCTTGTGCGTCTTCATCCAGACACCAAAGGGCAGGCCGAATCCGTGCTTGGGCTTGCTCAGGATTTCCGCCGGCAGGAATTCGCGCATTGCGTGTTTGTAAAAGGTCCGCAGCTCGTTGTTGTGCATTTTCACATTGGACGGCACGCGCAGCGACAACTCCACGATGTCCGGGTCCAGCAAGGGGTAGGACACCTTCACGCCCGCCAGATCGCACATGGTGCCGACTTTGCGCAAATCATTGTCTGCCAGCGTGCGTTGCCAGTCGTAGGCCAGCATTTTGTTCAACAGTGATGCTTCGCCGACTGATTCATACACACTGGCCATTGCCTTGAACGGCGCACGCGGATCGACGGAGGCTCGAAATTCCGGATCCAGCATCGCGTCGAGGTCCGCGCGGTACATGTAGTTCCAACACTCGAGCCGCTCGGGCAGAGAAATGCGAGCCTGATCGACATAGCTGCGCAATTTACGCAGCACGGCGATGGCATGCTCGCTGTCAATTCGGTTCGCCAGCGGTTCGATCAGGAATCGGCGCAACGCGGCAGGTGCGCGCCGGTACATCTCAAAGACCGGCTGGCGCGCGTAGCGTTCGTTGCCGCCGAATATTTCATCGCCACCATCACCGGCGAGCAGGTGTGCAACGCCATGGCGCTTTGCAAGCTGCGCGCACAGGTAGGTCGGCACGGCTGAGCTGTTGCCAAACGGCTCATCGTAGGCACGGGCGATCTGCGGTATGGAGCTGACGATGTCGTCCGGCGTCACCTGGTATTCCGTGGCGTCAAAGCCAAAGTGCCTGGCGGCGACGTGCGCGAACTCCAACTCATTGTAGTCATTCTCGCCAAAACCCATGGAAAAGGTTCGGGCTGGCTTGTTATTCACGACGCCGAGCATGCCTGCGACGCTCGAACTGTCGAGACCACCGCTCAGGAAGGCGCCCGTGGCGGCGTCGGGCTGGCATCGAGTCACCGCCACGCGCAAGGCGGCGCGCAGTTCCTCGCCCAATTGATCCTGCGTGCCGGCCAGTTGTTCGCGAAACGCCGGTTGCCAGTAGCGGCGCACGTCCAGCCTGCCGTTCTTGAAAATGGCGCAATAACCGGCGCGAAGCTTGTCAACCCCCGCATACACCGTCGCGGGGGCAGGCACCATGTGGTGCAACAGGAAGTCGTACAGCGCCTGGCGTCGCAAGGCGGACCCGGATCCGACGCACTCAGCCACGCGCTGGGCGGACGATGAAAAGACCAGCTCTTCGCCATGGCGGGCGTAGGCAAGGCGTTCGATGCCCATGCGGTCGACGGCCAGCACCGCGGTCTGGGATTGCTGGTCGATGATGGCCAGGGCAAAGGAGCCATGCAGCCGCGATAGAAACTCCGCGCCCCAGCGTCGATAAGCGAGGGCAAGCTGCCGCGCGGGATCTTCTTGATCCGCCACGGGGCCTGCCGGGCGCCAGATGGGATGACCATTCAGGGCAATAATGAGACCTGGTTCACAGAAAATGTGATCCGCATCCGGCAGGCGCTGTGCCTGTTCAGCCTGGGGCCATGTTCGGCCGAAGAAAATCATGATGTGCAGTCCACGAAGGCAAACAACCAGCTGCAGTTTACCCGTTGCGCCTTACGTAGTTTTTGAACTTGGTCGGAGATTGAACGGTGACCTCCGCTATGCTTGGAGATTGGTACCGCAGTACAGGGTAGATTCTGGAAGAAGGTTCAGCGAACGATGAGTACATTGGTCCGAGTCAAACAAATCTTGCGCGTAGCGTTGCAATTGGGCGGCCGTGCCGATGCGCTGACCGACGACAGCCCGCTGCTGGGAGCCATGCCTGAATTCGATTCCATGACCGTTGTGACGGTCGTTGGGCTGATCGAGGACGAGTTCGGGCTGACTGTGGCAGACGACGAGATTTCCGCGGAGACCTTCGCGACTGTCGGTTCGCTAACACAGTTCGTTGCCGGCAAGCTGGGGAGCTGACGCCGTGCAGGCTTCGATGGCGATCAGGGCACAGACCAGGGTCGAGATGATCGGGCCTGAGCAAAGCAAGTTGTGCTGCGTGTTGCGCGTCCCGCAGTCTGGCCTGAAGGCCTGCGTGCTACTGTTGCCGCCCTTCGGGGAGGAGATGAATAAGTCGCGGCGCTTGTTGTCACTTGTGGCCCAGAGTCTCGCGGCGCGAGGGTTCGCATCCGCGTTGGTGGATCTGCACGGCACCGGCGACAGTGATGGCGAATTCGCTGACGCGACCTGGGCCCGGTGGCTGGACGACGGGTCTCGCGTGTTAGCTTGGTGCACGGCGAGGATTGGCCCGGTCACCGCGATGCTGGGCGTCCGGCTGGGGTGCGCGCTCGCGGCGGGACTCGCGGCCCGGAGCACGCAGCCGCTGCAATCTTCGGTCTATCTGCAACCGGTGCCGGATGGCTCGCGAATGCTGGACCAGTTTCTGCGCTTGCGCGTGGCCGCGTCCTTGATGGATGCCGATTCGCGCGAAAGCGTGGCGGGTCTGCGCAGCCAGTTGGCTGCAGGCGCGACCATTGAGGTCGCGGGGTATGAATTGTCGCCGAAGTTGGCCGACGATATCGACCAGATCCGCCTGCCTGCGATAGTCGACCGCGGTTCCGGTTCGATTCACTGGATTGAAACTGTTCGCGAACCTGGCGCGAGCCCCTCGCAGGCTAGTGTCGACACGGTTGCCCGTCTGACCGCGCGCGGTTTGAATGCGGAGTTGATAGCTGTGCCATGCGATCCGTTCTGGTCGTCGACGGAAATTGTCGCGCCGCCAGCGCTGGCCAATGCAGTGGCGAATTGCGTAGGCGCTGCGGCATGATTACCGTCGCGCAACAAGCGATCAGTTTCGACTGCCAGGGCGCTGTGTTGGTAGGCATCTTGCATCGGCCGGACCATTCGGCCGCCATTGGTGTCGTGGCGGTGACGGGCGGACCGCAGTACCGGGCTGGTAGTCACCGACACTATGTTCATCTGGCCCGTATGCTCGCCTCCGCAGGCTTTCCGGCACTGCGATTCGATCATCGTGGTTGCGGCGACAGTGAGGGCGAGTCGGCCGGTTTTGAAGGCATTGCCGAAGACATTCGCGCGGCAATCGATGCCATGCAGCGCGCCGTGCCGAACCTGCGCAGCGTGGTGCTGTTTGGATTGTGCGATGCAGCCGCAGCCTGTCTGCTCTATTGCGCCACGGATACGCGAGTGGTCGGATTGATGTTGGCCAATCCCTGGGTGCGGACGGAGCAGGGCGCAGCACGCAGCTTTGTACGCCACTACTATTGGCGGCGACTTATGCAGGGTTCGTTTTGGCGAAAGCTTGTGGCAGGGAAGGTTGGAGTGGTCAATTCGGCCATGTCGTTGTTGCGCAATGTCGCTCGCGCGTCCGCCCCGAGTGTGGATTCGTCGGTCGCGTACCGTCATTTCGTCGACGGCATGCTCGCGGGCCTGCTGGCATTTAGTGGGCGCGTGCTTGTATTGCTGAGCGAGCGCGATCTGACCGCCCGCGAATTCCAGGATCTGAGCGTGCGCGATGCGGGTTGGCGCAAGGCAATCGCGCGATCGACGGTCAAAGTCGCGCAATTTGCAGGCGCGGACCATACGTTCTCATCCGCGTCCGCCACCAACGCTGTTGCGGCGAGTTGCAGCCAGTGGCTGCAAGACGGCTACGGCCTGCGCGGCAACGGCCAGCAGCGGTCGCGGAAGTTCGAATGAGGCAAGAATGACCTTAACGGGCCTGACATTTCTGGTTGCGTTCTTTGTCTGCTGCGGGCTGGCGCTGTTGCGAAATCCGTTGTACGGCCTCTACACATATGTGGCGGTGTTCTACCTGCACCCGCCGTCGCGGTGGTGGGGCGAGTCTCTGCCGGATCTGCGTTGGTCGTTTCTCGCTGCTGGTGTCACGTTGACCGCCATTATTCTTCGCCAGCCGGGCAATGGCCGGCCATCCTGGTTGTCGCCGTTGCCGGTGAAATTGATCGTGGCATTCACCGTCTGGTTCTGGGCTGTTAGCCTGTGGGCACTGGACACAGGATTGCACGTGCAGGCGGCGATTCTGCTGTCCAAGTACCTTCTGGTCATTTATATGATCTGGAAGCTGCTGGATACGCCTGACAAGGTGACAAATTTCCTGCTGGCACACCTGGCAGGCTGCTTCTACCTCAGTGTACTGGCGTATGGAGCCGACTCGGCGGGCCGCTTGGATGGCGTGGGCGGCCCGGGCATTGATGACTCCAATACACTCGGAATGCAGGTTGCAACCGGAGCGATAGTCGGCTCAATGCTGTCTTTGCACCTGACGGGTTGGCGCAAGTTGTTTTGCTTTGTGGCAATCGCTTTCTGCCTCAACACCGTCGTGCTAACAGGTAGCCGCGGTGCCTTCCTTGCGGTGCTTGCCGGAGGCTTGGTACTGGTGTACCTGCGGCCGCGGAAATATCGTGGCACGTTCCTCGTCTATGCGGTGTTGGGTGTGCTCGCGTTTGGCGCTGTAGCGTCCAAAGATTTCTGGGAACGCATGAACACAGTGTCGGTCGCTGTCGAAGACATTGAAGAAGCAGATACCAGTGCACAGTCTCGCATCGCACTGCTCAAAGCGCAGGTCAGAATGTGGGCGGCCTATCCGTTTGGCACTGGACAGCGCGGGACAGAAATATTGAGCCCAAACTATCTTGAGGAGAGATTTCTGGCGCGACAGGGAAATACTGCGGCGCGTTCTTCGCACAACGTTTTCATGACGGTGCTGGTTGAACAGGGTGTGCCGGGCGCGCTGCTGTTCATCTGGCTCGTGGCGTGGACAGGACTAGCGTTGCGGCGCGTTCGCAAGTCTGTGTCATCCGGTGACGACGGCGAAAAGGCTTGTCAGGTTGCCGCCGTTGCGGCGGCTCTGACGGTCATACTCGTGGGTGGCGTGTTTGCCGACTTTTCAAAATGTGAAGCTCAGATTTGGATGATGGCGGTACTGAGCTTGCTGATCAGGCCTGGCGCTGTTGCCGCCCCAGCTAACGCGGCTGCAGTGCGGCCCTTGGTGTACGCTAGAGGTTAGGTCAGTAGGAGCTTTGAACTTATGGTAAACAAAGCTGCGGCGATTGGGCGCTCCGTGCTAGCTGCGGGACTCCTGCTTTTGCCGCCAGGTGCACAGGCGGCATGGGATTTCTCGCCGACGGCAACGGAATGGGCGTCTTGGCCTGAGTACTGCAGAGTTCAGTATTCCTGGGTCAATTCGGGATTCGCGTATGAGTACGCGGATAAGTACTCCTTGGTCCATTACGAACGATGGCGCTCGACTGTTGGCGACAAGACCTACACGCATCTGCACCATTACTGTGGGGCGATCCACTACCTCACTCGGGCGCGATTCGAAACTGCCAAAGCGCAGCGCGAGTACTTGGTCAACTGGGCGCTTGAAAATGCCTTGTACACCTATGTGCGCGCCGATCCCCAGAGCACTGTCTATCCGGAAATCGCGATTACCGTGGCGCGGGCCAGAATGGAAAAAGGCGATGCCGATGCCGCTGTGGAGGTTCTCAATCGCGCCATTGCAGCGCAGCCAAAACGATACGAAGCCTACGGTTTTCTGGCCAGTGTGTATCGGCGTCTGGGCAAGCTGACGTTTGCGCGTGATGCTCTGGTGGCTGCTGATGCGGCGGCGCGCGGAAATTCCGCCGAAGTTCAGTACAACCTGGGTCTGATCGAGCTGGAGCTGGGCAACGTCGATGCAGCGGTGGGCTATGCGAGAAAAGTCTATTCGCGTGATTATCCATTGCAGGGCCTGAGACTGAAGTTGCAGAAACAGGGCCGCACGCTCAATTAGCCGCGACCATCAGCCGCCTCTGAATTGTCGGCCGGCGCCTCGGCCCGGCGCGATTGCCGGGCATGCTGCTGGTCGGCCAGCATCTTGACGCGACCTAACACAGCGCCGCGCAGCCCAGGCTTGAACAGCCAGAAGTCTTCGTGCGCGCGGATATGATCCGTCCAGCGCATCTTGTGGGGTGCTGCATCGCCCAGAAAGTCATATTCACCACAACCCAGGTTGAATGCTCGTTCCAGTGATGCGTCGACTACCCGCGATCCGGCGTCGCGCAGACTGCGGTCAAAAGACGTTTTTAACTGCCCGACCCAGCCGCGCCATCGTGCGCACAGCACGTAGGCGGCAGGCCGCTCATGGACGTACAGTACGTTTGCCAGCAGGCCGTCGATCGATGACAACCAAGGCAGCAGTCGCCGGTAGTATTGGTGTTGATGCGTACCGCGGGCGATCTCGACACCGGCGGATACCTTCCAGCTCGCCTGCTCAATCGTCAGGATCTCCTCGAGCAGCTGCTGCCAGTCGCTGCCTGCTTCGTACCAGCGCATGCCGCTTTCGCCAGCCGCCAGCATTTGTCGTTGCGAGCGCATGATGTTAGCTCGGACCTTCTTAGAGCGAGTGGACAAGTAATCGTTCCAGGGACGATCGGCGACTATATAGGGGGAGCGTTCGCCAGAGCGGACCGACAGCCCTCGGGCGATGGATTCCGGCACGCGGCGGGCCGCCCGCGCAGTGGGGCTGTCGGCCACGATGTTAGACATGAAAACAGCGTGCCAGGCAGGCAATGAGCGGCTACCGAGAAACGCCTGCAGTGCCGCGTCGGTATCGTGCGCCGCGAGCACCTCGGCATGGTACGAAAAAACGTTGCTGCATAACTCCAGGCAGCGCAACGGGATGCCTGCCAGACTGCGCTTACGTACCAGGAAAGGAACTATGGCCAGCGAATCAGGCGCGCACCCGACCACGGCGACCTGTGCCTGTTGCGCGAGTCCCCAGGAATCCAGGCTGATATGCAACCAGTCCGGGTGCAGCGACGGGTTGCCGCCGCGGGCGGCCAGCATTTCGCCCCACTGCGCGTGGAGACGGGCGCGCGCGTCGGCCCAATCAAGAATCGTCACTGCCATGGCTTGTTTCGTTTAGCACTCGAACTGTGTTGGCGATGATAGCGGCGATTTGTTCGGGCGAAAGCGACGCGTGACACGGTAATTGCACCAGCGATTCCCGGTAACGGGAGCTGGCGGGGCAATTTTCGACATCCACGTCTTCCCAGCGGTGCAAAGGTACGCCGCAATCGCGCAGCCGTTGAAAGGACCTGCGGGGGTTCTGCAGCAACAGCGGGAACACGTATGGCACGACGCCCTCCGGCAGGGACGAGTGCAAGGGCCTGGCGCCGGCAATTCCTGTTAGCTCGCTGAGGTATTGCAGGAAATGCTGGCGGCGCAGTGCGATATTGCGCCGATGATCGGCGTGGCACAGTACCCAGCGCGACACCCGTGACATGCGCACATGGGTCCAGGCGGGCTCAAACGCCAGATCGCCAGCCGAGGCGTTAGGCGCGTATTGCTGGTGCGCGACGCTTTCGGGCTGCTGCGCGGGCCGAAGCAGGCGGCGCAGTCCGCCGATGGACTGGCGCAGCCAGGCAAGTGGTCCCTTGTCCGACCACAGGGTGGCGCGCTCGACCGTGTCGAGCGCCGCCTTGAGTTGAAACTTCAGTCCACCGGAGTGCTGCTGCAGCGACTGCACGTCAAGGTTGCGCGCCACGAGACAGCCGCCATCGAAGACCGGAAAGAATTTCATCAGGCTGCCGATGGCGAAGTCGCCCTGTGAACCGAGCAACGGGCCCGCGGCGGGGCTGTAGAACGAGTGCGCGCAGTCCTCGATCAGTGCCACGCCAAGCGTCTGGCAGGTCTCTCTGACAACCGCAAGATCTTGCGGGAAGCCAAAGAAATGCACCACTATGGCGCAGCGTGTGTGGGACGTGATCCTGGAGCGAAAATCGGCCAGATCGATATCCAGTTTCGCGTGCGAGCAGTAGAACACGGGCACCGCACCCAGCGACCTAACAGGCCCCGACATGGCGATGCAGTGAAAGGCAGGCAGCAGGACTTCATCGCCAGGCCGAATTTCGAGTCGTTGCAGCGCCAATGCCAGCGCCGCGCGCCCGCTGGTCGTAAACGCCACCCGCCCGGCCGCCAGCAGGTTGCGCACATGCCTTCTCGGCCACAAGCGCGCGGTGCTGCGGCCCAGGATCGGAGTCAGCGGCGCGACAGTGCGTAGCGATTGAACGCGGTGGTCAGGCAAGCTGTTTTTGTGCGAAAACAACGGTGTAGGGGGTGGCCACCTGGCCCAGCCAGCGCAGCAAACCGTTGCTGCGGATAAGCCCCAGAGCGGCGCGTGCGGCTTGCGAATGGCCGTCGGCCAGTGCCGCGATATCGAAGCGATCCAGACTGCGAAGTCCGCGCATACCAAGTTGACTGCGCAGGCCATAGAATGAAAACCAGTTTACGGCCGGGTATTGCGCGTGGTTGACCAGCTCCGGCCTCGTGGTGACAGCAAGTCGCTCGTAGCGTCGTTTGAGTATTGCCGGGTACCAGCTGTAGCCAGTAAGTTGAAATTCATCCTGGAGCGGACAGAGTTTGTTAGTGGTACTCAAATACAGGACGCCGCCCGGGCGCAACACGCGGACTGCCTCATCCAGGCAGGCTTGCCAGTTGGAAACGTGTTCCAGCAGTTCGGGGCACAGGCAAATATCTATGGAGTCGCTGGCCCAGGGAAGCGACGCAGCCGAGCCTGACTTGAAATCAATGCGAAGCCCCGCTTTGGCAGCACGATCACGGCCCAGCGCTATCAGGGATTCGTTGATGTCCAATCCGCAAACCTGATGGCCATCGCGAGCCCACATCACGGACTGCGTGCCCGCGCCGCAGCCGATGTCAGCCACCCGCCACTGCGGACCCGCGACGCCAAAGTGGATCGCGGCCCTTACTACCGCCTGCTTGGTTGCGGCAAATCGCTGCGCCGTGGTCGAGCTGGCGCTCTCCGCCGCGTAATAGTCGTAAAAGGGATCGGTTGACATGGAACACCTATGATAACGCCAACGGTCAGCAGTGCTGCGGCTCCACATTTGAACCCGCGGCGCGCGCTAATGATCGCTTTCCATTATCCACCTTATCAGGGCAGCAGCGGTGTGCTGCGCACCTGGAATTTCTCCAGGTATTTGCCGGAATCCAACTGGACTCCTTACGTCCTGACTGCCACTGCGGGCGCTTACGAAAGTGTGAGCTATGCCGAAAGTGGCATGAATATTCCGACCAATACGCACGTGACACGGGCCTTCGCCCGTGACGCAGCTCGTCTGCTGTCGATTCGCGGCCGATATCCTGGTTGGGTCGCGCGACCAGACAGGTGGTACCTTACGTGGTACGTGTCTGCGGTCTGGAACGCGCTCGCGCTGATTCGGCGGCACAAACTTGACCTAATCTGGTCCACCTATCCGATCTGTTCAGCACACGCCATTGCCAAGGCTGTCAAGCAACTGACAGGACTGCCATGGATAGCTGATTTTCGCGACTCGATGACCGAGGTAGGTTACCCAGCGGACACCCGGCTGCGCGCCGCGTATCAGCGCGTCGAGCGCCAAACGATCGAATGCGCCGACCAAGTCGTATTTACGACGCCGGGAACGCAGGCGATGTACACGCAGCGATACGGCGACCCGGCGCGACAGAAGTTCACGATCATTGCTAACGGATACGACGAGGACAGTTTTCTGGGGGCGGAACAACGGGTGCGGCGGGCCGCTGCTGCAAATCGCCCGGCATTGTTGTTGCACAGTGGCGTTATTTATCCAAGCGAGCGCGACCCGCGGCCGTTCTTGCGCGCCGTGGGTCAGTTGAAGCGCAGCGCGCGGATCAACGCGCAGTCTCTCTGCGTGTTGCTGCGCGCCACCGGGCATGACGATCAGATTGCATCCTGGATTGCAGCTGAAGACGTGGGCGACATCGTGCAATTGCGCGGTACCGTGCCTTATTCGGAAGCCCTGGCGGAGATGCTGGATGCGGATGGCCTGCTGCTTTTCCAGGCAGCTAACAGCAATCACCAGGTGCCAGCCAAGTTGTACGAGTATCTGCGTGCCGGTCGACCGATACTCGCGCTGACGAGTGCCGCAGGCGACACCGCGGCGATCATGCGCGGAGCAGGCCTGAACGCCATTGCGGAACTGCACGATGCGAGCGACATCGAACGGGCAATGATGCAGTTCCTGTCGGATCTCAAAACTGGATCGGCGGCGCTGCCGGATGCCGGCGTCGTGCGCCACTATTCCCGCAGGGCGCAGGCGCAAGAACTTGCGCAACTCATGTCTGCGATTGCGCAGCGATAAATTTATTGTCGGCAGTTGCCGACATTGCGCGAAACCGAGGATCTTGTAGAGTGTGAACTGTGGCCGGTTTCCGCGCATTCTTCTCAGTGAGAATCGCAGTCACAGCGGCTTTGGATGGCGGCAAGACGCTGGAAAAGCAATGTGACGATCAGAGGTTAGACCCATGGTGCAGAGAAATTCTGTTGGCAACAGGCTGATCCAGGCGCTGGCCGTGGTCGCATTGCTGGTCGGATCCATCAGGGCCCCGGCCAGCACACTGTCGGACGTTGCGGCCGCCATGCCCGCCGGCAGCTGGGCCGAGCTAACAGGCATGGCGGGGTGGAACAGCGGCGGAATCCTTAATCCGTTGAATGTCACCGGATGCAGAACCGGCGACTACATTACACAGTTTGCGGAAAAAGCGGCCTGGGACCCGGTCGGCCGTAGGGTACTTTTCATTGGCCAGACTCATGGCGACTGCTACGCGGGGCGGTTTGTCATTTTGTCCGAGGTCACTAACGGCTGGACCCAGGGCCCGTGGCCGCCCGGAATCTGCCAGAGCGGCACAGCCAGCAACCCCTGTTTCAGTCATGCCTACGATCACAACACTGTCGATCCCACCACGGGCGACATGTACTTCCGCCAGGCATTTACGTCAAAGTTCTTTCGATTCAGGAATGGCGCCTGGACGACAATCCCACAGCCGAGTGCCGGCGGATTTCAGTGTTGTGGCGCCCTCGAGTATTTTCCTGATCTTGGACGGCTGATCTTCATCGATGGTGATTGGGGGGTCTGGGCCTATAACCCTACGACCAACGGCTGGACGGCTCTTGCCAACACCAATGTCAGCAACGCGGTCGCCGGCGTGCCGAATCTGCCTATGATCTCGTATAACAATTTTGCGATTTACAATCCGGTGCACAAGATCCTGCTGTTCGGCGGCGGCACCAGTCGGCTGTACAAGATGAGTGCGAATGGCACCATTGCTACGCTGCGTGCGCCGCCCTTCGAACTGGCCGTGACGCGCTCGGTCATTTCAGTGGATCCTGTCACCGGGCATTTCATCGTGCTGTCTGGTGCAAGCATGCACCAGTACGATGTTACGACGGATACCTGGCAGCAGGTGGCGACCACCGTTCCCGCGACTTTGCGCGAACTCAATGGGGTCGGCGATGGCCTGATTCAGGCACCGATCACGAGTTACGGGGTCGTCATGTACATCAAGTATTTCAATAGCGAATCGAAAGTCTATTTGTACAAGCATTCGCCGTCGGCACCTCCGCCGCCACGTCCGATGCCACCGACACAGATCGCTGTCCAGTAGCACCCACCAGGAGTACGGCAAGATGCGTTTTGTTAGTTCGGTACAATCATGGTGCGCTGCGTCGCTGATGCTGGTGGCGCTGCTGGCTGCACCCAGTGCTGTTGCACAAACCAGCGATTTCGCGGCGCGCTGTGCGCAGGCAGGGGTTGTAAAGTGCGTCAGTTTCGACACGGACGCCGATTTCAATATTGGCAGCGGCAACAGCCAGGGCGGCTGGGGCGCACGATCTGGAATTCTGCCGCCGTACGGCACCTCGGATTTCACACGCTCCGGCCGCGATGCAACGATGTTTGCCAGCGGTGGTTCGTCGCTGCGCTTCACGATTCCATCTAACACAGGATCCGACAGCTCGGGCTCCTGGTTCACAAATTTCAGCGACGACCTTTCATTCCAGCTGAGCGAGGGCCAGGAGGTCTACATTCAATGGCGCCAGCGCTTTTCGCGGACGCTGCTGGACACAAGGTACACGGATTCGAGTGGCAGCCTGGCTAACGGCTGGAAACTTGCGGATGTCAGTGCCGGAGATCTGGCAACCTGCACGCCGGCAAACGCGGGTTCAACGCGCTGTCCAACCTCATGCTGGGATTTCGAAGTCGTCCTGCAGAACACGGGCCAACGGACGCTGCCGCAGCTCTACACGAACTGCTCGGGACCGTTCCCTTACCGGCCGCTGGACGGCTACACGTCAAATGTGACCGTTCAGAACGTGGTGGCCTGTCTGTATCCAACGTTTCAGAGCCCTCCTTGCGTCAAATTCTTTCCCGATGAGTGGATGACCTTCCAGATGCATGTCAAGGTCGGCACCTGGAATCAGTGGAACAGCACAATACAACTTTGGGTCGCGCGTGAAGGGCAGCCTGCGGTACTCGTGGTCGACTGCAGTCCCACGGCGACTAACAAATGCACTAACGGTATTGATTCCCAGGCCAGTAACGGCTGGTATCTGCACAACTCCGATCCAACGTACAAAGTCGGAAAGATCTGGTTTACGCCGTATCACACCAACAAGAGTTCGTCCCAGGCCACGCCCGTGGCCTACACTTGGTATGACGACGTGATCATTTCGAGATCCAGAATCGCGGACCCGGGCAGTTCTGCGTCACGACCGAACGCTCCGACGGGTGTCGTTGTTCAATAGGATGAGACCGGCTGGATTGTAATTGGGGCGTGCGTCTGGCACGCTGAAGCCGTGCCTAATCTTGTTGGCCTGTGGCGCGCTGATGCCGCGGAAGAATTTCTTGCAGCCACATTGGATCGGCAGTGCCGGGCCGTCCACACCCGTTTCCGCCCGCTGCGCCGCTACTCCATGTCCGGGCCAGGTTGGCAGGCCGCGCAGCTCGATCACGATTTATTCGACAATGGCGAGCAGCCTGGGCAGTCCCAGGACGGCCGCTGGCGGTTGCTGCTAGACGGCGAGATACTGAACCTGGATGAGTTGTGCCTCGTGCACGGCATTGCGTCGCTGCGAGCGGCCACCGATATTTTCAAGTGCGCTGAACTCTTCGCTCGAGTGGGCGAGGATATCGTGGCAAATTTCAATGGCGCGTTTGTCATCGTCGCCTGGGATTCGATAAAATATCGCCTGCTCCTGATTGGCGATCATTTTGCATCCCGG
This sequence comes from Gammaproteobacteria bacterium, assembly GCA_031363155.1. GTDB lineage: Bacteria > Pseudomonadota > Gammaproteobacteria > Steroidobacterales > Steroidobacteraceae > UBA964. Next base: position 8,835 of record JANLTW010000155.1, on the reverse strand, counting down.
CCGCTTTTCTACCGGCGTACTGACAACGGAGTTGATTTCGCCAGCGAACTGAAGGGCTTGCTGGCCGCGCATCCAGCTGGCACGGCCGTGGACGCGACGGCAATTTGCGAGCAACTGGTTTATGGAACGCATTTTGCCGGCCGCACATGGCTTGCAGGTTGCCAGCGTATCGAACCAGGCCGCATCGTCGAGTTGACCGCGTCCGGGGTCGGCCACCGCACGTATTGGCAATACCAGTATCACTACAGCGGCCGGCGCCAGCCCATCTCAAGCTATGCCAGCGTTTTCGCCGTGCTTCTCGATCGCGCGGTGGAGCGTTGCATGCGGGGCAACCGCCGCATCGGCATGTTTCTGAGCGGTGGTTACGACAGCCGCAGTGTTGCGGCAGCGATCCGGCCGTTCCGCAGACCCATCCCGGCCTTCACCTTCGGCGAATTGAATTCACGCGACATGCAGGTCGCGCCGGTGCTGGCAGCCAGGCTGGGGCTAACGCACATTCCGGTTGCGCCCAGGAAGCCTTACCTGTTGTCGCATGCCCATGCGATCGTGTGGCGCACGGAAGGGATGTTGCCGCTGTCGAGCACAACGTCGGTCCAGATCCATGACTTGTTGTGCGAACACATGGACATTTTCCTGACGGGTTTCCTGGGCGAGTACAGCGGTTCGCACACCTGGCCCGCGCTGCTGCTGGCGCGTGGGCGCGCTGGTGCCGTCAAAGCCATCTACCATCGATTCGTCGCGCCACGCCTGGCGCGGGCGCGGGCCGTGCTGCGGCCCGAGGTCTTCGATCGCGCGCGCGACGAATTGCTGCAACGTTTCTACGTGAGTTTCGATCGCATCGACAATGCGCATCCCATGGACATTTCCGACGCGTGGAATTTCAACAACCTGCAGACAGGCAGCACGTTTCAGGCGCCCGTTGCAGACCGTCACCGCCTCGAGATGCGGGCGCCGCATCGGGACATGGAACTCGTGGACTTCCTGATGACGATTCCGCCTTGGTCACGCATTGAACAGCGTGTTTACAAACGTATGATCGCCGACGCGTACCCCGGCATCCGCGACGTGCCCTGTGTCAACAGCATGCGTCCGATCGAGCCAAGGTTCCTGGTCGAATATCCGCGCATGGTGATGGACTACGTGGGCAGACGAGTGGCGGCGCCGCTGCGTCGGCTGGCGGGTCGTGAGGACCGTCTGGGGCGCGAAATCAATGATCTGGATGCTGATGTCCGCAACGAACCCGCTTTACAAGACCAGTTGTTGATGCCGCTTCTGGCGGATGGTTGCCTGGACGACAGTATCTTTGCTAACAAAGAGGTCGTGACGCTGGCCAACGATCATTTCGCCGGCAGAAGTGATCATGGTTGGTTGTTGATGCAGCTCATCTCGCACGGCTTGGCGGTCAAGCTGCTGGTTCGAAACGAGACCGAGCGGCTGCCGCCTGGCTACCGAATCTGACAGTCTGCAGTCAGGCCAGCAATTCTACAGGCGCGGGGTGGCTGAGGAAGGCCTGCGGGCTCGCGCTGAAACCGTAGGCGCCAGATTGAAAGATTGCAACCAGGTCGCCGACCTGCGCCTCCGCCAGCAGCATGCTGTCGGCTAACAAATCGAGCGGTGTGCACAACGGTCCAACCACCGATGCGCGCGCCTGTGTTGTCGAATCCATTCTGTTGGCAATGGCTACCGGGTAATTTTTGCGTATCACCTGCCCGAAGTTCCCCGAGGCGGACAGGTGCTGGTGCAGGCCGCCGTCGGTAATAAGGAACGTGTGACCGCGCGAAACTTTCTTGTCCACCACACGACAGACATAGACGCCGGCTTCGCCAACCAGGTAACGGCCGAGCTCAATCGTTAGGCGAGCCGCCGGCAGTTCCTGTTTGGCACGTGCCAGGAGGTGCGCGAGGTTGGCGCCGATGGGTTCGAGTTCCAGATTGGGTTCGCCCGGGAAATAGGGGATTCCGAAGCCGCCGCCGAGATTCAGGCTGACCACCGGGCCCGGTGCAGCTTGCGCCAGGCGCACGGCCAGATCGAAGCACTTCTGCTGGGCGTCGACAATATTGGCCGCCTGCAGGTTCTGCGCGCCCGCATAGAGATGAAAACCCTCGAACCTGACAAGCTTGCGATCGATTGAACGCAGCACGTCCGGAACCTGCTCGGCGTCGATGCCGAATTGCTTCGGACCGCCACCCATTTTCATCCCCGAGGACTTGAGTTCGAAGTCGGGGTTGACGCGAATGGCAACACGCGCCGGCCAGCCGGTTGCGCGGCAGATATCGTGAATGCGCGCGAGTTCCGTCGGCGATTCGACGTTCAGTAAAATGTCCGACGCAATGGCCTGTCGCAGCTCGCTGACTTGTTTGCCCGGACCGGCAAAACTGATCTCCCGCGGATTCATGCCGCTGTCCAGCGCCGCCCGCAGTTCCCGGGCTGAGGCGACATCCAGGCCGTCCACCATTCGCGCCATGTGGTCGACCACGGCTGGCATGGGATTGGCCTTCATCGCGTAATGCAGCACGATGGCTTCGGGCAGGGTCTTGCGCAGCTTTTGTACCCGGCTCGCCAGCACTGCGCGGTCGTAGGCATAAAACGGTGTGCCGCCGGCCCGTTCGGCCAGCCGTGTGATCGGAATGCCGCCAATCACCAGTTCACCGTTCACGATGCCGAACGGATTGCGAAACTGGTGCGCGATGGGGGGCTTTGCGGGGTTCATGCGCGTCACTTTTGAAAAGCGTCGAGAAATGTAACTGCTAGCGTCTTACGGTCGATCTTGCCATTGGGATTTCGAGGCAAGCTACCTGGGCGGATGTCGACGATCGCGGGCAACTGATATGCGGGGCAGTGTTGCTTGAAGTACGCGGCCAATTCTTCTTTGCTCAAGCCCGCTTTGTTTGGAGTCACAATAAGCACGATGGCCTGGCCGAGCACGGGGTGCGGCACGCCGAAGGCGGCGCACTCTGCCACCCACTGGGTGGCATAGGCCATTTCCTCAATCTCCGTTGGACTGACACGGTAGCCCGAAGTCTTGATCATCTCGTCGTGTCGGCCAATGAAGTAGATGAAACCCTCTTTGTCCAATCGCACCGTGTCGCCGGAGAATACAGCCATTTCATCGATGACAATTCCGTCCGGTCGTGCGCTGCGCGGCAGCGGTCGGAAGCGTTCAGCGGTCTTTTCGGGGTCGTTCCAATAGCCCTGAGCAACCAGCGCGCCGCGCTGCACTAGTTCGCCGGGCTCGTCAGGCGCGCAGGGTTGGCCGTCCTCGCGCAGCACCATAACATCGGAATTTGGAATAGCCTTGCCGATGGAATCCGGGCGCTGGTCGACTTCGGAAGGATCCAGGTAGGTGGCGCGAAACGCCTCGGTCAGCCCGTACATTAAATAAGGCTTGGCTGATGGAAACATGCCGCGCAGTACCTTGAGCGTTTCCAGGGGCATGCGGCCGCCGGTATTGGCGAAATAGCGCAGTGAGCGCGCAGCCCCCTCGGGCCACTTGGCCTGCGACAATTGTATCCACAGGGGCGGCACAGCTGTTAGCCCAGTGACCTGCTCGCGCACGACGGCTTGCACGACATCCTGCGGTAGCACGTAGTTGATGAGCGCGGCGCGCGCGCCGACGTGGAACGCGGTTGTTAGTTGCGAAAAGCCTGCATCGAAGGACAGCGGCAGCGCGGCTAACATGACATCGTCCTGATTGTTCTGCAAATAGCTGGCGACACTCTTGGCGCCGGCCACCATATTGCGATGCGACAGCACCACACCTTTGGGTTTACCGGTGCTGCCCGAGGTGTAGAGGATGGCCGTGAGATCGTTGTCGATGATTCGATGCGCCCGGCACGGCGGCGCATCCAGCAATTCCTGCCAGGCATGGACCGAATAGTGCTCACCGGTCGCCGCCGGCAGCGAGCCAGGATTCTTGGAATCCGTCAGGATGACCTGCCGCAATTGCGGGCACTCCCCGACCATCGGTTGCAGCATGTGAAAGCGATCCAGAGAGGTGACCAGCATCTGAACGGCGCAGTCGCGCAGGATGTAGCCCACTTGCTCCGGCTTGAGAAGCGGGTTGACCGGCACAAAAACGCCGCCCGCGGCACTGCAGCCAAATGTCGCAATGACATTTTCAAAACGTTTTTCAAAATAGATGGCAACGCGCGCCTGTTTGGAAAGTCCCAAACCCAGCAGGCCGGACGACACACACTCGATCTGCTCAGCCAGTTGCCGGTAGGTCAGTGTCTCGCCACGATAGCTAAGGGCAGGGGAGTGGGGCCGGCGCGCCGCGCTCTGCGCCGGAAGCTGAAAAAGCAGGTCCGTCATCGTGGCGAAGTATCCGAACTCATGTGTTACCGCAATGTGAACTGTCGCCCAATGCCGACAAAAAACCGGCATCTCGATGAATAAAACAAGCGTCCAATTCGTTTACGCCAATTGTCGATCAGATCACGCGAGCGTATACAATTTGCGCTACCGTTGCACGCCAACATCGCTTGTCACTGTGCTGGTCTGGTTTCCATGGCTGTGGAGCTTTGAGAACGGACAATCGTTTCGTCAGAGGGATGTTTCGGGGGCCTGCTCTCTAAATGAAAAAAAACTTCTTCATTGCACTGCTACTGGCTTTTGCGGCGCCTTTGGCACTTGCCGACGTCGCAATCAATGCAGGGGGCGGTGCTACCGCAACTCATGTTGCGGATGGTTACTACATTGGTGGCAGTAGGTATTCGTATTCTGGAATCAGTGGGATCTATCAAACGGAACGTTGGACAACCGGCAGTTTTTCGTACGCCATTCCGGTTACACCAGGGAATGTTGAAGTCACATTGCGATTACGCGAGTCCTGCAGCATCTGCCCGTACGTGCGTCACTTCAAGGTGACGGCAGAAGGCGTTGTTATTTACAGTGACTTGTCGGTTCCGCTGGGCGCGACGCTGGACAAGGTTTTCACAATCAATGCGGATGCCTCGCTTAATCTTACGTTCACGACACTAACAGGCGAAGCGTGGGTCAACGCGATCCAGGTCAGGCAGCTTGGCGGACCGGTGGCGCCACCCGCGCCGCAGTTGGCACTGACTGCGGATCCACAAAGTGTGGCATCTGGTAACGCCGCTAACCTGACCTGGTCGTCATCCAGCGCGACCTCGTGCGTTGCATCAGGGGGATGGTCAGGCAGCAGGCCGGTCGCAGGCATCGCAAGCACCGGTCCGCTCACCGCCACGACGGCCTTTGCTATTGCTTGTACTGGCGGTGGCGGCACGACGCAGACATCGACCACGGTCGCCGTGATCCCACCGGCCACGGGCGCTCCGGTTGTGTCTTTCACGGCGACACCGACGTCCATACCGCGCCGCGGCAGCGCGACCCTGACCTGGACCAGCGCGGCCGCCACAACCTGTACCGCGTCTGGCGGCTGGGCAGGTGCGATAGCACTGTCAGGCAACCAGTCTACTGGGCGGCTCACGGCGTCCCGCACCTACAACCTGGCCTGCACAGGTCCCGGCGGCACGACCGCCCCTAGCATCACGGTTAGCGTGGTGCCGCCGCCGACACTGACCCTGACTGCGGAACCGCCGTCCGCAGCGTCTTCAGGCCTGAGTACCTTGATCTGGTCGGCGACCAATGCTACTCAATGTACGGCGTCGGGAAGCTGGGGTGGGGCCAAGCCAGTGTCAGGTACCGAACTTGTGGGGCCATTGTTGACCACCAGCACTTTCTCGCTGGCATGCTCGGGCATTGGTGGCAGCGTCACTCAGTCCGCCACCGTGACGATTGTGCCGCCGCCAACTGTTAGCTTCTCGGCCGCGAGCAGCCTGGTGGCGCCCGGTACGACCACGATGCTCACCTGGAGTTCGACCAACGCGACGGCCTGCCGGACCGGCGGCGGTTGGTCTGGCCTGCAACCGACCTCCGGGTCTTTTGTTACGGCGCCACTCAGCCAGGACACGACCTTCACGCTGACATGCACGGGCGTGGGGGGCGCTGCAACTGCGTCCACGCTGGTGCGCATCGACATATCTTTGTCCGTGTCTTTGTCTGCGTCGCCGCAATTCGTGCCGAGCGGCGGCACCACCGTCCTGACCTGGAATTCCAGCAGTGCGGCCAGTTGCCAGGCAACCGGCGAGTGGACTGGCACCAAGTTGCCGGCAGGCAGCGAAGCCGTGACGCCTGCCGAGCCGAGTTCGAGTTATACGCTCACCTGCACTAACGCGGATATCAGTGACAGCAAGTCGGCGAATGTCATCGTCACCGTGGGCGGCACGCAGGTGTTTCCGCTGCGCACGGAGGTTGGGAAGCGATATCTGGTGACGGGCCAGGGCAACGCGTTCTTGATTCACGGCGACACGCCGTGGTCGTTGATTGCGATGCTGACGCGCGAGCAGGTGGATCAGTATCTGGAGACCCGCCGCCAGCAGGGCTTTAACACCGTGCTGGTGAATCTGATCGAGCATGAATTTTCGACCAATCCGCCGCGCAATGTTTACGGGGATGCGCCGTTCACGACGGCGGGGGACTTTGCGACGCCTAACGAGACGTACTTTGCGCACGCGGAGTATGTGATTGCGAAGGCGGCGGAGAAGGGCATGCTGGTGATGCTGACGCCGGCGTACATGGGCTCTGGCGGCGGCAGCCAGGGCTGGTACCAGGAGATGCAGGCTAACGGCGTAACGAAGTTGCGCAATTACGGGCGTTATGTGGCGACGCGGTTTGCGGCGTACAACAACATTCTGTGGGTGCACGGTGGGGACTTTGATTCGCCGGAGAAGAACCTGGCGCGAGCGATCGTGGATGGGATCCGGGACATCGACACGACGGGCAAGTGGCTGCACACCTTCCACGGCGCGCGTGGGACGGGAGCGCTGGAGTTCTGGGGCACGGGCGAGCCGTGGCTCAACGTGAACAACATCTACACCACCGACAGCACCGTTGTGGCAGAGGCCTTTGGGCAGTACAACGCCTCGACGCTGCCGTTCTTCCTGATCGAGGCCGGCTACGAAGGTGAGAGCGCCAGCTTTCGCGGCGCGGCGACACGCATGCAGGCCTACCAGGCGGTGATGTCAGGGGCCTCGGGTCAGTTGATGGGCAACTGGCCGGTATGGTTCTTCGGGTCGGGCTGGCAAGCGGCGCTGACGAGCGAGGCGGGCACGACGATGGGCAATCTGCGCGGTCTGCTGGAGGCGCGGCCGTGGTGGAATCTGGTGCCGGATGTGAGCGGCACGACGCTGACGTCGAATCCCGGCAGCGGCTCGGGCCGCGCGGCGGCGGCGCGGATGAACGATGGCAGCCAGGTGCTGGTGTTCACGCCGGGACTTCAGACTTTGACAATCAATATGGCGCGCCTGACTGGACCGAATGTGAGTGCGCGCTGGTACGACCCGACCAATGGCAGCTACACGACCATCAGTGGCTCGCCGTTCGCGGCCAGCGGCTCGCGCAGCTTCACCGCGCCTAACAGCAATAGTGCGGGCGATCGCGATTTCGTGCTGGTTCTCGAATCGGCGCCGTGACCTGCAGCGTCAAAGGACTTTGGCATGATGAACTTGGTTAGTCCGTTAAGGTTACGACTGTCGATGTTGCTAGCCGCAGCACTGCTTGCCAGCTGTGGTGGCGGCGCAGACACGGTTGCTAACAGCCCGCCGGTCGCCGTTACGCTCACGGCGAACCCGACGGCCATTGCCAGCAGCGCTTCCTCGACCTTGACCTGGACAGCGACCAACGCCAATTCCTGCGCGGCCTCGGGCGGCTGGAGCGGCACCAAGTCGATCAGCGGAACGCAATCGACCGGTCCGTTGGCAGCCACGTCTTCGTTCACCTTGTCCTGCACCGGACCCGGTGGCACTTCGCAGACGAGTACTACGGTGTCGGTCACACCGCCGCCCGTTCCCACGGTGGCGTTGACCTCGAGCGCCGCATCGGTGACCAGCGGGTCGGCGGTAACCCTGACCTGGAGCAGCACCAATGCAACAGCTTGCACGGCGTCGGGCGGCTGGAGCGGCGCCAAGGCGACCTCGGGGTCGGAGACGACCAGCGCATTGACGTCAACGACCGCCTTCGGCTTGAGCTGCACCGGCGCTGGTGGCAATACGCAGGCCAGCACCACGGTCATGGTGACGTCGGCCCCTGCACCCACGGTGAGCCTGGCCGCCAACCCAACGTCGGTTACCAGTGGGGGCAGCAGCACGCTCACTTGGAGCACCACGAATGCGACGGCCTGCACCGCTTCCAACGGTTGGACGGGCAGCAGGCTTACTTCCGGCTCCCTGTCCACGGGCTCATTGTCCGCAACCACTACTTTTGCGTTGAGCTGCACGGGAGCGGGCGGCAGTGCGTCAGCCAGTGCGACAGTCACTGTAACACCGGCGACGCCCGCGCCGGTCGTTACGCTTGCGGCGTCCCCAACTACTGTTAGCAGCGGATCGACTGCAACGCTGACCTGGAGTTCAACGAACGCGACCGCCTGTACCGCATCCGGCGGCTGGACCGGCAGCCGCGCGACTTCAGGAACCGCAACCACCGGGGCCTTGACGGCGACGTCGGTGTTTACGCTGGTCTGCACCGGCGCCGGCGGTAGCGGCCAGTCCAGCGCGACCGTAACGGTGGGCGGCACGCAGGTGTTTCCGTTGCGCACGGAGGTTGGGAAGCGATATCTGGTGACGGGCCAGGGCAATGCGTTCTTGATTCACGGCGACACGCCGTGGTCGTTGATTGCGATGCTGACGCGCGAGCAGGTGGATCAGTATCTGGAGACACGCCGCCAGCATCGCAATCAACGACCACGGCGTGTCGCCGTGAATCAAGAACGCATTGCCCTGGCCCGTCACCAGATATCGCTTCCCAACCTCCGTGCGC
>JANLTW010000145.1:0-3126 GCA_031363155.1 Gammaproteobacteria bacterium | reverse complement strand
CGGGCGACTCAGCGAGACGCCGATCGACGACTCGATCGAAACGCCGATGGTCGCGAGTGCCTCGAAGCAGCTGGGCATGGAGATGAGCGCCTACGAGCAGCTGCCGGGCGGGCTCGGCAAGCCGGAGGACGTCGCGAACCTGGTGGTGTATTTGGCGTCGGACGAATCCCGGCATGTTAACGGCACCGAGATCCTGATCGACAACGCCCTGACAGTACAGTAAAAAAAACAGTCATGACTGTTTGTATTTGAACCGCGGCTGTATAATTTTCAGCTGCAAAAACAGGAGTAGCGGGCATGGACCTCGGACTGCGCGGCTGGAAAGTGATCATCACCGGTGCCACCAAGGGCATTGGCCGGGCCGTCGCCGAACTGCTCGCGACTGAGGGCGCGGACATCGGCCTCTGCGCCCGCTCGCCCGAGGAAGTCGAGGAAGCCGTCAAGTCGATTCGCGGCAAGGGCGTCACCTGCGTCGGCGACCCGGTGAATGTTCGCGACGGCGAGGCCTATAAAGCCTGGCTTACGAAGACCGCGGACGCGCTCGGCGGCTGCGACATCTTCATCCCGGGCGTCAGCGCGGGCGGCGGCATGGACAGCGAGAAAAACTGGCAGCGCAATTTCGAAATCGACGTGCTGCACACGGTGCGCGGCTGCGAAGCGCTGATGCCCTACCTCGAAAAGTCCGGCAGCGGTTCCATCGTCATCATCGGCTCGACCAATGCCGTTGAAACCTTTGCCGCGCCGATGGCGTACAACGCGATGAAGGCGGCGCTGATCACCTACGGCAAGCAGCTGTCGCAGTTCGTCGGCCGCAAGGGCATTCGCGTCAACACCGTATCGCCCGGCCCGATCTTTTTCGAAGGCGGCGCCTGGGAAGTCATCAAGGGCACGCAGGCCAAGTTCTACGACTGGGCCATCAAGCAGTTCCCTAACGGCCGCATGGGCGGGCTGGATGAAATCGCCCGGGTTATCGTTTTCACCGCCAGCCCCGCTGCCAGCCTGATCACGGGAGCTAACATCATCGCGGACAACGGCTTTACCAAACGCGTACAGCTCTAGGCTTCGATGGCACTGGCTCCTCGCGTCAATGTTCTGCTGGTCTGCGGCGGCAAGTATCACGACTTCGATTACGCCCGCCTCGAACTGCTGAAGCTGCTGGCCGAACACAGCCGCCTGCGGGTGCGCGTGGTCGAAGACTACCGTGAGGTCGCCGCGTTCGACCGCGCCGACATGCTGATCACCTACACCTGCAACGTCCTGCCGGACGCCGACGGCCAGTCCGCATTGCAGCGATTCCTGGATCGCGGCGGCCGCTGGTTCGCGCTGCATGGCACGAATTCGGTGCTGACATGGGCGCGCGAGCACAAGGCCTGGGAGGCGCCGCGCTCGGCGCCGGATTTCATGCGCATGTTAGGCAGCCAGTTCATCGCGCATCCGGCCATCGCGCCCTACCGCGTGGACATCAGCGATCCGGAGCATCCGCTGGTGCGCGGGCTGCAGGCGTTCGACGCCGACGATGAGCTCTACCTGTGCGAGTACCATGGCGACAACCACGCGCTGCTGCACACGCGCTTTGCCGGTGCGGCGCCCGGCTTTACCGAATCCGACTGGTCGCGCGGCGACCGCCAGCTCGTGCTCTACACGCACCGGCATGGCAATGGCGAGGTGCTGTACTGCACGCTCGGTCACTGCCGCGGACCCTACGACATGCAGCCCCTGATGGCGGAATACCCGCAGGTCGAGCGCGGCGCGTGGAAGCTGCCGGTATTTCATGAAATTCTGCGCCGCGGGATACACTGGGCCGCAAGACTATGAGCAAGCGCGATCCGGAATTTCCACAACGCTCCAGCGCCCCGCCCTGGCGGCCGGTCGCGCGCGCCAAGACCGTTGCGCCGGGCGGCACACCGACGGAGAAAGCGACGGATCCCAAGCTCGCGGGCGGCGTCATCGACCAGCGCCGCTACACCGACGCGGACTTCATGCGCCTCGAGTGGGACAGGATCTGGAGCAAGGTCTGGCTGCTGGGCGGGCGCGAAGCCGACATGCCCGAACCCGGGGATTTCATCGCCACCGACATCGGCCGCGAGTCGATCCTGCTGGTGCGGCAGGAAGATCGCAGCGTGCGTGGTTTTTACAACGTGTGCCAGCATCGCGGCAATCGCCTGTCCGACTGCGGCCACTTCAAGGCCAGCGACAACAAGACCTTCAAGTGCCGGTACCATCACTGGGAATACCGGCTCGACGGCGAATTCCACCGCATCCCGGATCTCGACACGTTTCCGCAGGGCGCGCCGGGCTATGCATTGACGCCGGTGCATGTCGACACCTGGGGCGGCTTTGTGTGGTTCACGCTGAACGACAAGCCCGCACCGTTGTTAGATTACCTGGCGCCGATCGCGGCGCACCTCGAACCCTATCGCTTTGCGTCGATGGTGCAGACGCGCGACGTCACGGTCGAGTGGAACTGCAACTGGAAAACCTCGGTGGACGCGTTCAACGAGAGCTACCATGTGCAGGGCATCCACCCGCAATTGCTGTGGTACCTGCATGACCTCGACATCCAGATCGACTGTTATGAACGCCACAGCCGCTACCTGATTCCGTTTGCGACCGTCAGTCCGCGTGTGCGTACGCCACCGGTGATCCCGGAACCCATCAAGGTCATCATGAAGGGCGCTGGCATGGATCCTGCGGACTACGATGGCCGCATTGCCGACATCCGCGGCGACGTGCAGCGCTGGAAACGCCAGCACGGCAAGAGCCAGGGCAAGGACTACTCGCGCCTGAACGATGATCAGCTGACGGATGATTATCACTACCTGATATTTCCGAACCTGTCGCTGAACGTGCATGCGGACGATTTCTGGGTGTTTCGCCAGCGACCGCACCCGACCGACCCGGACCGGATGTTCTACGACATCCTGACCTATGAACTGGTCCCCGAAGGCTCGGAGTGGCCGAAACGCGCGAAGCACCAGCACTTCCAGTACGGCGAGAAGTCCATCGGCCTGGTGCTCGACCAGGACGCCGCCAACCTGCCGGGCGTCCAGGCCGGCATGCACTCCAAAGGCTTCCGCGGCTTGTGGCTCGGGGCGCAGGAGCTGCGCATCCGCCATTTTCACCAGG
>JANLTW010000142.1:0-60185 GCA_031363155.1 Gammaproteobacteria bacterium | reverse complement strand
CCGCGTCTGGCGGCTGGGCAGGTGCGATAGCACTGTCAGGCAACCAGTCTACTGGGCGGCTCACGGCGTCCCGCACCTACAACCTGGCCTGCACAGGTCCCGGCGGCACGACCTCCCCTAGCATCACGGTTAGGTTGGTGCCGCCGCCGACACTGACCCTGACTGCGGAGCCGCCGTCCGCAGCGTCTCGCGCAGCTTCACCGCGCCTAACAGCAATAGCGGCGGCGATCGCGACTTCGTGCTGGTGCTGCAGTCGCAACCCTAGCCGCGCCTGCAACACCTAGGGCGGGCCGCACCCAGTCCTAAATACGCAATCACCGAATGATATTCGACGCAGTATTTTGCATAGCCAGATCGTTTTGCATTGTGCAACCATGCAAGCCGGGCAATTCACAGGATTGGCATGAATAATCCGGGGTCAGCTTCGGTCGTTAAGGGTGCAGCTTGGATGCTCTCATTCCGGTTAATTGACAAAGTGCTCGGTGTCATCAGCATTTTGGTGTTGACGCGATTGCTGGTGCCCGCGGATTTTGGTTTGGTGGCCATGGCGACCGCGGTTGTTGCCTTGGTTGATCTTTTTGGATCGTTTAATGTGGATCTGGCGCTGATCAACAGGCGCGAGATCGATAGTGCCCACCTGGATACGGCCTGGACTTTAAATGTTCTGGCTGGCGCTGTCGTCGGCGCGCTGGTACTAATTTTGGCCTACCCGGCCGGGCTGTTTTATTCGGAACCTCGATTGCCGCTGGTCATGTGCGCGTTAGCTGTCACGCCGATATTACAGGGCGCTGAAAACATCGGTATTGTGTATTTTCGGCGCGATTTGAACTTTTCCCGTGAATTCAAGTTTCTGTTGCTAAAGCGATTGATTACTTTTTTCTCCGTACTACCACTCGCGCTTTATCTGCGCAATTTCTGGGCGCTCATACTCGGAATCGTCTTCGGTCGTGTGGCATCGGTGTGTCTCAGTTTTGGCATGCACCCGTATCGACCTTGGGTTGCGCTGTCGGAGCGCCGCGACTTGATGCGCTTTTCGTCGTTGATGGTGGTCAATAACCTGATTGGCTTCCTGAAATTGCGGTCACCCGATTTCATCGTTGGTCGCATGATGGGGCCGAGTACGCTAGGTGTATTTAACATGGGCTCGGAAATTGCCTCCATGGTGACGGCTGAGTTGTCAGGGCCCATCAACAGGGCGGTACTGCCAAATTTATCCGCCCAAGTTGCGGATGAGAGGAGGTTGTGCGAAACCTACCTAACAACGTTAGGCCTCACCGCGGTACTGGTGTTTCCGTCCGCCGCCGGTCTTGCCGCCCTAGCCGGCCCGATAGTTACAGTGGCGCTCGGCCAAAAATGGTTGGCGGCAATCCCCATTCTGCAAATCATGGCTGGTTATGGCGCAATCACGGCGCTGCAGGGCCTGGGGTACACCGCACTGCTGGCGACCAACCGACCTGGCGCGTTGATCGTGATGAATGCCGTGCACGTCGCCTGTTTTCTTGTGGTGGGCGTGCTGGCAATAAAACTTGCCGGCATTGAAGCGATGGCGTTCTCGTTCCTTTGCGTTGCTATTTTGTTTATGCCATTCAATGTAATTCAGGTCCGCAAGCAGCTAGGGTATCAATATAGAGATGTGTGCAAGGTTCTGGCGCGCCCGCTGGTGGCTGCGGTATTCATGGGTGCGGCGTTGTCCCTCGTTGAAAAAAACGCCATGTTTGTCAAGCCTCACAACGTAGCGATGCTTGCGGGTGAAATTGGCGCGGGCGTCGTTTTGTATACTGGATTTCTCTGGTCCATTTGGGTGCTTTGCCGACGCCCTGTTGGAGGAGAGAGTGTGTTGCTGGCAGCAGTCCAAAGTTTGTTGCGCAGAATTCGCGCGCCCGTCTGAGCGATGATGTCTAGCGTAACCGGTCGCCGGGTTGGCATCTTCGGATTGTTCGCCGGGGGGAACCTCGGCAATGAGGCGACCCTCGCCGCGACGCTCTACGGTCTCAGTCAGAGCGATCACGACTGCCAGGTGACGTTGATTTCGCAGCAACCGGATGCGCCATCGGGTCTGCCTGGTACTGCGCGGCGGTGGTCCCATGATCCATTGCCGGTCGCTCCGTTGCTCGACAACTTCAGGCCGGTACGGTTGCGAAATACCGTTCGTGCGTTGCTCGAAAACCTTACGCATCCGTTGCGTAGACTGTTGTTGCGCCGCCGGTGTCGAGAGCTTGACCTGCTGTTGGTCGCGGGAACAGGCATTGCGGATGATTTCGGGCAGGAACCGCACCAGGTGCCATTGCATTTACTGTACTGGTGTCAGGCCGCGTCCGCGACCGGGGTGCCAATTCGATTTGTTAGCGTCGGCGCAGGCCCCGTCGCCAGCGACGTCAGTCGAGCAAGGTTTCGAGCTGCGTTTGCACTGGCCGGCTATCGTTCGTATCGCGACGCAGCGTCGCGCGAGTTTGTCCGGTCGCTGGGAATCGATGTATCCCGCGATCAAGTCATGCCCGATCTTGTGTTTGGGTTGTTCGACCAGGTGTCTGATCTGGCGAAAGCAGTCCACTGGCCACCGCGAACCATTGCAATTGGCGTCATGGCCTATTCCGGTTGGAATGCGGAGCGAACTACTGCGCTACACAACTATACAGACTACGTCACGAGACTGACCGAATTGACCCATTCCATACTGACTCGCGGCTACAATGTTCGTCTGATTGTCGGCAATCGTGTTCGAGATCTTGCGACGCTGAATGAAATTGCCGGCCGCGTGAAAAAGATGCAGCCGTCGCTATGCAACAGGCTGTATGCAGCGTCAGCACACACGTATCTGGACGCGCTGCGGGATATTGGTGGTTGCGATCTGGTTGTAGCCACTCGATTTCATAGTGTCGTGTTTGGTCTGTTGTTAGGAAGACCATGTATCTCGCTGGGCTATGCCACCAAGAACGATGCGCTAATGGCGGCATTTGACTTGGCTGAATACTGTCAAACGGCAGCAGAATTTGATCCGGCCTGGGTGCTGACCTGCATTGACAAAATGATCTCGGTTCAACCACCGCCGATGGCATCGATTGCGACGAAATCACTATGTCTGGCGAGTGCTGTGGAGTTGCAGTTCGCGGATATAGTACGCGGCTAGAACAAACTGGCCAGCCGCAGCTTTCGACTATGAAATGCTTCGGCATGGCCTTGTGGCGCACGGCATTCAATGCCTCGCAGTCGAGGGAGCGCCCGTAGCGTGTCGGCAGTAAACCAGTCTTTTGAAGACTGCGATGGGTACGATTTTATTAACGACGCAATTTTCCGTTCCAGCACACGCGTTGGCAGTGGTATGTAGACGTTAGGCTGGCCCAACCCACCATCCCACTTAGGGATTTCATACTCGAGAATCAGATGATCTCTGAAAGTATTCCAGGTCATCTCGTTGACTATTCTATGGTCCTGATGGCGGTCCTCGCGCTCGTGACAGAAAATCAGGTCGGGGCGCGCAAGTGTCTTGAGTTCTTCAACAAAGTGCTTTGCTTTTTCGTATTGCGACGGTATGTAACCATCCTTGAGGTCGCCGAAAATCAGGGCACCACGCGATTGTGGCTGAACGAATCTCGTCATCGCGCTGCGTGCTTCCTTCTGGCGGGCCGAAACGCCGGTCAAGATTGCAAAGTCGATTGTTACGGGTTGCCTACGGTTTTGTAGTTGCAACAACGTGCCACCGCAGCCAATTTCGATGTCATCGCAGTGAGCACCGATGCATAAAACCTGGAACACCCGGTTCTTTGGAAAATCAGCAATGAGTTCTAGCATGGTTGGTTACAGATGGACCGCGCCCGCACAGGAATTGCACTGGCAGCGACAATAGCACCGCGAGTCAAAACGCCCCAACCAAACAACCCGAACTGCGGCTTTGGTCTTGGCGCCCCAATGTCGATTGCGTCACAAAGGACCCACCCGCGTTCGCCAAAGGTGGTGCTAGCATAGTGCGGACGGTCCACTGCAACCACTTTTGTGACCCGTGTTGCAAATATGTTGCGCCGCGATAAAGCATAATGTGGAAGCGATTTGTCAACTTAGGAGCGCGAGTGAGCGGGTCGATCAAGATGAACGAAGCGGACGATCAGTTAAATTTGCAACAAGTCTACGGTGGTAAGTGTCGGTTCTGTGCTGCGCCATTGAGGCACCGATTCGTTGATTTGGGCATGTCTCCGCCGTGTCAGACACACGTTTCCCGTTCAGATCTGAACAGCGTGGAGCGATTTTACCCGCTGGTCGCGTTCGTATGCGATTCCTGTTACCTCGTACAGTTACTGGAGTATGTCGGTCCGGACGATATATTTTCCGAGTATGCGTATTTTTCGTCGTACGCAGATTCCTGGGTCGAGCACTGTCGTCGCTATTGCCACGACATGATTCAGCACCTGAAAATGGGTGCGCACAGTCTTGTTGTAGAACTCGCCAGCAACGACGGCTATCTGCTGCAGCATTTCATTGCGCAAAGCGTACCCGTTTTGGGCATAGAACCAGCGCTCAATGTAGCCAAAGTCGCGATCGAAAAAGGGGTGCGAACGGAGGTAGCTTTTTTCGGCGTCGCGACCGCGCGACGGATTGTTGCGCAGTACGGACAACCTGACCTTCTGTTAGGAAACAACGTGCTGGCGCATGTTCCTGATCTCAACGATTTTGTGGCCGGAATGAAGCTACTGCTCAAGCCGGGCGGTGTAATTACCATGGAATTCCCGCATCTGCTGCAACTCATGCGCAACAATCAGTTCGATACTATCTACCATGAGCATTTCAGCTATTTCTCGTTCACGACGGTGAGTGCTGTTTTCGCCGCTCATGGAATTCGCCTGTTCGACGTGGCGGAGTTGCCCACACATGGTGGCTCGCTCAGAATATTCGGCCGGCACGACATTGATCCAGCGGCGGTATTGACTAGTCGCGCCGCCGATTTGTTGCGATTGGAGCAAGACCAGGGAATTGGTAGCATCGATTTCTACCAGGCGTTCGAAGCTAACGTGAAGCGAACCAAGCGAAATCTACTTAAATGCCTCATTGGCATCAGGGATGCTGGCAAGACAATTGTAGGATTTGGTGCGCCTGGAAAGGGCAACACGCTGCTAAACTATTGCGGAATTCGCACTGACATCCTTGATTACACCGTGGATCGCAATCCTTACAAACAGGGTAAGTTCACTCCAGGTACCCATATACCCATCCTGCACCCCGCTACAATTGCTGCGACCAAGCCTGATTTCGTTCTAATTCTGCCGTGGAATTTACTGGACGAGGCAATGCACCAGTTTGCGCATATTCGATCCTGGGGCGGTAAGTTCATTGTGCCAATTCCGGATGTGAGAATCCTGGATTAATTGTTGCCCGCGGGCACGGACAGAACGGTGCAGGCAAATGAAAATCAGTTCCACAGCGCTGTCACAAGTTCTGATTTTGGATCCAGAAAAGCACAAGGACAATCGCGGCTATTTTGCGCGCGCGTATTGCCAGCGAGAATTGTCTGCTCACGGCGTGCACGTTAATGTCGTTCAGGCTAACATCTCGGCCAATCAACAACGCGGTACGTTGCGTGGCATGCACCTGCAGCTTGCGCCATCCGCAGAGGGCAAAATCATTCGCTGTAACAGCGGCAGAATGGTGGATGTCGCACTGGATCTGCGCCCGGAATCTGCGTCGTACATGCGACATCTGGTTGTTGAACTGGATGCCGACGAAGGCCGCGCGCTTTATGTCCCGCCGGGTGTCGCTCACGGATTTCTGACTCTGCAGGATGGCACCGATATTCTCTATCTGATGACCGACTACTTTGCGCCGGATCTGGCCGTGGGTTTTCGTTGGAATGATCCTGTGTTCGGCATCAGTTGGCCGATTGAACCGCTGGTGATCAGTGAACGCGACCAATCGTATCCGGACTTTGACTCCGCAATCATTGCGCACCGCAATCGCCGGTCCAGCCCCGGATCGTTGCAGTCGGATCGGCCATGACCCTTGATGCGTTTATGATTGATGCGCAGTCGGTGCACGCCGAGACAAAGGCGATGCTGACACTGCTCCACGACCTGTATCCAATTTGCCGCAGCATAACGGGCGATGGTGTACGTGCGACGTTGGCGCGCATAGGTCGTGAAATTCCTCTGGAGGTACACGAAGTTCCCACAGGCACACAGGTCTTTGATTGGGAGATACCGGAAGAATGGAACATTCGCGACGCTTACATTGCCGATAGTTCCGGGCGACGGCTGATTGATTTTCGCCAACACAACTTGCATGTCATGGGGTACTCAGTTGCAGTGAATGCACGTATGTCGATCGAAGACCTGCGTCCGCACCTGCACTCCGATACGCAGCGACCGGATGCTATCCCCTATCGAACTAGTTATTGGCGGCGGGACTGGGCATTCTGTCTGAGCGACCGGCAACTTCAGTCGATCGGCCCGGGACCCTTTGACGTCATGATCGATTCCACATTGTCACCGGGCTCGCTGACCTATGCCGAATGCCTAATTCGGGGCGCCTCCAGTCAGGAAATTCTTATCTCGACTCATGTTTGTCATCCGTCGCTGGCCAATGACAACTGCAGTGGCATGGCGGTTGCCGCCAGGCTGGCTGCGCTCATCGCCGGCGCAAACCCCAGGCTAACATATCGGTTCTTGTTCGCGCCGGGCACCATCGGCGCAATTACCTGGCTGGCGAGAAACGAGCAGCGCTTGGACCGCATACGGGCTGGGCTAGTCATCGGTCTGTTAGGAGATTCTGGCCCGCTAACATACAAGCGCAGCCGGCGAGGCGACAGTGAAATCGACCGTATCGCGGCCGATGCAATCCACACTCTGGATCCGCAGAGCGCCCGCATCGTGCCTTTCAGTCCCTACGGCTACGATGAGCGGCAGTTCTGCGCGCCCGGCATCAATTTGCCTGTTGGGCGCCTAACAAGGTCGGCCAACGACGAGTATCCGGAGTATCATTCGTCTGGTGACAATCTCGGCATTGTTAGTGGCGAATCGATGTTGCAGTCGTTAACGGCATTGACCAAGATTTGTTGTATGATCGATGGCAACGAGCGGTTTCTAAATCTTCACCCAAAGGGCGAGCCGCGATTGGGCAAGCACGGTTTGTTTCGTGATCTGGGTGGCCGCGGGCCGGCCGATCTTGAGCAGGCAGTACTTTGGATGTTGAGCCAGTCGGATGGTTCGCACGGCATTGCAGACATCGCTGCCGCGTCAAGTCTTGATGCTGACCTGCTGCGACAGGCGGCAACTCGCCTGCAGCGCGCCGGCTTGATCCGGAATTTGGACTGACGAGAGACCCATGTGTCAAAGTCACTGAGGCAACTAGATCAATGAAAGTCGTAATTTTCTGTGGTGGCCTCGGAACCAGGCTGCGCGAGCACTCGGATACGATTCCAAAGCCACTGGTGAACATCGGGTACCGGCCCATCATCTGGCACCTGATGCGCTATTACTCGCATTTTGGCCACCGGGACTTCGTTCTGTGTCTGGGCTATCGCGGCGACCTGATTCGCGAGTATTTTCTGCGGTACAGCGAATGCATGTCCAATGATTTTACCTTGGACATGGATTCAAACGGTGTTGAATTGCATACACGCGACACCGGCAATTGGCGTATTACATTTGTCGATACCGGGTTGCATTCCAATATTGGGCAGCGGCTACTACGAGCGAAAAAATACGTCGAGTCCGAGCCGATGTTTCTTGCAAATTACTCAGACGGGCTATCCGATCTGCCATTGAACGACATGATCGCCGACTTCGACAAGAAAGGTACGGTTGCATCGTTCGTTGCTGTGCCGTCTTGGCACAGTTTTCACACGGTGCATGCTGATCCAAATGGTTACGTCAGCGGTCTCGGCCGAGTGCGTGATTCCGAATTTCTTGTTAACGGGGGCTATTTTGCGATCCGGCCGCAGATTTTCGATTTCATCGAAGAAGGTGACGAACTGGTCGAACAGCCATTCGCGAAACTGGCGGAGCGCCGCTTGCTGAGCACTTTTCGCTACCGCGGTTTCTGGCAACAAATGGATACTTTCAAAGACAAAATCACCCTTGATCGCATGGAGGCGCAGGGCGATTGCCCGTGGATGCTCTGGAAAAGCAGGTTGCGATGACGTTCGCTCACGCAGAGTTCTGGGCCGGCAAGAGTGTCCTTGTTACAGGGCACATGGGCTTCAAGGGAGGCTGGTTGTCATTGTGCCTCAATCATCTGGGCGCGCGAGTCACTGGCTTCTGCGACAAACCCCCCAGCAAGCCTAACATTTTCGAGTGCGCGGCCATCGCTCAAGGAATTCGTAGTGTCGTTGGTGATGTCCGGGATCTGGATGCGGTTTGCAGGGTCGTCAGGGAATCGGCTCCGGACGTTGTGTTTCACCTTGCGGCTCAATCTCTGGTGCGAGAAAGCTACCGCAATCCTGTTAGGACATTCGAGTCGAACGTATTGGGCACGGTCAACGTTCTGGAGGCCGTACGGCTGAATTCCAGCGCGCGAGCCGCGCTGATGGTCACCAGTGACAAGTGTTACGAAAACAAAGAGTGGCATTGGGGCTATCGGGAGGCTGATGCTGTTGGCGGGCACGATCCGTATTCGGCCAGCAAAGGTGCGGCGGAAATTGTCACGGCGTCGTACCGGCGTTCGTTTTTTTCCGAACGGGGCGACGGTCGACCCAATACCGCCATTGCCAGCGTTCGAGCAGGCAATGTAATTGGTGGTGGCGATTGGGGTGTGGAGAAACTCATTCCTGACATTGTTAGGGCACTGGTGCGCGGCGAGTCGCCGGTCATTCGCAACCCAGCGGCGCTGCGGCCGTGGCAGCATGTGCTGGACGCGTTGTTTGGTTACATGCTGCTTGCGCAAAGACTTTGGGACGATCCATCCGTGGCCGACGCCTGGAATTTCGGTCCAAATGACTCAGACACTCGCGATGTTCGGTGGATAGTCGAACGCATGGTCGCGATGTGGGGTAGTAACCTGTCGTGGACCCAAGATGCGCGCGAAGCGCCGCATGAGGCAAGGCTGCTCAAACTCGATTCCAGCAAGGCCCGCAACGTACTCCATTGGGCGCCGAAGCTGGATCTGGAGAGTGCGCTGGCTTGGACCGTGAACTGGTACCGGCAACAGACCGAGGGCGCCGACATGCGTCAGGCGACCATAGCGCAAATCGACACGTTTCTTGGCAGAGCTGCGGCAAGTTAGGAACTTAAGATGAGCACGAATGGCGGCAGCAAGGAGCAACTCGTCGCAGAGCGACGACGCTGGCGAAGCGGTCGTAATCTGAGCGGGTACGCGAACGCACTGGTGCCTGGTGGGTGCCACACCTACGCCAAGGGTGATGACCAATATCCTGAAGGACAGAACATTTTTGTTACACATGGCGCTGGTTGCCGAGTGTGGGATTCCGAAGGTCGTGAGTACATTGAATTCGGCATGGGTTTGCGGGCTGTCACGTTAGGTCATGCCTATGGTCCGGTCATTGAGGCCGCGGTCCAGGAACTGCAGCTGGGCTCCAATTTCAACAGACCGGCGGTGATCGAATTTCAGGCGGCGGAGAAGCTCCTCTCATTCCTGCCAAATGCCGACATGGT
The DNA here is from genome assembly GCA_031363155.1 of Gammaproteobacteria bacterium. Classification (GTDB taxonomy): domain Bacteria; phylum Pseudomonadota; class Gammaproteobacteria; order Steroidobacterales; family Steroidobacteraceae; genus UBA964. The sequence goes on along the minus strand of JANLTW010000142.1, from coordinate 50,592 downwards.
CAAATTTTGCAAGGATGGTTCGACGGCCCTGGATGCGGCATTGAAGCTGGCCAGATGCCATACTGGTCGCGACCTGGTTGCCATATGTGGCGACCAGCCATTTTTCTCGTCAAGCGACTGGTTTATTGGTTCCACCGGTATTCCGGGGGGCGTACCGAATGCTATACGCCAGATGACGAAGAAGTTTCGCTACAACGACTTAGCCAGTGTGCGCGAGTTGTTCGAACAGTATCCAGGCCAAGTAGCCTGCGTGGTCCTGGAAGCGGCGCGAACCGAAGAGCCTAAAGGCGACTTCCTGCTGGATCTGCAGAGACTTTGCCGAGCTCATGGCACCGTACTGGTACTCGACGAAATGATAACCGGATTTCGCTGGGCTAACGGCGGCGCGCAAAGCGTTTACGGACTGGATCCGGACCTAAGTTGCTTCGGCAAGGCGCTGGCTAACGGCTTTGCATTGTCGGCGCTGGTCGGCAAGCGCGAACTCATGCGTCTCGGCGGATTCGATCATGATCGTGAGCGCGTGTTCCTAATGTCGACCACGCACGGTGCGGAAACGCACGCACTCGCCGCCATGATCGCCACGCTGGATGCATATGTGCATAGGGACGTCATCGGTCACTTGTATCGTCAGGGGGATCGATTGCGTGCGCAGGTCGGCCAGGCCGTCGCGGACCTGCGGTTGCAGGATTACTTCGGCTTGATCGGCAGGTCGTGTGCACTGCTGTATTTCACGCGTGATCAGAATGGCGAGCCCAGTCAGCCATTTCGCACGCTGTTCCTGCAGGAACTATTGAAGCGGGGCGTGTTAGCACCGTCGTTTATCGTCAGTTATTCACACGACGATGCCGATATTGATAAGACCGCGGCAGCCATCCACGATAGCCTGATCGTCTATCGAGATGCGCTCCGCAACGGGGTGGACAAATATCTTGCCGGGCGCGCCGTAAAACCCGTTTACCGCAGGTTTTGCTGACACATGGCCGGTTCTGCGCCACCGCTTGTTAGTATTGGCCTGCCGGTATTTAACGGCGAGCGCTACCTTGCTCGCGCCGTCGAGTCACTCCTAGCGCAAACAGAATCGCGCTTGGAACTGCTAATTTCTGACAACGGTTCGCAAGACGCCACGCAGAGCATTGGGCAGGCGTTTCAGAGCCGCGATTCGCGAGTAATATATGTGCGCCACGCGACTAACAAGGGTGCCTATTTCAACTGGAATTTCGTTGCCAGGCAGTGTACAGGGCGTTATTTCAAATGGGCGTCCGCAAACGATTACTGCGAACCACAGTTCCTTGCGGCATGCATTCAGGAACTTGATAAAGATCCGACGCTGTCGCTTTGCTACCCACGCACGATGATCGTTGGGGCCGACGATCGTGATTTGACTCATTACGATGGTGATTTCGAACTGCTCGATTTATTGCCATCCGTCAGGTTTGCGAGATTGTGTCGTGAGCTAGCGCTTAACAATGCACAGTGTGGCGTGATTCGCAACAGCATGCTCAGTCGGACAAGGTACGATCGTGCCTATCCGGGTGGGGACCTCGTGTTGATGGCGGAACTCGCGTTGCTGGGTAAGTTTCGCTTGGTTCCTGAGGCACTGTTGCATCGTCGACTTTCCAATGACGCGTCGACCAGATCTTTGAGCGTCAGTGAGACGCAGGCATTTTTTAATCCAGCAAATTCCAGACTCCCGGATACGCGAACATGGAAACTATTTCTGGATTACGTGCGTGCGGTCGGTTGCGCAGATATTGCAATTCGAGAAAAACTGCGCTGTCTCGGTTTTGTTGCGCGCAACGCGTATTGGCGTTGGCCGATACTTTGGCGCGAGTTGCGCAATTGCTTAAGAGATGCCTGATGTTCATGCCGGACTTCCGTTGCAACCACTGACCAACGCGAGTTGCGGCCAGCCTGTTGTCAGGTGATCGAGTTGAAGTTCCTTTTATCCATGAATCATGGAGGCGATTGACGTGTCTGTAACTCGTGACCCCGGCACTAGCAACGATGCACCGCCGACGACGGACCAGGTGCGGTTCTGGGAGCAGTGGAATTCTGACGCTCGGGAGTCAAGAATATCTCCCAGCTCGGAGCGTCAGTGGCAAGAGATTCAATCTGTTTTGCAGGCGATGCAAGGCGAGAGCTTGTCAATTATTGATGTTGGTTGCGGCACCGGCTGGCTTAGTTCCCGCTTGAGCAGTTTCGGCTCGGTGACTGGCGTCGACTTTGTTCCGGCGGTGTTGCAACGAGCGCAAGACCGCTATCCAAACGTGCGATTCGTCTGTGGAGATATTTTCCAGCTGAGTTTGCCACGCGCAGGATTCGACCTAGTTGTTAGCCTTGAGGTGCTGTCGCATGTTAGTGACCAGCCAGCATTTGTTGCGCGGTTGGCGTCGTTGCTGAGACCAGGCGGGACTCTGATAGTCTGCACCCAGAATCGACCAGTCTTGGAGCGTTGGGATGCGGTTTCGCCGCGCGATCCGTCGCAGATACGGAATTGGGTTAACGCAAAGGAGCTACGTAAGCTGCTGTCACAGTCATTTCACTCCGTGAATATCGGTTCGCTATTTCCGGTAGGAAACCGCGGGTTACTCAGAATTCTCAATTCTCCAAAAGTAAACGCCGCTGTGGGGTTGCTGGTTGGTCACAGACAGATATTGCGGTGGAAAGAGCGCTGGATGCTGGGCCATACTTTGTTCGCCGTGGCGCGTTCGCCAGTCTGATCACGTGGAAAATCTGTCGGATCCCGGCGGCCAGTAATTCTTTTGCCGCGACCAAACATCAGAAAGGAAATTATATCTGGTGTGAGGGAAAAATTAGCCGCCCGAAGATCTGCGTCTCGGAGCGACAGAATTGTTAGTGATCGCATCGGTCGGCGTGCGCTTCGACGATCCGCTGTTCGGCATACCCTGGCCGCTAAGCCCGCGCGATGTCACGGATCGCGATCGCAGCTGGCCGTTGCAGGCGCCATGAGCACCGGGTAAATCTGTTAGCTCGCGGTGCCGACGCCGCGTCGAAACAGAACATGTATCCACTGGGCCCGACTGGCTGACACGAACCGTTGAGCAACCTCGCAGTAGTACGCGGCGCCGGTCAAAAGCTTGTCGCCGAACGAGCGGTCGTGCGGCTGGCCGACGCCCAGGCCGCAATGCACGCAGGGTTCTTCCTGCATGTAAGTGCCGTACGGATTGCCCGCCTGTTGGTACAGCCAACGCGCCAGATGTGTACTGCGCGCCCGGGTTGCGCCAACGAGATCCACGGCGGTGGCAATCAGGGTCGGGAACAGGCGCTTAAGCGAACGCAGACTGAACGAATTGACGTGGCCCCAGGGTGGATTGGTTCGACCGCAGGACTCGCAGGTGGTGCGGCCGGCGCGCAAGTCCTGCTTGAAAGGCACGCCGACTAGCAAGTTCTTGCGCGTGACGCGCGCCAGTTCAGCACAGGCCTGCGTGAGCTTGGGAGGAGGCAGATGTTCGAGCACTTCCGCGCACAGTACCAAGTCGAATGCGCCGTCCGCAAACTCGAGATACGTGACATCGCCAGCAACGCATGCGATGCGGGAGTCCACGATGCTGGGACGGTCGAGGTCGAGGGCCGTGACCCGGTGGATGCGATTCGCCAGTTTGCGCGCGATGAAGCCGTCGCGCGCGCCAATGTCGATTGCGGTGCGCGTGCCAGCTGGCACGAGTTGCAGCAGGCTTTCAATGCGCTGCTGCTCCGCGGAACTGTCGCGGTACGCGGCCATGTCTTCGGCCGAAAGTACAAATGCGCGTGTCATCGACGCCTCGACTGACTATTTTCGTTTTTATATGCAACCTTGGCCCCGCGCCGGCGGACTGGCCGGATGGGAGTACACAGGAAGCCGCGACGCTGTCATTTCACGCCAGAACCAGCCAAATGTCAATTTTCTTGTTAGTTGGCAGTCAGGCCGCAGTAAGGCTGTTGTAGAAAAACTGCCGCTGGCGGCTGCGTTCCTGAACGACGGTTACCGCATCGTTCAGGTCGACGCATGTTAGGTGCGTGGCACCGATGCGGGTGCGATGAATCATCTGCCGGTCCAAGAGCCATTTCCAGAAAATGTCTGAGCGGCGCCGCTGAATGATGTCAATAGCGTATGCGTAAACCGGCACCTCGCGTCGCACGTCATGCCAGTCAACCAGTGCCGCCAGGCGCGGCTCCGGTTCGTACAGCGCTATGCCTGCACTGGGCCAAACCAAATGTTCGAGATAGTGGAAAAAAGTCATTGTTAGCAACGTAGCGTTGACGAACAGGACTTTGCCATTGTTGTGAGCCAGGTATTCGAAAGGCGAGCCAGGTCCGCAGGGATAAACGCAATTCTCATGGCCATCGGTCATCTGGCGAGCCAGCCGGCCGCAGGCCAGCACCGGGTGTGTTGGGCTGAGGCTGCGACAAACTCCGTGGCGTCGCCGAAAATGTTCGCTGACCAAGCCCATTGCGGATGGTGTGCGCCGCACGTTGAAAACAGGATTCTTGTTCAAGTACTCGCGAGTGGATGAACTGTACGGCATCGAAACCATGGCCAGTGTTCCCTGGTCCCCCACCGCCGCAATGAGCGCTGCCACGAATTCATCCAGGCACCCATTGAAGCCATGCCAGGGTTCGAAGGAACAGTGCGCGATGATCAGGTCCCCGGGCTGGATGCCGATGCGCCGCAAGGCCGCGATCAAGGCGATGCGGTCGTAAGACAGAAAGGTGCGAACCAGCCGCAGTCTGCTCGAATTGAGCAGCAGCCGAACCTTGTTTTTCAGGGGCTTGGGGATTTGCATTGCAAGGACATTTCCAGCGCAAAAGAATCGATCGCGAACTTGGCTGCCCAGTTCAGGTATTCATATCCATTGTAGTCACCGTTGACCGGCACACTCGCTTTGACTGCGCCGGCTGTGTCAGGATTATCACCAAATTTCATTGTCCGGCGGACAAACTGATTGGCTAGTTGGCCGGCTTTCAGTAGGGACGAGTCGCCTGTCAACTGGAAGAGTCTGAGCCAGCAGTACGCGGTCTGCGCTGTCCCGGTGACGCAGGCCCATTCGGCGGCAGGGCTCCAATTGGACCGCAGTCGTCCTGGCAGAAAACCGTTCGGCTGCAGCGCGGTTAGCATTCCGCGCGCACACCGCAGTGCCGACTCGAGCGCAGCGCGATCCCCGGTATGCAGGTGCGCTTCGAGGACCCCGCGCAGCGCGTAGCCCAAAGTGTGGGTCAACGGTTGCGTGGCGTCTGTCAGGCAGCATTTGCTGAACCAACCAACTGAGGATTGTTGTGCAACGGCCCACCGGGTATTCGCCATGGCGGCGTCCGCGTAGCCATGCCCCGGCACGACCTGGTCTGCAGCGAACAGGCCCCATGCAATATGCGTATCGAAGGTTTTGGCACCCGGCGACGCGAAGGGCGAGGTGAATGCAGGCCAGCCACCATCGCGCGCCTGGATTTGTACCAGCCAGCCCGCGGCCGAAGTCAGCGCCTCGCGATACCTGCCAAAGACCTGCTCGCCCGCAGCCAGACCTAACAAAATTTGACCTGTATTGAACGCCACCGGCTGTTTGGGCTCGCCGCCGATGACCCCACCCTGAAAACCGCCACCAGGCATCTGTATCCAGACCAGCCAGTCGAGCATGCGCTTCGCGCGCCGTGACAAGTCAGCGTTATCAAGTCGCACCGATTGCTCGAGGTAGGTCGGGATGATGTACCCGGTCGTCTCCGGATAGGAGGGCTGCCATCCTCGGTTGAGGCTGTAAGCACGGGCCACACCGCCATCCTGGCTTGCAGACTGATCTTGCGCGCGCGCCAACCAGTCCAGCGCGGCTGCAATACAGACTGCATTGCCCCGATCCTCGCCGAGGTAACCGAGCCTATCGCTTTGAACTTCGAGACGCGCCAGGTCGGTGCATGGCTGCGGTCGCGAACGATAGCGCCGCAGCTGTTTGATGAATCTTCGAAACATCGGTGGTGTCAGGAGTCGGCAATGACGCCGTGGCGCCGCATGAAGCCCAGCGCGTCGCTGATCGTCGTCATTTGCAATGACTCGTCCGCTGTCAGTTCGACGCCGAATTTCTCATCCAGCGCAGCCATAAACAGCAGGGCGCCCATCGAGTCCCAGCCGGCAAGCTCCAGGCGCAGCGTCCCTGGCTTGAGATTCGCGACTGGCTCGACGAATACCTCTGCTAACAGTTCCAGCGCCTCGTGCGGCGTGAGCATCGCCTGAGTCATAGCCGATCCAGTTGGCCCGTGTAGGTGGTGTGCAGCAGCGCGCAGTCAGGCTGCAGGTCGACAATCGCGGCTGCCCAGGAGAGGCCGACACCGTAGCCCAGCAGCATGACGCGCTGCTTGCCTGTCAGGCGGGCTGGCATCGCCTGGGTCAGCGTCACGGCCACAGACGGGCCGCCGGAATTGCCGAAATTCTCCAGTGTCAGTGGCACGCGGTCTTCCGGCAAAGCGCACTTCTTGGCAATGTGCTTCATGATGAAGCGATTCGACTGGTGGAACAGGTAACAGTCGATGTCCTCGCTGCGCAGTGAGGCGAATTCCAGAATCGACCGGATCACTTCCGGCACACGTTTGACTGTGAAATTAAAAATGGCGCCGCCATCCATGACCAGCTCACGGTCTCGACCAGCGGCGGGATTGCGATCACGGAAAGCGCCGCCGCGAATAATCAGGCCATCGAAACCGCGGCCATCGGTATGCAGCGAGAACCAGCAGGGTTCGTTGCTGTCGTCCAGTTCGAGCGCCGTCGCGGAGCCAGCGTCGCCAAACAGCAGGCGTGTTGCGTGGTCCGCCGGGTTCACGAAGCGGCTGGGCGTCTCGCCATGGAGCATCAGAATGCGACGGTGCCCGCCGCCTTGCAGCATGGTTGTGGCCAGGTAGAGTCCGTAAGGGTAGCCTGAGCAGCCCAGCCCCACGTCGAACGCCGCGCAATTTAAACTCAGACCCAGCCATTTGTGCGCCATGCAGGCACTGGAGGGCAGGAAATAGTCTGGCGTCTGCGTCACTTGGATGACTGCGTCGATGGACTCACGCGGCCAGGCGAGCTTCTCGAGCAAATGGCAGGCTGCTTCATAACAAAGATCAGCCGAGGTGGTTTTTTCATCGGCGACATGGCGGAACTGGACGCCGGCCATTGCCACGACCTTGCGGACTTCATCCGCACCAAAAGTCGCGCCCAGCGCGATGTTGTCGACACGCGTGGCTGGCACGCAGGTACTGACACCCGCAATACGCATCCCACGCAGTGCAGCCTGGCTCATGACACTGCTGTCAAAGGCCGGACCAGGATTGCGCCCGTGTGTAGATAGGCCGTACTGCGTCGTTTGGCAGTGATGCCGGCGTAGATCTTCTGCGCCGCATCGGCGCTGCAGCCTAACGCGGCAGCCAGTTCGGATGCGGGCAGGCCCGCGTCGAGGTGATGCAGCGCTAGATCCATTTGCGGATAGGGCAGGCCGAAATAGAATTCATCCTGACCCTGGGGCAGGCTGAAGGTATCGGTCGTGGGTGTCGCGCGCGTAATCTCGTCCGGCAGTCCCAGTATGCGCGCCATCGCATAAACCTGGAACTTGTAAAGATGAGCGATCGGCTTCATGTCCGCACTGCCATCGCCGAGTTTGACGAAAAAGCCCTGGTCATACTCCAGCCTGTTCGGCGTGCCGACCACCGCGTATCGGTTGGCATCGGCATGGTAGTAATCCATGACTTTGCGCAGTCGCTGCTTGAAATTTGTTGCGGCCACCAGTTTGAGGTAGTCGTCCGCCCGCAGCCGGTGTTCCACCGCTATGCCAGCGGGCGACACGGCGGAGACCTTGGTAATGCCGACCTGGCCTTGCATGGCAGGCGCAATCACGAGTTTGAATTTCCAGGCCGGGTTGAAACCCGGAATGGCATTTGCCAGCGCTTCCTGTTGCATGCGGTAACAACCAATCGCCTCGAGCGCGCCTCCAAGATCATGGGTTGCGCTGCGAATCCCCAGGTGACTGGCCAGCATTGAGGCAAGGCGGCCGCTGGCAGAGGACGAGTCGCGCTCCGGCAGCAGCAGACCTAACACCCGATCCGCGCCCACCGCCCGCACTGCAAGTGCTGCGCAAAGCGAGCTGTCGATGCCGCCTGACATGGCGACCACCAACCCGCGACGTCGCAGGCGTTGGAAGGTGATATCGCGCATCGTGTTCGCAATGAAATGCGCTTCGGCCGCCAAGTCGATATCGGGCAATTGCGCCATGATTGCCGGATCTGTCAGCCGAGCTTTCTTTGCAGGAACCGCTCGATGTTGGCCAGTGATTCCAGATTGTCCGGCAGCATTTCGTCGTCCGCGACTTTGATGCCGAATCTTTCTTCGAGGAAACCGACCAATTCGAGAAAGCCCGTTGAATCGATGAGTTGCAGATCCAGCAGCGAGTCTGTGTCACCCAGGGAGACGTCGTTTCCCAGAATGAAATTACATTCAATATAAGTCCGAACGGCACTGCGATAATCGGCGGGCATGACCATAGATTGTCGCCGATCCGGGCGACGGGTTCCAGAAGCAATTTCGATACGCGGTTCTCACTGTGGCGCAGCGATATGGAATTCGCGCCAGAGTTGCATGCTCGACAGAACCATCATGAAAGCCATATTGTCGCCAAAGCCAATGGCTTGGCCACGCGCGACCTTTGCGGTCAGTTGATCGACCGCGTGGCTGTTAAAATAGCCAGCATCCTTAATACACTTGGCGCTGAGGAGTTCGGCAACCCATTCACGAGGGTGGCCGGCAGAAAAAAAACTGCCGCTGTCTGGCGCGCGATAGGGTTGTTTGACACGCTGCGTGATGCTGACCGGCACATAGCTGGAGACCGCTTTGCGCAACAGGTACTTCTCCTGCAAGCCGCGCAACTTCCATGTGACCGGTTGGCGTGCCGCAAACTCGATCAGCCGATGGTCGAGGTAGGGATACCGGACTTCGATCGACGCTGCCATGGCAACCCGATCACCCTGTGCATGCAGCAGATATCCGGCCAGCAAAGTCTTGGCTTCGACGTACTGGTCGCGCGCCAGCGGCTGCCAGTGAGCGTTAGGCAGCAAGGCAGCTGCGCCGGACAGCAGCGCAGCACGCTGCGGCACCAGGGAGCGAAATTCAGGGGTCAGGTACTGCAGCACTCTCGAGGTGGCGTCGAAACGCGTTTGATGCGCGAACCAGGGATCGGCCGGCTGGTCGAGTCCGCGCCCGAAGAACGTTCGCGCCATCGCGGCGGGTTGCGTCGGCGAATTGCCGAGATAGCCATACAATCGTCGCAATAACAGATGGCGCCACCGCGACTTCGGTTGGCGCGCCCAGAACCGGCGGATTTTGGCTTCCTTGAACAAATCGTAGCCGGCAAACACTTCGTCGGCGCCTTCGCCGGTTAGCACCACTTTCAGTCCGGCGCGACGCACCGAGTCAGCCAGCAGCATCAACGGGATGCCGGCCGTGCGGACGATCGGCGCCTCGATATGGCGGATCGCCCGGCCGAAGGAGTTCGCGATGTCTGCGCTGCTAAGCTTGATCTGATGGTGCTCGCTGCCAAGGTGGGCGGCCATTTCGAGCTGAAAGGGCGACTCATCGAATTCCCGGTCCTCGAAACTCAACGAGAAGGTTTGCAACCGCGAACCGTGGAGGTTGGCGGCGAGGCTGCTTATCGCGGACGAATCCAGCCCGCCGCTCAAATAGGCGCCGACCGGTACGTCAGCGCGCAACTGCAGCCGCACGCAATCTGTTAGCAAGGACTGCAGTTCTTCGATCGCGTTTTGCAACTGCGCGGGATCGCCGACGGCAGCGGTGGCATCGAAATTCCAGTCCCAGTATTGTGTTAGCTGAGCCCGGTTGCCCGTCAGTGTCAAATAATGTCCGGGCGGAACCGCGAGCACATCTTCAAACGCGGTCGTCGGCGCGTACGGTGCCCAGAAATGCGCGGTCTGCGCAAAACCCTGCGCCGACAGCCGCTGTGCCCTGGCCGGGGACGCGGCAAACAGGCTCTTGGCCTCTGAACCGAACAGCCAGTGGTCCTTTTGCCGCTGGTACACCAGCGGCCTTATACCGACCCGGTCTCGCGCCAGCACCAGCGAGCGCTCGCGCAGATTCCAGAGCGCGAAGGTAAACTGACCGTTGAGTCGCGCAAGACAGCCGGCGATGCCGTACTGCTCCACGGCGTGCACGATCACCTCGGTATCGGAAGTCGTGCGGAACTGGTGACCGTGACGCTGCAGTTCGGCGCGCAGTTCAATGTAATTGAAGATCTCGCCATTGAATACCAGCTGCAAGGACCCGTCTTCGTTGGCGATAGGTTGGTCGCCCGTGGTCAGGTCGATGATGCTCAGGCGCGCGTGCGCCAGGCCTACGCCTGGTGACCGGTGGTATCCAAAGCCGTCCGGCCCACGATGGCGCAACGAGTGGATCATCTGCTCCAGCTCGCCTTGACCCGGAATTTGGCGCTGATCGAAGTAGACCAGGCCGGCAATGCCGCACATGGCTATTGAGACGTCAGTGCTGGCTTGCCCGATGCATGGCGCCAATAATAGCAGCCGGAGGTCTGGCGAACTGTGATCGACTCTTTACTCGCGCATCGATTGGCAAAACACGGCAAGCGGATTGCGGTCATTGCGCACGATGGTGCACTGACCTATGTACAGCTTGCGTCCGCAGTGGCCGGTGTCGCAAGCAGGTTGGCTCGTAACGGTGTCAAGCGTGGTGATCGCGTGGCGGTGCAGTGGCCGAACTCTTGCGTGGCAGTGGTCCATTTGTTAGGTGCTGCGCAGCTAGGCGCAGTCGTGGTACCGGTCCAGGTGTCACTCAAGGACGATGCGCTGCGCGCGACAACGCGTGACTGTGAGGCGCGGCTGGCGATTTGCCCGCCGGTACTGTCGAAGTATTGGAATTGCGTCACTGAGTCCGCAGCGCCCGTGAACTCGTTGGCGGCGGACGTTTCCCTCGCGGCTGCGCTCGGCCGCGATCACGATCAGTTGGCTGCGATTCTGTATACGTCGGGTTCCACTGGCGCGCCAAAGGGAGTGATGCTGAGCAGGGCCAACATGGATGCCGCTTTGGACGCCGTGCATGACTACCTGGCACCTGGGCCGGATGATGTCTTCTATTCGGCATTGCCGTTGTCCAGCAGCTACGGCCTGTACCAGCTTGTGTCCGCGCTGAGTCTGGGTGCCAAGCTGGTGCTGGACCGTTCGTTTGCCTTTCCGGTCCAGAGCTTGCGCATCTTGCGCGAACATCGGGCGACGATTTTTGCGGCCGTGCCCACACAAGTCGCCTGGCTCCTGGCCCACCCCGACGTTGGCGTCGAGGCATTGACGTCGCTGCGACTCATAACGACTGCGGCTGCATCCCTGCCCATCGATCATGCGCAGCGCCTGCGCGCGATGCTGCCCGCGGCGCGACTGTTTGTCATGTATGGCCAAACCGAATGCAAGCGCATCAGTTACCTGGACCCCTCGAATCTCGACCGCAAGCCTGGAAGCGTTGGCCAAGGACTGCGAATTCAGCGCCACATGTTGCTGGACGAGTCCGGCCGGCGCGTGGCCGCGGGCGAACTCGGTGAACTGGCAGTGCAAGGCCCGCATGTCATGCAAGGCTATTGGCGTAATCCGGAGCTGACTAACGAAGTGCTGCGAACTGTCGCCGGAGAATCCGGGCGCTGGCTGCACACGGGTGATGTCTTCCGGCAGGACCTGGACGGCTATCTGTATTTCCAGGGGCGTCGCGACGAGATTCTCAAGATCGGCGGCCACAAGGTCAGCCCAATCGAGATAGAGAATGCGATTCTCAAGCTAACAGAAGTCAGTGAGGTCGCGGTGATCGGCCAACCGGACGCGCAGTGGGGCCAGGTCGCCAGGGCCCTGGTGGTACTAGCCGATGGCGCGCACGCAAGTGTCGAGACAATTGTTCGTCAGTGCGCGGCCAGTTTGCCGCGGTACATGATTCCCAAGTCCGTAGAATTCCGGGCGACACTGCCGAAAACGGAATCAGGCAAGATGCGCAAGCGCGATCTTTCATAGTCTGCAGGTTAGTTGCACACGTCGTTGTTTGGCAACAGGTTTTGTTCGCTCCGTCGGACCTGAACTGCAACCATAAAGTGATTGCGATACGCATCGGCTTCACATTCCTTAAATGCCGGGGCCAAAGTCGTTGTTTTGAGACATTACGAGCGCGGAATTCTTGAGGCATAGTTCTGCTGCATATGTCAGGACGCAGATGTCGTAGTACCGCAATACGCGACATCTGGATCCAGCCGATGCGAAATATGTCGAATGCGATGGCTCACTTTGTGCGGGGACACGATCTGATGAAAAGCGTACTGCGAACGAGTCTAATCATCATGGCAACGGCGATTCTCGCTGCGTGCGGTGGTGAAGGTGAGCCCGGAAACTCACAGGTCAAACCAGACCCGGTTGCCAATCGCGCTCCTGTCATTGCCGGTGTGCCAGCAACAAGCGTGAGCGTAGGTGTGCAGTATTCGTTTACACCGACGGCCTCCGATCCAGACGGCAACGCACTGACTTTCAGCGCTGCCAACCTGCCCGGGTGGGCGACCTTTGATGCGGCGACTGGCGCGGTGCGCGGCACACCGGCCGCAGCCAACATCGGCACCTTCAGCAATGTTGCGATTTCTGTATCTGACGGATCGATGTCTGCAAGCCTGCCGCCGTTCACCGTTCAGGTTCAGGCCGCTGCCCCGAGCAATCGCGCGCCGACGATATCCGGCACGCCGCCCAATAGCGCGACAGTGGGTGCGCAGTATTCGTTTGCGCCAACTGCCAGTGACCCAGACGGCAACACTTTGACTTTCACCGCGACTAACGTGCCGGCCTGGCTGATCTTCAATCGCAATACAGGCACGTTGAGCGGCACGCCGGCAAGCGGCAACGTGGGCACGGCTGCGAACATTTCAATCAGTGTGTCGGATGGAACGCTGGCTGCATCGCTAGCACCGTTTTCTATCCAGATAACCGCCCCGGCGCCAGCCAATCGCGCGCCGACGATATCCGGCACGCCGCCGACGACCGCGACTGCTGGTGTCGCCTATTCGTTTACACCGACGGCCAGCGACCCGGATGGCAACACGCTGGTGTTCAGCGCAATTGGCCTGCCGTCCTGGCTCAGCCTGAATGTTAGCACTGGTCGTTTGTCTGGCACGCCGTCAGCCGGCAATGTCGGCACCGCGGCCAACATTCGCATCACCGTGTCGGATGGTACCTTGACCGCTTCGCTGGCCGCATTCTCGATCCAGGTAGCGGCCGCGCCAACAAACAACTCGGCCACGGTTAGCTGGGTTGCGCCGGCACAGCGGGTTGACGGCTCCGCACTGACGAATCTGTCCGGCTTCAAAGTTTACGTCGGCCAGACTTCGCGCAATTACACGCAGGTGATTACGGTCGCTGGCAGCACCAGCGCCAGCAGCACCGTGACTGGGCTCGGCGCGGGTATCTGGTTCTTCGCGGTGGCTGCCTACGACGCAACAGGTGTCACGAGCGATCCGTCAACAGAAGTCAGCAAGACCTTCTAGCACACCCGCCTCGGCGAGCTCAAACTTGCTTACGGCCTGCCCTTGAAGTCATCCGGCAGCAACTGGTGCCGGGACAATAATTTGTAAAAATCCGTGCGGTTGCGCTTCGCAAGCCGCGCCGCGTGGCTGACGTTGCCGCCGGTGATCTGCAGCAGCTGGGCGAGATAGTTGCGCGTGAATTCATCGCGCGCATCGTCAAAGGACGCGAGCCGGCCGGCGTTGCCGCTCAACGCGGGCTGCAGCACCTCGACCGGGATCACCGGCGACTGCGCGGTGGCGACGGCCTGGTGCACGACGTTCATCAGCTGGCGTACATTGCCCGGCCAGTTGGCGGTGGCTAACAACTCGATCGCCTCGGGCGCAAAAATCCTGCGTGAACCGCTGTCGCGCGCGATCTCGGCCAGGAAATGCGCGACCAGCAGCGGGATGTCCTCGCGCCGCTTGTGCAGTGGCGGCAGGTCGATGTGCACGACGTTAAGGCGATAGTAGAGATCTTCGCGAAACTGTCCGGCGGCGATGGCGGCGGTGACATCCTGCTGGCTGCTCGCGAGCACCCGCACGTTGACGGGGATGGACTCATTGCTGCCGACTGGCCGGATCGCGTTTTCATGCAGCACGCGCAACAGCTTCACCTGCAGTTTCGCAGGCATCTCGGTGACCTGGTTCAGCAGCAGGCTGCCGCCGTCGGCGGCGCGGAACGCACCTTTCTGTGCCTCGGAGGTGTCGCCGCGGCTGCCGAACAATTCAACTTCGAGGGTTTCTTCTTTCAGGGCGCCGCAATTGACGACCACGAACGGCGCCGCGCGCCGCGCGCTCGCCTTGTGAATCGCACGCGCAATGAGTTCCTTGCCGGTGCCGCTCTCGCCGGTGATCAGCACCCGGGTATCGGTGCCCGCGACCATGTGCGCCAGCGCCAGCTTTTCTTCCAGCAGCGGTGAGCGCGTGACGATCTCGGAGCGCCAGTCCTCGGTGTTAGCGGCGAAGCCGGACACGCGCAGCGCTTTTTCGACATGCGTCAGCAGTTCCTGCTTTTCTACCGGCTTGGTCAAAAACGAAAATGCGCCCTGTTGCGTGGCCTGCACCGCATCCGGGATGCTGCCGTGCGCTGTTAGCAGGATGACCTTCACGCCGGGCCAGCGATTCTGCATTTCGCGCAACAGTGCAATGCCGTCCATGGGTTCCATGCGCAGGTCGGAAATCACGAGATCCGGGCGGAATCGTCCGGCGGCGGCCAGGGCGGCGGGCCCGTTATCCACCGCTTCCACATTGTAGTTTTCGGCGCGCAGCCGGATAGTCAGCAGGCGCAGCAGTCCCGGATCGTCATCGACCACCAGGATGCGCGCCGCGCTGGCGGCGGCCGGTTTGCCGCCTGCGATCCCGGCGTCAGGACTGGGTCTGGGAGTCATCATCGTCTGGGGTCACCGGTTTCAATTTTGCCGATTGCATCGAGTTTCGCGCGCGCCTCCTCGAGAGCCTTGCGCAGCCGGGCATTGTCGTCCGTCTCGGCCTGCAGCTTGCGATTGAGGCTGGTGAGCTGATCTCGTTCCATCCGCTCGAGCTGCTGGCGCAGCCGCTGGTTCTCGCTGCTCAGGTCCGCGCCGTTGCTGATCCGCTGCAGCTCGACCATCGCCAGCGCCCGCTCGGCGGGCGGCAGGGTGGCCGGCACGGCGAGAATATCCTTCAGGATGAGAACCGCGGCCAGCGGGTCGAATCCCGCATGGCCCGAGGTTGCTAACAACAGGGCGTGTCGCAGTCGTGCGCTGGCGAGCCGACTCGATTCGGCGTCGCGGCGTGCGTTGTCCAGCATCTCGGATTGCGCGGCAGCGTCCGCCGCCAGCAATTTCTGGATGGCGTCGAGATGTTGCGTCAGCGCCGGCGGGTTGGCCGAGCGTTCAACCGCGCTTACGCTGCGATCGGCCAGCGGATCGCGCGGCGCCTGCTTGCCGAAGCTGCCGCAGGCTGTTGTTGCCAGCGCGAGGCCTAACAACAGGGCGAAATCAGGCAGCCGTCTTGCGCGGTTCACTGGTAATCTTGGTTCGTATGGGCATGCGGATCCGGAAATGCGCGCCCGGGTATTTTCCATCCAGCAATTCAATCGTGCCGCCGTGTGCATTGACAAATTCCATCACCACCGACAGACCGATGCCGGTGCCGCGCAGGCTGCCTGCGGGCGCGCCTCGGCCTGTATAAAACGCATCAAAAATCCGCTCTCTTTCGGCCGCCGGTATACCGGCGCCGCTGTCGGCCACTTCCAGTGTCCAGGCATCCACCTCGGCACGGGCCTGAATATATATGGTACCGCCCTTGGGCGAATACTTGATCGCGTTGGACAATAGATTGTCGATAATCAGGCGCAGTTTGGTGCGGTCCGCCGTCAACTGGACGTCGTCGGCCCGAACCTCCAGCCTCAGCCTCTGGGACAGCATCGTCAGCTGTTGGTTCTCCAGGACTTGTTTGATCAGCGGTCGGATCGGGAATTCACCCAGCTCCAGGCGGCTGTTCTGGCTCTGCCAGGCAGTGTAGGACAGGAGGTTCTCTATCAGCCGCTGGAGCCTCAGGGCGTTGTCCCGCAAGATGCTGGCGACCTCATGCTGGGCCGTCGCCAGAGGCCCTACAGCGCCTTCCAGCAGCAAATCCGTGCCCTCGCGGATGTTCGCCAGCGGGGTCTTGAGCTCATGTGACATGTGTCGCAAAAACCGCGACCGTTCCTCCGCCAGTTCGCCCAGGCGCTGGCGCAGCCACTCCAGCTGGCCACCCAGGCGCTCGAGATCCGAGGGTCCCTTGACTGTGATCTCGCGCGAGAAGTCGCCGCGCCCCAGCTCGCTGATTGCGCGGTCGATCTGGCCCAGCGGCCGGGCCACAAACAAGGTCAGCAACACCACTGCCAGGATGATGAGCGGCGCCAGCAGCGCGGCCTGCCACGCCAGCTGGGTGCGGGCGCGTTCGGTACGCTCCTGCAACTGCCGCAGGGCCGCATCCGTGGTCTGGTTGCCAAGCAGCGTCAATTTGCGCGCGACCACCGCCATTTCCTGCAATCCGACAATACTGCGCGTCAACGCGGCCGACGTGCCGGCTGCCTCTGAGTTGCTCCGAATGTCGGCCTGCAGACTGTCGAGTTCATCCAGCAGCGTATTGTCCCCGGCCGGGGCCAGCGGCCCGCGCAGCGCTTTGCTAACGGCCGCGACACTGTTATTGCCCCGGCGCAGCACCTCGATCAGCCGCGGGTCGCCCAGCACCTGGTAGAGGCGCGTGGTGCGCTCGTTAGCCGCGATCAGGTTTTCGAGGTCTCGCGTGAGGCGCGTGTTCTGCACGCTCTGGCGCACCAGTTCCTGGCTCGCCAGGGTCAGTTCGCGCATCTGGATCGCGGCGTTCAGGATCGCGATTAGTAGCGGCACCGCAATCAGGGTCAGGCCCAGCAGCATCAGGCCACTGAGCGATTTGGGGCGCAGCCATTTCACGGCTGCCATTCTAGTAAGTTATTGGTTCGTTATTGGGCTCAGTTGTTCTGCCAGGGACTCGCGAGCGCCTTCTTTTCCCAATTGAGCGCGGTTTCGACGATGCGGTCCAGGTTGTCGAGCTGCGGCGTCCAGCCCAGCACCGTGCGGATCCGGTCGGCCTTGCTGATCAGGATCGCGGGGTCGCCGGCGCGCCGCGGTTGCTCGCAAACTTGCAGCGTCTTGCCGCCCACCCGCTGCACGCTGTCGAGCACTTCGCGCACCGAAAAGCCGTGGCCATAGCCGACATTCAGGGTGGTCGAGTTACCGCCGCCGTCCAGATAGTCGAGCGCCTGGATGTGTGCGGTCGCGAGATCGTGTACATGGATGTAATCACGCACCCCGGTGCCGTCTTTGGTCTCGTAATCGGTGCCGTAGATCGAGACATGGTCGCGCTTGCCGACCATCGCCTCGCAGGCCACCTTGACCAGCAGCGTCGCGTTCGGGGTCGAGCAGCCGATGCGGCCCTCGGGATCGGATCCCGCGACGTTGAAATAACGCAGCGCGACGTATCGCAGGCCGGTGGCCGCAGCCGTGTCCCGCAGCATCCATTCGGACATCAGCTTCGAGGTGCCATAGGCGTTGATCGGCGCCATGGGCGCGTCTTCGGCAACGACCCCGGAAGGTGCCATGCCATAAACGGCGGCGGTGGACGAGAACACGAATTGCTGGATGCCATGCGCGACGCAGACTTCCAGCAGGTTGCGCGTGCAGCAGGTGTTGTTGCCGTAGTACTTGAGCGGATCGGCGACCGACTCGGGCACGATGGTATGCGCCGCGAAATGCATGACGGTCTCGACGTTGTATTGCTCGAACACATCGCCGAGCAGGGTGCGGTCGCCGACATTGCCGACCACCAGCGGCGTGTCTAACACGGCCTGGCGGAAGCCCTTCGACAGGTCATCGATGACGACGACTTTTGCGCCGCGCTGACGCAGTTGCAGGACCACATGGCTGCCGATATAGCCGGCGCCGCCGGTAACGAGGATGCTAGGCTGGGGCATATACTTTCGATCTCACAAGCAGCCGATATCATACCGGTTGACCCTGACGCCTCTGTGAATTATGTCCCGCTTCGGCCCAAGGCCCTTTGCCACTTTGACTCCGGATACGGTTCTGGATGCCCTGGATGTCGCCGGGCTCGATCCCGATGCGCGCCTGTTTGCGCTCAACAGCTACGAAAATCGCGTCTATCAGGTCGGCAGCAGCGATGGCTGGTGGGTGCTCAAGTTTTACCGGCCCGAACGCTGGAGCGATGCGCAGATCCTGGAAGAACATGCGTTCGCAGCGGAGCTGGCGGCGGCCGAGCTGCCGGTGGTCGCGCCCAAATCCTTCGACGGTGCGACGCTGCTGCGCCACGCCGGGTTTCGTTACGCGGTGTTTCCGTTTTGTGCCGGCCGCGCGTTCGATCTCGACCGCCCGGACGTGCTGGTCATCCTCGGGCGCTTGTTAGCCCGGGTGCATTTGTTAGGTGCGCGGCAGAAGTTCAAGACCCGCCCGGCGCTGACGGCGGACTGGCTCGGCCACCGCCCGCGCGCCCAGGTGCTGGCAAGTGGCATGCTGCCGCCCGACCTGACGCAGGCCTACCGCAGCCTGACCGACGAGTTGCTGCAGCGGGTCGAGGGCGCATTCGACGACCTGCAGGGCTATCAAGCTCTGCGCCTGCATGGCGATTGCCATCTCGGCAATCTGCTGCTGCGCGATGGCATTCCCACTTTCGTCGACCTCGATGATTGCCTGCAGGGCCCGGCGATCCAGGACCTGTGGATGTTGTTAGGTGGGGAGGCGCCGGAGCAACGCGCCAATCTCGATCGCTTGCTGGAGGGCTACGCGGAATTCTGCAGCTTTGACTATCGCGAATTGCGCCTGATCGAGCCGCTGCGGGCGCTGCGCATCATTCACCACGCCGGCTGGATCGCCGCGCGCTGGCAGGACCCGGCATTCCCACGCGCGTTTCCCGGTTTCGCCGACTCGCGCTTCTGGGAGTCGCACCTGCAGGAGCTGCGCGAGCAACTGGCGCTGCTCGATGACCCGCCGCTATTTCGAATGGGATAGATCCGAATAGGATCAGTCCGAATAGGTTAAATCAGCCACGCCACACTGTGAGCCGCTGCCAAGTGCAGCGCGAACGCCCGTGTTAGCGTGGTTGATGCTGCGAGTTCTGACGGCCGCGTCCGGCTGGAGTGGGGCGCGTATACGGCGCCCCGGTGCGGGCGAGCAACGGCCCGGCCGCCGGCACCTGTGTGGTCGAAGTCTATGAATACCGTAACCTCGGCAGATCGCCGCGCGGCGACACCTGTTTCGACTTGCAGGTTAGCGCCAGCTAGGATTGAATCGCGATTGAGGAGTTTGCCTATGTTCACCAGGTCCCTGTGTACATTTGCTGTGGCGCCCGCCATGCTGTGTACCGTCTTGTTAGCTGGCTGCTCGGATCCGGCCGAGGTGAAGATCAGGAGCAAGGCGCCGGTGGCCACCGCGGCGACTGCCGCGGCTGTGGCTGCGCAGAAAACTAACAAGAACCTGGTGTCCGCGGTAACCACCGGCAAACCTGGCGCGCCGATATCAATGAAATTCGAACTGCTGCACCGTCCCAAGGTTGGCGAGCCACTGGAAGTGGCGGTCGAGGTAACACCCGAGGCCGCGGGGATTACCGCGCTGCAGGTGGTGTTTCAGGGCGGCGATGGTCTGCAGCTGCGCTCGGGCGGCGAGTTGTCGGCGACCCCGACCACCACGATGCCCGCGGGTACACCGATTCAGCACACCGTGGTCGTGACCCCGGTGCGGGAGGGGATCTTCTACCTGTCGGCGGTGGCCGTGGCCGAAGGCGCGGGATCCCAGGCGCGCACCTTCGCGATTCCGGTAGTTGTCGGTGATTCTGCAGTGCTGGAATCCGGCCAACAGATTCTGCCGCCGCCCGCCACGAACGGCGGGCGGGTCACCAGCCTGCCCGCTGCGGCAAGCGGTTCGAAACCCTAACACCCGGCTCTTGGTAGACTGTCGGGACTCATGAATCCCGATGCACCGCCCTTGCAGCGGTTGTCCCGCCCGGGCCAATTCCCGGCCCTGATTGTTTGCGACCATGCCAGTTGCCTGGTACCGGCGCGTTTGCACGACCTGGGGCTGGGTTCCGAGGAGCTGCACCGGCATATCGGCTGGGATATTGGCGCCGCGCAACTCGCCCACGGACTCGCGCAGCGGCTGGATCTGAGCCTTGTGGCCGCGGGTTTTTCGCGCCTGGTGGTCGATTGCAACCGCCATCTGGATGATCCCAGCAGCATCGTGGCCGTCAGCGATGAAACGCCGATACCCGGGAACCAGCGGCTCAGCCGTGACGAGCGCCAGCGGCGTGCGCGGGACTATTTTGAGCCCTACCACAGCGCGATCGAACTTGAGATGGCCGGGCTGCAGCAACGCTGCGAGGCACCGGCGCTGATCGCCATTCATAGCTTCACGCCGGTCATGCACGGCATGGCACGCCCGTGGCATTGCGGCATCCTGTGGGACCGCGACCCGCGCATGCCGGTGCCCTTGCTGCAGGCGCTCGGCATGGAAGATGGCCTGATGGTTGGTGACAATGAACCCTATTCGGGCCGCCACCCCGAGGACTACACCATCGAGCGGCATGCCGAATCGTCGGGTTGGCCCCACGTCTGTATTGAGGTGCGGCAAGACCTTTTGCTGGATAATCAGGGCATCGAAGACTGGACGGAGCGGCTGGCACGTGCGCTGGGGCCGCTCCTGAGCCAGCCGTCCTTATACCGGGTCGGGGAGGGAGTCCACACGTGAGGCTAAAAGAACCGCCGCTGACCGTCGGCATCGAGGAGGAATACCTGCTGGTCAACGTCGCGAGCGGCGATCTTGCGAATGATCCACCGCCGGAAGTGCTGAAGGAATGCGCCGAACTCGGTGGCGGCCAGATCAGTCCGGAATTCCTGCGCTGCCAGATTGAAGTGGGCACGCGCGTCTGCCGCACCATGGCCGAGGCGCGCGCCGACCTCGCCAAGCTGCGCGGCATCATTGTCCAGGTCTGCCGCAAGCACGGCCTCGCGCCGATCGCGGCGTCGACGCATCCGTTCGGCCGCGCCATCACGCAGAAGCACACCGACAAGGAACGCTATTTCGCGCTCGCGCGTGAAATGCAGGCGACCGCGCGGCGCATGGTGATCTGCGGCATGCATGTGCATGTCGGTATCGACGATGACGATCTGCGCATCGACCTGATGAACCAGATGGCTTACTTCCTGCCACATCTGTTAGCCCTGTCGTGCTCATCGCCGTTCTGGGAAGGCGAGCTGACCGGGCTCAAGTCGTTTCGCCTGACGGTTTTCAATTCCCTGCCGCGCACCGGCTTGCCGGAACGATTCGCCAGCTACGGCGAATTCCGCCGCCATATCGACATGCTGATCCGCAACGGCCTGATCGAGGACACCAGCAAGATCTGGTGGGACATCCGGCCGAGCTCGCGGTATCCGACGCTCGAGACCCGCATCATGGATTGCTGCACGCGCATCGACGATTCCATTGCGCTGGCGGCGCTCAACGTTTGCCTGCTGCGCATGCTGTATCGCCTGCGCAGCAACAACCAGCGCTGGCGCGACTATCCGCAGATGCTGGTGTCGGAAAACCGCTGGCGCGCGATGCGCTACAGCTTCGATGAAAAGCTGCTCGATCTTGCCAAGGGCGAGCTGGTCAGCTACAGCGATCTGCTGGAGGAGCTGCTCGAGATGCTGGCGCCCGATGCCGAGGCGCTGGGCTGCGTCGCCGAGATTGCTAACACGCGCGAGATCGTGCGCCGCGGCACCAGCGCGCATACCCAGGTGGATGTCTACGAAAAGGCGCGCAAGCGCGGCGCCACCGAGCGCGAGGCGCTGCGCGCGGTGGTCGACTGGCTGGTCACGGAGACTGCGAAATCGTAAGTCCGCAGCGTATCGCGGCCGACTTCGAAGTGCCGGTGTTGATTGTCGGCGGCGGTCCGGTCGGGCTGTCGCTGGGCGCCGAGCTGGGATGGCGTGGATCCGGGGCACTGCTGGTGGAGGAGCGCATGGCGCCCAGCGAGCATCCGAAAGCGACCTTGTTAGGCGCGCGGTCGATGGAGTATTTTCGCCGCTGGGGCATTTGCGATGAGATCTACGCCAGCGCCTTGCCGCCAGAGGTGAATTACCACATCACTTTCTGCACGCGGCTCGCAGGGCACGAGCTCTATCGCGTCACCTCGCCGTCGATTCGCGACACCGTTGAACGGCCGGCAACCGCCATGGCGCGCTGGCGCGAACTGGAGTGGAGCCCTTACTACAAGACCCAGATCGGTCAGCAGGCGCTCGAGCCGATCCTGTGGAAATTTGCGGCCGCGCAGCCGTCTCTGCGTTTGCAGCACGGCTGGCGTTGCCTCGATTTTTCGCAGGACGCTGGCGGTGTCAGCACCCGAATCGAGGAGCTGGCCTCGGGCCGCGTCGCCACGGTGCGCAGCCAGTACCTCATCGCCTGCGACGGCGGCGCGAGTGCGATCCGCAAGACGCTCGGCATCCGCATGAACGGCCGCGGCCGCATGCGGGCCAATGTCAGTTTTTATTTCCGCTCCAAGGCGTTTCTCGATGTGCACGGCAAGGGGCTGGGCAATCTCTATTTCGTTTTTGCGCACGACAGTTTTGGCGTGTTCACAGCCATCGACGGCCACGAGTTCTGGAACTACCAGTACTATTTTCTTGATCCGGCGCGGCAGACTGAGACGCTGGATCCGCAGGCCATCCTGCATCGCGCGGTCGGGCGGCCGTTTGATTTCACGCTGGTCGGCATCCAGCACTGGCATCACCACCAGTCGGTGGCGCGCGAGTGGCGCGCGGGCCGCGTGTTTCTCGCGGGCGATGCGGCACATCTGTTTGTGCCAACGGGCGGCGTGGGCATGAACACCGGCATCGGCGATGCGGTCGACCTCGGCTGGAAACTGGATGCCGTGCTGAAGGGCTGGGGCGGCCCTGCGTTGTTAGACAGTTACGAAACCGAGCGCAAGCCGGTTGCGGTGCGCAACAGCGTTATCTCGGCTAACAACTCCGACAAGATCGACATGGTCATGGATGAAACGCCGCCGGAAATCGACGAGGAATCGGCGCGCGGCGCGGCCGCGCGGGCGCGGCTCAGCGGCAAGATCCGCTGGATGGCACGGCAGTTCAATTCCGCCGGCACCCACCTCGGCTATCGCTACATCGACTCGCCCATCGTGGTTGCGGATGGATCGCCGGAGCCGCCGGACGATTTCATGCAGGTCGTGCCGTCCACCTGGCCAGGATCGCGCCTGCCGCACGCCTGGACGGGCGCCAACCAGACCGTGCACGGCGAGTCGACACTGGACTGGTTGGGCCGGCATTTCGTGTTGTTGACGACCGAGCAGGGGGCCATCGAAGCCTTGTTTGCCGATGCTGCACGGTCGCTGCGCCTGCCGTTTGAAATCAGGGTAGTGAAGGCGCCAGAGCTGGTCGCGTTGCTCGAACGCAAACGGCTATTGGTTCGTCCCGACGGTCACGTGGCCTGGCGCGGCGATGTGCCGCCGGCGGACTGCGCGGTGCTGCTGCGCCAGGTATCCGGCAACTGAGCCTCAACGGCGATCGTGCAGCAGGAAGGCGCCTAACGCGCCGAGCCCGAGCGTCCAGTGCGCAAGGCTGGTCCAGGAGCGCGCCAGGTCGTTGCCGATGTAATACAGCGCGCAACCGGTGACGCTGAGCCAGACGATGAGTCCGAACAGCGTGCCGCCGGTCGAGCGGCGCAGACGGTATTCCCAGCCGCGCGCGATGTGGTGATGCCACAGCAGACCAAACAGCCACAGGCCTGACAATGAGACCGCCGCGTGCGCAATCATCCACAGGCGTTGCTGCGGATGCGGATTTTCAAAGCCGAACTCGTCGGTGACAGTGACGAAATACTTGAAGATCAGCCAGACCGCGCCGGTCAGCCATACGGCCGCGCCGACGCTGTAGACGGCGCGCCGTTGCCAGACAGGCAGCGCGCCGGCGCCTTTGCGAATTCGTGGTGTTCTCATCTTGCCTTGCCGATCCTTTGCCAGCCGCGGGCCGGATTATGAACGAATGCCTGCGCATGGAATTTGCGCAATACGGGCGCGGCGGCGCTGCCGCGTGCCAACACCACTTTGGTCAGGGCGTCGGCAACGGCGCAGCGTTGCGCCACCACCGACACGAATCGGGTGGTGGACAGGTTGCGGTGCGTGGCCCCATGGCGGTGCGGCGAGACCCAGGCCTGTTTGCGTCGGCGACGCGCGGGCTGACCGCAGCTGCTGGCGAGCGCCCGATTTGTCAGCGCCACGAGCGGCACCTGCCTCAGGGTTTGCCCCGTCACATTCAGCAGTACGTTGGTAGCACCGGGCCCGGCCACGCGCAGATCTCCACCGGCGTTGATCGAGATGCGCACATGCCGCGACCGCGGTCGGCAAAGGAGGGCGGCGTCGACCGCAAAGCCTTTGGCAATACCGCCAAGATCAATCCACAGCGGTTTGCGGAAGCGCACGCGACCATCCCTTCGCAGCGTGATATCGCGCCAGCTCGCGCTGGGATCCGGCTCGGGAGCGCCGGCCGGTCGCGGCAGGAAACCGCTACTGACCAGCGCAGATGCGACCGTAATGTCAAAAACTCCGGCAGACGCAGCGGATATCCGCCGGGCGAGCCGCAGTGCCTTGAGCGTCCGCGGGTCGACTGCGACCGGCCGCCGCCAGGCCTCACGGTTCAGGCGGCTAACGTCGCTGCGCGGGTCATGGAAGCTCATCAACTCATGGACCCCGGCGATGGCTGCGAACGCGCGTCTGAACAAGGCGTCGCACTGGCGCTGCGGGGCACCCTGAACGCCCACGGTCACCAGCGTCCCCAGCCATGGCTGCGTCCGATGCACCCAGGGGGCTTCCCTGCGGACAGGCCGCCGGTTCGGGGATGATGAAATGACGGGCTCCTGCTAATGTTGGACCTGCATTGTCCGCAGGGGGAATTCAAGTGGCAACACCCGAGTCAAAACGTCCGACCTACGCAGCCGAGGCCATTCCCTCCGATGTCACCACCAGCATGTTTCTGGGTAACCCGGTGCTCGACAATGTTGTTAGCTGCATGATTGCCATGAGCGCCGAAATGTGGGCTACCAAGCGTCGTATGAAGGTCCTTGAGGCGGTGCTGGCGAAGTCCGGCATAGCGGCGGACAAGATCGAGAAGTACGTGCCGACGCCCCAGGAAACACTTGAATGGGAGCAGGAGCGCGATCGCTACATCGAGCTCGTCATCGGTCCACTTGCCAATGCGGGCTATCGCAACTTCTCGTCCGATTTTGACAAACGCTAATTTTCCGCGCGCATCAGGAGTCACAAGCATGATTGGTCGTCGTCAATTGTTAGGTGCTGCCACTGCGTCACTGGCGCTGGCCAAGGTTGCGGGTGCCCAGGCTGCGGGTGCGGCAGCTGCCGTCACCGCGCGGGGTCTGCCGGCAGGTCTGCCGCGGGGTGCCGACGGGCGCCTGGCGCGCCTCGCCACGCTGGACCTGGAAAGTCTGCAGGATTTCACGCTGGGTTTCCGCGTGTTGTACGGCAAAAAGCTGCGACATGCCTCGGCCGAGGCGTTCGATCGCCTGCTGGAGAAGGAAGGGATTGATCCCACCACGCCGATGTCACCGCGTGAAGTCGCAGCGCTGGCGGAAAAGGATCCGGTCATCACCGTGGCCACGCGCACCTGGCTTGCGAACCAGCAGGTCACCTGGAAGACACTGCAGGATCACTTCCACAAGTATTCGGATCATTATTTCTCGGAAATGGAGGCCGCGGACAACTCAGGTCCTGGCGCGCTGGAACTCGCGCCTAACATGACCATTCCTGATTATGCGCGCCATGAAATCCACATTCAGCCGGGCGGCTATGTCGGCGATCCGTTTGCCGGGCACGTCTATCACTACGGCACCAACAGTTTCTACATCGCGGTCATTGGCCATAACGAGCAGGATCAGGTGCACAAAGGCACCGCGGCACGATTGCCGGTGCCCGCCGATGGCAAAGTGAAGCGCATTCTGGATATGGGGTGCGGTTCAGGTCAGCTGACGGTGGCGCTCAAGGAACGCTTCCCGGATGCGGAAGTCTGGGGCATCGATGTCGGTGGTCCGATGGTCCGTTACGCGCACATGCGCTCGCGCCGTCTGGGCGTCGGCGCGAATTTCGCGCAGCGGCTGGCGGAAGACACTAAATTCCCTGACAACTATTTTGACATCGTCACCAGCTACATCATTCACCATGAACTGCCGCAGGTTAAGACGCGGCAAGTCATTGACGAAGCGCGTCGCGTGACCCGGTCCGGTGGCGTTTACTACCCGATCGATTTCAACTCTGGCGGCGCCAAGTCGCCGCCGCGCTCGATGTTCGGTCGCTGGTGGGATCATCGCTGGAACAACGAAGTGTGGAGCCTGGAATACCACAGCCTCAATTTCACCAATGAAATTGCGGAGCGCGGGTTCAGCATGGTTAAGGACGCCAAAGCGGCTCTGCCGGGCTTCGGCGTGCGCCACGCCATCAAACAGGCCTGATGGCGCGTACACTCCTGCGCTTGTTGCCGGCCGCGCTGTTGGCGGCCGTGCCGGCTGCGCACGCGCTGGACGTGCAGTCGTTCGAACAGGCCGCGCTAAAACTCTATCCGGGCCGACAACTGACGCCGGCGGATTTCAAGCTGACGCCGGAACAGTATTCGCGCCTCAAATCCGAATACCGTGTGCCGGCGATGCGGCCGGCGTTCAAGGCGTGGCAGGTCGAAGGTGGCGGCTGGCTGTACCTAGACCAGGTCTGGGGCCTCAACGACGTCGTGACCTACCTGGCCGCGATCGGCGATGACGGCAAGTTGTTAGGTATCGAAGTGCTGGTGTGCGCCGAAGGCTACTGCGATCATTACACCCCGGCGTGGCGCGGCGAGCTGGTCGGGCGTTCGGCGGGCAGGTGGGCGCCCACGGAGGCGGCCACCATTGTCTCGGGTGCAACCCTGTCGTGCACCCATGTCGCTGAAGGCGTGAAGAAAATCCTTGCGATCCACGCACGATTCCGTCCGGGCGCGACGCCTTAGTTTGGTATTCCGCAAATAGCTTTTTTACAGAGTCGGATCGCATCCGATTGTCAGGCGGCAGCCACTAATCGTTTGCAAAGCCATTTGCCGGGCACCACTCTAGCTCGTGAATTTCAGGATCACGTGACCTAACAGACGGCCCAGCGCCAGCGCCGGCGTGACCGCCATGCCGCCGCAAACCGCGTGACCCATCAACTGCCCCATTCCTAACAACTCGCCGGCCGCATATAGATTTCGAATCACCGTGCCGTCGCGCCGGACGACACTCAGCTGCTGGTCGACCGCAAGGCCCGCATAGCTGGTGAGATTCCAGCTCTGCAGGCGAATCGCGTAGTAGGGCGCGTTGGCAATGGGCAGCGGCATGTGCTTGCGGCCGAGCGGGTCGAGGCCGGAGGCCTGCGCGCGGTTGTAGGCCTCGATGGTCGCGCCGAGTCCACCGGCGTCGACGCCGGCTTTCCGGGCAAGCTCCGCGATGCTGTCGGCGCGGAAGAGGAAAGGCGTACCGTCATCAAAAAGCTTGCGCAGATCCTGCTGTGAGTAGCGCAGGTCGAATCCCATCGCGAGCGGCGGCGCGGCATTCAGGATCGCGTGGTCAAAGACCACCCAGCAGCGTTCATCCGGCTGCACGCCTAACGCATGCTCGTAGCTCGTATGACTCGGCACGTCCTCCCGCACAAACCGTTGGCCCGCGCGGTTGACGAAAATCTCCCAGGGTGGGCGATCGGGCGGGAAATGGCGTACCAGCGCGCGTATCGGCGACGGATAGTCGTCATTGGCTAACACCGCGCCGAACAGGGGCGTGTGGTTCTGGCCGCCGCGGACATAGCCGCCGGCGGCTTCACCGAGCGTATAGCCCGCGCCCTGGCTGAAGGGGTAGGTCGCTTGCGAATAGCTGCGGTGGCCTTCGTATTTTTCGAACAGCGCGCGATTGTCGGTGTAGCCACCGCAGGTCAGCACCGTGTAGCGCGCCCGGTGCTGGGTCTTTTCATCATCGAGGTTCTGGGTTTCGACGCCGCGCACGCTGCCGTCGCGCGCCTGCAGCAGGCGCGTGACCTCGGCCTGCAGCAGCGTTTGCACCCGGCCCGTGTCCAGATGCGGCTGCAGCTGTTCGAGCAGCACTTTCAGAATCGAGCGGCCGCCTTCCTTGCCCCAGGCATAGCGCGCGTGTGAGTAAGGGTCGTGCGTGGTGCCGGTAATGGGATGGTCCGGCAGCGCCGCAAATCCGTGGTCGGTCAGCCAGTCAAACGCCGGTGCAGCGTTGAAGACTGCGAGGCGCAGCAGCTGCGGATCGGCGCTGTTGCCGCTGATGCGCATGACATCGTCGTAGTGCGACTGCGGGCTGTCGGCGATGCCCTTGGATTTTTGCAGTTTCGTGCCAGCAGCGCTCATCTGCCCGGTCGACAGTTGCAGCGTGCCGCCCAGTTGCGCGGCCGGATCGATGATGAGCACTCGCGCGCCGCGCTGGGCGGCGAATATCGCCGCCGGAATTCCGGCGTTACCACCGCCTACGACAATGAGATCCCAGGAGCGCGCGCGGCTCGCGGCCACGGCGCGCCCCTTGAGCGCGATGGCCGCCGTGGCGGCGATGGCGGCAGCCGCTTTGAGGACGGATCGACGACGGTAGTGCACAGGCCTATCTCCAGACAACGGTGTACATCGGGCATTTGTAACCTAAAATGAGCTGGCAGATCGCGCATAATTTCCCTCTGGCGGTGCGCATCGGACCCTTGCAATGACCCAATATCTCTTTACACCCCCGGCCCCGGTGGCGGTGCCGGTCCGGGGCTCTAACGCGCTCTATCCGCTGCGCCGGATTTTCTGCGTCGGCCGCAACTATGAAGCGCATGCCGTGGAAATGGGCGCCAAGCCGGATCGTGAAGCGCCATTTTATTTCACCAAGTCGGCCTGTGACTACGCGCCCTCGGGTTCGGTCATCGCATATCCGCCGGGCACTCAGAATTTTCATTATGAAATGGAATTGGTGATCGCGATGGGCTCGCCCGCATTTCGAATTTCAGCGGCCCAGGCCACGCAGGCGATTTATGGCTATGGCTGCGGGCTCGACATGACGCGGCGTGATTTGCAGTACGCGGCGCGCGACCAGAAGCGTCCGTGGGATCTCGGCAAAGATTTCGAGTCCGCGGCAGTGCTCGCGCCGATCGTGCCGGCGAGCGAATGCGGTCACCCGGTCAGCGGCCGCATCGAATTGCGGGTCAACGGCGTGCAGCGGCAAGCGTCCGATTTGAGTCTGCTGCTGCATCCGGTCGCCGCGATCATTGCGGACCTGTCAAAGTTCTATCACCTCGGTCGCGGCGACATCATCTACACCGGCACGCCCGAAGGCGTGGGTGCGGTGAATCCGGGCGATCAATTGGCCGGATCGATCGCGGGCGTGGGCGACATTGCGTTGACGATTGGTGCGGCAGAGCAGGGTTGAGCACGCGCCCTTTTCTGACCAAGCAGGATAGTATCGCGGTGACCGGCGTCGCGAATCTTGAAATCCGCTCGTTGTTAGATCGGCAGCAATTCTACGATCCCGTCGGGCAGGCTGAAGGCCTCGGCATCTCGTCGGCGGCGTGGCCGCTGTTTGGCCTGTTGTGGCCGTCAGCCGCGCGACTCGCGGCCCGCATGGCTGCCCGCGTGCTGGTGGCAAACGAGCGTATCCTCGAAATTGGCTGCGGTCTGGCACTGCCCAGCCTGGTCGCGCATCGGCGCGGCGCGGATGTCACCGCCAGTGACCGTCACCCGCTGGCTGCCGGCTTTCTGCGCCACAACCTGCAGCTCAACAAACTGCGGCCGATGAAATACCGGTTTGCCAACTGGAGTCGCACCGCCGCGCCGACCGCACCGCTCGCCGACGGCTTCGATCTCATTGTCGGCAGCGATCTGCTGTACGAGCGCGACGTCAACGGCGATCTGGCGGCGATGATCGACCGCAACGCGCGCCCGGTGGCCGAAATCTGGATTGTCGATCCGGATCGCGGCAATCGCCGGCCTTTCAACCGCCGCATGAGTTCCTACGGTTTTGCGTGCCGGGAACAACGGCTTGATTGCGCCGGAACCGCGCAGGATGATGCGTACCAGGGCCGCTTGCTGATTTATGTTCGTTAGGGGGAAGTGTTTGTGACTGTACTTCAGGATGTGCGCGACGGCGTCATGACTCTGACTATTGCGCGGCCGGAGCGGCGCAATGCGCTCACGGTCGCGATGTATGCGGCGCTCGCCGCGGCACTGGTTGAGGCCAGCGCGAATCCCAAAGTCCGCGCGGTCGTACTGACGGGCGCCGGCGGCATATTCACCGCCGGCAACGATCTCGAGGATTTCATGAACAGCCCGCCAGCGGCGGGCGCAGGCGAATTGAATGCGCCGGTGTTCGATTTCATGCGGGCGCTGCTCGGTTGCAGCAAGCCGGTTATCGCCGCGGTGATCGGGCCGGCGGTCGGCATTGGCGCGACGCTGCTGCTGCATTGCGACCTGGTCTACTGCAGTGACGACGCGCGTCTCTCGATGCCCTTTATCACCCTCGGCCTGGTGCCGGAATTCGCCTCCAGCCGCCTGCTCCCGCAACGCGTCGGTCGGGCGAAGGCGTCGGCGATGCTGTTGTTAGGTGATCCGATGCTGGCGCCGGAAGCCGTGGCCTGCGGATTGGCTAACGCCATGCTGCCAGGGGCCGAAGTCTTGCCGGTGGCGCAGCGTGCCGCAGCGCGGCTCGCGGCGTTGCCGCCGGGCGCGGTGCGCGAGTCCAAGCGGCTGTTGCGCGGCGCCGAAACCAAGCTCATCACCGAGACAATTGTGGCCGAGGCCAGAGTTTTCGGCGAACGCCTGCACAGCCCGGAGGCGCGCGAGGCGATACAGGCATTTTTTGACAAGCGCAAACCGGATTTTTCCAGGTTTCAGCCGTAACGCGCCGCATCGGTGCGCATTTGTCCTTATAGGCGGCCGCTATCGCAGGTGCTAGCTTGCCTGATATGGCCAGCGATCCGCCCAAGCATGCGCAAGATTCGCCGACTGTCGTTGTTTTGCATGTTGAGGACGACGCGGCGGTCGCGAAATCTGTGCAGCTGCTGCTGAAGACCTGCGGCTATCAGACCCGGACATTCACGAATGCCGCAGACGCCGAGGCGAGTGTCTCTGACGTTGGTCTGCGTCCCGATGTGCTGATCGTCGACTACCAATTGGGTGACGATGCGACCGGCACCGACGTTGCCGAGCGTATCGCCGCCACCGTGGGCTACCCGCTACCGACTATCGTGCTGACCGGCAACCTCTCGAATGCCGAGGTGCCGTGGATGCCGGGCGCGCCGATCATGATGGCGTCGAAACCGATGGACGGCGCGCAGTTGATAGAAACCGTACAGTCTTTCAGCGCACTGCATCGGGCGGCGCACGGGACGGCAACGTGCCGGCGATTGCCGGCCTCGTTTGAGCTTGGCCAGGGCAATGGCAACTACCGGGCGCGCGGCGAGGGCCGCGCTAACAGCCGCGCGATGTGACGCAGGTCCACTTTAGCGGCAGGACCTTGCCGCCGGTCGCGCCATTTGTGAATTAAGTTATCTGCGCACGGCCTCGATCCCGGTAGATTGCGGCCTGGAAAATGGCAATGCAGAAACAAGTCGTCCCATCGCTCGTGCTACTGCTGGTCGCAAGCGTGTTTGGTCCTTGCTATGCGCAGCAAACACCGATCGCGCGCTCGAACCGCCTGATCGGCAACATCAATTTTGTCGCCACTGGCGGCTCGCTGCGCACGCAGCCCGATACCAGTAACTCGTGCACGGTCGGCGCAACCAGCAGCCAGAATCTCAGCGGCGTTCCCGCCGGTACGACCGTGATCGCGGCCTACCTGTACTGGGGCGGTTCGGCGACCACGAGCGGCAGCACCATCAATGTCGATTCGACCGTGACTTTTCGGGGCGCGACGGTCAATGCGAGCCGCACGTTCACCGCGGGCTATAACAACGGCGGTACGTTGCTGCCGTTTTTTGGCGCGGTTGCAGATGTCACCGCGTTAGTGACGGGTAACGGCAGCTATACCTTCGGCGGCCTGACGGTCAACACCGGCACGCCGCACTGCGGGGTTGCCGCGGTCGCGGGCGGCTGGGGCCTGGTCGTGATCTATCAGGGCGCGAGCGAACGTCTGCGGGCGATAAACATCTTCGATGGCCTGCAGTATTTCCGCGGCAGCGCCGTGACCCTGATGCCGGATGGCTTTCGCGTTCCGACAACCAACATCGATGGCCGTGTGGCCGTCATCACCTGGGAAGGCGATCCGGCCAATTCGGGAACGCTGAACGGCTTTTCCGAGAGCCTGTCGTACAACGGCACGACACTGGATGACGGCCTCGTGCCCGCGGGCAGTTCGCCGACCGTGCAGCAATTCGACGGCACGGTCAATTCGCAGGGCGTGCTAACAAGTTACGGCGCCGACGTCGACACCTACAATATTTCGAGCCTGCTGCAGCCCGGTCAGACTGCGGGCACGACGGTATATTCCGCCGGCGGCGACCTGGTGCTGCTGACGGCGCAGATCGTCAGCGTGACCAGCGAGCGCTTCATCGACCTGGCCATTGCCAAGGCCGCGGCGACGCCGTTTTCCGTGGGCGCCAGTGCCGCCTACACACTCACCGTGAGCAATCAGCAGAACACCTTCAGCGATCCTGAAATCAACAACATCCTGGTCAGCGACACACTGCCTGCCGGCCTGACTTATGTGTCGGCGTCCGGAACCGGATGGACCTGCGCTGCGGTGGGCCAGGTTGTCAGTTGCAGCCATCCACCACCGCTGAATCCCGGTCAATCGCTGCCGCCGATTACCGTGGCGGTCGCGGTCGGCGCCGCGGCCTGGCCGTCGGTGACCAACACCGCGACGGTCAGCAGCGCCAGTTTCGATGCGATCGTGGCTAACAACACCGCGACGGTGACTACGGCATTGAGCGGCTCGCCACCGTTACCGCAGCTGTCGGTGCAGAAGATCAGTGACGTGTTGATCGATCCGATCAACGGTGCGACGAATCCGAAACGCATTCCCGGCGCCACCGTTCGCTATGAAGTCGTGGTGCGCAACAGCGGCGTCGGCATGTCCGACAGCGGCAGCATGGTCCTGACCGATGCGATTCCTGCCAACACGGCGTTGTATGTGTCGACGGCGTCGGGAAATCCAGTGGAATTCCTGGACGGCAGCCCGGTCAGCGGCCTGACTTTCAATTACGCTGCGCACGTCAGCTATTCGCGCCAGGCCGGCGGCGGTCCGCCGTACAGCTATGCGCCGGTGCCCGATGGCGGCGGCTTTGACCCGGTCGTGACGGGCCTGCGGGTGGCTCCGGCGGGTGTGCTGTTACCTAACAGCGCCGCCGGCGCGCCGAGTTATTCGATCCACTTCCGGGTGCGTCTGAACTAGTTTTACGGGCTGTGGCGCGCCAGCTGCGCCGCCAGCGCCGCGCCCACGATGCCGGCATGACCTGCGAACAACGCGGGACGAATCTCCGCCTGCGAGCGCAGGTGTGGTGCGAACCGCGCGTAGTTTTCGCTGACAGCGCCGCCCAGGATGACGACGTCCGGCCAGAACAGCGCGTGCATCTTCGCGAGATAGAGGTTGACGCGCTCGGCCCACTGCTGCCAGTCGAGTCCCTCGGCGGTGCGCACGCGCGCCGAGGCATGCAGTTCCGCATCCCGGCCCAGTATTTCCAGGTGCCCGAACTCGGTGTTAGGCACGAGCTGACCGTTGATGAAGATGGCTGAGCCGATGCCGGTGCCAAAGGTCAGCATGATGACCAGCCCTTTGGCGTCGCGGCCCGAGCCCCAGCGCATCTCCGCCAGTCCGGCCGCATCGGCGTCGTTCAGGACCTTGACGGGCTGGCGCGTCCGTTCGTGCAGTTCGCGTTCGATCGGGAAGCCGAGCCAGCCGGCATCGATGTTGGCGGCGGTGCGGGTCACGCCGTGCTGGACGACGCTCGGCATGGCGAGCCCGATGGCGTCAACGGGCGCGAAGTGCCGCACCACATCGCCAAATACATCGAGCAATTGCAGCGGCGTTGCGGGTTTCGGCGTGGGCACGGACGGGGGCGTCGCGAGCAACTTGCCGGTTTCGACATCGACGAGCGCCGACTTGATCGAAGATCCGCCGACATCGATGCCCAGAATTCTTGCTGTCATGGTCCCGTCTGCTGGTTCCCGGTTGGGTGAACTATACCGAGCGGCGCAACCCCGCGGTGGCAGGCCATGGCAACAGCGACGCCGCCAGCAAGGCTAACAGACACAGCAGTTCCGGCAGGCCGAAAGCGCCGCCACCGCCGCCGCCACTGCCCGCTGGCACCACCGGTGGCGCGACGTCGTTGTCGTTGATCGTCACGGTCGCATTGTTAGGCGAGCCGAGGTCGTAGGGCGCATCATCGACGATTGTCAGTGTCACGGACTCGGCCGCTTCGACCTGCGTGTCGTCGATCGGCGTGACGGTCAGGGTCGCATTGGCCTGGCCGGATGCAAAATTGATGGTGGTTGGCAGCGACTGGTAGTCCACGCCGGACGTGGAGTTGCCGCTCATGACGATGCTCACGGCGAGCGCGCTGCCGAGGTCGCTGCTGCGAGTCAGGGTGAACGTCCCGGTATCGGTGCCGGGTTCCGCGGCGCTGGCATCGGTTGCCGTGACACTGACCAGCGGCAGCTGCAGCGGCACGATAACGGCGCTACGACAGGCGCTGTTGCCGGCGTTGGCAGCTGCGGTGGTGCTGGCGCTGTTGCTGCTCAGCGTGATGTCGGCCGCATCCTGCCGGCCGAGATTGTCGGTGACGGTCAGGCGCAGCATGGTCGTGCCGGTGGCCGGCGCAACAACGACCGCAGTCGACGTGTTAGCGCCGAAAATCCCAGGCGGCACGCCGCTCGAGCTCACCACGGTCCAGGCGTAGCTTGCGAGGCTGCGGCCGCAGGCGGCCGCGCTGCCGCCGCCCTGGAGCGTGACATTGCCGCCGGGTGTGATCGCAGAGCCAATAGCGATGGCTGCGATGGGACGCAAGGCCGCGCTCACCGCGCCCGCGGCGTTGGCCATGCCGGCGCCGCAGGTGCTGGTCGTACAGGAGCACTCGGTGGACTGCAAATCTGACGGCCCGGTGGGCACATGACACTGCGGCGCGCCTGCCGTCGTCGCAACCGGAAACGGCGTGGTCGCGCCTTCGCGCAGCCTTGCGATCAGCTGCTCGGACTTCAGGTTGCCATTGACCGAGAGCATCAGAGCGCCAATCCCGGACACAATCGGCGCGGAGAAACTGGTGCCGACGTTGACGTTGGTCTGATCGGTGTAAGTACTGTTGCCCGCCGATGTTAGCCCGTCGTTAGATGTGGTGTCGATGGAAAACAGGCAGGGCCCGCCGTTGACATTGACGCAATTGCCGCCCGGGGCGCCGAGCGCGATTTCGGGGCCCAGGCTGCTGAATCCGACCTTGGTGCCAACGTGACGCAGACCGGCAATGGCGGCGGCCCCGGGGCAGTTGGCGGGTGAATCCACCGGGCCGCCCTCGTTGCCGGCCGAGACCACGATCAGCACGCCCTGCGCACTCAGCGTGCGCACCACGTCGGCGCTGGCGGCGTCGCAGGCGCCTGCGCTACCGAGACTCAGGTTCAGGATCTGCGCCGGATACTGATTGTCGGGAATACCGTCGACATGCTGGCCGGCAGCCCACAGCATCGCGGCCAGGATATCGGAGTTGAACCCGCCGCATTTGCCGAGCACGCGCACCGGCAGCAACCAGCCGCCCCAGCTGATTCCGGCCACGCCGGCGGAATTGTTGGTCAGCGCGCCGATGATGCCGGCGACGCGTGTGCCATGCCAGGAGCTGTTAGACGACGTGTCGCAACCTGGCTTGACTTCGCTGGTCGCGACCCAGTCGCCGGCATCGGAGGCATCGGCGTCGCGGCCATCGCCGTCATTGGCGGTGAAGAAGCCGCCTGAAGAATTGGCGGAAATGAAATCGTAGCCCGGCAGCAGCCGGCCGCCGAGGCTGGCGCGCTTGAGATCGGGATGTTCGAAGCGCGCGCCGGTATCTAACACGGCGACCACGACCCCATTGCTGCCGGTCGTGGCATCCCAAGCACTGTTAGCATTGATGGCGCTGGGTTGCGCGGCCGTCAGATACCACTGGCCGGGCGCGAGTGGGTCGTTCGGGCTGGCGTGCGCGTACACCGCCCTATCCGCCACGGCGTATTGCACTTCAGGATCGGCGCGCAGGCGTTCGAGCGCCTGTTGCGTCGTCTCGCCCGCGATCCGCGACTCGAGCTCCGCGACCTGCAGGTTCTTCGCAATCGCGCGCATTGACCGCAAGCTGAGTTTGCCACGCGCCTCGATGGACTTGAGACGTGCATCGAGTGATGGGCTTGCCGTGGCTTTTGCAACAACGGCGTCGCGCATTTTGACAATAATGCGCTGGCTGCCGGCCTCGGTGGCAGCGGCGGGCCGATTGCGCACAGGATTGATTTCCGCGCGCGGCAGCGAGGCGGCCGCCGCGTCGTAGCTCAGTGCGGACACCAGGCAGCCCAACAAACAAAGTCGCAACGCGGCCATCGGGATTAACGATACCGCACTTGTGGTGCGCGCGGTTGTGCGATGGTCGGTGTTACTGCGAGCGAGCAAAGTGCTTTAGGGGCACATTTCCGGCTCCCGGGATCAGGGGGCACCGGTCGAGTCCTGCCTAGTCGATGCGCACGACGACGTTGCCGATGACCGATCCCGATTCAACGGCCAGGTGAGCCTTGGCCGTATCCGCCAGCGGGAAGTGGGCGCCGATCTGATGCCGCAGCGCACCGGCGGCGAGCGCGCTGTTGATCAGGTCGCAGGCGCGCTTGCGCTGCGCCTCGGTCAACGCGTACACGAGCAGCATGTGCACCGTGGTGTGATTGAACATCATCGGATAGAACGGCAGCGTCGGCGTCGGCGCCGCCATCGATCCGTAGGCTGCGATGACGCCGCCTAGTTTCAGAATCTGGTTGGATACCGCAAGATTTCCACCGAACTCGACTTCGATAATTCGGTCCACACCAGTGCCGGATGTTAGCTCCTTGACCACTGCAACGACATTCTGGTCACGATAGTTGATTACGTGGTCGGCACCGGCCGCTGTCGCCGGCGCTGCTTTGGCACTGCCACTGATGGTTGTGAGCACCTGCGCGCCCGACCATTTTGCGAACTGGATGGCGTAATGACCCACCGCGCCGGCGCCGCCGGTCACCAGGACCGTTTTGCCACTGAGCGGTCCGTCGCCTAACGCGGCGTGACAGGCGGTCATCGCCGGAATGCCGAGACAGGCGCCGCCATCAAAATCGGTGTTAGCTCCGAGGAACACGGCCTGCGCGCCCGGCAGGCAGACAAATTCGGCGCAGGTCCCGAACGGCCGCCGCCAGGCGGCGTTCCAGGTCCAGACGCGCTCGCCGATTCGCGACGCGTTGACGCCGCTGCCGACCGCATCGATGACGCCGGCGCCGTCCGAGTGCGGAATGACCCAGGGATAGGCGAGCGGGCCGCGCGATCCGGCGCGCGAATTGACGTCCGAGGGATTGACGCCCGACGCATGCAGGCGGATCCGCACCTCGCCCGGCGCCGGTTCCGGTGTCGGGCGCTCACCGACCCGGATGACCTCAAGGGCGGGACCGACGGATTCGTAATACGCTGCTTTCATTTGCCCGGGCTCCCGGATCGTCTGCTGGGACTTTTGTGTGTCCGTCGGCGACAATAGCGGGTGCCCTTGGCAACAACAACAAAGATCACGCAGCGAGCCCTGCAATGCCTGATTATCGGCCTGTTCGCTGTGGGCGCCGCGCATGCCGAACTGCGCATTGATGGCCTGCCTGACGAGCCCGAGTGGGCCGGGGCGCAGCACATCACCGACTTCAAGATCGTGCAGCCCTTGACCCGGGCTGTTAGCCGTCAAGCCACGGAAGCCTGGATTCTGGCGACGCCCAAAGGTCTGGCGGTGGCGTTTCGTAGCACGATGTCCGCCGGCGTTGCGCGCTCCCGGCAGCGCAGTGAACGTGATCAGTTTGCGACCGTCGATCGGGTCAATTTCGTGATCGACTACGACGGCGACGGCGGCACGGGCTACAACTTCACGCTGACCCTCGGCAACGGTGTGCTGGACGCTGTGGTCGTCAACGAAAATGTGTTCCGCCAGGACTGGGACGGCGACTGGCAGCACGCGATCGCTGAGCAAGCGGACGGCTGGACCGCCGAGATGCTGATCCCCTGGCATATCGCACCGATGAAACCGGGCCAGGCCGGTAAGCGCATGGTCGGCATTTATTTCGATCGCGTGATTGCCTCGACCGGCGAGCGCGTGGCCTGGCCCGCTGTTAGCTACTTTGAACCGCGCTATTTGTCCGAACTTGCCAAGATCGAGATTGCGGCCTATTCGCAGTCGCTGTTGGCGATCACGCCCTATGCGGTCAGTACCGCCGACCTGGTGCGGGGTGGCACCTCCACGGATGTCGGCGCGGACGTTTTCTGGAAGCCGAGCGGGCGATTTCAGCTGACTGCGACCATCAATCCCGATTTTGGCCAGATTGAAAGCGACGAGCTGGTGGTCAATTTCGACGCCGTCGAGACCTTTTTCAGCGACAAGCGGCCGTTCTTTACCGAAAACCAGGGCCTGTTTGACATCCCGTTTGGACAGTTTGCCAGTAATCTCGTTTACACCCGCCGCGTGGGCGGCGCCGCGGACGATGGCAGCGGCGCGGCCGATGTACTGGCCGCGCTCAAGCTCAACGGCAGTGCCGGGCGAATGGACTATGGCTTGTTAGCCAGCAGCGAACGCGGCACGGCTGGACGGGATTTTCTCGCGTTTCGCGCTACCCAGGATTTCGGCACCCAGGACATGGGCGTCCTGGCAACGCAGGTGCGCTCCGATTTTCTGGATCGCGCGGCAACCGTGGTCGGCCTGGATCATCACTGGAAGCCGAACCAACGCTGGAGTGTTGTGACTCAGTGGGTGGGCTCATCCGTGAGCCAGCGCGCTGTCACAGAACGCGATGCCGGCATGCAGATTCGCATCAACAACGAGCTCAGCACCCGTTGGCGGCAAAACCTGTATTTCCTGCATCTCGGCGCCGGGCTGGAGCTGAATGATTTCGGCTATCTCGATCGCAATGATCTCAACTATCTGCGTTATGAGATGCGGCGCCGCGTGACCGACTTCCCGAAAGACTCATGGTATCGCTCACAGGACTGGGGTTACGTCCTATCGACCCGGCGCAATGAGCAAGGCGACACCATATTCACGGCGCTGCAAATCAACCGCACGTCAGAAACCACGGGTGGCGGAAATGAATTCTTTGCACTTACGCAGCTAACAACGGTCAACGATGACCTGATTACGCGCGGCAACGGCACGGTGCCCTTGCCGAACAGGTTGAACCTGGAATTCAGCCGCAACTGGCCGCGCCGGAAACACTGGAGTTTCAATGCCAGCCTGAATGCCGGCCAGACGGGACTCGAGGGCCTGTCGAGCACCGCCTTCAATGCATTCGTGCAGCCGACCTATCATGTCAGCGATGCGCTGCGGTTCAATGTCGGCGTGCGGCTGCTCGTGCAGCCCGACTGGTTGTTGTGGCGCGCTGGCTCCTTGTTAGGAACCTTTCGCAGCCGGCAGATCGGCATCAACGCCGGGGCCCAGTGGTCCGCCGGCACGCGGCACGAATTGCGTGTAAAACTGGAATCCATTGCGCTGGATGCCACGGCCAAGCAGGCATGGCGCATTCAGCCGGGTGGTTCGTTGCCTGCGTCGAACGATCCGCTCGATGATTTTTCCCTGCGCAGGCTGGGATTCCAGATGCGCTATCGGTTTGAACTGCAGCCGCTGTCCTACCTGTACGTGGTGTACAGCCGCGGCGGCGTCGATTTCGCCACTAACAGCGACGAATCGCTCGGCAATCTGATTTCCTCGGCGTTTTCGCTGCGCGACAGCGAGCAGTTCCTGGTGAAGTTCAATTTTCGATTTCAGCGGTGAATGCGCCTGGGCTTCAGGTCATTGATGCCCCAGAACTCGAGCTCGCGCTCAAAACTCCATAGCGGATGCACGCGCTCGAGATCCGCGAGGCCGTCGTTGGACGCGAAGTCGTAGCCGTTCGCACGGTCGTTGTACCACTGCGCGTAGCGCAGCGGGTACACGACTTCTTCGGAGAATGCCGCCAGGATCTTCATCAACCACAGCGGAAACCGCCGGTAGCGGAACCGGGTACCATGCTTGTTAGCCCGGTTGGCGATCTCGACCAGCTGATGTCCGGTCAGCGCCGCGGAGGCGATCGACAGGTCCTGATTCAGGAAAACTTCCGGGTATGCAAAGCAGGTGCCGACCCATTTGCCGATGTCGCGCACATCCACCCAGTTGACGAGAAAGTCGGGGGCCGTGATGCCCGGGATATTGTTTTCGCGGATCATGGTGCGTGACAGGCTGCTGTCGCCGCGAAAATGTTGCTGCGCGGTGTAGTCGACCCGATGCATCGCGTAGTAATAGGCGGGCCGGTGGATGCAGGTGACGTTGATGCCCTGGCCGCGAAGAAAAGCCGATAGCCGCAGTTTCTGATCGATCCACCACGGAATTTCCGGAGCCGCATCGACAATGCCGGTGATCTTGTCGGTCGGGAAGATCAGCGTGATGACCTGCTGCACCGAGGGGTTGGCCTTGAGTGCGGCCAGCGCCGCCAGCACCTGTTGCATCACGACCGGGCGGCCGCCCTGCGGATCGTTGCCATGATTGGTGATCTTGCCGGCTCGGCTGGTGTTAGCGGTGTTGTACAGCACGACGCCGCTGCAACCGGCAAACGCCTGGGTGAGCAGCGCTTCAGAATTCATGTCGACGCCGGCCTGCAGGGTCAGGAGTCCCGGGCTGACCGCTTCGGTCTCCCGCAGCAGCGCTTCGAGCCGCGCTGCCGCCTGGGTGCCGGCGGTGCGGTACAGGGCCCGCACCCGGAAAGCGCGGGTCCTGGTGAGTTCCTCGACGATGGCATAACACTCCCACCCGGTGGCGCAGGTCACCGCAATCAGCGGCAGGTCCTGCGTCCTATTGGCAGCCGACGGGCGAATTTCGCGCGCTGCTTGGGCGGCCAGCAGCTGCTCGATCAGTTTCTTGTTACGCGCCTTGATGGCTTGCTGCGCAAGCCGCACAGCGGTGTTTCGATCCATGGGGACGGGCGTCATTAGTTTGCGAAGATGCTCGCATTATCGCACTTCGCGCGCATCGTGGCTGTTACGTAGGCGTCCTTCGTCGACGCGGACCGCAACGATATTGCAACTAAAGACTACAATGGCGCCCTCGGAGGACATGGCAGATGCAACTATGAAACCGGTTTTGGTCCTGGTCGTGGCCCTGCTGGCCGGCAGTTCGCTGTCTGGCTGTTCGCGATCGGCCATCAGCGTCGCCGCGGCCACGGTCGATCGCGGCCAGGTGCGCTTGAGCGTTGCTAACACGCGCGCGGGCACCATCAATGCCTGCCGCAGGGCGAAGCTGGCGCCGGCCACCGGCGGGCAGATCGCCAAGCTGCACGTGCGCAAGGGCGACCGGGTCAAGGCCCGGCAGGTGCTGGTCGAATTGTGGAACAACGATTTGATGGCGCAGTACCAGGTCGCCGTGAACGACGCGACCGCCGTGCGTGCGCGGGCGGAGGAGGCCTGCACCACCGCCGCGGTGGCGCGCCGCGATGCTGATCGTTGGGTACGGATGCGCGCGCAGAAACTGGTGGCGGACGATGCCGCCGAACGCGCCATCGGCCAGGCCGATTCGAGCGCAGCCGGATGCAATGCGACACGGCAGAGTATTCGCGGCGCGAATTCGCGCATCGATGCGGCTAACGCCATGTTGGAGCGCACCCGGATCCGCGCGCCGTTCGCAGGCACGGTCGCGGAAATCAATGGCGAGCTCGGCGAATTCGTGACGCCGTCGCCGGTAGGTATCCCAACGCCGCCCACGATCGACCTGATCGACAACAGCTGCCTGTACGTGTCCGCGCCGATCGATGAAGTCGACGCACCGTCGGTCAAGACCGGCATGCCGGCGCGCATTACGCTCGATGCATTCCAGAACCGGCAATACGAGGGTCATGTGCGGCGGGTCGCGCCCTACGTGCTCGAAGCGGAAAAACAGTCGCGCACGGTGGAGATCGAGGCCGAGATCGACAGCCAGAACGGACGGGAGAACCTGTTGCCCGGTTACAGCGCGGACGTCGAGATCGTCATCGCCAGCCACGACGACGTGCTGCGCGTCCCGACCGCTGCGATCATCGAAGGCAAGCGCGTGCTGATCGTCGACGCGGAGGGCGTGGTCGCGTCGCGCGACATCAAGACCGGCATCGGCAACTGGGAACACACCGAGGTGCTCGAGGGTCTGACCGCGAACGACAAAGTCATCACCTCGATTGACCGCGAGGGCGTGGTCGCGGGAGCCAAGGTCAAGATCGAACCCGGGACCACTGCGGCCCGGAAATAGCGCCCGCATGATCGAACTCAAAGCCATTGAGCGCACGTTTCAGGTCGGCGATCAATCCGTGCATGCGCTCGAAAATGTAACGCTTAAAATCCGCGACGGTGAGTATGTCGCGGTCATGGGGCCGTCGGGCTCGGGAAAATCCACGCTGCTGAACGTGCTCGGTCTGCTCGACCAGCCGAACTCCGGCATCTACCAGCTCGGCGGCATCGACACGACGCATCTCGATGACAACCAGCAGGCGCAGGTGCGCAGCGCGCAGGTCGGCTTTGTCTTTCAGACTTTTCACCTGATCGCACGGCTAACAGCCGCCGAAAATATCGAGCTGCCGATGCTGCTCGCCGGGGTCCCTGCCAAAGAACGCGTTGCGCGGGCCGCGGCGCTGATTGCCGGTGTTGGGCTGACCGACCGCGCACATCATCGCCCCGATCAGCTCTCTGGCGGGCAGCGCCAACGCGTTGCGATCGCACGCGCGCTGGTGATGAAGCCGAACCTGCTGCTGGCCGATGAGCCGACCGGCAATCTCGATTCGGTGTCCGGCAAGGAGGTCATCGATCTGCTGGAGAAACTCAATCGCGAGGGTTATACGCTGATCGTGGTGACGCACGATCCGCTCGTCGGCGCGCGCGCACGTCGGCGCATTGTCATGCGCGATGGCAAGGTGGTTGAAGATGCGGCCACTTGATCTGCTGATGTTTGCCGGTCAATCGCTGCGCCGCGCACGCATGCGCAGCAGCATGATGCTGCTCGCGGTCGCAATTGGTGTCGCCGCAGTCATCATGCTGACAGCGCTGGGCGAGGGCGCACGGCGCTATGTGACCAGCGAATTTGCATCGCTCGGTACCAATCTGGTAATCGTCATTCCTGGCCGCACCGCGACCGGCGGCGTGAACCCGGCGCTGATGTCCGGCGACACGCCGCGCGACCTGACGTTAGGCGACATGGAAGCTGTGCGCCGCATCCCGACCGTGGCCGATGCCGCGCCGCTGGTCATCGGCCAGGGCACCGTGTCGTCCGGACGGCGCGAACGGCAAACTTCCGTTCTCGGCACCACCGCGAGCTGGCTCAACGTGCGCCAGTGGAAGCTCGAGCGCGGTGAATTTCTGCCGGCGCAGCAATCGGATCGCGGCGGGTCCGTGTGCGTGATGGGGATCCGGGTGGCGCGCGAGCTGTACCCGGACGGTGATGCGATCGGTCAATGGTTGCGGATCGGCGACCGGCGTTTCCGGATCATCGGCATCATGGGCGCCGAGGGCCGCTCGATCGGCTTCGATGCGCAGGACGTGGTGATGATTCCGGTGGCCTCCGCGCTCACCATGTACAACA
This sequence comes from Gammaproteobacteria bacterium, assembly GCA_031363155.1. Classification (GTDB taxonomy): domain Bacteria; phylum Pseudomonadota; class Gammaproteobacteria; order Steroidobacterales; family Steroidobacteraceae; genus UBA964. Next base: position 6,712 of record JANLTW010000142.1, on the reverse strand, counting down.
AGACCAGCCTGTTTCGCATCCTGATTCAGGCGCGCGATCACGACCTGATGCAGGCCACGCGCGCGCAGGTGATCGATGTGCTGCGCAAGCGCCACCAGAACGAGGCAGATGTCACCGTGGTCACACAGGACGCGATGCTGACCACCTTCAATGGCATCTTTGGCGCGCTCACCGCCGCGCTCGCCGGCATCGCCGGCATCAGTCTGTTAGTCGCCGGCATCCTGATCATGAATGTGATGCTGGTCGCCGTGAGTCAGCGCACCGCGGAAATCGGCCTGCTGAAGGCGCTGGGCGCCAAGCCACGGCAGATAACCAACATGTTTCTGACCGAAGCCATCCTGCTGGCGAGTGCCGGAGCATTGATCGGCCTCGTGGTCGGTGAGGCGGCCACCGCGGTGATGCGCAGGATGCTGCCGATCGACGCGGTGGCGCCGCGCTGGGCGACACTGGCGGCCATCGGTATCGCGGTGCTGAGCGGTCTGGTGTTCGGCATTCTGCCCGCGCGCCGCGCTGCGCGTCTTGACCCGGTGCTGGCGCTGGCGCGGAAGATTTGATGCTGCAGCAGGATTTCATTGCGTTCACGTATTCGGCGATGAAGGCGCGCCGCAGCCGTGCGTTCCTGACCGCACTCGGTATCGGCATCGGTGTCGCAGCGGTGGTGCTGTTGACCTCGATCGGCGCGGGCGTGCAGCAATACGTGCTGCATCAATTCACGCAGTTCGGCACCAACATCATCTCGGTGCAGCCCGGCAAATCGCAGACCTTCGGCGCCAACCCCGGCCAGTTCGCGTCGATGCGACCACTGACGATCGACGATGCCATGGCGTTCAAGCGCGTTCCGCGGGTATTGAATGTCGTACCGATGTTGCAGGGCAATTCGGATGTCGAAGCTAACGGACGGGTCCGGCGCACGACCGTCTTCGGCGTGGGTCCGGAGTTCGACGAGGCGTACACTTTCACGCTCGCGGGCGGCAGTTTCCTGCCCGAGGATGATCCGACGGCGCCGCGCGCCGTGGCAGTGCTGGGTTCTAAGTTGCGCCACGAGATTTTCGGCGACACCAATCCGCTCGGCGCCCTGATCCGGATCGGCGGCGAACGCTTTCGCATCATCGGCTTCATGCAATCAAAAGGATCGATGATCGGTTTCGATCTCGACGATACCGTTTACATACCGACCGCGCGGGCGCTGTCGCTGTTCAATCGCAACGGCCTCCTGCAGGTGGATGTGGTGTATGCGGCGGGTGCGTCGGCGCGCGAGGTGTCCGAGGCGGTGACGCGCGTGTTGCTGGCGCGGCACGGGCGCGAGGATTTCACCGTGGTCACGCAGCAGGAGATGCTCGATACGCTCGGCAATATTCTCGGCGTGTTGACCGCGGCGGTGGGCGCGCTCGGCGGCATCTCGCTGCTGGTGGGCGGCGTCGGAATTTTTACCATCATGACCATCGCGGTGCGCGAGCGCACCGGGGAGATTGGCCTGCTGCGCGCGCTTGGCGCGACCCAGCGCAGCATCCTCAAGTTCTTTCTGGGCGAAGCGGTGCTGCTGTCGGCGATCGGCGGCCTCGGCGGTCTGATCGTCGGCATCGGTATCGCGCTGTTGCTGTCGGCGGCCGTGCCGGCGTTGCCGGTACATATTGAGTTTGGCTACACGCTGCTCGCAGAAGTGATCGCGGTGCTGATCGGACTCATCTCCGGCGTGCTGCCCGCAGTGCGCGCGGCGGGCCTTCAGCCGGTCGACGCGCTGCGGACCGAGTAGCAGGCGCTCAGATACCGGGTTTTTTTACAAACTCCGGATGATCCTTGTCGATACGCGCGCGCAGCGCCGCGGGCATCTCATCCGCCGTCCCGAGCTTGCGGCCCGAGAGGCGCCACAGCTGCTTGCCGACCACGTCGCCCAGTTCAAACCACGACGGCAGACTGCTGAGCTCCTGCAGGTGGAAAGTGCAGGGCGCGCTCGCAAGACGCGGGTTTTGTACGTCCGCGCTGTGCGAGCGATACGAGGTCATCGCTCCCAGCGACAGCATGCGCGGCGGACCCGCCTCGCGCATGCTGGGTGGCAGCGCGTCGCTTGTTAGCTTGGCGAGCATGTCTTCATCGACCCAGACTTCAGTGCCCTGGCGGTAGGGCGCCCAGACGCGGCCCACGAATTCGGACGGCGGTGTGACTTTGCGTTCCGAGCTTACACTGCCATCGGCATTGACGCCGAAGCTCTGTACCGGCGAGGAGAAATGCCTGGGCTTGATCCGCTTGCCGTTCACGCTGTTGGTTGCTTCGTCGACGATTGCGCCGGACATGAGATCGGTGAAATATCCCACCTCGATCAGTCGCGTCATCCAGGAGCCATCCGCCTGGCGTGTGAAACGCGTGTAACTGAATCCTTCGACGCCGAGAATCGGCCGCGGCACGTCATCCTGCAGCGCGACCATCGCCTGGCCGCGATACCAGAACGGCACAAGCTCATCGCGCAGGCTGCAGCGGATCTTGGCGTAGATGTCCATCGGCTTCGTCGGCACGAAACCGGGCGCTGGCGCCCCAGCCGGGACACCGGCGGATGCGGCCGCGGACGTCGCGGCCATGAGTTTCAGGGTGTCGCGGCGTGTGAATTGTGTCGACATGATTCCAGTCTCCTGTGTGTCAAGTTCGTGGCGCCAGTCCGCGCACCAAAGTGTTAGGAAGAAACGCGTCATCCCAGTCGGTGGTCGCGTCGCCGGTGTGAATGATGACCAGCTGCGCTGAAGGCACTACATAGACTCGCTGCCCGCCGGCGCCGTCGAAGTACACGACGTCTGCAGCGATGAACGGTTCGCTGTGCAGGGCGCGCGCGGCGCTGGCTGCGGTATAGCGTCGCTCGCGGGTGAATTGCCGGCCGAGCCAGATCTGATAGCCGTAGTTGGGATTGTGCGGCGACGAGGCCAGCATCGCGTCCATCCACGCCGCAGGAACGAGCTGTCGGTCGCCGACCGCGCCCCGGTTCATGACTAACAAGCCGAGCCGCAACCAGTCACGCGCAGTCGCCTGCAGGCAGCAGGAGGTGTGCACCAGGCCGCCGGCGTGGTCGGGCCACAAATAGGCGGTCGCGGCGCCCAGCGGCTGCCACAGGCGCTCGGACAGGTAATCGCCGTAGCGGCGGCCGGTCGCGTGTTCGAGGATCGTACCTAACAACTCCGAGTTTACCGGGTTGTAGTCGAATTCCTGATCCGGTCGGCGGATCGAGCGGACCTGCAGCAGCTTGGGCCGGCGGTGGGATGCGAGAAACAGCTGCAGTCCCGGCGAAAAGGGATTCAGCGACGTGGGTACCTGCTCGAGCCCACTCGCCATCTGCAGCAGACTGCGCACCGGGATGGCACCGCGCGAATCGCCGGCCCATTCGGGGATGTAGCGTCCGATCGGATCCTCGACCGAACGAATGAAGCCATCGTGTACCGCGATCCCAACCAGCAGTGCGAGCACGGACTTGTGCATCGACTGGGAGTCAGTGCGGCTGGTTTGCGAAAAACCCGCTCCGTAGAACTCGAGTTCGATGCGGCCGGCGTGATACACGAGCAGCGCGGCGGTTGGTCGCGCTTGCGCGTAGCGCAGCGCGACCTGCAGGGCAGCCGCCGAAATCTGCCGTTCGTTGGCCGCAGCGACCGCGAACGCAGGCGACGAAGCGGCGCCGGCGACGATCGTCCTGGGCGTGTACCACTCGGTTGCGGTGACAATGTGTTTCATCGGCAGCGTCACGAGACGCTGCCAGAACGCGATATCCGTCGCAACCAGCGTCAATCCAAAGGCAACAGCGACACCCAGGCCGAGCCCCAGCAGCTTGAGTGTGCGCATCGCATTCGTCAGAAATGGTAGGACACGGTAATGCCGGACTGCCGCTTACGTGGCAACACGACTTCATCCGAGGCCGGCAAGAACGTGAACGGATCGGTCGCCGAATCGCTCTGGTAAACCGCCGACTCGACATGGTCGTCGTCGAGGAGATTGTCGACGTAGGCCGTGACATTCAGGTTCTTGAAGTCGATGCCGAATTTCAGATTCACCTTGGTGGTCGCGGCGGTGAATGATTTATTGAGAATCGAGTCATAGCGCAGGCCGATGTAGGTCAGGTCGGCGCGCGCAAACCAGGAGTTGCCATTCGTCATCGGCAGCGTGTAACTGCCATACAGCGTGCCACTGCTGCGCGGCACCAGGCCTTCCTGCTGACCGCTCGCATCCAGTGTGCCGAAGTACCGCCGATACAGGTCGTCCTCCAGTTTCTTGATCTTGAGGTGCGAGGTCGCAAAGGCGAGGCCCACCTGCGTGCGGTCGGTCAACGTGGCGCGGGTTTCAAATTCCAGCCCATAAATGTCCTCGTCGCCGGCGACATAGGCCTGGGCGTTGAAATTTTCCTGATTGGCGCCAGTTGCCGCCAGGTCGATGACGCCGTTGTTATTGGTATCAATCTGGAAACCGCGTACGCCCTGTTTGCCTTGCCACTTCAGATAATAGAATGCGGCGTTGGCGATGACGCGGCCCTCGCGCCACGAGGTCTTCGTGCCGAGTTCGAAATTGGTGACGGTCGCTTCAGGCACCACCAGGAACAGTCCCAGTCCTGCGGCGCGCGCCTGGTTTGCGGCCGACAACGGCGCGACCTGGGCGTTGCCTTGCGTCGGTTGATCGCCTTTCGCCCAGTTAAAATAGTATTTAACATGATCGTTGATGCGCCAATCGGCGATCAACCGTGGCAGGAATTTCGTAGTATCGAATACCAGTGGCACACCCGTGGCTTGCGCATTCGACACAGTGTCTTTCTGCCAGCGGCCTTCGAGCGATAACGTCAATGCGTCGCTGACTGCGTAGCTAACAGAGCCAAACACAGCCTTGTTCTTGAGCACGCGGCTGGTCGGGGGCCCCGCGATGACCGCGCCGGGCGGGAACACGGCCGGCAGGATCACCGAAAAAATATTCTGTGAACCGATCATGAAATTGCCGGCGGTCAGGTAATCCTGTTTGAGGTTGTAGACACCTGCCAGCCAGCGCAGGCGCCCTTCCTGTGGCGAGCTCAGGCGCAGCTCCACGCTGGTCGCCTTCTGATGACGGAGGGAATCCGACCACCACACATCCTGCGGGGCGCGCTCGAAATCGGCGACCGCTTCCATGTCTTCCTTCTGGTACCCGGACAGCAGCGACAAGGTGTAGTTGGCCGGCAATTTCCAGTCGACATTCAATGTCGTGGTCTTGTAGGTTCTGTCCAGGCCCGCGTCGTTAAATCCCCATTTGCCGCGTCCGCCGGCCGGCATCGCGGGATTGAGTGAGGGCTGGCCGCTGAAGGTGGTCTCACCACAGAACAGCGTCGCCACGCCACCGCGATTGGTGCCGCCGAACGGGCCGCAGTTGTGCTGCGGCACGCGATTCAGCAGCTGTACCGCCGGGGCGCCATCGCGCTGCTTCGTATACGAGACACGCAGGCGACTGCTCACGTTCTCGGTCGGAGTGAAAGCCAGCGACAACGCGCCGAAATTCTCACGCTGCGCGCCCAGACGGCCGCCGCCCTGCGCATTGGTGTATTGGCCGCCGAAGTCGGAGTAATTTCCGGTCAGTCGCACGGCCAGCTTGTCGGCCACCAGCGGCCCTTCGGCGCTGAAGCCCAGCGCCCGATCGTCGTTCTGGCCAAAGCGACCGGTGAAATTGCCTTTCACCGTATTGCCGGGCGTCGCGGTCACAAAATTGATGGCTCCGCCGAACGTTGCGCGACCGAAGAATGCGCTCTGCGGGCCTTTGACGACTTCAACGCGCTCCAGATCCCAGAACGTCAGTCCGGGCGCCGCGCCCGCGTAGTAGACGCCGTCGATAAAAACCGACGCGATGTCGCGACTGGTGTCACCCGTGCCTGATATCTGGCTCATGCCCCGAATCTGAAACGCGCCGGCAGATCGATCCGTCGACGTGGTAAAGGTCAGGCCGGGCGTTTGCGCCGCCAGATCCCTGACGCTGCGCACGCCACGCTCTTCCAGCTGCTTGGCGGAAAACGCCGTGATGGTCAGGGGCACTTCCTGCAGGGGTTCGGAGATTTTCCGGGCCGTCACGACGATTTCTTCGAGCACGCCGGACTCGGCGGCGCTGGCGATGGGTCCCACGGACACCAGCAGCGCTGTCGCCAGGCAAAGTCCCCTCGACTGCCACGATGGAAAAGTTACTCGACCTTTCAGTGGCGAAATTCGTTTGCTCATGGGTTGCTCCGTGTGTGCGTTCTGCAGATCGGGTCGGACTGTGCCATTACCCACTCACAGGGCAATCACGATTTCATCAGCTGTGTTCGGCATACATGAAACAGGCCATAAACACAGAATTTCGACTTCAAACGGACTCATGCTGCGCGAATTCGCCCAACCAGGGCGCTATTGACGCGTTCTTGGCGCGCCGTCACCATAAGCTTCATGCATGCGAACGGGCCTGTTCACGAGCCGCGAGCATCGCGGCCCACGATCGCGGGCTTGCCGTGGACGCTCGCAATCGTTTTTTTTGCCCTCGTTCCGCTCGTTGTCGGATTCAATCAGGGGTGGCTGCAGGCTGGACTGGGCCGCTACTTCCCGCGCACGGTTTCGATTCTGCTGTGGTCGGGCAATTGGCTGCTGTTCTGGTGGGTCAGTGAGGCCATGACCCGGGTGGCCGGCCGGGTTCTTCGGCCATGGCACTTGCGGCCGTTCATGCTGGTGCTGCTGGGCGCGGTGCTGGCGACCGTATTTTC